>JBASWL010000227.1:0-102584 GCA_049276455.1 Georgfuchsia sp. | reverse complement strand
CATACTTGACGAACAGGTGGCCCAGCAGCTTCTTGCCGAATTCGACGGCATGAATGGTTTCGTAGTGCTGGATAAAGTCCTCGCGACTCATGCCGGGTTTCTTCTTCATTAAGATTACGATCTTGATTGTCATGTCTCTTCTCCTTGGATGAATAAGTTCAACTCGCCTGTTGCTGTTTCTTGATGACCACGCGGCACGGTTCGTTCACCGGGTCACCGACATCATTGAATTGACGACCCCAGGCCTCGTACACCATCAGATCCTTGCCGATTTCCCATTCCTTAGAAAGCAGGTTAAACCATACGGGCACGTGCACACGATAATAAATCATATCGGTCTTGTTAACGGACCAAGGATAGGTTTTGTCGTACCGCAGTTCGTCGAGCAGCGATCTGTGTTGTCGCACTTTCCCTCCTGTCTCAACCGACCGGCGCTGCCGCAGGCAGTGACCGCGACCACCATCTTGTCCTCTTCTTCCTCGACGAAGAAGTCGCTCCCCAGGCCGCGCATTACCAGGGCATAGGTGTCGACGACCTGTTCATGATCCAGTTTCGCCACCTCGGCGGCCGAAACCCACACCTGCTTCTGCCTCTACCGTGTGCGGATAAATCCCCTCAAGTACCGAGTTTCGCAACCACCTCAAGGTTCCGAAGAATTGCCTGCTCGTCGACCGTATCGATCTGTTTGGGATCCAGATATAACTCAGCATATTTCTGGTACACGCGGTTACGTATGAATACTTCGAACAAGTCAGGGTCGACGTGTCCGTTCTTCGCAAAATTGGCGAGGATGCCAATAGCCTGAGACAACTTCATGCCCACTTTGTAAGGCCGGTCGCGCGCCGTGAGCGCCTCGAAAATGTCGGCAATCCCCATTATACGGGCCTGTACCGGCATCTGCTCACGCGTCAGTCCATTCGGATAACCCTTGCCATCCATGCGTTCATGGTGGCCACCAGCGTACTCAGGTACATTTGCCAGATGATTTGGCCAAGGCAACTGCCTCAGCATCTTGATGGTGGCGACGATGTGGTGATTAATAATTTCACGTTCAGCGGTAGTGAGCGTACCAGCCCGAATTGTAAGGTTTTCGATTTCTTCTGGGCTGAGGAAGCTGACCGTTGCGCCCTCAGGGTCGCGCCAGCGATAAGCCTCGCCGATACTCGCAACCCTTTGCTGATCTTTGGGTCGCATCATCTCACCACCGATATTGGTCTTGCGCAGGAAATCGCGCTCTTCATCAAGCCGGGTCAGGATTTTGGCCAGTTCGGTGTTGATGCGCTGCCCGGCCTCGGCATCGTAGGCTGGATTGATTGCCAGCTTGCGCTTCAGGGCATTGATTTCAGCATCGCGCTTGAGCACCTCAAAGCGGGTATCGATGAGATGTATGCGGTCGAAAATGGTTTGCAGCTTTGTCGCCTTGTCGACCACATGCACCGGTGTCGTAACTTTCCCGCAATCATGCAGCAGGCCGGCGATCTTTATCTCGTAGCGATCCTTGTCTGACATGCGAAAGTCTGCCAAAGGGCCGATTTCGGTAGCACTTGCCGCTTCTGCCAGCATCATGGTCAGTACCGGAACGCGCTCGCAGTGGCCACCGGTGTAGGGCGATTTTTCGTCGATGGCAAGATTGATCAGGCCGATGAATGCCTCGAACAATTTCTCCAGTTGCGTGATCAGCAGCCGGTTGGTCAGGGCAATAGCCGCCTGCGAAGCGAGCGATTCCACCAGCCGCTGGTCGGCATACGAGAACGAAACGACTTGTTTGCTTTCCAGATCAATCGCGTTGATCAACTGCAGCACACCGATCACTTCGTTTTCGTGATTCTTCATCGGCACGGTGAGAAACGAAGTCGAGCGATAGCCGGTCTTTTCGTCGAAGCTGCGCGTGCCGGAAAAATCGAACCCCACTTCAGTATATGCGTCGGCGATGTTCACCGTTTTGTCATTGATAGCGGCATAGGCTGCTATCATCGAATTGTTGGCTTCGCCAGCTTCGTTGAAAAGCGACACGTCGGGAAACGTGATCTTGTTACCTGTAGTTCCACCGAGCTGGATATTGAGCGAATCCGTGCGCATGATTTCAAAGCACAGATGCTGACGATCATCGGTAATGCGGTACAACGTGCCACCATCGGCATGGGTGATGGTTTTCGCGGCAACAAGGATGGTTTCAAGCAAGCGGTCGATGTCGCGCTCTTTGGACAGCGCGGCGCCGATGTCATTAAGCTGTTCGAGGCGGAGGAACAGGTCGTCTACGGTTACAGCATTGGTGTCCATAGCGCTCACTTGATACAAACCGCACGTACCTGTTTGAGGTCGGTGATGCCTTCCAGCACTTTTTCCATGCCGTCCATTTTCAAGGTCAGCATGCCGTCTTCCAGCGCCTGCGCGAATAACTCGGCGACTCGGGCATGCTCCTGGATCAGCTTCTTGATCGCATCGGTGCCGACCATCAATTCATGCAGCCCGAGGCGTCCCTTGTAACCGCTGCCGCCGCATTCGGGACAGCCTTTGGGACGACACATGACAAATTTGCCGTCCTTGCCATAATCCTTCAACAGCCGTTTGTAGACTTTTTCGTAGGCGGCCTTGCCTTCACTCTTGAAGGTTTCAGTATGGATTGACTCGCCACAATACTCGGTGAGGAACAGCTTCATTTCCTCGGGATCCGGGTTGTAAGTCTCCTTGCACTTGGCACACAATCTTTTGGCCAGGCGCTGGGCAAGAATGCCCAGCAGCGCATCGGCGAAGTTGAACGGGTCCATACCCATGTCGAGCAGTCGGGTCACTGACTCCGGCGCACTGTTGGTATGCAGGGTGGCAAACACCAGGTGACCGGTGAGCGAGGCCTCAATGCCGATCGAGGTGGTCTCCTTGTCACGCATTTCGCCGACCATGATGATGTCCGGATCAGCGCGCAAAAAAGATTTCATGATTACAGCGAAATCCATTCCGGCCTTCTTGTTGATCTGGCACTGGCGCAACCCCTTCTGGGTAATTTCCACCGGGTCTTCGGCGGTCCATATCTTGGTATCCGGCGTATTGAGAAACTTCAACACCGAATGCAGGGTTGTGGTCTTGCCGGAACCAGTCGGACCGCAAACAAAGAACAGGCCGTAAGGCTTGCTTATGGTCTTCTTGAGCTGTTCCAGATTGCCTGGTAGAACACCGAGTTTTTCCAGCGGGATGGGTTCGCCAGCAGCAAGAATTCGCATCACTACATCTTCGACTCCGCCTGCAGAGGGAATCGTCGCTACCCGCAGTTCGATATCAAGTGGGCCGAATTTTCTGAACTTGATCTTTCCGTCCTGCGGTCTGCGCTTCTCAGAGATATCAAGATCGCACATGATCTTGATCCGCGCCACGATGGCATTTCGATACATGGCAGGAACGTCAATGTATTTCACCAGCGAGCCATCCTTGCGGAAGCGAATCAGGGTTTTTTCCTTGCCCGGCCCCGGTTCCACATGAATGTCCGACACCCCCTGCTGATAAGCGTCAACAATGATCTTGTTGACGAGTTTTACCAGCTCGTTGTCCGCTGCAGCAGACACATCATCGGATGAAGAGTCACCGGTATCGATCTCCCCCTCGTCCATACTGGAAAGCAGATCGCCAACTGAAGTACCATCCAGCTCTGGTCCTGAAGCACCAAAAAACTGATCCACCGTTTCGGCAAACTCCTTGGCCGTTGAGACGCGGTAGGCAATCCTGTTTCCGGGGAAAATATTACTGACGATACGTGAATTCCTGACGTGCTCCGGATCGATGCAAAGCACCACCACGCCTTCCGCCGTATCGTCGATGGGTAGCCAGTGATTTTGCTCGATATAGTCGCGTTTCAGGTTCTTGAGCAGATCGGCCGGCTTGATACGATCCTGCTTGAATGTTTCATAGGGCACATTGAAGAACTTGGATAGTGCGGCACCAAGAGCAGGAATGGTGACCTGATACTCCTTGATCAGGACATCCTCCACACCGCGGCCATCCTTGCGTGCAGTACGTTTGGCCAGATCCAGTTCATCGGCTGTAACGATCGCTTCGGCCACAAGAAAATCGTATTTCGAACGCACCATCGCGGCAGGTTTGCTGCGCTGGGCAAAGGCGATGGCCAAGGTCTCGCATAGACCCTTGACACCCTCTTCTGCTACCTGGGCAAACGGATAGCCAGCCTTGTTGTTAATGATCTGCACGACGCCCAGTAGTTCGCCGCTAGGCTGCTCGACAATTGGTGCTACCAGCATCTGCTTGGTGCGATAGCCAGTGCGCTTGTCCACCTCCTGCAGGAAACGCAGACTGGAATGGACGTTCTTCAGCTCCATTTCGTCATAGACGTCGCGGAGGTTGACGATCTTTCTCGACAGCGCCACATAACCGGCAATACTCTGATCGGTAATTGGCAGGCGCAAATCCTTGAACGAGTTAAGTCCGGTCTTAAGCTTGGATACGATCGACGCCTTGTCCTCGCTAAGCGAATAGATGGTAAGACGATCGGCGTTGAACAGATTGCAGACATCCTGTGACAGTTCAAGCATGATCTCATCGATGTTTGACGTCGCATGGATCTTGTTGGTAACCGCCTGCAGGTTCTTGAAGAACGACAAGCGGCTACCTACATCCGCCAGACTGCTCGTATCCTGTGCTGAAGAGGGAACTGCACTCATTGATTTATCGTCTCCGGCAATATCGAAGGCCGTCCGAGCAAACCACCCGCAAGAACGCTCGCATGCAGCCCACGCTGGGAAAGCAGGAATGCCGCCACGGAACTACGCCGGCCACCTTGACAGTACGCCACATATTCGCGCCGCGAGTCAAGCAATGGAACAGATTGGCGTATTTCGTCCAATGGGATGTTTAACTGCCTCCGGCAATCCGTCATGGACAAACTCGGCATTATTTGACCACTCAGCAGATAAACCGCCTGTCCCGGCCAGTCATCGGGTTTGAATTCGCCGTGATTATGCGCCGGCCTTTCCTGCACACAAAGGTGCGACATTTCCTCCCGTCTTTCGGGCGGAAATGTCGCCATCGGATCCAGCATTCCGAGAAACTCGGCAAAAGCAGGAGCGGTTTGGACGTTCATAGATCGAATACCTGGTTGATCTGTAACATGCGCGGCTTCATTTCGCCAATGCTGTCTTCAACCTCAAGCATGGTCAATTCGATCTGACCCGGCTTAAGGTGGGTAATATAGACCTCAACATCCAGTTGGAGATGCGTCAGTTCTTCAGCCAACATGGAAGGGCACAAATGCTTTGACATCTCGGCCAGACGCCTTTCGCGATTGGAAAAGGCGCACTCGATGATCAGATAGCGCAAATCATGGATGCGGTTAACTTCAGCCCACAATTCGGGACATGCCGTTGTATCGCCGGAAAACACCAGAGTACCGTTACGCGAACTCAGGCTGTAGCCTACAGCAGGCACCGTATGGTTTGCGGGCAGTGCGGTGATGGTTCGATCGCCCAGTTTGACATGCTCCCCTACCTTGAGTGTCTCGAAGCGTAATACTGGAGACTGCAACGTCGGGATTTCACTGAAATCAGGCCAGATCGCCCAGTTGAAAATATGCGATTGCAATATTTCGATCGCCTCTGCTGTTGCATGTACGG
The DNA here is from genome assembly GCA_049276455.1 of Georgfuchsia sp. Classification (GTDB taxonomy): domain Bacteria; phylum Pseudomonadota; class Gammaproteobacteria; order Burkholderiales; family Rhodocyclaceae; genus Georgfuchsia. The sequence goes on along the minus strand of JBASWL010000227.1, from coordinate 96,969 downwards.
TAAGCGGACGACTCCGCATGTCGCCGACCGTATCGACGATAAACGGCAGGCAGGCGACATGGTCAAGATGGGAATGGGTGATGAAGACATGATCTATCTGGACCAGATCCGCGATCTGCAAATCAGCAACGCCAGTCCCGGCATCGATCAGAATGTCGTGATCAACGATGATTGAGGTGGTACGCTGATGCCTGCCACCAATACCTCCGCTGCAACCGAGGATCCTGATTTTCACTTGGTATCAAACTTCCATGAGCCATCCCAGTCCGGGCCAGGCGGCTCCCTGCGGTAGAGGGCAATACGCTCTGCATACACTTTTTCATATAGGTACCTCGGACTGGTACGAGATAGATTCATCAGAGTAACTTCTGCAGTGTCCCAGTCTTGCGCCCGGAAACTGCGCAGGAACTGCCCCCAAAGCTTGAGTTCTTCCATCTCGGCACGGCTCGGCTCGCCCTCCAGTCCGATTGGCTCGTAAATGCTGACCGGCTCATCCTTGCCCTTGACCTTGACCCGATCGAGTTCGCGGAAAACGAAACTCTTCCTGAGCTTCTCGCGCGTCTCGGCGCCAACTATAATGCCAACGCCGTATTGCTTGGTGATACCCTCCAGACGCGAACCAAGATTGACGGCGTCGCCCATCACAGTGTAGGCCTTGCGCACGGGAGAACCCATGTCACCCACAGTCATGATGCCGGTATTGATGCCGACACCGATCTTGAGCTCAGGCCAGCCGCGTTGCACCAGCGACTTATTGAGGTCAACCAGGATGTGCTGCATTTTAATGGCGGTTAGTACTGCATTCTTTGCGTGGTCGGGATCTTCCATCGGCGCACCCCAGAAGGCCATGATCGCGTCTCCGATGTATTTATCAAGCGTGCCACGATTGTCGCGCACCACTTCGGTCATCGCACCCAGATACTCGTTCATCAGCGTTGCGAGTTGATCCGGCTCGAGGCCTTCAGAAATGGTGGTGAAGCCGCGGATGTCTGAGAACAGCACCGTCAATTCGGCTTTGCGCCCATCCATGGTGTAGCCCTCAGGATTCCTGGCCATTTCATCGACCAGCTCCGGTGGAACATACTGCCCGAACAACTCGGAGAATTGCCGTTTGCTGCGCGATTCAACGAAATAACCCCATGACATATTGAAAGCGTAAAGCAAAAACACCAGCAATAGACTGTTGGCTAATGGCAATACGAGGTTGCCGGCCTGCCAGAAGGCAAAATTCACGGTGAGCAGTAACAACAGCACGATGAATGCTGCAATCGTCGCGCGCATTGCAGACAGCAATGGCAGCAGAAACACCATCACACCACCGGCCAATAGAATCATGACTACATCAGCCCCAAGCACATAGGACGGACGATATTTGATAGCCCCGTCAAGCATGCCCGCGATCAGGTTGGCATGAACTTCAACGCCGGGGTAGACATTCCCCACTGGTGTTACGCGGTGGTCCTTGAGACCGGCTGCAGTGGTACCCAGAATGACAAGCTTGTGCTGCAAATCCTCAACCTTGGCCCGACCTGCAATCACGTCCGCCGCCGGGATGTAATGAAAACTGCCCTGGTAGCCGCGGAACGGCACCAAACTGGATACGGTTTCATCAACTGGAATGCGAAGAGTGCCCTGCGGGGTCGGCAGGTCGATCCACTCCATCGCCTGATAATTCTTGCTGTCGGTCGGAAAACCGGGCACTACTTTCGGATTACCGAGATACTGCCGCATCATCGCCAGCGACAGTGATTCGTAATAGGCGCCTTGGTACTCGATCAGCATCGGTACCCGACGTGTCGCACCGTCGTAATCCGGCACCATATTGAATGAACCAGCACTGGCCGCAGATTTTTGCAGCAGTTCAAGGTTGGCGCCATAACCGGAAAAAGAACGGAAATTGATGCGGCGTCCGCTGAATGTGCCGGCCGGAAGAACCGGCATGGGCAAGGCGCCCAAGGCATTTTTATTCTCCGTACTCATGAAATAGCCGAGTACGATGGGGCGCCCTTTCAGTGCCTTGGCAAGCCGTGAATCATAGTCGAGCTGGGGCCGCAATTCCTCTAATGCCGACTCGAAAGCAGAACTGTCCTTCAGTTCCCTGGTGGCAAGAGCCTCCAGATGCATCAGACCGGAACTGTCGTCACGCTCGGCAAAAACAACGTCAAAACCGAGTACCGCAGCATGATATTTATCGAACAGGTTGTTGACCAGGGTCGCCAATTTATCCCGGCCCCAAGGCCAACGGCCGATTTCCGCCAGCGACTTTTCGTCGATATCAAGAATGACGACTCTGTCGTCCATCTCCTGCGGCATCGACAACACCATCTTGGTATCGTAGATGATGTTGTCGAGTCGGGTAATCAGTGGAATGCGATATACCCCGGCTGAATGCCCAAGCAATACCAGCAACAAGGCGAAACCCAGCAGATAACGAGCCAGATGCTGCTTCACGCACTTCCCCCGGATTGGCAGTCAGTCTTGACTAAGATAATCAACTCTTGAGGAAGAATTCCATTTTAATACCGGCGATCTCAATGATGTCGTGATCGGCAAGTGGATGAGCCTGCGACCCGAGTGTCTTGCCATTCACCACGGGGAACTGGGTGCCCTCGACATGGGTGATGAAGTAGCCATGGGGACGACGCGCAATCACCGCCACCTGTACGCCCGGCTTGCCTAGCGTCGTCAGCGTCTTGGCTAGTTCCATCTCCCTGCCACTATTGGCGCCTGACAGCAACTGGATCGCACCCAGAGGTAACGTCGGCGGCTTAGGCGCAGCCGCTGTCTCTAGGGGAGGGGCTGCATTAGCTGGTGGCGGGGCTGGAGGAGGATTTGTCGCAGGCGCAGGAACAGTCTGCTGTGGCGGTGATATTGGTGGTGCGCTATTTATGCCGACCTGGGTATCACCAAAACCTTTGCTTGCCATCTGCTCCGCTGTCTTGCGCATGACATCCGGGCGCAACACCATCGTCTTTTCGAAGTCTGCCGCCGCCGTCGGCGCATGAACGGCTTCGGCAATATATTTCAGCCGGTATTTGCCCAGTTCGATGATGTCGTTGTTTTGCAGAAAATGTTTCTTGATCGACTGGCCGTTGACGAAGGTACCGTTGGTGCTGTTGAGGTCTTCGAGGAAACAATCATTGAGAATCGTCACCACCACCGCATGCTCGCCGGAGATGGCCAGATTGTCGATCTGGATGTCGTTATGCGGTTTTCGCCCGATGATCGTCCGCTCCTTGGTAAGGGGGATTTCCTTGAGCGTGAGGCCGTCCATGCTGAGTATGAGCTTTGCCATCTTCGTTTTCCCTCAATGCTTTATTACTTGAACCAGGCCAGCAGCCTGGAAAACCAGCCCCGTCCGCCTATGGGCGCCGGGTAAGGCTGCTTTACCTTGACCAGTATCACCGACACATTATCGCGCCCGCCATTGTCGTTTGCCATCTGCACCAGTTGTGTGGCGCAGAGTTCGAGATTGGCGGCGAGCATCTGTAGTGTCATGCCGATCTCATCGTCCGATACCATGTCATTAAGGCCGTCGGAACAAAGCAGATATATATCACCAGGCGCAACATCATATTCATGAATCTCGGCCTCCACCTGAGGATCAATGCCCAGCGCGCGCGTGACGAGGTTTCTGTTCTGCGACACTCGCGCCTGCTCTGGTGTAATCAAGCCGCTGTCAATCTGTTCCTGCAACAGGGAGTGGTCGCGCGTTACCTGTGAGAGTTCCCCCCCACGCAGCCGATACAGGCGCGAATCCCCGATATGGGCGACAGTGACGCGATTATCATGAAATACTGCGGCAACCAGCGTAGTGCCCATCCCGGCATACTGCGGCTGACTTTGTGCGGCCTGATAGACAGCGCCATTGGTCTTGGCAATCTCTGCTTGCAGGGCCGTTGCGGCCCTGCTTGCGGAAGCATCCTTTTCGTAAGGTGGCTTCTCGGCAAAAGCGCGCGCCAGCTCGCTCGCCAACAGCGTTGTCGTCATTCCGCTGGCAATTTCACCAGCATTGTAGCCGCCCATGCCGTCGGCCAATATCGCCACACCCAAGGACTGATTTGCATATACCGAATCTTCATTGTGGGAGCGCACCATCCCCGAATCGGACTGCGTCACCACCTCAAGCGTTTGCGTCAAGTCCATGTACTTGTTCCTAGAATTTAATGTCAACGCCACCAGCTGCAGCACCGCCAGCCGCCATTGTGCCGCAGGTTCTCAGATCGCGTGCCATTTCAGCACCAGTCTGGTAACGCTGCTCGGGATCTTTGACCAGCGCCTTGTTGATGATGGCAACCAGGCAGTCCGGCAGGTCGGGACGCAATGTGCGGATATCGGGGTGCGCATCGTTGGCAATCTTGAACATCAACTGCGCCATTGATTCGCCACCGAAGGGTAACTGACCGCATGCCATCTGGTACAGCATCACGCCAAGGGAGAACAGGTCGGAGCGCCCGTCAATCTTCTTGCCGGCCAGTTGCTCCGGCGACATGTAGCTTGGCGTACCCAGCACCATGCCGGTCTTGGTTTTCGACGAGTCCGTGATGCGGGCAATACCGAAATCAGTCACCTTGACCTGGTCAGCTTCGGGCTCGTACATGATGTTGGCGGGCTTGATGTCGCGGTGGACCACGTTGTTCTCATGCGCATACGACAGCGCATCTCCAATGCGAGCAGCGATGCTCATCACCTTGTCGACCGGCATCAGGTTATCCGGCTTGGTATAAGGCACCAGATCCTTGCCCTTGAGGAATTCCATCGCGATGTAAGCCAGATCGTGCTCTTCTCCCGCATCGTACATGGTAACGATGTTGGTATGATTAAGCCGGCCGGCAGTTTCCGCCTCGCGGAAGAAGCGCTCCTTGACCTCATCCAGTTCATCTGCCTCGAACTCCTGTGACAATGCCATGGTCTTTATCGCCACCACGCGATTGATTTTCGGGTCGCGGCCGAGATAGACCACGCCCATCGCACCCTTGCCGAGTTCCTTCTCGATCTGGTAGCGCCCGAGCATGGGTTTTTCAACATTGCCGCTGGCATCAAGCAGGCTGGCATTGCTGCGCGTACCGCCCCCGCCGCCGAGCATCACCGTTTCAGAAAGCTGCCTGGCGCGATTGAGGCGTGATTCCAGATCCTTGAACTTGGGGTTGTAGTCTGCCATGTAGCGGAACACCGACTCAGCCTTGTTGAACTGGCGCTTGCGCTCAAAATCGAGGCCGAGGTTGTAGAGGTTCTCCATCAACTGGTCATCGAGCGGGCACTTGCGCAACTTGTCGAAGGCCATGTCGAGTTGGCCCTGACCCTGAAAAGCCAAGCCCAGCATGCGATTCGATTCTGCCGATTCCAGATCCGATTTTTCCTTGCCGCGCTCGGTAACGAGAAAACGCTTGGTCGTCAGCAGCGCATGGCCTACCAGCAGCAGCGTCGCCGGCACCATCAATTGCAGCCACATCAATTGCGTTGTAATCAGTACAAAATGGGTGCCAAGCAATAGCACCAGCAGAACTCCAGTGATCCCCGCCGCCATACCCGCCTTGAGGCGCGGCAGCAAGACAATGAGATAGATGGCGATAAACAGGAAAACCAGCAATTCAGCCCATGGGCCCCAGGATGGCGTCACGAAGAAATGCTCAGACAGGATGCTCGATACTGCGTGCGCCTGCATCAGCACCGCTGGCATGGTCGAGGAAATCGGCGTGACGAACATGCTGCCCACGCCCGCCGCCGTCGGCCCGATCAGCACGATCTTGTCGCGGTACTTCTCATACGGAATCTTGCCGGTTTTCACATCAAAGAATGAATCCACCGGAAAGGCCGGGGCGCCATCACGATCCTTGTAGAAGAACGTGTACATGCGGGTATCGCGATCGGTACTAATCTTCAGCCTGCCCAACTGCACGTTTTCACCAGCTTGTACCTGAATATCGGCGGGTCCCATGTTCAGACTCTTTGCTGCAACCAGCAGGGACAGAGCCGGAAAGGCCTGATTGAAATGACCCAGCACCAGCGCCTCGGTACGTATGCCACCATCAATGTCCGGAGTCACGTTAAGGTGGCCGATCGCGGCTGCGCTATTTCCCAAAGCTTCGATGACCCCTGCGTCAAGGTCAATGGTCGGAATCGGCGCACTGTCGCTAGCAGCGAGTTTGATGCCATTCCTGGCAATGTAATCAGGCAGAGGTTTGTCGGGACGGCCAAGCGGTTCGCCTATGCGGAACAGCATCGGCAAAGCAACGTTGCCAGCCTTGGTAAATGCTTCGGCCAAGCGGCGGTCGGTATTCAGCGTCTGTTCAGCCTCCTGCAGCAGCGAAGCAATCTGCGGGCAACTCGACTCCGGCTCCACGAGGGGAGAAGGTTCAGGCATAACGCTATCAAGAGCTGCTGGCACAGGTTCAGGAGGTGAGTCAACAGACGCGCCTGCCTCGGCAGGCATCAACGGCGGCACACCACAGACTTCCATGAGTTTGGTGATGTAGCTGAATCCCGGATCCTGTTGGGGTTCGGCAAAGAAAATCACCGGCGCGATCACCTTGGCCTGGGCGGAAGAAAGCTTGTCCACCATATCGGCCATCACGTCTCGCGACCAGGGCCAGCGGCCGATGTTGTCGATACTCTGCTTGTCAATGGCAATCACGGCCACCTTGTCGGACGGGGTGCGAGTAGTCATGCCTACACCGAGGTCATAGGCTTTGCGTTCAAGACTTTGCAGCAAGTCCCCACCACCGAGTACCAGCACAACAATACTGACGACCAGTCCCACAAACCAGTCGCTCTTCCAGAATCCGGATTTAGCCGTTTTCATCGTTTTAATTACCCCCAAACCGTCCTGCTAGACGACCCAACCTCGCGTAGAAACAGCACTATAGTGCCAATTCTTACAGTCAAAGTTAAACTCCGTCAAATCTTTTTTGCATGAACGGGCAAACGCACCGGACAGACGGTCTTAACGAAGTATGAGTACAGGGACCGTCGATTGGTGCAATACCCGTGTAACAGTCGAGCCAAGGAACCAGCTACCGGCCGACCCCATTCCACGTGATCCCATCACAATCTGATGGCAACCCTGCTCCACTGCATAGCGCACGATAGTCTCGGCGGCATGGCCCACGACCGCGTGAACCTTGAGGCTCAACCCGGCGGCTTCAAGGCGTTGCCGCACCGGCTCAAGTGCTTTCATGCCTTCATCGCGATGGTATTGTTTGATCAGGCCAGCCTTGAGGAAACTGGCAATGTCACCACGTAGCGGCGGCTGGACATTGAGCAGGTGAACCTCTGGTTTCTCACTGTACCAGTCAATCCGGAGCAGAAAAGCGTCAACCGCCTGGTTCGATGCCTCAGAATTATCTACCGGCAGCAATATGCGAATTTTCATGGCTCCTCCACGTTAATCGTCAATTCGGTCATCGCTTTCCGTTTGCTCATACGGCGAGCAATCAAATAGCCAACAGCAACCACCAGGAAGGCGCCAACCGTAGCGAGCAACTTGTCGGCATAAGGTACGTGGGCCTCCAGCCAGGGGCTGAACATGGCATCTGAGGCAATCATGCTACCCGCTACCCAGCCCAACAGGGCTGCACCACCGGTAATGATGACGGGGAAACGATCCATCAGCTTGAGCACGAGCTGACTCGACCAGACAATGAGCGGAATGCTCACCGCAAGGCCAAAAATCAGCAGGCCGAGACTGCCGTGGGCAGCCCCCGCAACAGCAATCACATTGTCGATGCTCATCACGAGATCGGCAATGATGATGGTTTTCACCGCTCCCCACAGATTGTCGGCGGCATCAATACCGCCCTCGCCATGTCCATCTTCGGGCAATAGCAGCTTGACCCCGATCCAGAGCAGCAGCAGGCCGCCGCCAAACTTGAGATACGGCAGATTGAGCAATAAAGCCGCAAAGGTCGTCAACAGCACGCGCAGCGCAACAGCGCCGGCGACTCCCCACAGAATTCCCTTGCGCCGCTGTTCCGTGGGCAGCTTGCGGCAGGCCAGCGCGATTACCACCGCATTGTCGCCAGACAACACGACATCGATCAGGATGATCTGGAGGACGGAAATCCAGAACGTATAAGAAAAAAAATCCATGGGCGGATTTTACGCACATAAAACACCGCGCCATCTTTCATGCGCTTGCCGGCAAACCCAATAGCCCGCTGCCAGACGCGGGCGCTCTGATTCAATAGACGGCAGTGGCACAATGGCAGTACAGCGGGCGGGACAAATCGTCCTCACGCCATTTTCCTACACTGATCTTTCCGGGGCAAAACTGCGGCCTGTCCTGGCCTTCCGCTACAATGGGCCATGCCGTCAAAAAGGAAGCGCACATGGAACTGACCGCGATTTTCGAAAAAGTGCCTGAAGGCTATATCGCCTTCGTTGAGGAACTCCCTGGCGCCAACACCCAGGGCGAAACCCTGGAAGAAGCCCGCACGAATCTGGCCGAGGCGGTACAGATGATCCTTGCCGCCAACCGCACGCTCGCCGAGGAAACCCTGACCGGACGCGAATTCATCCGCGAAGCCATGGCTGCGTGAAACGCCTGGACCTGATCCGCTGGCTGGAGCGGCACGGCTGCGAGCTGCTACGCGAAGGCGGGAGCCATTCGGTCTATGTCAACCGGGCGGCGCAAAAGGCAACGACGGTTCCGCGCCATCGTGAAATCAACGACTTCCTCGCACGGAAAATCTGCAAGGATCTGGAAATTCCCGCTACATAGCCACGAGCCATTTTCGGTGCGAGCCTGGTACCTTTTCATGGGAACCTTTTCACCCGCTGACGCTCAACATGATCTGGAAACTGCACAATACATTTGGCATTCCCGCCAAGTGTCTTATCCACCCGGCAAAGCAGCCGCCTGACGGCCTGCCCGTTGCGCTCGCAGCAAGCCTCACCGCGATGCCGATGCAAGACGGCTCGCCGTCTTCACCCTGACTTGGTCTGACTCCTGATTGACAGCAGCATGTGAGCCGCCTTCTCGGACTTGTGGAACGCCTCGTAGACCACGCCCAGTAGTGCGTAGAAGCAGACGACAACGATATCAAGACCACCATACTGGCCGAGGAGAAAAGCTTCTCCTCGATTCCTGACGATGTTTTCCGGAAATTTCCATACGGTATCGGTCCAGGGCACGAGCAGCGCCAGAAAACCAAACATTGAAGATACAGCGACGGTACGCCACAGGCTGGTGAATTCCTTGACCCGCTCGATCCGGGCGCTTTCGGCAATCTCGGAGTCGGACAACCAGACATTCTCATTGAATGGCACATATCGAATGACGCAGGTCACCATGCTGCACACGGCCAGCTCCAGCGTCCATACCGCAATCCCTCCATTGGGAAACTCGGGCAAGAAGAAAGGCAGGCTCAATGCATCGACGAGCAACAAAATGCCCGACGGCAACCATATCTTATGCTTCCAGGATAAGCCTTTCGCCAGCGCCAGGTAGGTGCTGACGAAAATGACCAATCCGCCGATTGCCGCGACCGGATAGCCGTAGGGATGAACCACGGCCCCGTGCTGGATATGCGCGGTCAACAGGGGATCCAGATAGGTGACGCAGGCAAGGCTGATCATGGACCCGATCGCGTTGAATGCCGCGATCTTGGCGGCGAACCCTCGGTCACTCATTGTTATTTCCTTCATAGATTGCATCGGCCATCAAGCCCAAAGCGGCTACGCCGCCCAATCACTGACCGGCACGCACTAACCGCACAGGAAGCGTGAGGGAGCGGACGAAGTAGTAGCCGACGTAGCCATTGCTGAAATAGACGAACCAGGCGTAGCCGGCATCCCCCGCGAGGGGCGAGGAAGACCAGAACCAGTTGACCGGCGTTGCCGGAAACGCCGTCGTATCGATGGGCGGATTGATCCGGCTGCGATCGACGATGCTGGACAGCTCTTTTACATTCGGTAGCCGCCAGGCCTTGCCACTCGCCACCACCTCGGTCTGCGCCCGTACCAGGGCGTTCTCGTGGGTGAAGGTGGAGGCGGTGCCGGCGCAGGTGCTGCCATCCCAGGCCATGCCCTCGGCGCAACGGCGCCAGATCAGGCCGGTCTGGCTATCGGTGACCTCCTGTCCGTCGGCACTGAGGGTAAAGGGGGCAGCCTGTGCCATAGATGCACAAGCCAGAACAGCCATCAAGAAGAGCGAGAAATGTTTCATTGAAGTTCCTTTCATCAATATTCGTATATGGGGCACCACGCATCGAGCATGGCCTGGGTGCGCAAATCCGTGCCCACCGTGTACTTGTGGTAGCGCGAAAAACAGCGCACCAGCTGCTCGGTCATCACCAGCAGGCGCCGGATGTCGCGGTAAATGGGCGGCAGAGGCTGGCTCATCGTTCAGGCCAACAACCAATCACTGACCGGCACGCACTAACCGCACAGGAAGCGTGACGTAGCGGAGGTAGTAGTCGACGTAGCCAACGTAGAAATGGACGCTCCAGGCGCTGCCGGCATTCCCCGCGTTGGGCGAGGAAGACCAGAACGCCCATCCCTGCGTGTTAGGGAACCAGTTGCCATCGATGGTAGGTCCGGGATAAGCGACGCTGTAATCCACGATGCCTTGCAGTTCATCCGGCGTGGGCAGGCGCCAGTCGGTGGCGCCGCAAAGGCGGCTAGTGCCGGTTAGCGCATTGACGGCGGCAACGAATCCCACGGTGTTGGTGGCGGCGTCGATTTCGGCCTGGGTGGGGTTGACGTAGGTCGTGCCGTTGTACTTCTGCGCCTGGGTCACGTCGTCGTAGTTGGTGTAGGACTTGTTCAGGTCGCGCAACCCGCCATCGGCGGTCTTGACTTCCCACATCAGGCCGGTGACGTTGTCGACCACACAGTTCCAATGGGTGCCCGCCGCTTCGCTGCCGGCTTCGTCGTATGTGCCGTTCTGGATGGCGAGCGCGGCGCCGTCCATGCCGATCTTGGTGAAACTGAAGCCGAGCTTGCCGTCGGCATTGTCGTTGCTGGCCGGATTCGCGTCGCGACCGACCATGCCGTCCTGCGTGGGCGAGAGCGCAATCGCGGCGGCGCTGGCGCAGGACACCAGCGTATCGCTGCCAGCCTGATAGCACTGACTGGCAGTGATGCCGGTGTCGTTGAGGAGGCCGGTCGCAGCAGCCGGTGTAGTCGTGGTGAGCGCCACATTTTGCACTGACGCCTGCACATTGTTGGCGGCATCCCTGGCGACAAACCAGATTTTATAGGCGGTTGAGGGTGCGAGGCCGTCGATTGCCTGGGTCGCCGCCACATTGGCTGTCATGGCGAAGGCGCTGCCGGCCTGTACTGCCGCCACACTGGGTGCTGCTGCCGCTGCCGCCTGCACCAGGTAGTAGCCGGTGCCATTCTCGTTGATGGTCACCGACAGCGTCGTCGCCGTGCTGGTGGTGCCGGCAACACTGGGGCCTGCCATGGTGGTCGGCGCGGTGACGTCCGCTGCCCCCCCTCCTCCTCCGCCGCTGCCGCAGCCGGCCAGCCCCAGCGCGAGGCCGGCGGACAGGGTCGCCAGCGCACGGCGCAGCGCCGCGGCGCGCTTAGTTAAATATAGTGACTGACTGACTGACTGACTGACTGAGCAACAAGCGCACCACGATGAACCCCCTTGTATGACAATAATCTGATCGGCCCGAACGCCGGGCGATTGGGCATCCTCGGTATGCGGCGAAACGCTTCATGGTGCTTGTTCTTGATCCTACACCCGCCGAAGCACGGCAATCCCAATGATGCCACTGGCAAATACCAGGAGCATTAGACATGAATTCCGGGATTATTTCAAGCGCGTAAAAAAACCGCGCCGGCTTTACCGACGCGGTTTTTACTATCTGGCGCCATCATTTCGGCGCCGGCATTTGCTTACAGTAGTGCCTTAAGCAGCTTGCCCATTTCCGACGGGTTGCGCGTCACTGTAAAACCGCAGGCTTCCATGATCTCGAGCTTGGCATCGGCCGTGTCGGCACCACCTGAAATCAGTGCGCCAGCATGGCCCATGCGCTTGCCAGGAGGCGCGGTGACGCCGGCGATGAAGCCGACGATGGGTTTCTTCATGTTGGCCTTGCACCACTCGGCAGCTTCGGCTTCGTCGGGACCGCCGATTTCGCCGATCATGATGACTGCGTCGGTATTGGGATCATCGTTGAACAACTTCATGATGTCGATGTGCTTGAGCCCGTTGATCGGGTCGCCGCCGATACCGACTGCCGACGACTGGCCAAGACCGATTTCGGTGAGTTGGCCAACGGCCTCGTAAGTCAGCGTGCCGGAACGCGACACCACGCCAATGCGGCCCTTCTTGTGGATGTGGCCGGGCATGATGCCGATCTTGATTTCGTCGGGCGTGATGAGGCCGGGGCAGTTCGGCCCGAGCAGCAGCGTCTTCTTGCCACCCTTGGCTTCTTTCTGCTTCATTTTGTTGCGCACGACCAGCATGTCGCGCACCGGGATGCCCTCGGTGATGCAGATGGCGAGATCAAGTTCGGCTTCGCAGGCTTCCCAGATCGCGTCGGCGGCGCCAGCAGGCGGCACATAAATCACGGAGACGGTAGCGCCGGTCGCCTGTTTGGCTTCCTTGACGCTGGCATAGATAGGCACGCCCTCGAAATTCTCGCCGGCCTTCTTCGGATTGACGCCGGCGACGAAGCAATTGGCGCCATTGGCATATTCGCGGCACTTGGAGGTATGGAACATGCCGGTCTTGCCGGTCATGCCCTGGGTAATGATTCTGCTGTCTTTGTTGATGAGGATGGACATTGATGCTGCTCCTTACTTGACCGCGGCGACGATTTTCGTCGCCGCATCGGCCATGGTGTCGGCGGAAATGATGGGCAAGCCGGAGTCCTTGAGGATCTTCTTGCCGATGTCTTCGTTGGTGCCCTTCATGCGCACCACCAGCGGCACGGACAATTTGGTTTCCTTGGCTGCCGCGACGACGCCCTCGGCGATAGTGTCGCAGCGCATGATGCCGCCGAAGATATTGACCAGGATGCCCTTGACCTTGGGATTCTTGAGCATGATCTTGAAAGCTTCGGTGACCTTCTCGGTCGTCGCGCCACCGCCCACGTCGAGGAAGTTGGCCGGCTCGGCACCGAACAGCTTGATCGTATCCATGGTCGCCATCGCCAGACCGGCGCCGTTCACCAGACAACCGATGTTGCCGTCGAGCGAGATGTAGGCGAGGTCGGACTTCGACGCTTCGACTTCGTCGGCGTCTTCCTCGTCAATGTCGCGATAGGCAACGATCTCGGGATGACGGTACAGCGCGTTGGAATCAAAATTGAACTTGGCGTCGAGCGCCTTGATATTACCGTTACCTTCCAGAATCAGCGGATTGATTTCCGCCAAAGTGGCATCGGTTTCCATGTAGCAGGTGTAGAGCTTCTTGAAGGTATCGACAGCCTGGCTGATCGAGCCCTCAGGAACGCCAATGCCCTTGGCCAGGTTCAGTGCCTGAGCGTCGGTCAGGCCGATCAGCGGATCGACGAATTCCTTGAGGATTTTTTCCGGCGTGCTGTGCGCGACTGCCTCGATATCCATGCCGCCCTCGGAAGATGCCATCACGACGACCTTCTGCGAAGCGCGGTCGGTCAGTACCGCGGTATAGTATTCTTTCTTTATGTCGGCGCCGTCCTCGATCAACAGGCGATGCACTTCCTGTCCTTCCGGTCCGGTCTGGTGCGTCTTCAGCTGCATGCCTAAAATCGCCCCCGCGTGTTCCTGCACTTCATGCAGGGTACGGGCGAGTTTGACGCCGCCGCCCTTACCGCGACCACCGGCATGAATCTGGGCTTTTACTACCCATACATTGCCGCCCAGCGTTTCAGCGGCTTTCACCGCTTCGTCTACCGAGAAACATGGAATGCCGCGCGGAGTCGCGACACCGAATTTCCTCAGGATTTCCTTGCCCTGATACTCGTGGATCTTCATGCGATTTCCTTGTCTGCCTGTTATTGCCTGCGATTGAAAGGACTGGCGTTTGCCGGTTGAGCGAAACCAATCGTAACGCCGTCGTTTTGCCATTCAAGTGGCGAAAAGCCGTGTAATTCTACCACAGGCGGCAATTGAGGCGGCGGATGAAAAATACCATATTCATAGCCGCAATCGCCACCGGCCGACTGAATGTTTCAACCTGTCTGACGCCTTGTCTGCCCGACGAAAAATCTCCTTGCGACGAAAGCCACATCAACCAAACTGCACGTAGCAGAAGGGTTTTCTCCCGTAGCGTAGAAATCAGAGAAGGCTTCGGTCTGGCTCAGCGGCAGATTGCCAGTCAGGTTGATGCTCAACGCAACGCCGACCCGGGCCGCAATGTCTTCGGCCAACTGTAGTAGCGGTTCGCGATCGCTATAGACGGAAAAATTCAGGGCACCCTTGTCGCGCATGATGCGTTCCGCGCTGGCCAGCGCCTCAGTTGCGGTCTCCGTCTCGGTCACAAACGCCAGCGGACCATGCGTACCGTCGAGAAAACGATTGCCATCGTCAAGCGTCTGCTTCAGCAGCAGGGGAGTCGCCACCAGAGCAGCAGGCCAATGCGGATGCTCTATCCGCGTGGTATCGCGCAACAGTCTCCCATCTTCGCCATCCACGGCATCCCGCCGCGCCACGATTTCGTCGAGCAGGGCAGGCGACTGGATGGCACCAAGAATATCCACCGCACGGGCCTCATTTTCCATCAGCTTGCCCATGGCGAAGACAAGATCGCGCTCGAACTGTTCGGCGGAGACCTTGCCCTCAGGCGTACGCACACCTTCGCGCGACACCAGGATCAGCCGCGGAGTTGCCGCTTGCTGACCGGAGTTCAGGCACAGGCTGAACGCAATATTGCGCAGCATGCCCTTGTAGTCAGTAATCGAATCGACCACCACGCAGTTCGTACCTGCCTTGAGCGAAAAAATCGCCGCGTGGTGAATATTCTCTTCGAGCCAGTTCGCTGTATCTGTCTCGCCAGCGCAATCGATGATGCGGATTTCAGGGCGCAGACCGACGATCGTCGCCGTGGAAGCGCTGGCATCATCTACCAGCAGGCTGATCAGGTTCGGCTCAAAACCCGCCTCCTTGATCACTTGCCGCGCCACCGCTACTGTCATTGCCAAGGGTAGCACTGCAGCCGGGTGCGGATTCACTATCACCGGGTTGCCAGTGGCAAGACTCGCAAACATCCCCGGCCAACCGGCCCAAGTCGGTTCGCTGGGAGAACCGACAACCAACGCAATGCCACGCGGCGTAATGGTGTAGCACTTTTCCACCTTGAGCACAGGATGATTGCTCCGCGGTTTCTCACATAGCATGTAACTGGGCACCTGCTTCATTGCGCGATAAGCCACAGCGACGGCCTCCAGTCCCCGATCCAGCGCGCCGGCAAGGCCATTCTGATAAGCAAGTGCGAAGGGCTGGCCGGTGGTGTGCATCACGGCATGCGCAATCTCAATCCCACTCTTATGCAAGCGGTCGAGGATTTCGAGGCACACACCGATGCGCGTGTCGGGCCCGGCACTGACCCAGGCCGGCAAGGCGTTCTCCGACGCCATGATCAGAGCATCGGCACCGCATTGCGGGTAACTGATGTTGAGCGGCAATCCGTAGGGCGATCGTTCGTCTCCGACCCGTCCGACCACGCCCGGTTGATCGAGATAGAAAGACGCGTCGCGATATGCATCGAAGGCCACGCGCGCGGCTTCGAGTGCTTGTTTGCCGCGTGCCGTGGGCGTATCCGGATAGGGACTCCAGCCGATACGGCTCTCGGCCGCTGCCGTCGCTTTGCGTAACGTCGCAATGTGTTTGTCGAACAACGAATGGGTTTGCGCTTGGGTCACAGAACTCATCTCCCCGGCGTAGTACGATCGGATGTCAGACTGCATAATACTGGCTACTGGCAATGTAAGGCGGGGGATAGATATCATGAGCGAGAATAAAGCTGAGAATGTCATTGAAACCGCCACACTCGGCGGTGGCTGCTTTTGGTGCATCGAGGCGGCATTGAAACAGCTTGAGGGGGTTAAATCCACGGTCTCGGGTTATGCTGGCGGCCGCATTGCCAACCCTCGCTATGAAGCCGTCTGTGGCGGCGATACCGGGCATGCCGAGGTGGTGCGCTTAGAGTTCGATCCGACGACAATCGACTACCACACCCTGCTGCTTGCCTTCTTCACCGCACACGACCCAACCACTCAAAACCGGCAGGGCAACGATGTCGGCGAACAATACCGTTCGGTGATCTTTACGCATTCGGCACTGCAGGCAAAGGTGGCGCAGGAGTTGATCGCGGAACTCGACGCACAACACGCCTGGCCTGCCCCCATCGTTACTCAGGTATTGCCCGCAACGCAATTTTGGCCGGCCGAGGCTTATCACCAGGATTATTTTGCCAACAACCAGCGGCAACCCTATTGCGCCGTGGTGGTGGCCCCCAAGGTCGCGAAGCTGAGGAAGTCCTTCAGTGACAGGATCAAGAAATGCTAAGAGACCCGATTCCGCCTGCACCAAGTGTTTTGGCAAGGAGACTGACCACCTGAACCGGCGTGATGTAAAGCTATTTTTCGACGATCACCAGGCCACGGCTCTTGCCTGAATCGGAATCGATGGTCTGCATCGATTCGAGCAACTCGCTAACGCTGATCCATGCAGGCGGGTATTTGAACTTGGCGACATCCAGCATCAGTACCGAGTCGCTGGCTTCGTCGTAGGCAGCGAGCGGCGACAGGTGGCCACTGCCTTCCTGCGCCAACGTTTTTCGGTTGAAGTTGACGACAATGCGTGCATTCGGTTTAGCCAGCGTTTCCCTGAGCAACTTGCGCAGTTGATCGATGCCGAGTTCGCTGCCATGGTAAGCCGTGGCCTTGACACCAAGTGCGTTGAAGAAGGCGGTCATGTCGGCCAATGTCATGCCGCTTACCGAAACCATGATGAAACTCTTCACCCGCTGGGTTTCGGCGGTAAAGATATTGTCCTGAGTGTAGAAGCTGTAGGGATAAAGCCGGGGAGCAAATGGGCGCGGCGTACCTATACTATTCATGACCGCAACAATGCTGGCCGGCCCGCAAAAGGCAAGATTCTGCTGTGTTTCCACATAGGGTTGCATGGCAAAAAAGTGTCGGCGCAGTTTGGCGTCAATCAATCGCTGCTCGCCCTGCGGGGTATTGAGATAGATCGGCGCAGCGACAACGACCGACGCGGCAAGCAGTGTGGCGAGAAAGGAGATGATAATGAACAGGTGGCGGATCATGTGAACTCAATAAAGCTAGACTGGGTTATCAATATCGGCAAAATCACAAGAAATGTCGAAACTCTGAGCCAGATGCGCGCCAAGAGCTTCTATTCCATAGCGTTCTGTCGCATGGTGTCCCGCTGCGATGTATGACACACCGGATTCGCGTGCCAGATGGGTAGTCTGCTCGGAAATCTCGCCACTTACATACAAGTCGGCGCCAGCAGCAATCGCTTCCTCGAAATGTCCTTGCGCCCCGCCGCTGCACCATGCGACGCACTTCACCTGGCGCTGTGCATCTCCAACCAGCAGCGCGGTTCGGCACAGCGTCGATTCGATTTGTGCCAGTATCTCACCCGTTGTACGCTCCCTGTCCGGACGACCGATGAAGCCAATGCCCTGATCGCCGAAACGCCCATCGGCTCTCCATCCAACTCGCGCGGCCAGTTGTGCGTTATTGCCCAGTTCGGGATGAGCATCGAGCGGCAGGTGATAGGCGAACAAGTTGATGTCGCGTTTGAGTAGCGTAGCCAGGCGCGACTTGCGGATGCCCACCACGCGACCATCTTCGCCCTTCCAGAAATAGCCATGGTGCACCAGTACCGCATCCGCCTCTGCAGCTACAGCAACGTCAAGCAGCGCTTGCGAGGCGGTAACGCCGCAAATGATTTTGCGAATTTCCGACCGGCCTTCCACCTGCAGGCCATTTGGGCAATAATCATGGAACTGCACGACTTGCAACAGTTCGTCCAGATAATCGCGCAATGCATCGCGGTGCATGTTATCTCCCTCCAGCATCAGGACAAGGCTATCAAATGAAACGTCTTTGGTACATCTTCGCACAAGCGGTTACTGTCGGGGTCGCCCTGCTGCTTACCGTTCAGACCCTGAAACCGGAATTGTTGGGCACGCAAGGAGAAGCGCGAAATGTATCCATCTTGCAGGCAGCATCGACTAGTAACGGTTCGCATGCGGTCGCTTCTTATGCCGATGCGGCAAACAAGGCCGTGCCTGCTGTCGTCTACGTGTCTACCACACAGGAAGTCAAAGCACCCAGTAACCCGCTTATCAACGATCCTTTTTTCCGCCATTTTTTCGGCGACCAGCTGGATGAGCAAACTGAGCCGCGCTCAGGTCTTGGCAGCGGTGTCATCGTTTCATCTGACGGCTATATCCTGACCAATTACCATGTTGTCGAAGCGGCCGACAAAATTGAAGTTGCGTTGAACAGCGGCCAAAAATTCAAAGCCCGGGTGATCGGCGCTGATCCCGAGTCTGACATCGCCGTGCTCAAAGTCACTACCGAAGGCAAGCTGCCTGTTATGACCTTCGCCACACCTGATTCCCTGAGGGTTGGCGACGTAGTGCTCGCCATCGGCAATCCCTTTGGCGTCGGCCAGACGGTTACTTCGGGCATCGTCTCGGCGCTCGGACGTACACATCTTGGCATCAACACCTTCGAGAACTTCATCCAGACCGATGCCGCCATCAACCCCGGCAACTCCGGCGGCGCCCTGGTCGATAGCAACGGCAATCTGGTCGGTATCAATTCAGCCATTTATTCGCAAAGCGGCGGTTCAATGGGCATCGGCTTTGCGATACCCGTCTCGCTGGCGCGCAACATACTTGACCAGATCATCAAGAACGGCGCCGTAACGCGAGGCTGGATCGGTGTCGAAATGCAGGAAATCACGCCGGAAATCGCCGAATCCTTCGGTATTCCGAATACCAACGGGGCGCTAATTGCAGGCGTCATGCGCGGCAGCCCGGCCAGCAAGGCGGGGATCCGCCCTGGTGACGTACTGCTCGCAGTGAACGGCAAGCCGATTACCGACACGCAAAACATGATCGAACTGATCGCGCCGCTACAGCCGGGTCATCAGGCGAAGCTCAAACTGCGCCGTGACAATCACAATATCGAAGTCGACGTCACTATCGGCAAGCGGCCACAAACCAAGCGTCAATAAAGCACTGCAACAAGTTATGGCGTGAGCGGATCTTGTTCCGATTCTGCCGGTTTTGCCACGAAGCGCGCCATAAGAAGGCCGATCTCGTAAAGCAAACACATCGGCACTGCAAGCATGAACTGCGAGGTCACATCGGGTGGCGTTACCACGGCAGAAATAACGAAGGCGCCGACAATTGCGTAGGGGCGCAATTCCTTCAGCTTGTCCAGACTCACCATGCCGAAGCGAACCAGCAGTACCACAATCACTGGCACCTCGAAAGTGGTGCCAAAGGCAAGGAACATGGTCATCACGAACGAGAAATATTGCTCAATATCTGGCGCCGGCGTGATGCTGCTCGGCGAAAATTTGGCAATAAAACTGAACACGGTGCCGAACACGAAGAAATAGCAGAAAGCCATGCCGAGCATGAACAGGAGCGTGGAACCGATAACCAGGGGCAGAGCAAAACGCTTTTCGTTCCTATACAGGCCGGGAGCAACAAAAGCCCATACCTGGTAAAGCACTACCGGCAGAGCACCGACCAGCGCCACCAGCAGGGTTATCTTGATCGGCACCATGAACGGAGTGACCACGCCGGTGGCGATCATTTTTGTCCCCGGTGGCAATGCCGCCATCATTGGCTGCGCCAGCAGGTCGTAGATTTTACCGGCCCAAGGCAACAGGCATAGAAACACCGCCAGCACCGCCAGCATCGCACGCATCAAACGATCACGCAGCTCAACTAGATGGGAGAGAAAACCTTCGGTGTTTTCCAGCATTGGGATTATTGTTTTCTATGCGTCATGGTTGGATTCGGTGCCCGTAACCGCCTTGTCCGGGGTCATGGCATCCTTGCTCCCGGCCAGCGGCCCGGGTGTGGGGAGGGCTCCCCGGGCCGATTCGAAGGCCTGTCCGACATCGGACAGTTCGCGCTGAGCTGACTGCTCCATGGCCCTTGCCTTCTCGGCGAGGTCTTGCTGCATTTTCCTGAGGTCTTCAAGCTGCAACTCGCGATTGACTTCGGACTTGACGTCGTTGAAGTAGCGTTGCATCCGTCCCATCAGGGCGCCGACAGTACGTGCAACGCCCGGCAGGCGTTCGGGGCCGAGCACGATCAACGCGACCATCGCGATCACCACCATCTCGGAGAAACCAAAATCAAACATTGTGTTTACCTGATGCCAAAAAAACGAGCGGGGGCTACCCGCTCGCTCGTGCAGCCCGCGTTACCGGCTCAGCTTTTGGTCTTGCTCTTGATTTCGCCTTCAATCGTCTGACCTTCCTGGTTCGGCAATTCTGCAGTTTTTTCAACAGGCTTTTCTCCCGCGCTGCCCTCGTTCATGCCTTCCTTGAAACCCTTAATCGCGCTGCCCAGATCATGGCCGACGTTCTTTAGTTTCTTGGTACCGAAAATCAGGACGACAATCAGCAATACGATCAACCAATGAAACGGACTGAATCCACCCATGTCGTTCTCCTTTCCTAAACCCTATGCACCATCGGCCCGACCGGCTCCGGCCCGCCCATGATGTGAATATGAAGATGATACACCTCCTGCCCTCCTATTCTGCCGGTGTTAACAATGGTGCGGAAACCTTCGTTCAATCCTTGTTTGCGCGCCAGGTCGGCCGCCTTGAGCAGCATCTTGCCCAGTACAGCCTGATACGAGGCATCGGCATCGTAGAGCGAGTCGACGTGACGCTTCGGAATCAGCAGAAAGTGTACCGGTTGCGCCGGGTTGATATCGTGGAAAGCGAAAATATCCTCGTCTTCGTAGATCTTTTTACTGGGGATTTCGCCTGCGGCAATCTTGCAGAAAATGCAGTCGCTCATAGCTGGTTCCCCCGCTGCTTTTTTTCCTCGATGCCCGATACGCCTTCGCGGCGCAGGAACTCGGCGACAACATCTCCGACTCCGGCGTCGAAATGCGCCAGTAGCACCATGCTGTGAAACCACAAATCTGTTACTTCCTTGACAAGGTGCGCCTTGTCGCCATCCTTAGCCGCCATGATGGTCTCGGCCGCTTCCTCGGCGACTTTCTTGCAGATCCCATCGGTACCCTTGGCATAAAGCCCGGCGACATAGGACGAATCCGGCGTCGCATTGCGCCGTTCGGCGAGCACTGACTGCAATCGCTGTAATACCTCTGTGCTCGTCATTCGAATATTCCTTCAGTATTTTCAACTTTCATGCAATTCCAGCCATTAAAAATGCGTTGATGGACAATTCTATCCTCTGTAACGACATACGTTGCCAGACTAACGCAGGGCAGCTCGGCCGGGGAGGGCATCAGGCGTAAAGGTGAATTTTGGGAAACCCTTCGGCTTCAGCCAAAACCCCAGGCCAGGATCGCCGACCTGAACGGTCAGGAGATAAATTCCCGAGGTCAGGTCGTAACCCCAATAGGTCCGTGCGCAGGGCGTCTGGCTGTCGTAGAGTTGCTGGAAGCCGCTGAAGATACCCTTGACCAACTGGCCTGACTGATCGTATTCGTCGCTCATGCCGGCGCCGCCCCAATCCTCGTCAAAGTAGAACACCCGGCGACTGAAACTGTGGTGCTTGCCCGGCTTCAGGGTTGCCTCGATCACCCAGACCCGATGCAGTTCCCATCGCACGTGGTCTGGGTTGAGATGCCTGGGTACCATCAGCGACTTGGCATGGGTCAGTGAAATAGCATAGTTGTTATAGGGAATAAGCATTTCACGCTTGCCCAGCAACTTGAATTCGAACAGGTCCATGGCACCATCGAACATGGAGGCTTCATCGTAGGTGCCCACGCCGCCTTGGGCTGCTATGGGAGTGTCGTAGGCAAAATCGGGCGCTAGCCTGGTGCGTCGGCTGGCGGCAGAATAAGCCCAGGCCCGGCGCGGCTGTTCGATCGGGTCAAGGGCATCCTGCATCAGGGTGGCATTGCCTACTACTTGGGGCGGCGCCATGTAATCGAAGGCATATTGCAGGTAGATGTTGCCGTTTTTTTTCAATTCCGCAGCATCCCCCTTCGGGTTGTAGTAGGGATATTGAATGTCAAGCCGCTCCTCCACGGAGTTGACGGCCTGACCGGAACTATCCACATACCAGTTGCGCATGCGATAGCTGGTGGCATAGCCGTTGTAACGCAATATATGGTTCCACATCGCCTCATTACCGTTCTTGGGGATGGGGAAGGGGGTGCCGCCGTAAGCCCCCTCCAAGGCCACGCCGCCCCTGGCCAGTTTGGCCCGGCTAGCGTTCTTGAGCATGTTATCGAGCACCCAATCCGGGTAAGCGACGCTGCGATGGCTCGGATAGACATCCATGCGGTAGGAGTGAAACCGCTGCAGCAGTGCCTTGTTTGTCGCGCTTAGCTTGTCTGCATAGCGCTCCATGTTTTGCCCGGTAATGGCATACAGGGGCTTCTCGCTGGCATAGGGATCGGCCCAGTGGCCGGAATCCTTCTTGAACCCCGGTGGATGAGTGCTGGTCGGCAGTCCGCCGGTATAGGCGGGAATGCTGCCGTCCCGGTTGCCGGCCATTTCTGAACCGAAAACGGTCAGGCTTGTGCCCAGCGTTGCGATTTCCGCAGGGCTGAGGGCCGCCAGCGTATTACCGGCATATACTAAAGCGGACAAGACGAGGAAAAAAAATAATCTTGGTTTCATATTCATTCTCGGCTTCAAAAAGTAGTCTGATAAGTGAAAGACAGCCAGTCTTTGTCCTTGAAAGGTGCTCCCAGAACGCGCGAGCCGTAGGGCGACGCCGGATCCGTCTGCAATTTTTGATCGTAACCAGTGTAGGCGAGATCGAACTGATGACGGGCATAGGCCTTGGCGGTCAGGCCCACCTTCCAGACAACCGAGCCTTCGCTGCCACCACCGCTGCCGGGCGCATTGCCTTTAAGGCCGACTGAATAGAAAACAGGCATCTCCACGTCCACGCCGGGAAACACCTGTAACCAGACCGGAATGAAGGAAATCGCTGCGCCGAAATATTCTTCATCCGCGCAACCATTGACCTTGGCCAGGGTATTGCAGGTGGCAAGATAGCCCCGTGCGCGGTAGAGGGACGGATTACGCGTCACCCGATCCAGTCGCGACCAGGCCAGTTCGCCCGACACCGAAGCCAGGTCGAAGAAAGAAGTTGGCCCCAGGGCCAGCACGCCATTTGCCAAGCCGTGCCAGGTATCGCCGCGAGCGCCCTCAGATGTAGCCGGATCGCTGTTGGCAGCATCGCTGGTGAGCGGATCGTTATGGCGATGGGAGATTTCCGCCCCAACGGCAATGCCTGCGATATTCTTGGCCAGCGTCACGCCCCACAAATCAATTTCTTTGGCATACACCGCGCGCGTAATTCCGCCGCCCACGGACTGGGCCACCCAGCCGGCCTTGTCGTCGAAGCGACGCACATAGGCGCCGAGGGTACCATCGAGCCAGGCCGGACTCCACTTGAGGCCCAGACCCCAGTCGCCGCGCTGGCCTTTTAGCGCGGGGAGACGATTGACGTCTGGCCCCTCCAGCACGCTGTCCGCTACGCCGAAATAGGTACCGCCTTCCGGCAGGCGATTGGGGCGCCACTCAAACAGGTACTGGCCAAGCAGGGACAGTTCCGGATCGATTTGCGCCAGCAGGGAAAATTGATTGATCGGCAGCGCGGTTTCCTTTGCAGATGCCCCGGGGTTGGTCACTGCCTTCATGCCATCGGACGGCGTCTGCGCGTATGCCACGCTGTGGGTACTGCCGAACATGGATTCGCCCCAGACCACCGCATGGCGCCCAGCCTTCAGGTTCCATACGCTATCCCCGATGTCGATGGCAGTGAAGGTGAAAGCATCAAGGAACTCTCCAGAAGGGCCATGATAATAGCGTTTGACATAAGGGGTGAAGCTATTGCCGCTATAGCTCGGCGCCGCGCTGGGCAAGGCGCCGGGGTTGGCGCTGCCATGCCTGCCGTAGACGCCGTCGTACCAAGCCGATGCGGTAATTCGCAATCCGCTGTTATCGAGGTAGAACAGGTCGAATTCCCCGAGCCAGTCGAGTCGGTTGGCGATGGTGTCGTTGCGCGCAAAATACGCATCGCCCTGGTCGTAAGCCCCATTGTTGGCAATGCGGGAATCGCGGTTCTGCATGCGCTGCGCCCAGTTGTAGCGCAGCGTGTTATTGAAACGCAGTCGCAGATCGCCGCCATCCATGTCAAAAGCGAAAGCCTGGGCTTGTCCTGCCAACACCGTACCGTAGATGAACAGGGCAAGGTGTTTCATCAATTGGGTTTTCCCTTGAACAGCAAGTCGGACATGTTGGCGGAGGACATGGGGCGCGCAAGGAGGAAACCTTGCACCTGGTCGCAACCCATGTTCCGTAGAATCTGAAGCTGCTCGGTAGTTTCCACGCCTTCGGCAATAATCTTCATGCCCATGCTGTGACCGAGGGTCACGATAGCAGTAGCGATGGCCCAGTCATCCACATCGCTGTCCAGATCGCGGATGAAGGATTGATCGATCTTGAGGCGATCGATGGGGAATCGCTTGAGGTAGCTGAGGCTCGAATAGCCGGTGCCGAAGTCGTCCACGGAAATTTGTATCCCCCGTTCCTTGAGCGCTCTCAGTACGGCAAGGGTGTAGTCCATGTCTTCGGCCAGAAGGCTCTCGGTAATTTCCACTTCGAGAAACTCGCCGGACAAGCCGGATTGCTCCAAGGCCTGATCCACCACCTGCAACAGGTTGCGGGCCCTAAACTGACGGGTTGAGATGTTGATGCCGATGCGAACGGCCTGCAACCTCTTATCCTGCCATGTCTTGATCTGTCCGCAGGCCTCCGCCAGCACCCATTCGCCGATAGACTCGATCAGGCCTGATTCTTCGGCAATCGGAATGAACTGCCTTGGAGAGACAAACCCCAGTTCCGGTTGCTGCCAGCGAATCAGCGCTTCAGCGCCGATCATGTCTTGCCCTGGCATCTGGTATTGGGGTTGATAGAAAAGTACGAACTCCTTGCCGTCAATCGCGCGGCGCAGATTGCTTTCCAGCACCAGCCGCTGGAACACTGCCTGGTTCATTTCCATGCTGGCGAAGTAATAGGCATTGCGTCCGCTTTCCTTTGCCTTGTACATGGCCGTATCAGCCGATTTCATCAAGTCATCGAAGCTGTGGCCGTCCTTGGGAAACAGGCTGATGCCGATACTGGAGGTTACTGTCAGGCTATGGGAATTGACACGGAAAGGTTTCGCCACTTCAACCAGAAGTTTCTGCGCCACATGAGCCGCCGCATCGGCATCGGCACCGGGCAGGAGAAGCAGAAATTCGTCACCGCCGAGGCGGCCCACCGTGTCCATATTGCGTACCGCAAAATGCATGCGCTTTGCCACTTCCATCAACAGTTGGTCGCCGACAGCGTGACCAAGGGAATCGTTGATGTTCTTGAAATGATCCAGATCGAGGAACAGCAGCGCCAGGTTTTCGCCATCGCGATGGGCTGAAGCCAGATTCTGCTGTACCCGGTCGCGCAGCAGGACGCGATTGGGCAAGTCGGTCAGCGAGTCGTGATAGGCGAGGCGAGTGATGCGTTCCTCGAATTCCTTCTGTTTGGTGATATCGGTACCTATCCACAGGTAATGGGTTATTTCGCCATCGGGCCGACGCACGGCGGACAGGCTGACCGCGCAAGGATAAATCACGCCATCCTTCCTGCGGTTCCATACTTCCCCCTGCCAGTAACCCGCATCGTGCACATCACGCCAAATTGCGTCATAGAACTGGCTGTCATGACTTCCGGATTTCAGCAGACTCGGATTTTTGCCGAGCACCTCCTCGGCGGCATAGCCGGTGATTTCGCCAAAGGCACGATTGGTCGCAACGATATTGCTCTCATGGTCGGCAATAATGATGGCGTCCCTGGCATTGTCAAACATCATCGCCGTCATACGCAAATGGTCTTCCTGCGCATGCGCTTCGGTAATGTCCGTCACCGTGCCGAGAAAGCGTGCAGGTTTCCCGTCTGCCATCCATTCCATCACGGCACCGCTCCAGCGCAGCCATCGCTTAGTACCGTCAGGCGTGATGTGCAGCTCCTCCACTAGAGCTCTCTCGGTTTCCTGATCAGCCTGCCTGGCCTCCGTCACCACCCGTGGGTAGGCTGTCTTGTTCACCAGAGCCAGGCCCTCAGCGGAACTCATCTCGCGTGGCTCGGGCGTCAAGCCCAGAATCGTGGCACAAACCGCATCGATCGAGATACGATCCCTGACCATGTCGATTTCGTAGGTCCCCATCTTTGTAGCATGCAAAGCTAGCCGGAGTCGCTCCTCGTTACTGCGAAGTTTTTCTTCGGCGCTATGGCGCAGCCGCTCCCGCTCGAAATTGGTCAGGGCAAATGACACGTCTTGAGCCGTTTCGTCGGCCAGGGCAATCATGTCATCGGTGAAATAATCCCGCTCGCTGGCAAAAAACGTCAGCGCAGCGACCGCCCTGCCGCCCAGTTTGATCGGCACGCTTAATCCCGCCACCCCATGCAGGGCCTGCATATCGGCCAGGAAAGGGGATGCCGCGAGTTCCATTTCGGCCAGGTAATCGTTGCTGACCTGCCGCTCGCCGCTGAGCAGTGTTCGGCAACTCAGCGACTGTGCCGCCGGGTTGTCAGCCTGCAGGTATACCCCCGTCATTTGAAGCCCGATGCATTCGGCAGCCTCTGGCGCAAAAGCACCCAGACTGATGGCGTGGGTTTCCCAGTCAGCCAGCACCAGCAAGACGGCAACGAAGCCCCCCTCCTGATGCGCCACCCGACAGATTTCGGGAAACAGGGTTGCGGCATCCTTGCTATGCACGATCGCGTTGTTGATCCCGCTCAGGGTGGCATAAAGGCGGGTCATGTGTTCCGCCCTGCAGGCGTTTTCCTGTTCCGCCGTGACATCGAGGACAGTGCCGACAAAGCCGGTAAAACAACCTTGCGCATCGTGCAGCGGCGCGGTGCGCAGGCTGCTCCACATCACGCTGCCGTCTGAGCGGCTGATCCGGGTCTGGGTCTGGAATGAAGTGCCATCGCGCAGGGCGGTGGCCCATGCTGACCACACTCGGGAATGATCGTCGGGGTGAACGTCGAACACATCCGACCACCTGATGGTATTCAGGTGCAATTTGCAGCGGAAGATATTCCCTAATTGGGCATTGGCATAAACCAGGCGGCCCTCGGCATCGGTACGGAAGATGCCGGCCGGCGAAGCCTCGGCCAGCGAGGCATACAATTGCTGGCTATTACGCAGGGTCAGGGCATGCTGGTGTTCTTCGGTCTGATCTCGGAATACCAGTACCACCCCAAGAATATTGTCGCCTGCACTGATGCGAATCGGCGCTCCGCTGTCGGCAATCGGCCGCTCGGTGCCATCCCGCGCCACCAGCAAGGTATGGTTGGCTAGTCCGACAATGCGGCCTTCGCGCAGGACAATGGCGACCGGGCTTTCAACTTCCTGACGAGAGCTTTCGTTGATGATATGGAATACCTTGACCACCGGTTGTCCCAACGCATCCGCCAAAGACCAGCCCGTCAGATTTTCTGCCACCTCGTTCATCAGGGTGACGCGGCCCTCGGCATCGGTTGCGATCACCGCATCGCCGATGCTTTGCATGGTCACACGCAGGTTTTCTTCACTGCGCGAAAGCGATATGTTATTGGCCTGAATCTCGCTGACCATCTGTTCGACCGATTCAGCCATGTGGTTGAACCCGTCAATGGTGGCCCGCAATTCGGGGCTGCCCCGTGATTCAAGGCGCAGGGAGAAGTTGCCGCTAGCGAGCACCTGCGTGCCATCAGCCAATCTCAGCAAGGGCTTCAAGCCATGGCGCAGCACCACCCAGATGCCGATGAAAACCATGATCATGGTCAAGGCAAGGATCAACAATTGTCGCTGGGCTCGCGCCCAGGCCTGGTTGATGATCGGAACAGGCGATACTTCCAGGGAGATGACGCCGAAATACACCCCGTTCATCATCAATGGCCGCGTACCCTTCATCGGATAAACCTCGCTCCAGCGCGAAAACCATTCCGGCGTGGTCAAGGCCACTGGCGACTCGCGGGAAAACTCCACCGAATCTGACACGTCGCGGAAGCCAACACTGGTCACCGACGGACTGCGGCGAAACTGATTCAGATCGTGCTTAATTCGCTCCGGATCGCGGGTGAACAAGCCGGGGGTGATGGCCAGTCCAACGGTATCCAGTTCATTCTGATACTCGGCGGCCAATTCGAGCCTGGCCTGTACAGCGGCATAGTGAACGGTCAAATACAGGACAGCCGGTACCGTAGCGGCAAAAGCAAGCAGCACCACAATTATCAAGCGGGAGAAAAGGGTCAATCGGCCAAATGTGCGAGAGAGATTTACGGCCATGATGATTTTGTGTCTCAACAAGGAAGGCGGCAATTCACAAAGGAAGCATCAGCCGCATAGCCGGCTTACTCTCAGCGAATAATAACTGGCGCGAAAATATGTATTATAAATTATAGAGGTAGATATCTAGCCAATGCCCCGTATATTTTTTTGGTATTTTTCAACGCGGGCCCGACTTCATTCCATTCGCCATTTACAGGCAATGAAAAAACAGCTGCGCCGGCCGGTGTGACAGGCAATGCCACCTGACTGCTCTGCCTTGAGCAGAATCACATCGCGGTCGCGGTCGGCCTGGATTCCCGGCACTTTATGAGTATGGCCGGACGCTTCGCCCTTGTGCCACAGTTTGCGCTCGCTACAGGACTAATGAACGGCCTCGCCCGAAGCCAGCGCCATCGCCTCGCTTTTTATCCAGGCGAACTCAACACCTTGCCACTTTTCGCATCCTGCGCGATGGCCGGTATCAGGCCCTGTTCGTCCCAAACGACCTCATTGAGCCAGTTATTCACAGTCTCACCTCAATTCCCTGTGCACGCATGAATTCCTTCGCCTGGCGGACAGTGTATTCCCCGTAATGGAAAATGCTGGCAGCAAGCACGGCATCGGCACGGCCCTGCTTCACGCCATCGGCTAGATGCTGCAAATTGCCGACGCCGCCGCTGGCGATAACGGGGATATTCACCGCGTCGGCTACGGCCCGCGTCAGAGCGAGATCAAAGCCGTTCCTGGTGCCGTCGCAATCCATGCTGGTGAGCAATTTCTCGCCGGCGCCAAGCGACTCTACCCTGCGCGCCCAGTCTATGGCATCCATGCCGGCGTCATTGCGCCCGCCGTGGGTAAACACATGCCAGCGATCAGGCGCGACCCGTTTGGCGTCGATGGCGACGACAATGCATTGCGCACCAACCTTGCCCGAGGCGTCGGCAACGAGTTGCGGGTTCAGCACTGCAGCAGTATTCATGCTCACCTTGTCGGCGCCGGCATTGAGCAGGCGCCGCACGTCATCAACCCCGCGCACGCCACCACCTACAGTAAGCGGGATAAACACTTGCGTGGCAACCTGCTCCACGATATGGAGAATGATGTTGCGCTGATCGGAACTGGCGGTGATATCAAGAAAAGTGATCTCGTCGGCGCCCTGCTCATCGTAGCGGCGGGCCACCTCGACCGGATCGCCGGCGTCGCGCAACTCGACAAAATTGACGCCCTTGACCACGCGGCCGGCGTTGACGTCGAGACAGGGAATGATGCGTTTGGCTAGCATTTTGATGAGGGGTGAAGAGTGAGGAGTAAAAGAGCAAAGGCTCCCGGCTTTACTCCTTGCGCCTCACTCCTGACTTCTCACTAAAGAAGAATGTTCGTCTGCTTCGGCTTGCGCCATGCGGAAATCCAGCGTGCCTTCATAAATCGCACGACCGGTAATGGCACCGACTATACCTTCGTCGGCTACGGCGCACAGGGCCTTGACATCCTCCATCGCCGCAACCCCGCCGCTGGCGATAACCGGAATGCGCAGCGCCTGCGCCAGCTTGACCGTGGCCTCGATGTTGATGCCGGAGAGCATGCCGTCGCGGCCGATGTCGGTATAGATCACGGCTTCGACGCCGTAATCCTGGAATTTCCTGGCGAGGTCAATCACGTCATGGCCGGTCATTTTCGACCAGCCGTCGACTGCCACCTTGCCGTCCCTGGCATCGAGCCCGACAATGATGTGGCCGGGAAATGCGGTGCAGGCATCATGCAGAAAGCCAGGGTTTTTCACCGCCGCCGTACCGATGATGACGTAGCTGATGCCGTCGTCGAGGCAGCGCTCGATGGTATCGAGATCGCGTATGCCACCGCCTAGCTGGACCGGAATCTCATCGCCGATCTCATCCAGGATGGCCTTGATGGCCCGTTCGTTTTTCGGCTTGCCGGCAAAGGCGCCGTTGAGGTCGACCAGATGCAGACGGCGCGCGCCCTGGTCGATCCAGTAGCGGGCCATGGCCGCCGGGTCTTCCGAGAACACTGTGGCATCTTCCATGTCGCCCTGCTTGAGACGCACACAGTGACCGTCTTTCAAATCAATCGCGGGGATCAGCAGCATAAGAATGGGTGAGAATTTGAAGAGAGGGAATTTAATAACGACATGTCTGAAAACCTTATGGCTTCCAGCTCATGAAATTGGCCAGCAACTGCAATCCTGCTTGCGCGCTCTTCTCCGGATGGAACTGAACGGCAAAGATATTATCGCGGGCTACGGCGCTAGTAAAGGGAATGCCATAACCGGTCTGGCCGATGGTGATGCCGGAATCGGCCGGCACCACATAGTAACTGTGTACAAAGTAGAAGCGGGCATCGTCGGCAATGCCGCTCCACAACGCGTGCGGTTTTTGTTGCCGCACCTGGTTCCAACCCATGTGCGGCACCTTGAGACGCGTGCCGTCGGGCAACACCATCTGCTCGTGGGGGAAGCGCGCGACGCGGCCAGCGAAAATGTCAAGACAGCCGACATTGCCTTCCTCGCTCTGCGCGAACAGCATTTGCAGGCCGATGCAGATGCCGAGCCAGGGCTTCTCCGCTGCGGCACGAATCACCGCTGCGCGCAAACCACGCGCATCGAGTTCGCGCATGCAATCGGGCATCGCGCCCTGCCCTGGCACAACGACGCGGTCGGCTTTTGCCACCTCGGCCGGGTCAGAGGTCACCAGCAACGTGGCCGTGGGCGCGACATGCTCTATCGCCTTGGCGACCGAGCGCAGATTGCCCATGCCGTAATCAACAACTGCAACGGTAGTCATACGAAAAAGCTCAGAGGCTACCCTTGGTCGAAGGAATGCCGGTAGCGCGCGGGTCTGCTTCCACCGCCATGCGCAAGGCGCGGCCAAAGGCCTTGTACGCCGTTTCGGCCTGATGATGGGTATTGTCACCACGCAGATTGTCGATATGCACAGTGATCAGGGCATGGTTGGCCAGCCCCTGGAAAAACTCGCGGATCAGGTCGACATCGAACTCGCCGATCATGGCTCGCGTGAAGGGCACTTCAAAAGTCAGGCCGGGACGGCCCGACAGGTCGACCACGACACGCGTCAATGCCTCGTCGAGCGGCACATAGGCATGGCCGTAGCGGCGCAGGCCCTTCTTGTCTCCGATGGCCTTGGCCAGCGCCTGACCCAGCGTAATGCCGATGTCTTCCACGGTATGGTGGCCGTCGATATGCAGGTCGCCCTTGGCCTCGATGTCGAGATCGATCATGCCGTGGCGCGCAATCTGATCCAGCATGTGGTCGAGAAAACCAAGCCCGGTGTCGAGTTTGGAGACGCCCGTGCCGTCAAGATCAAGGCGAACGGCAATTTGGGTTTCGAGGGTGCTACGGAAAACTTCGGCCTTGCGCATGGCGGATAGGCGGGCAAGTTGGGAACAGTGGCATGATACCATTTCAATTTGTCCATGCCCGTATTCAAACGCTCCCGCGCGAGCTTGCCTTCCCTGCTATCAGATCCCAATTTATGAGCCGTTACTGGAGCAATATCGTCCACGCGCTGAAACCCTATGTGGCGGGCGAACAACCCAAGCTCGACAATCTGGTCAAGCTCAATACCAACGAAAACCCCTACGGCCCCTCGCCGCGCGTGGTCGAGGCGATCCACGCCGCAAGCGATGATCGACTGAGACTGTATCCCGACCCCGACGCGGAAGGCGTCAAGCGGGCCATCTCAGACTTCTACAAGATCCCGCCGCAACAGATCATCCTCGGCAACAGCTCGGACGAAGTGCTGTCGATGGTATTCCAGGCATTGCTCAAGCACGAACTACCGTTGCTGTTTCCGGATATCACCTATAGTTTCTACAAATCGTATTGCGCGCTCTACGGCATAACCTACGAAACCGTCGCCCTTGACGACGCCTTCCGGATCGATATCGATGGTTTTGGCCACCCCAACGGCGGCATCATCTTCCCCAATCCGAATGCGCCCACCGGTTGCCTGCTTGGCATCGATGCCATAGAGCAACTGCTCGATAGCAACCCGGATTCAGTCGTGGTGGTCGATGAGGCCTACATCGATTTCGGCGGTGAAAGCGCAATCCCGCTGATCGCGCGCCACCCGAATCTGCTGGTGGTGCAAACCCTGTCGAAGTCGCGCTCCCTGGCCGGACTTCGCGTCGGCTTCGCCGCCGGCCAGACCGACCTGATCGAAGCACTTGATCGGGTCAAGAACAGTTTCAATGCCTATCCACTCGACCTGCTCGCCCAGGCCGGCGCCATTGCCGCTTTCGAGGATCGCGACTATTTTGCAAAGACCTGCGCCGCCGTCATCGCCACGCGCGAAACAATGGTCGCCGAACTGCGCAGTCTTGGCTTTGAAGTCCTGCCCTCAGGCGCCAATTTCGTATTCGCGCGCCATCCGCAACACGACGCAGCGACACTTGCCGCCAAGCTGCGCGAACGCAGCATCATCGTGCGCCACTTCAAACTGCCGCGCATCGATCAGTTCCTGCGTATTACTGTCGGCACGGATGCGCAGTGCGCGGTACTGGTACAGGCGCTGCGTGAAATTGTTGCGGGATAAGGTCAGCAAGAATATGTCGGCCACGGCCCCTTTAACACCTATATTGACCGCGACGGCGCGCGGGCTGTTCAACACCGAGGACAGCATGGCGACCCCTTGCTCGGTAAAAGCGTATGGCATAGTGCGCCTGCCGCCATGCTGCAAACTTGAGGTCACAGATTGTGACCTCAAGTCGGCAACGTCTTGATTTGCCAGTTGAAACATAAAATCCTTGGGGAAGCGTTCCAGATTGCGTTTGACCGCCTGCACCAGCACCTTGGTTTGAACGCCATAAAGCTCGGCCAAATCCGCATCAATCATGACCTTCTGGCCACGTATCTGCACAATACGCAGCGCAATGGCCTCAAGCACAACTGCGGCTGGCACTTTCAATGCGATCCTTGTTCATGAATGATCAGTGTCGTTTATATGGTGTCATTTTCGAACTAAATTCCACAAGCCTACTTGCATGACATACCCGTCACGATAGCACGGATAACCCCCTTCTGCGCCGCCGAGTGGAGGAAGGTGAGACGGGGGGCGTGGGGTTTCACAAGGCCAACTGCTTGGCCTTGTGCCGCGCGAACGGGCGAGCCTCTGGCGAGCCCTCCGTCCGGCGAGCCTTTCGCAGCGAGGGCAGCCCGAAGGGCCGGTGCAGCGGGGCGCGTTTCTTTTCCCCCTTTTCTTGACGCGCTTCAAGAAAAGGGGTCGCCCGCCGGGGCGAGTCCCGGCAATCTCAAATCAGGCATGAATGCCGTTCCCCTGCGACAGGCTCAGGGCGAACGAATTGTTGGTGATGGATTGCCGCGTTGGCTACGCCTCCTCGCAATGACGTATTCCTATTGGATTCCCCCGTTTCGTGGGAATGCCCGAAGGGAACCACCGCCTCGGGTGGCTTCGTCCCCGTGGGATGACGAAATCCTAGTCTTCGTACCGCAGTTCCGCCGCTCGCGCATGCGCGGTCAACCCTTCGCCGCGCGCCAGCACCGATGCCACCGGCCCAAGCTTGGCCGCGGCGGCAACGGAAACCTCGATCAGGCTCGACCGCTTCTGGAAATCGTAAACGCCGAGCGGACTGGAGAAACGCGCACTGCGCGAAGTGGGCAGCACATGGTCGGGGCCGGCGCAGTAGTCGCCGATGGATTCCGACGTATAGGGGCCGATGAAAATGGCGCCGGCATGGCGGATTTTCTCTACCAGCGGCCGTGCATCCTGCACCGACAACTCAAGATGCTCGGGCGCGATGCGGTTGGCGACGGCACAGGCCTCGTCGAGATTGGCGACCTCGATCAGCGCGCCGCGCGACGAGAGAGAAGCGGTAATGGTGTCGCGCCGCGACATGTCCGGCAGCAACCGGTTGATGCTCTGCGCCACGCGCTCGATGAAGGCGGCATCGGGACAGAGCAGGATCGACTGCGCCAGTTCGTCGTGTTCGGCCTGGGCGAACAGGTCCATCGCCACCCAGTCGGGGTTGGTCGTGCCATCGGCGATGACAAGCACTTCGGACGGCCCCGCCACCATGTCGATGCCGACCACGCCGAAGACGCGGCGCTTGGCGCTGGCGACATAGGCGTTGCCGGGGCCGACGATCTTGTCGACCTGAGGAATCGTCGCGGTGCCGTAGGCCAGTGCGGCCACGGCCTGCGCACCGCCGATGGTGAAGACGCGATCAACGCCGGCCAGATGCGCGGCAGCCAGCACCAGCTGGTTTTTTTCCCCGCGCGGTGTCGGCACCACCATGATGAGTTCGCCGACGCCGGCGACCTTGGCCGGAATCGCATTCATCAGCACCGAAGAAGGATAGCTGGCCTTGCCGCCCGGCACATAGAG
The DNA here is from genome assembly GCA_049276455.1 of Georgfuchsia sp. GTDB lineage: Bacteria > Pseudomonadota > Gammaproteobacteria > Burkholderiales > Rhodocyclaceae > Georgfuchsia. Next base: position 62,125 of record JBASWL010000227.1, on the reverse strand, counting down.
GCCGACGCGGTCGAGCGGCGTCACCTTCTGCCCGAGGCGCATGCCTTCGGCATCCTGGTACTCCCACGAGTCGGCCCGTTGATGCTCGTGATAGCTGCGGATGCGCGCAGCGGCAATTTCAAGCGCCTGACGGCGTTCGGTTTCAAGCGTTGCAAACGCATGCGCGAGCTCCGTCCTGGGAAGTTCCAGCGCTGGCATCGACACTGCGTCAAGCTGGTCGAATCGTTTCGTGTAATCGAGCACGGCAGCATCGCCGCGTTTTTTCACGTCGGCGAGGATATCCGCCACCGCCCGTTCGACGGATTCATCCGTCGAATCGTCGAAGGCGAGCAGGCGATCGAGCCTGGCCTGGAATTCCGGATCGCTGGTCGTCAGACGCTGGATCGAAACACTCATTTGATCGCGCTCTTGAAGGCTTCGATGATCGGCTGCAAGGTGTCGTGCTTGACCTTGAGCGCGGCCTGATTGACGATCAGGCGCGAGGAGATGGGCATGATTTCCTCGACCTCGACCAGATTGTTGGCCTTCATCGTGGCCCCGCTCGATACCAGATCGACAATGGCATCGGCGAGGCCAACCAGCGGCGCCAGTTCCATCGAACCGTAGAGCTTGATCAGATCGACATGCACGCCCTTGGCGGCGAAGTGTTCGCGCGCAGTGAGCAGATATTTTGTCGCGATGCGCAGGCGGGCGCCGCGCTTCACCGCGGCCGCATAGTCAAAGCCAACGGGCGCTGCGACGCACATGCGGCAGCATGCAATATTGAGGTCAAGGGGCTGGTAAAGCCCCACGCCGCCATGTTCAATCAGTACATCCTTGCCGGCAATGCCGATATCGGCGGCGCCATATTGCACATAGGTCGGCACATCGGAAGCGCGCACGATGACCACGCCGACGTCGGCACGATTGGTGGCGATGATGAGCTTGCGCGATTGCTCCGGATTTTCGACCGGCACGATTCCCGCTGCGGCGAGCAGCGGCAGGGTCTCATCGAAAATGCGGCCCTTGGAAAGGGCAATGGTAATGGTCATGAATTGTTTTTAATGCAAGAGGAACCAAACGATTCGGCAGATTTTACCGCACCGCTTACTTCACCCGCTTGACGCGGGCACCCAACTCGGAGAGCTTCTGTTCCAGATGCTCGTAGCCGCGATCGAGGTGATAGATGCGGTCGATCAGCGTCTCGCCACGGGCGACCAGTCCGGCGATGACCAGCCCGGCCGATGCGCGCAAGTCGGTCGCCATCACAGTCGCTCCTTCGAGCTTTTCCACGCCCTGCACCACTGCCGTATTGCCGTCGATCTTGATATCGGCACCCAGCCGGATCAACTCAACCGCATGCATGAAGCGATTTTCGAAAATGGTCTCGCGAATGATCGCGGTGCCGCTGGCAATGGCATTGATGGCCATAAACTGGGCCTGCATGTCGGTCGGGAAGGCTGGGTAGGGAGCCGTACGCAGGCTGACCGAAGTCAACCGCTGCGGCGCCTTGAGATGAATGGCGTCGCGCGTCGAATTTATCTCACAGCCGGCATCCATGAGTTTGTCGATCACGACATCAAGATAACTGGTCGATGTGCCAGTGAGACGAATATCCCCCCCCGTCGCTGCAGCCGCACAAAGATAGGTGCCGGTTTCAATACGGTCCGGCATGATGCGGTGTGTGGCCGCGTGCAAGCGGTCGACCCCGCGAATGCGAATCACATCAGTACCGGCGCCGGAAATCAGGGCGCCCATCGCCACCAGACAGTTCGCCAGGTCAACAACTTCGGGCTCACGCGCGGCGTTCTCTATCACTGTATCGCCTGAGGCCAAACAGGCAGCCATCATCAGGTTTTCGGTGCCGGTCACTGTCACCATGTCGGTGAATAGTCGCGCACCTTTAAGCAATGGCGAACGAGCATGCACATAACCATGTTCGACCGATATTTCCGCACCCATCGCGGTCAGGCCCTTGATGTGCTGATCCACCGGCCGCGCACCAATGGCGCAACCACCCGGCAACGACACCCTGGCTTCGCCGCAACGTGCCACCAGCGGCCCAAGCACAAGGATGGAAGCACGCATGGTCTTGACCATCTCGTAGGGCGCAACCGGGTTGTCGAGCCCCGAAGCATCGAGGGTGACCGTATCGCCATCGTGTGACGCCACTACTCCCATCTGCTCCAGCAGATGCACCATGGTGCCGATGTCTTTGAGCGCCGGCACGTTGGTTAGCGTCAACGGTTCACTGCTCAGGAGCGCAGCGCACAAAAGGGGCAGCGCTGCGTTCTTGGCGCCGGAAATGGCAGCCTCGCCCGAGAGGGCAAAACCACCTTCGATCAGTAGTTTATCCAAGCGAAACCTTCCATTCTTCCGGGGTCAGGGTTTTCAGCGATAGCGCATGCAATTCGCCGGAGTTGAGCTTGTCCAGCACGGTCTGGTAGACGCGTTGCTGCCGTTTGATCCGGTTGAGACCTTCAAATTCAGCGCTGACAATCAGTGCCTCAAAGTGCTGGCCGTCACCCTTTACTGCGAGCTGATCACAAGCCAGACCGGCCGCGATCCATTGTTCTATTTGTTTGGGGTCAAGCATTTTTCAGGCCCTGACTTAGTTGCGTAATTTGTAGCCGCGGCGGAGCAGATTCAGCGCAATGGCGGCAAGCACGAGATAACAGAACAACACAACCAACAAGCTGCGCCATGGCGAAATATCGGAAATGCCGAAAAAACCATAGCGGAAGCCGTCAATCATGTAGAAAACGGGATTGTAGCCCGACACCTGTTGCCAGAACTCCGGCAGGGAATGTATTGAATAGAACACGCCGGAAAGGAAGGTCAGCGGCAGGATAAGGAAATTCTGGAAGGCGGCAAGCTGATCGAACTTTTCCGCCCACAGCCCGGCGATAAGGCCAAGCGTGCCCATGACCGCGCCGCCAAGGAGAGTGAACAGAAGTATCCAGAGTGGGGCAACGAAACTGAGCGGCGAGAACCACCACGAGACGATTAACACGAACAAGCCGACCACAAAGCCGCGAACGACCGAAGCCAGGATAAAGGCGGCATAGAACGCACCATAGGAAATCGGCGGCAGCAGGATGAACACGATACTGCCCGTTACCTTGGACTGGATAATCGAGGACGAGGAATTGGCAAAAGCATTCTGCAGCACCGACATCATCACCAGGCCGGGAATCAGGAAGGAAGCGTAAGACAGCAAACCGTAAACCTTCACATGTCCGGACAGCACGTGGGAAAAAATGAGCTGATACAACAGAGCTGTGAGCGCCGGCGCGGCGACAGTCTGATAACCCACCTTCCAGAAACGCAGCACTTCCTTTTTGAGCAGCGTTAGAAAACCTGTAATGTCGCTCATGTCTCCATCTCGCCCGGATGCATGAGTTTGACAAATACATCTTCCAGATCAGGCTTGCCGATTTCCATGTCTTCGATCACGCAGCCCGCGGCGCGCAGTTCTGCCAGCACTTTTTCAATTTCCTCAATGCACTCGCATTGGAGTTGCCATTGCGTGCCATTCTTCCGGGCGCGCGGCTCAAGAGGAGCCGGCATGACATCCCCCTGACGCAAGCGCAGGCGCAGCGTATGTGTAGAGAAGCGGCTCAACAGCGCGGATGTCGTGTCGAGCGCGACCAGCCGTCCATTCTTCAGCATGGCGATGCGGCCGCACTGACTTTCCGCTTCTTCAAGATAGTGCGTCGTCAGCACGATGGTGTGGCCATCTTCGTTGAGGCGGCGGATGAATTTCCACAGGGTCTGGCGCTGCTCAACATCAACGCCCGCCGTCGGTTCGTCGAGTACGATCACCGGCGGCCGATGCACCAGTGCCTGCGCCACCAGTACGCGACGTTTCATGCCACCGGAAAGGCCGCGCATGTTGGCATTTGTCTTGGCACCAAGATCGAGGTTGGCAATGATTTCGTCTATCCACGCATCGTTCTTGCGAATGCCGTAATAGCCGGACTGGAATTGCAGGGTTTCGCGCACGGTAAAGAAGGGGTCGTAGACGATCTCCTGCGGGACCACACCCAGCAAGCGTCTCGAATTGCGGTAGTCGGATTGAACGTCATGGCCCAAGACGGCAATGCTTCCACTGTCCGGCTTGACCAAACCGGCGAAGGATGAAATCAACGTGGTCTTGCCGGCACCGTTGGGGCCGAGCAGGCCGATGAACTCACCTTGTTGAATCTCAAGATCGACCCGGTCAAGCGCCTGGAGTTGCCCGTAGCGCTTTGTCACCTGGATGACTTGAATGGCTGGCAGGGGCATGAATCAAAGACCGTAACAAAAATACGGCTTCAAGCGACGGGCAGCAAATCCTTGACGCCATAGACTTCGGCAAGGCTGGAAAGGTTTTCCGGCAGATTGACGATGCGGACTGCCTTGTCCAGCCGTTGCGCTTCGCGCAGCCAGCCAAATACGACCGCGAGGCCTGAGGAATCCACTTCGGTCACTGCACCCAGATCAAAAGACGTCACCGGACCGGCAATGAGACTGATGCCCTCTTCGAACAGCGACTTCGCGCTGGTCAGATTCATGGCGCTGGTGACCTTGGCCAGCTCCGCGGAGACTTCGATCATTTATTGACTGAGGCAGCAGGCGTCTGGTTCTTTGCCTGCAAGGATTTGATCAGGCCGTCGATACCACCGGCGCTGATCTCCTTTTTGAACTGATCACGATTACTTATCACCAGACTAACGTCCCCTACTATCACGTCGTACACCTTCCACGTGCCATTGTTTTTCCACAGCGAGTAGTCGATGCTGATCGGTTTGGCGCCAGGCTGCTTGACCTGAGTGCGCACGATGACATCGTTTTCATCTGGCGCCATCTTGAAGGGCTTGAATTCGATAGTCTGATCCTTGTAGGCCGTCAACGCATTGGAATAGGTGCGCACCAGCAAGGCATGAAACTCGTTAGTGAGCAACTTTTTCTGTTCCGGCGTGGCACTGCGCCAGTCGCGCCCTACCGACAGGGCGGTCATGCGGTTGAAATCAAAATGAGGCAGCACCTTGGCCTCGATCAACTCGGTGGCCTTGTGGGTATTTCCCGCCTTGAGGTCAGCATCGCTGCGAACGATCTCAATCACCTCATCCGATACTTTCTTGACCAGAACATCGGGTGCAATCTCTTCCGCAGATACTGCAGAAACCGCCATCAGCAGCGAAAGGCCGCACAAGACGGCCAGCGCATGCAACATGGATGCAGCCAGACTGTGATTCAACTTCATGTTATTTATCTCCGTTCGTGATGTCACATGGACATCGCCCACAATGGATTGGTTCCGTATAAATTTCGTATTTGTCTGAAACGTACAACGCCTAATTCAGGTAATCCATGTATTCACGTGGTGGACTACCGTCATAAACTTGGCCGCGGCGGTGTTGCAGATAGGCATCACGGATATACGAATATTTGTCGAGTGCAGCTTCCTCGATCACTTTTTCAGCCGGCAAAAAGGCGGTGCGATCACTGATAACCCGCGTCACGAGCAGGGTGTTGCGCGCTGCCACATTGTGCATGCCGCCCACCGGGTCGGCATAGACATCCAGCGCCAAACCGGCCGCATCGCGCACATCGCGTGGCCCAAAGAAAGGCACAACGACATAGGCGCCGGTCCCGGCACCCCAGCGGCCGAAAGTCTGACCGAAATCTTCATCGTGTTTTTCGAGGCCGAAGTCAGATGCGAAGTCGAAAAAACCAAGTAGCCCAATGGTGGAATTCACCAGCACCCGGCTACCATCACTTGCTGCTTCGCCTACCTTGCCTTGCAGCAGGTTGTTCACGCCAATGAACAGGTCTGCGATGTTGCCGAAGAAATTGGAAACGCCCGTCTTGGCAGGAACCGGCATGACTGCATCGTAGCCCTTGGCAACCGGCTTAAGAACAGCTTTGTCTACTCCGTCGTTGATGGCGAATATGGTGCGGTTGAAACCCTCGATCGGATCCTTGGGGTTGCCGGCCGTGGCGCATCCTCCCAACAGGGAAGCTGCGGTAATCAATGCACAAAATCCAATAAACCGACTTATTCCTGGTGCATGCCTCACGGTTTTCCCTTTCTTGCTGCGTTACTTCGCTGTACCAGTACCTTCGGATGCCTTGTTGAACATGAACTGGCCAATCAGCTTTTCCAGCACGACGGCTGATTGAGTTTTCTTGATCGTATCACCCGGCTTCAGCATATCCATATCGCCACCAACATCGAAGCCAATATACTGCTCACCCAGCAAACCCGAGGTATTGATGGTCGCGAAAGTGTCGCGCGGAAACTTGTAGCGGTCATCTATTTCCATCGATACCACCGCCACATAATCCTGCGTGTCAAAGCGTATGCCGGTAACTCGACCAACCACCACACCGGCACTCTTGACCGGCGCGCGCGCCTTGAGCCCGCCGATGTTATCAAACTTGGCCTTCAGTTGATAGGTCGCACCGGCGCTGAGGGTATCGATGGTACCCACCTTGAGCGAGAGAAAACCCGCAGCGACAATGCCCGCTGCCACAAAAAAACCAACCCAAAGATCGAGCGTAGTACGGTTCATTTAACCACCCCTGAACATGAATGCGGTAAGAACAAAATCGGCGGCGAGGATTGCCAAAGAAGAAGTAACAACAGTGCGCGTCGTCGCGCCGGAAACCCCTTCAGCTGTGGGTTCGCAATCATAGCCCTCGAACACGGCAATCCAGGTGACGATGACGCCGAACACGCCGCTCTTGATGATGCCATTGACGACGTCCTCGCGCACATCGACAGAAGCCTGCATCTGCGACCAGAAAGTGCCTGCATCGACGCCAATGTGCTGCACGCCAATCAGGTAACCGCCGAAAATCCCCATCGCCGAGAACATCGCAGCGAGCAGCGGCATGGAAATCACGCCGGCCCAGAAACGTGGCGCAACGACGCGGGCGATCGGATTGACCGCCATCATTTCCATCGCCGACAGCTGTTCGGTCGCTTTCATCAAGCCGATCTCGGCGGTGATGGCAGACCCTGCCCGGCTCGCAAACAACAGCGCGGCGACCACAGGACCCAACTCACGCACCAGCGTCAGGGCCACCAGCGTACCCAGTGCCGATGCGGAACCGAAGCGCTGCAAGGTTTCGTAGCCCTGCAAGCCGAGCACCATGCCAACGAACAAGCCCGAGACCAAAATGATGACCATCGACTGCACACCGGCGAAGTAGATTTCCCGAATGGTCAGTTGAAACCGGCGCAGTGCAGTCCCCGAATAAAGCAGTGTCGCAAGGAAAAAACGGGCGGCAAAGCCCAGGCGCCAGAGCCGGCTGGTCACCGAATGCCCAAGGAAGACCAGCAAGCTTGAAATTTTATTGAGCACGGGCTGCTTCCCGCAACATATCCTGCGCATAGGGCGGAGCAGGGTACTGGAACGGCACCGGGCCATCAACTTCGCCCCAGACGAACTGATGCACATAGGGTTTGTCCGACTGGCGAATGTCATCGGCCGTACCTTCGGCGACAATCTTGCCTTCCGACACAAAGTAGATGTAGTCCACGATCTTCAGCGATTCCTGAATGTCGTGGGTGACAATGATGGAACTCGCCCCCAGTGCATCGTTCAGGGTACGAATCAACTTCCCGACCACCGCCAGCGAAATCGGGTCAAGCCCGGCAAAGGGTTCGTCGTACATGATCAGCATGGGGTCAAGCGCGATGGCGCGGGCCAGTGCAGCGCGGCGCGCCATGCCGCCGGAAAGCTCGGATGGCATCATGTCCTTCGCCCCGGCGAGACCGACGGCGTTGAGTTTCATCATCACCAGATCGTGAATCAGGGATTCGGGCAGATCGGTATGCTCACGCATCTGGAATGCAACATTGTCGTAGACGGACAAATCGGTAAACAATGCGCCAAACTGAAACAGCATCCCCATGCGGCGGCGCATGGCATACAGGCCATCGTCATCAAGCTGGTCAACGCGCTGGCCTGCCACCACCACTTCACCAGACGTCGCCTTGAGCTGGCCACCGATCAGGCGCAATGTCGTAGTCTTGCCACCACCGCTGATGCCCATGATGGCGACAACCTTGCCACGCGGAATCGTCATGTTGATGCCGGTCAGCACAGGCTGCCTGTCATAGGCGAAATTTACGTTGGTCAATTTGACCAGAGGTTCTGCAATCACAAGATTAAGCTGAAAAAAAGTCGCTGGATTCTAACAGACAGTCCAGTCTGCTTGCGTTATGATGACTGCGATGAGCCCGCCTCTGTCCGCCACATCGCACAAGCCCGGTCTGTTGATCGTTGATGACGATCCCTTGATCGTCGAGACGCTCAGTTTTTTTCTGGCGGCCGAATTCGACGTGTTTGCCTCTGCTTCGCGCGCAGCCTGTATCGCGCAATTACGCGATCTACCCATCCCCCCATCTCTGGCTCTGGTTGACTTGGGCCTGCCACCGCGCCCGCACCGGCCTGAAGAAGGCTTTGCCTTGATCGGTGATCTGCTCGCGCACGCGCCTGACATGAAAATCATTGTTCTATCAGGCCAGAACGACGAAACCAACGCACGTCACGCACGCGCCATCGGTGCAACAGAATTTATCGCCAAGCCGGCAAATCCTGCGTTAATCAAGCGTCTATTGCTCAATGCCCTTTCGTTCAGCGATTCGGAGCATCGCGGCAAGACAGAAGCCAGGACCAAGTGCGCCCTGATCGGCGAAAGCTTGCCAGTGCAGAGGCTGCGTACACAAATTCGGCAATTCTCCGAATCCCCCTTCCCGGTACTCATCGAGGGCGAATCCGGCAGTGGCAAAGAAATCGTTGCGACCTGCCTGCACGATTTTTCAGCGCGGCACGGAAAACCATACTTTGCGTTGAACTGCGCCGCCATTGCGCCGACCCTGGTGGAACCCACCCTTTTCGGCTACGCCCGCGGGGCCTTCACCGGCGCTACCATCGCCAAGTCAGGCTACTTTGAGGACGCAGCCGACGGCACCCTGTTTCTCGACGAAATTGGCGAACTACCGCTGGAACTGCAATCCAAGCTGTTGCGCGTACTCGAAAACGGTGAATTCCAACGCGTCGGCGAAACCCAGACGCGAATAAGCCGCGCTCGCGTGATTGCGGCAACCAATCGCGATCTGCGCCGTGAATTGAGAGAAGGCCGTTTCCGGCCCGATCTTTACCATCGGCTCTCCGTGTTCACATTGAACGTCCCACCATTGCGCGAGATGGGCCGAGACCGCCTGACCCTGCTCGACCATTTCCGTGACCTCTACGCGCCTGAAGACGCCACAGCCTCATTCCATCTGTCAGAAGAAGCCGAACAGCAGTGGTTGTTGTATTCCTTTCCTGGCAACGTACGCGAATTGCGCAACATCGTGATCCGTCTCACTGCCAGGCATGCCGGCAGTGTCGTCAGTGCCGAGGAACTGGCGGCAGAATTTGACACTCTGGAGGGGCCGTCTTCTGGTTTATCAGCGCCGCCGCCAAGTTACTCGGATCTCGTTTCGGCCCTGAGTCGGGAAATACAGGAAAATCCAAACTTCAACCTTGATGCCTCGTTAAGACGCTGTGAACAGGCCTATATCGAGGCGGCGCAACGCATCACGCATGGCAATATCAGCCACGCAGCCCGTCTGCTCGGCCTTAACAGAACCACCTTGTACAACCGCATGGAAGCCTTGTCTCGCAACTCTTTGGGCAATCAATAGCATGTACCTTGAACATTTCGGCCTGAACGAATCGCCGTTCCGCATAACGCCGCATACGGAATTTTTCTTTTCCGGAGCCAAGCGTGGCGCCACGCTGGAGGCCTTGCTTTACGCCGCAATTCACGAGGAAGGCATCATCAAGATCAGCGGCGAGGTCGGCAGCGGTAAAACCATGCTTTGCCGCGTATTGATGGAGCGCATGCCCAAGCAGGTTGCCATTGTTTACCTGAGCAACCCTTCTCTTTCGCGTGATGACATCCTCTATGCCATTGCCGATGAACTGGCATTCGCACTCCCCGAAAACGGGCGCCCCAGCGCGATTCTGAAGGCATTGCACATACACCTGATCGGTCTTTATGCGGAAGGCAAAAGGGTCGTGGTTCTCATCGACGAAGCCCATGCCATGCCGATGGAAACGCTGGAAGAAATTCGCCTGCTGTCCAATCTTGAATCCAACCGCAACAAACTGCTGCAACTGGTGCTGTTCGGGCAACCCGAGTTGAACGACATATTGGCGCGCGCCGATATGCGCCAACTGAAGGAGCGGATCACGCACAATTTCGTGCTCGAACCACTGGTACGCAATGATGTCGCCGAATACATGGAGTTCCGTATGCGTGCAGCGGGCTACAAAGGCCCCAATATCTTCAGCCCCGCGGCTACCAGGCTGGTTCACGATGCTTCAAGGGGCCTCACACGGCGAGTCAATATTCTTGCCGACAAGTCCCTGCTGGCTGCCTTTGCCGGCGGGACACACCAGATCAGCGCAAAGGAAGTCCGCGCCGCCATCCGCGACTGCGACTTCAGTACTGCCACGACTGGCCAACGCCCATCACGGAAGCGAGTGCTGGTAACGGCGCTGGCAATTGGTGTGGTCGCCATTGCGATTGGATTGACGGCTTACTTCAACTTCGCAGCGTCGGCTGCCGCTCCGGCAAAAGTTGCACCAGCGCCTGCAACCCCACCAGTTTCTGTCACCCCACCTGTAACCGCCACTCCCCCTTCTATAGAGCCCGCTGTGGAAGCGGTTGCCTCAACCACCTCAGTCGCTCCCAAAGCTGCCCCTGCCCCACGCAACACTGAAGCCACGCCAGCACCCAATAAATCCTCCTCCCTGACCGAGCAAGCGCTGGATCAGGGCCGGACCTGGCTGGCCACCGCATCCGATGAGCGCTGGTTCCTGCAACTGTATACCGCAGACACTGACAAGGCCGACAGGGTAGAAGACTACCTGCGGCGCTTGAGCAAAACAGTAGATATCGGCGCCATACACGCCTACCGCTCCGACTTGAGCGGCAAGATGCGCTACGGCGTGATTATCGGCGATTACGACAATCATGCCGCCGCCGCCGCTGCCGCGAAAAAACTACCTACGTGGGTAAGGGTTGCACATCCCTATCCGCGCCAGGTAAGGCGGCTGCGCTAAAGAAACACTGATTAAGTGCGATTCCGTCATTGCGAGTGTAGCGAAGCAATCCAGCCTTTTCTTAAAATCAGCAGCTTGTGGATCGCCACGCCCTTTCAGGGCTCGCGATGACAGACTTATTCAGTACTTCCTTAAATGTCGACGAGTTTGGGAGATAGACTGATAACAGGAAAAGACGGGGATATGCCGGCATTTCCTGGCTCAAGTCTCTGAGTTGCATACAACATTTAACTGTTATGATGCCGTCGTTTGCATCTTTCAACGGGGGATCGCGCGTGCTCGATCGTAACCAAAAAATAACGCTGCTGGCATCCCTGCTGCTGACCGCCTGTACTCATGTTCCAGTGCAAGCGCCCGCAAGTGGTCACCTGCAGCAATCCGACATCAGATCCTCCGTGGCCGATACGGCTATTCCGCAACCGGTACAGAGCAGCATGGCGCTACCGCCTCCCAAGGCTGTGCCCAAGGCCGAAACCTACAGCGTCGTGGTACAGAACGTCTCAGCGCAAGAACTATTGTTCGCCTTGGCGCGAGATGCAAAATTGAATGTTGACGTTCACCCCGGCATTAACGGCACCGTAACGCTGAATGCCATTGACCAGACCCTGCAACAGCTGCTGACACGCATTTCAAAACAGGTCGACATGCGCTGGGAACTCGATGGCCCGAACCTGATCGTCACCCCCGACACGCCTTACCTGCGCACCTACACAGTCGACTACGTCAACATGGCGAGGGACACCTCGGTCAGCACTTCGGTCAACTCGCAGGTCAGTTCGGGAACGGGTGTGGGCTCCAGTTCGGGTGGCAATAGCTCTACGACAAAAGTCGACAACACGTCGCAGAATCATTTCTGGGAAACCCTGGAAAAGAATCTCAAAGACATTCTGCGCGAGACCGACAAAATACTGCCTGGAGGTTCCAGCGATACCGTTATCGAACAGCAGGACGAGGCTACGGCAAATACCCAACTCGCAGACAACGGCAAACCGGCTTCCGCAAACCCCAGACAAAGCGGCGCCAAGACGATTCACCGCACCACCTTCCGCGAAGCCGCCTCGGTAATTGCCAATGCAGAAGCCGGAGTCATTACAGTACGTGCCACCTCGCGCCAGCATGAAAAAATCGTCGAGTTCCTCGACAGCGTGATGAACAGTGCGCGCCGCCAAGTGATGATCGAGGCGACCATCCTCCAGGTCGACCTCAGCGACGGCTACAAGCAGGGCATTGATTGGTCAAGAGTCAGGGCTGATGGTAGCGGCTTCAGCATCAAGACTCCCTCGCTCAGTACCGGCACCAGTTCCATCGTTCCATTCACCCTGGGTCGAACCGACAACTCCAATCCCCTGAATCTGGATCTCACCGTCCAGTTGCTAAACAACTTTGGGACAGTAAAGGTACTCTCCAGCCCGAAGCTTTCTGTTTTAAATAATCAGACGGCTGTACTGAAGGTTGTGGACAATTTCGTTTACTTTAACGTCAAGTCGGATGTCACCTCGGGAAGCACGGGGGCGGCGCAAAAGTCCTTCACAACCACAGCACAAACGGTGTCCGTTGGCCTCGTCATGTCGGTCACGCCTCAAATCGGCGCCGATCATTCGATCATTCTGAATGTGCGCCCTTCAATATCGAGTATTTCCGGTTTCACTACTGATCCCAATCCCGATTTGGTAACGATTCAGAACAGGGTACCGCAAATCCAGACACGGGAAATCGAATCAGTCATGCGTTTGAGTAATGGTGAAATCGCCGTCCTCGGGGGGTTGATGCAGGAAAGCAGCAACTATCAAACTGGCAAAATTCCCGGTGCCGGGAGCATTCCATTCTGGGGCGAGCTATTTACCAAGAGAGATAACGCGACCAGTAAATCCGAGTTGGTGGTATTTCTGCGCCCCGTGGTTGTGGAAAACCCCAGCATTACGGGAGATTACGGCGAACTGAGAAGTTATCTGCCCGCTGCTGACTTCAATGCCGCGCCGGCGCACGCAAGGCAATTTGAACCCACATTCGACAACAATCCTCAGGGGGCAAGTCATTGAGCCTTCTAATGGATGCGTTGAAGAAAGCCGAGCTTGCCAAACGCAAGTCAGAGGCTGAAACCGCATCGCCAGCCGTAGAGTTTCCTGCCCCTACCGAGCTCGCCGGGAATACGGCGTCCGAGTCAATTGATTTCGAGTCGGCATTGCCCGTTGTTCCTCCGCCAGAGGTTCCTCCTGAGGAAAAGCCCCTGCAAACGGGTGCCAAGGCATCCTCTCTGATGGAATCTCTGGAATTGCTCGATGGTGACTTTTCGGCTATGCCGGAAGAAGGCTCGAAGCAACAGAACGATCCATTGTCGAATCTGGCAGCCACGCCTGTCACCGACCAGTTCTCCATGCAGGAAATTGGCATTGTCCATGAACGGCGAAAGCATAACCGGCAGATTAGGCGGCCGCCTGCCGAGTCGGCACCCACGAAAAGCGTTACGGACGACACCTTAACCCAGGAGGCCATCCAGAATCTCTTCGAGACCAAACAGCCGCCCGCTTCACGCAATACGGTTGCCATCGTTGGCGGTATTGCCGCGATTCTGCTCATGGCCTGTGCTGGCGGGTATTTCTGGTATGAGTTGCAACCGAAATCCGGTCTCCTGGCAAACGCCAGCCTTAATATCAACCGCCCCCCTCCCGCGCCCAGCATTCCTATCGCGGCAACACCAGCTCCTGCGGCCAGCGAACCAGTGATCCCGGGCCTGGAGACTCCATCCGAGTCACCGGATAACAGCCGCATCAATACCGTAGAGGCTAAATTGGAAAGCCCCCAGCTGGAAGCTCCTGCGAAAAAGTTGTTCCAGACAAAAAAGGCTGCCACACCACAAATCGACCCAGCCCTTGAGAACGGATACAGCGCCTTGAAACGAGGCGACATGATCGCCGCCAAAACCGCTTATCAACAGGCGCTCGGCAATGACCCACGCAATATCGACGCCCTGTCCGGTCTGGCTGCCATTGCGCAGCATGCGGGCAAGCCCGATCAGGCCGCTGAATACTATCTGCGCCTGCTAGAGGCTGATCCGCACAACGCGTATGCACTGGCCGGCCTGATTGATCTGCGCACACAAATGAACCCGGCCGAGGCCGAGATGCGTCTGCGGCAGGCGCTCTCAACTCAGCCGGATTCCGCGCCATTGAACTTCGGCCTGGGCAATCTGTACGCGGCGGCGAAGCGCTGGCCGGAAGCACAACAGGCCTATTTCAAGGCCATGGCAGCTGACCAGGGTAACCCTGACTATCTGTTCAATCTGGCTATCAGTCTTGACCAACTACGGCAGCCAAAACTGGCATCAAACTATTATGCACAAGCTATTGCGGCAGCCAAAAACCGTCCGGGAAGTTTCGACCAATCCAGGGCTAGCGAACGATTGCAACAATTGCAACCTTGAAACCATCGGGCATCACCTGAAATTCAGCTTATGAATTCGCCTGGCAAAAATCTCATCGGACAAACCCTGATTGCGCTGGGCGTGGTCACCGAAGACCAGTTGCGCATTGCGTTGCAGGAACAAGCCAAGTCGAAACTCCCACTGGGGAAACAGCTGGTCTCACTCGGGTTTCTTTCCGAAGCCACCTTGCTCGATGCGTTGAGCAAGTCTCTCGGCCAGAAGTCGATTGATCTTTCGAATGCGATTATCGATGCGGCCGCCATAGCACTGGTGCCACGCGATCTGGCCAAGCGACACAACATCCTGCCGCTTGATTACGCACCCGAAAAGCATCGTCTTACCATCGCCACCGCCGACTTGAACGATATCGTCGCCATCGACAAACTGCGGTCATTGGTTCCGCACGATCTGATCGTGGAACTCTTGCTGGCTGGTGAATCAGAAATCTCCCATGCCATCGACCAGTACTATGGTCACGAACTGTCAATTGACGGCATTCTCAACGAAATCGAAACTGGCGAAATCGACTATCGCTCCCTGTCAGCGTCGCTTGACGAATACAGCCAGCCGGTGGTGCGTCTGGTCGATGCCCTGCTGACCGACGCGGTAAAGCACGAGGCATCAGATATCCATTTCGAACCGGAATCGAGCTTTCTGCGCATTCGGTATCGCATCGACGGCCTGCTGCGCCAGATCCGCGCCCTGCACAAATCGTACTGGGCCGCCATGGCGGTAAGGCTCAAGGTAATCGCCGGCATGAACATCGCCGAAACCCGCGCCCCACAGGATGGCCGCATTACGCTTAACATCAACGGTCGCCAAATCGACTTCCGCGTCTCCGTGCAGCCGACGATTCACGGTGAAAACATCGTGCTCAGGATTCTCGACCGGCAAAGAAGCATCGTCCCACTTGATGGCGTCGGCCTCGACGAGAATCAACTCGACCAGCTCAAGCTGATGATCGCGCGGCCGGAAGGCATCATCATCGTCACCGGCCCCACCGGCAGCGGCAAGACCACCACGTTGTATTCGATGCTGAATCACATCAACCAAGAGGGGATCAATATCATGACCCTCGAAGATCCGGTGGAGTACCCGATGGCAATGATTCGTCAGACATCGGTAGCGGAAGCAGCCAAGCTCGACTTCGCCAACGGCATCCGTTCCATGATGCGGCAGGATCCGGACGTGATTCTGGTTGGCGAAATTCGCGATGCCGACACGGCGGAAATGGCCTTTCGTGCCGCCATGACTGGCCACCAAGTGTATTCCACGCTACATACCAATTCCGCAATTGGCGCCATTCCTCGTCTGCTTGACATCGGCGTATTGCCGGACATCATGGCTGGCAACATCATTGGCGTCGCTGCCCAGCGTCTGGTGAGGCAGTTGTGTGTGCATTGCCGCCGCAGCTACGCCGCTGAACCCCATGAAATCCACCTGCTTGGAATGGCCCGGCGCAACGATGCGCATGCCGTACTTTACCGGGCCGTCGGCTGCGAGCGCTGCAACTTTCAAGGCTATCGCGGACGCATTGCCATCATGGAACTGCTGCGCATGGATGCCGATCTCGACGAATTGATCGCTCATCGCGCATCCACGCGCGAGATTCGCGGCGCAGCTATCGAAAAAGGCTTCCGTCCACTGGCCGAGAACGGCCTGCAGCGTGTCCTTGATGGTTCCACATCGCTCGAAGAACTCGCCCGCGTCATCGACCTTACGCAGCGGATATAAACGACCATGGCGATGTACAACTACAAAGCGATGACGGCGGCCGGACGCACGGTATTGGGGCGACTCGATGCCATCAACGTGATCGATCTGGAAATGCGTCTGAAACGCATGGATCTGGATTTCATCAATGGCAATCCGATCAAGCAGGGACGCGGCTTTGCCAATGCCAGAATCGCCCGCAGCGAACTGATCAACTTCTGTTTTTACATGGAGCAACTCACTCGCGCCGGCGTACCCATCATCGAAGGACTGGCCGACTTGCGTGACAGCATGGAAAATCCCCGCTTGCGCGAGGTCATCGCCAGCATGATCGAAAGCATCGGCGGCGGCAAGACAGTCTCCCAGGCCATGGTGGAACATCCCTCCATGTTTGACGAAGTGTTCATCAGCCTCATCAAGGCAGGCGAAGACTCCGGCAATCTGCCGGACGTGCTCAAGAGCCTCACCGAATCACTCAAGTGGCAGGATGAACTGGCAGCACATACCAAAAAACTCATCATGTACCCGGCCTTCATGGGCATCGTGGTTATCGGCGTCCTGTTTTTCATGATGATCTACCTGGTGCCAAAAATGGTCAGCTTCATCAAGAACATGGGGCAGCAGTTGCCCATGCAGACCAAGATTCTGATCGGCACATCGGAAATCTTTGTGAACTACTGGTACCTGATCATCGGCATCCCCATCCTTGCCGCCTTCGCAATCAACATTGCCATCCACACCAGTCCAAAAGCCCGCCGGAAATTTGATGGCTTCAAACTGAAGATACCAATGATCGGTGACATCCTGCGCAAAATCATCCTGTCGCGCTTCGCCGGCATCTTTGCCATGATGTACGGCTCCGGCATTTCCATCCTCGATTCAATCAAGGCGACCGAAAAAGTAGTTGGCAATGTCGTCATGAGGGAAGCGCTGGAAGACGTCGGACAACTCATTTCTGACGGCAAGAATGTAACTGCAGCCTTTCAGAGTGTCGGTTTGTTTCCACCACTGGTAATCCGCATGCTGCGCGTCGGCGAGAATACCGGTGGACTTGATGCAGCACTGATGAATGTCAGCTATTTCTATAATCGCGATGTCAAGGAATCCATCGAGCGGGTACAAGCGATGATTGAGCCTGCCATGACAGTCACGGTCGGCATCATTCTGGGTTGGGTTATGCTATCCGTACTCGGCCCGATTTATGACACGATTTCGAAACTCAAGATCTAATGCCGCAACGACGCCTGCTCCTGCTTGAAACCGACAGACTGACAGCCTGGCACTGGCACGGGGGCCATCTGCATGCCGAGCATAAATTTGCAGCCGATTCTGCCAGCTACGAAGCCTTTGCGGAATATCTCACCAGTCATGATGGATCCGTTTTTTCTTTCATGGTGGATATTCCGGAAGAGGGTTTCCAGATAGAAGACATACCCTTCGTCAGCGGAGGGGACCGCAAAGCCCTGATAGAACGCAGACTCGGACAATATTTTTACGGCACTCCCTTTGCGCTGGCGACATCACTGGGACGCGGAAAAGTCGGCAGACGCGACGAGAAAATCCTGTTTACTGCACTTACCCAGCCACGCCATCTGGAGCCATGGCTTGACATCATGCGTGCAGCAAAGGCCCGGCTCGCAGGCATTTACTCGGTTCCACTGATTCTCGCGACCCTGTTTTGCGGCCCTAAATTGTCCGGGCCACGACTCGTCCTCTGGCTCACGCATGGTGGCATCAGACAAACCTTCATCAACGACGGCAAACTGTACTTTTCTCGCCTGACGGCACTGACTAATGGCACAGCGGAAGAGGTTGCCGTCACCTGTGCCGTGGAATCGGGAAAAATTTACCAGTATCTGGCGGGACAGCGCCTGATTGACCGCAAAACGACACTACAGACATTGATACTGGCCCATCCCGATCAGTTCAGTATCCTTGGCGCCCACTGCAAACCTTCCGCAGAAATTGCTTTCGATTACATCGACCTGCTGACCGAGGCCAAAAAATCTGGGCTGAAGACTCCGCCACAAGATTCTCATTGCGAATTGCTGCTCCTGCATCAGCTGGTGCACAAGCCGCCAGCCCAACAATTTGCTCCCCCTGCCGAACGGCATTTTTTCAAACTCTGGCAGTTGCAGTCCGGACTGACTGCTGCTGCGGTAATCATTTTTACCTCCTGTCTGCTTTTCGCGGCAAAGCAGTATTTAAGTGCCAACTCCCTGCGGGAAAATACATTGCGGATAATGGCGCAAACGCAGGCAGATGAACGCCAATACAACGAAGCACTGAAGTCGCTGCCCCCGCTGCCAATCAGCACCGAGGACATGCGCACACTGGTAACCCGTTTCGAGGATCTGGCCAAACGCTCACCCCAAATTGAGACCACCCTTCTTCCGCTGAGCCGGGCGCTGGATGCCACTCCCGGCATTGAGCTGCAACACATTACATGGCAACTATCGGCCAGCCGCCCGACAGCAACGGTGCAGGCATCCAGCATCGTTAAACAACCACCATTGAATATCTCTGGAAACTACTACGTCGTTACCGAAATAAACGCCAGATTGCCGATCTCCATGGTCGATGATCATCAAGCCATGCTTTCACTGATCAATCGCTTTATCGATGAACTGGGCAAGGAAAAATCGCTCGGGGTGCAATTAATGCAACTACCCTTTGATGTCGAATCCGGCAAAACAATCAAGAGCACGGACTCCGCCGCACCTGGCCATATTGAGGCACCAAAGCTTTCCTTGCGGCTCATACAGGGCATTTGATGTGATTACTCTGACCAAGAAGGACTGGCAAAAGCTGCAATTGAGCATCGTGCTTTTAGTGCTGCTCACGGCTGTCGGCATAGCCATCGCCTTTTATTCGGAAAAGACATTCGACGACGCCACCAAGCTTCAGCTGCGGGCACTGGGGGCGAAAAATGCAGCGCATGGCAAACTCGCACGTGTCAATGAAGAAGCCGAAGTCCTGCGGGATAAAATCACAACTTATCAAACCCTGCAGTCACAAGGCATCATCGGCCAGGAACATCGCCTCGACTGGATCGAGAAAATTCGCACGATCAAGGAAGCGCGCAAACTAATCAACCTGAATTACGAGCTGGGACCCCAGAAACCCATCGACGCAGATGTCGTCAAATCGAGTGGCAATGCCTTCGACATCATGGCCAGCCCGATGAAGCTGCAAATGTCCCTTTTGCATGAAGACGACCTGCTCGGACTGCTGTCCGATCTGCGCAACAGTATCGAAGGGTACATCCGGGTCAACCACTGCGACATCGAGCGAACAAGCGCAACGCCATCCAGCTCGGGTCCGGCGCCTCAGTTGCATGCGGAATGTGATATCGACTGGATCACCGTGCGGGAGAAATTATGAAATATCCCTGCCGTGCCATTCTTGTTCTGATCATGCTGGCAGTACTTGTGCCGCAGGTTCATGCGGAAGAAAAACTCGGACGTTTGTTTTTGACACCCGAACGCCGTGCCTTGCTTGAACGACAGCGGCAACTCAACCTGCAGGAACAAAAAACCCTGGAAGGCACAACCCTTCAACTGGATGGCGTAATCTTGCGCAGTAGCGGCAAGAAAACCGTCTGGATCAACGGTCAGACGCAAAATGACAACAACAATAGTCTTGGCGTCAAAACGCGCATAGAACCCAACGCCCCAGGACAAGCCGAACTGTCGGCTGAAGACAATGAACAGGCCGAACTGCGCGTGGGACAGAAAATCAACCGTGCCACGCAGGTAATCACCGACGGGCTGGACGGTGGTAGGCTGGAGGTCAATCCCCCTCCACAGTCAAACTGAGGAACTCATCAATGAGGCGACATTCCTCGCCGCATACACCGGGCCACTCCCGACAGCACGGTTACGCTCTCCTCATCATGCTGATACTGCTGACGATGGGCATATTGTTCGGCGTCGTCAGTCAGGTCAGCATGGTCGGGTTGAAATGGTCTCGCATGCAAGGAACTCAGACAGCGATAGTGCAAGCAAAAGAAGCACTAATCGGTTATGCGCTCAGATACCGCGAAGACCAAACCGCGCAAGATCATCCAGACCGGGTTTATGGATATCTGCCCTTGCCGGACCTGGGCACAGCGCGAAATAACAACATAAGTTGCACGCAGGAAGGCTGCGATGCCGCCAACTTCTCCGGTAACGCGCTCAATACCACCGTGATTGGCCGCTTGCCATGGCGCACACTAGGTCTTGATTCCTTGCGGGACAGCAGCGGGGAATGCCTCTGGTACATTGTGTCTGGTAGCCACCAGCGCATCCAGCAATCCGAGCCAATGAACTGGGACACCCTAGGTCAACTTGATATCGTTGTTGCCAATGGCTCGTCCGCCTTGGTAAGCGCTCTCACCAGCGCTCACGACCGACCGGTCGCGGTGATCTTCTCGCCGGGACCACCGCTACCAGGCCAGGATCGCAGCACATCCACAACTGACGATGTCAGCCAGTGCGGTGGCAACTATGACGCGAAAAACTATCTCGACCCTGCCACTGCAACGGCACTTGGCGGCATAGCCAATTATCTGTCAGGCACAAACAGTGCAAGCGGAGATACCAGCGACCCCGACATACCCAAGGCACTTTCCATTCAGGGCACAGTGTTCAACAATGGCAGCGCATATGTTCCCAATTCCTGCGACGGGAACAACTGCGTACAAGTTGCCAATGACATCGGCCTCGCGCTCACGGGCAATGAGCTTTTCGGCGCGATCAGAAAATCGTCCAACTTTCGTACTGACATCAACACTATGCTCGACCGTATGTCGTCCTGTTTACGCGACAAGTTTGCGGCAGGTGTGCCTTTTACCCCTGTAGCAATCTCCGGCCTATCTCCCGCAGACAAAAGTGCTGGACACGTTCCCGATGACACCTGTTACGACGACAACCAGAATCCGCTTGGCTATTACAGCCACTACGAGGACATATTTTTTGTCGCCAAGCCAAACTCCGGCTATTTCACGGTCAATGCCGATTCCAGTTGTGCCGCAGTTCTGTTGTTCGCAAATCAGCGCAGCACTTCGCAACTACGCATCACCACCGCGCAGAAGAGCGCCCCCTCCAACTATCTGGAGGATGTCAATTTGTCGAGCTTTACCGGCACAGGCGCTGATTTCGTTGGCGACGCTCTTTTCGGCCGCGTTCTACCGCAGGCAGTCAACCAGGACATTGTCCGCTGCATCCCTGCCAGCGCCAGCATCACGACGATTGACTCACCAGAACTAAGATCAGATCAACAACTGACCGCCTATGATGCCGCCACGCGCACACTGACACTGGGCAAGGCGAATGTCTCCACTGGCCACTATGGCAGCCCACCAGCCTCTGCATTGTTTGGCTGCGCCTGGCTGTCGGACACGCAAGTTTTGGGCAACGGCCTGCGCACCTACTTCAACTTTCAGTTCATGAAAGTCGGCACCAGCGTGGGAAACAATGGCTTCGTGTTTGCGCTGGCCGATGCTGCAAAAAACAGCCTTGACGCATGCGGCGCGGCAGGCAATCATCTCGGCTATTCTGGCGACAACGGCAGTACCCCGAAAATCATCGCTCCCAAAATCGGGATTGAATTCGACCAAAGCCGCAACTCAGGCTTCAGCGAAAATACTGATCCAACCCGGTCTGGCCGTAACGATCCCTGCGGTACATCTGGCTGTGGTGGCACAGTAGGCTACAACAGTCACGCCGCCATCGTTTACTGGGGGCATGACGCCGCAAACACCACCGACGGTGTCACCACCAACTACGTTGATTATGATGACAACGTGCATGGATTTCCGACTTCCGACAGTCTGCCCGGCGCAACCCGTCCGCCACCGCAAAATCCTCCCTATCCTTCCTCCGGCATTGCCTTCAAGGACTTACGCGGGCAGACTAGCCTCAGTGGTGACAGCTACCTCTATTACGTACGTACCGAAATCACGCCAACCCGGCACGCTAACAGTGCAGCCGCAGAGCTTAGCTATACCAGTGTCAAGACAGAAGTCTGGATCGAGAACAGCAATACGAACCAGATCGCCGCCATAAAAAACACCACCCGCCCGATGGCACAGTTATATCCAGGCTATGCAGCCACACTGGCCGACACGGCGACAATATACGATGTTGCCATGGGTTCGTGCGATGCCGACAACGCTTGTCCCACCGGACAGGCTTGCGGCACCGACAACATCTGTTATCGTCCGGCACTGCAAACCGTACAGATCGGCTTTACGGGTTCCCAGCGCACTACGGATCAGGAAGTGAACATCAGCGACTACATTACGACAGGGATTCAATGACTCCCATGATCAGGCAGGGACCAAATCAGGCACGTGGCTTCACGTTGGCCGAACTGGCTGTCGTTTTGGTCATCATCGGCTTGTTATTGGGTGGCCTGTTCATGCCGCTGTCGGCGCAGCGTGAAGCACAGGCACAGCGCGACACCGAGAAGACGCTTGCCAGTGCCATGGATGCCATTCTCGGTTTTGCTGCTGCCAACCGCCGGCTGCCCTGCCCCGCCACTTCGACCAGCAATGGTCAGGAGAACTTCGCCACGGGTAGTGATGCCAGCGACGGCAACTGCTCAAATTTCTATGACGGATTTCTGCCTGCCGCTACTCTGGGACTATCGCCAGTTGACCAGGATGGATTCGCGCTCGATGCCTGGAATCAGCCGATCCGATATGCCGTTTATACCGATGGGACTGACAACTACTTTACCAAGAACAACGGCATCAAGACCGCAGGCATGGCCACAATCGCGTCCGCTGCAGCACTGTCCGTCTGCTCGACTGCTACCGGAATCACTGCCACCGCTTGCGGTACTGCAATCGAGCTTACAGAAAAGGCACCTGCCGTCCTTTTTTCCACTGGCAAGAACAGCGCCTGGGGCGGCACAGGCAGTGACGAGGCAGCCAATCTTGACAACAATCCCGTCTTCATCAGCCATACTCCGACACCGACCGGAGCAACCAATGGCGAATTCGATGATATTGTCGTCTGGCTTTCCTCGAATATACTGTTTAGCCGCATGATCGCAGCGGGCACGCTGCCTTGACCCATGCGGCCCGTCCCTGAAAAGATCGCGGCTGACGCAGGCGTTATCGACAAATAACCAATATCCGCTCTTCATGAACCGCAGCCCACCTCCCGCCGTCATGCAGTCCTTCGCTGATCGTCTGCGCAACGCCGGCATCAAGCCCGGCGACAGTGCGCAGGAGCGGCTCAATAAATCGCTGCTGGCCTTCGCCACGGGCCTGTTCAGTCTGGCTTCCATGGTATGGCTGGCGCTGTATTCGTTGCTCGGCCCGCAGATGCCGACCACATGGCCTTTCGTTTTTGAGCTGGTGCTGGTCGGCAACCTGCTGTTGTATGTCAAAACGGGAAACTTCGACTTTTTCCGCGTCAGCCAGCTCGGCATGTTTCTGTTCGCGCCATTCGCGATGCAATGGGCCATCGGCAATTTCATTACCGCAAGCGGCGTGATTTTGTGGGGTCTGCTTGGCCCCTTCGGCGCCATTCTCTGTTTTGGCGTACGGGAGTCCATCGCCTGGTTCATTGCCTGGGTGATACTCACTGCGCTCTCCGGTTTTTTCGACTTCTATCTTGCCGATGGCGTATCGACCCAATACGACGTGCCGATTCGCACCAGCGTCGTTTTCTTCGCGCTGAATTTCATCGCCGTGGCGACGCTGATCTACACCCTGCTGCGCTATTCGATCAAGGAGCAGCAAAGGGCCGCGAATGCGCTGGTAGATGCGCATCGCCTGCTGGTGCTGGAGCAGGCACGTTCAGAAAAGCTTCTGCTGAATACCTTGCCAAGTCCCATTGCGGATCGGCTCAAAAATTCCAGTCAAACCATCGCCGACGGTTATGCCAGCGCCTCGGTGATGTTCGCCGATATCGTGGGGTTTACCCACGTTGCCGCCGGGATGACGCCGCTGCAGGTCTTCACGATGCTGAACAATGTTTTTTCGGCTTTCGACGAACTTACCGAAAAATACGGACTGGAAAAAATCAAGACCATCGGCGATGCCTACATGGTGGCGGGGGGCATCACGGACGGTACCGAAGATCACGCCGGGAAAATTGCCGACCTGGCAATCGAGATGCGCAATTTGCTGCATCGTGATTTTTTGGTAAATGCTTCGCACCTCGAAATGCATATTGGCATCGCCAGCGGCCCGGTCATCGCCGGGGTCGTGGGCAAGAAGAAATTCATCTACGATCTATGGGGCGACACTGTCAATATCGCCAGCCGCATCACCACGGAAGGCGCGCCAGACACGATCCACTGCGACAGCATGACCTGGCGCCTGCTGCAAGAACGGTTCGAGTTCAAGGAACCGGAAATCATCAAGCTAAAGGGCATCAACAACATGTCCGTATACAAGCTCATCGGACGTAAAACCATTTAGGCAGATGTCTCAGGTAACAGGCTGAAGGCAACTTCTCCGGGACGATTGCTACCAAGCCGTAACATATATCCAGCCCTGCCCGCCAACCGCGCCAGTTGAAACAGGCCAATACCCAGGCCGTTTTCCGAAGCGACTGGCCGCCGACAGATGTCCCGTACCAGTTGGTCCGGCAGGGCCGAGCCACTGTCACGAACCGATAGGGTGGGCAGCCGGCCGTTCATATCGAGCTCTGCCACGATGTCGATATCCGGCTCGGCCGCGCGTTTATCCAGTGCATTCTGCAAAAGATTCTCGGCAGCACTGGCAAACAATGCGCGGGGAATCTTGCCGCTCAATTCCCCTTGCAGTTCAAAGCGAACTCCCTGCGTTTCATAAATGGCATGCAGATCAGTCCACCACGACTCGACAGGCACCAGTTCATCCTTCTCGCCCTCATCCGGCACCTGCAGCTTGTTCAGCGTCTGCTGCAAACGCCGGGAAATCAGGGGAAGCTGTCGGCGTAGCAGGGACTGGGCTCGGGGGTTTGACTCATTGTCATCTGCACCAACCACGAACAGCAGCGCATTTAGCGACTGCAACATATTCTTTACATCATGGGTAACCCGGGCGCCGGTTTCATGGACTGCCTGCAGATAGGTCATTTCGCGCAATTGACGCCGGCTGTTTTTTTCTCTGTAAAACCTCGCCACCAACTGCGTTATCAGGTTGATGTGCCACACCATGACCGGCGGCAAAGTCTGCCGGCTTGTCAGCGTAAAGACAAGCTCGCCCTGCCGGAACACGGTTTCCACGCAATCCTTTGCCTCCGGGATCTTGCCAATGGATTCGGCGCAGCCGACAGAGCACGAACAGGACATTAAGAAGGGGATTTCTTTGCTCAGGCTGTGGCAGGCATGATCGAGAAAGCGCTCCGGATCACTCTCCGCCTCTGACATTTCTGCCAGCGAACGCAACCAATTTTCGAAGGGCAAGCCGATAGACAGCATGTAGCGCGATGTTATTGCGCCAAGGCGCGAAAACCCTGCCGCCGGATTCCACAACCAGCTGGTGGCCAGCAGCATGGCGGCGACGGCGAATATCACGCTCAACAGCGACTCAATATATCCGGTCTGCTGCATCAGCATCATTGAAGTGGCGCCGAGGACCAGAACCGCCAATATCAGTATGACAAACAAGCTGTAAACCAGATCGATTGCCTCACGCGGGAAATCCGGTTCCCGGCTTTCCCGCAGAATAAGCATGAGTAACAACAATAGCGGCCCACCCCAGATTACCAGAGCCTCCAGCACCCTTTCGCCTTCAATTGTCTCGGGAATGATGTGGGGTATCACATGAAACAGCAGCATCACGATCAGGTAGGCCAACGCCGTCAGATAGAACCATTTGGACCTGCCCTGGGTAAAGGAAAAAATCTGCCCACCGACAATGCCGGCAAGCAGGATCAGCCAGAGGGCAAGCAGAGCCCAACTGATACCGACGACTCCGATCAGACCGCCAATGCCTATCCACACCAGAAGATGCGCCGTTCCCACCCTTGTTTGCGCGCTGATGAAAGGCTGCCAGAGCAGGAACATTGCGAAATGCAGCAGCAGCGGCACCCGGTCATAAGGCGACGGAATAATGTGCATCACACGCAGATGCAACAAGGTGAGCATCAACACCAGCAGGAATTGCCGATGGGACAGTAGCCATTGCGCTGCCCTGGAGGAAGAAAACTGATCTAAGCGGTTGCGCATGGTGCGATTCTAATCTCGCCGCCGAAATTCGTTCGGCTGGAAATTGCTCAATTTCCGGACACCATATGTCTAACAATATGACACTCCTGCGATAAACGGCATTATTAAATGCCTAAGCGGGGCCTTAACCTTGGCATGGAATCTGCTACATTCCTGTCAGGCAAACTACAGGAGGAACAAAATGCCGAGCAAACAAGCTGGTTTTACCCTGGTCGAAATCGCCATCGTGCTGGTCATCATCGGCCTGCTTCTGGGCGGTGTGTTGAAGGGGCAGGAACTGATCAACAGCGCGAAAATCAAAAATGTTGTGAATGATTTCAACTCAACGACAACGGCCATCTATGGGTATCAGGATAGATATAAAGCACTCCCTGGAGATGATGCAGGGACGGCGCGCTGGCCTCCAGCAACTACTAGCTTTCCAGCTGCCACAATTATAGGCAATGGCGATGGCATCATTAATGTGATAGGAACTCCACCAACTGCATGTAACTTTTCCGACTCCACTGGCGACGCCAATGAATGCTATTCATTGTGGGTTGATCTACGTCAAGCGGGGTTTATCACAGGCGCTATCGATAGTGGCCCACCGCAAAATGCCTACGGCGGCTTATTGGGAGTTCAAGATGGCGATGATGCATTAATGACTACTGCTACTGCCGGTACTGGTTTCAAGGGGCCGATTATTTGCGAGTCCAATATTCCCGATAAAGCTGCCATCGCCTTGGACAATCAGTTGGATGATGGTAGTCCTACTACAGGTAGCGTCAGAGCAATTCTGCAAGCTGACGCAACTACTCCACATGCAGTAACAGGACAGCAAGCAGAAGCAACATACCTGGAAACTGGAACGAATTACTACACGGTATGTAAAGCTCTCCATTAGATCAACAGAGCTGAAAACTCGAAAAAACCCGCTTCGGCGGGCTTTTTCATTTTCCGGCCAGCAATCTCGCTTCACTCGTAAAGGAAATAGGGGACACCCATTAGCCGGCCAAGTTATACTAATAATTACAGAAAAATAGTATAACCTTGATGACATGCCTCGCTATATCGAACTGACTCTGACCGCCCAAACCGCCTACGCCCAATTGCTGGAAGCCACTGTGGCTGCATTGCACGGGCGTACGCTGGCCGACCTGCCAGGGTCCTTTGTCGCCAAAACGGTCAAAGGGCACAAGTATTGGTATTACCAATACTCTGAGCCATCCGGCAAGCTACGCCAGACCTTCGTTGGCCCGGACAACGATGCGGTGCAAAGTGTGATGAAAAAAAAGGGGGGGCCGAAGGCCCTGTCGTCGCTGGCGCCACTGGCTCGCTCCGCCGCAGCGCTGGGTTGCGCTGAGGTGCTGCCGCGTCATCTGAAGGTGCTGGCCCGCTTGTCTGAATACGGATTCTTCCGCGCCGGCGGCGTGCTTGTTGGCACGCACGCCTTTCTGGCCTACGGCAACATGCTAGGCGTGCGTTGGGATGGTGCAGACCGCACTCAGGATATTGACTTCGCCCACGCCGGCAAGAGTGTGGCTATTGCGCTGCCTAATGACTTCCACATTGACACTATCGAGGCTATCCAGTCGCTTGAACTCGGGCTGCTGCCGGTCTGCGAACTGACCGGTAAAGCTGGAGCAACCTACCTGAACCCGCGTGAGCCTGAATTCCGTCTTGACTTTCTCACCACCCGCCACCGCGCGGGGGCCGAGCCCTTCCACCATCCACAACTTGGCATTTCATTGCAGCCGCTCAAGTTCATGGAATTCTCGCTGGAAAACGTCCAGCAGGCTGCGCTCTTTTCTGGCGGGCAGTGCGTTATCGCCAATGTTCCCCATCCTGCCCGCTTCGCCCTGCATAAGCTAATTGTCTATGGAGAGCGCCAAGGCGCCTTCGCCGCCAAGGCTGCCAAGGATCTGGCGCAAGCTGCGGCTTTGCTCACCTTTTTGAAGGAGCAGCGCGCCTGGGAGGTAGAGGAGGCATGGGAGGACCTGGTATCTCGCGGCAAGGGCTGGCGCACGCGCGTTGCACGCGGGCACGCGACACTCACCAAGGTCGCGCCAGAGCTCGACCTGCCTGTCTGGCTGCCACTGCCGGGCTAGAAAATAAGAGGCTTCCCCTCCGATGGCGCCAAGGCCTGATTTTATACAGGGCGGTTTCACCCGGGCTCCGGCGGGCTTTATTATTTCCCGGTCAGCAATCTCGCTTCACTTGCCGTCAATCCGGCAGGCGTGCCCAGCAACACCACCACATCGCCTTCGATAAGCAGTTCATCCATGCCGCGGCTGCCGCTGGCGCCGCGGCGGCGGATGGCGGATACCGAGCAGCCCAGCGTATCGAGTTGCAGTTCGGCCATGTTCCTGCCAATGGCATAGGCGCTCTGGCCGAGAATGATCGAGTGCAAGCGCAGCTGCTCGTCATCGGAAAGATGCTCTGCGGTATCGGTGGCGCCATGAAAAAAACCGCGCAGCAAGCCATATTGCTGTTCCCGAGCTTCACGCAGGCGGCGGATGACCTTGTGCATGGGAACGCCAAGCAGTGCTTGCGTATGCGTCGCCAGCATGATGCTGGACTCGATGGCTTCCGGCACCACCTCGGTTGCCCCGGCAGCAGTCAGGCGCGCGACATGGATATCTTCAGCAGCGCGCACAACAACGGGAACATCCGGCCGCAGGTCGCGCACATGCGACAGCACCCGCAATGACGCTTCGCAATCGGCAAAGGTAATCACGACGATATCAGCCCGGGCCAGGCCTGCCGCGATCAGGGTCTCGCGCCGGGCACAATCGCCATAGCTCACCGCTTCGCCTGCCTGAGCCGCATCGCGGACGCGCTCCGGATCAAGATCGAGGGCAATCGTCGATATGTCCGACTGCTCCAGAAATCGTGCCAGATGCTGGCCGGTGCGGCCGTAGCCGCAAAGAATTGCGTGTTTTTCGGCACCCATCGAGCGGGCCGCAATCTGGGTCAACTGCATCGAACGCGACAACCATTCCGAGGCGATAAAGCGCAACACGAGGCTGTCTGAAAAATGCACGATCAATGGCGCCAGCAGCAGCGACAGCACTACTGCCGCCAGCACCATCTGCAAGGGTTCGCCCGTGACCAGATCAAGTTGCCGGATCTGCGCCAGCAGCACGAAGCCGAATTCACCACCAGCGCAAAGCCACAAGCCGGTCCGCAGGGCTGTCCCGGGCGTGCTGCCCAGCAAGCGCGACAGAAGTGCCGCGAGGGCAAGTTTGACGGTCAGCAATCCAGCCAGCAGCAGCAGCACCCATGGCAGGTCTTGCAACACGACATTCAGGTCGAGCATCATGCCGATGGTGATGAAGAACAGACCAAGCAGGACATCGCGGAAAGGCTTGATGTCTTCTTCGACGCGATAGCGATATTCGGTTTCGGAAATCAGCATGCCGGCCAGAAAGGCGCCCAACGCGAGCGAGAGACCTGCCAGTTCTGTGAGCCAGGAGAGCCCAAGAGTGATTAACAGTACATTCAATACAAACAGTTCGGATGATTTGCGGCGCGCCATCATGAAGAACCAGCCATGCATGAGCCGGGGGCCGAAGAAAATCACGACACCGAGTACGACGGTACCCTTGAGCGCGGCCAAACCAAGCGTCTCAAGCCATTCACTTCCTGGATGTGAAATGGCGGGAACCAGAATGAGCAGTGGCACAACGGCCAGATCCTGGAACAGAAGAACGCCCATCACCTCGCGCCCATGCCGTGATTCGAGTTCCAGCCTATCGCTGAGCAGGCGCGACAGGACAGCGGTCGACGACATGGAAATCGCCCCTCCCAAAGCCAGTCCGGCACGCCAATCGATATCGGCAAAGCTGGCGATGAGCGAGGTGATGACGATGGTAGCCGCCACCTGTACTGTCCCCAGGCCGAACACCAGTCGCTTCATCGTATGCAGACGGGTCAGCGAAAATTCGAGGCCGATCGAGAACATCAGGAACACCACGCCGAATTCAGCGAGATGGCGCGTTGCTTCGGAATCGGCGATGAGATTAAGCGCGTGCGGGCCGATGGCCGCGCCGATGATGAGGTATCCCATTACCGGCGGCAGATTGAACGAACGAAACACCGCCACCACCAGCACTGCGGCAGTGAGCAGGAATAATACGGATTCGAGCGATGTGTTCATCGAACAGAGCAATAACGGCGGATTGTTATAATCACCGTCATCATAACCGCCCTCCGGCTCATACCCAAACCCGGCCCAATCATGGCCCCCACCACTCCCACGCCGCCAAACGCAAATCGTGCACTTGAGATGGCGCGGCGCGTGCTCCGCATCGAGGCTGATGCGGTCACCGCGCTGTCACAACGGCTGGACGCGAACTTCACTCGCGCCACCGAATTGATCCTGCAATGCCATGGTCGTGTAATTGTCAGCGGCATTGGCAAATCAGGTCATGTGGCGCGCAAGATAGCGTCCACCATGGCGAGTACCGGTACCCCGGCTTATTTTCTGCACGCTGCTGAAGCAATACACGGCGACCTCGGCATGCTTACCCGCGACGATGTGCTGATCGCCATTTCCAATTCCGGGGAGGGTGACGAGCTGCTGACCGTCATCCCCCTGGTCAAACGTCAGGGTGGCAGATTGATTGCGATTACCGGCAACCCGAACTCGGCGCTGGCGAAAGAAGCTGATATCCATCTTGATGCCGGCGTTGCCGAGGAAGCCTGCCCCTTGAACCTCGCCCCCACGGCCAGCACTACGGCTGCCCTTGCGCTGGGGGATGCGCTCGCCGTGGCATTGCTCGATGCGCGCGGCTTCGGCCCTGAGGATTTCGCGCGCTCCCATCCTGCGGGTGCGCTGGGACGCAAGTTGCTGACCCATGTGCGTGATGTGATGCGTCCGGCGGGGGAAGTCCCGACTGTGACGGTCGATTCCATGATTCCGGCAGCGCTTCTTTCCATCACCCGCGGCGGTCTCGGCATGACCGCGGCACTTGATGCCGAAGGCCAACTGGCTGGCATACTGACAGATGGCGACCTGCGCCGCGCTCTGGAAAAACGGGGCGACTTGCGTAAAGTCAGCGTCGGCGAAGTCATGTCCAAGACCCCGCGTTCCATCGGTCCAGAACGACTCGCCGTCGAAGCTGTCGAAATGATGGAACAGTTCAAGGTCAACCAGTTGCTGGTACTCGATGTGGATGGCCAATTGATGGGAGCACTCAACATGCACGATCTTTTCAGGGCGAAAGTCATCTGATGAATGTTTCTTCCAAAGCGGCGCGTATCGCACTCATGGGCTTCGATGTCGATGGCGTTCTCACCGATGGCACGCTTTACTATTCCGGTCGTGGCGACGAGATGAAGGGTTTTCAGGCACGCGACGGCCATGGCATCAGGATGCTGGCCGATGCCGGTGTGCAAATAGCCATCATCACCGGACGCGAATCGGACATCGTGACCCAGCGCGCGAAGAACCTCGGCATCAGTTTCGTCATGCAGGGGATATATGACAAGCGCGCCGCGATGGGCGATCTGCTGGCGCGGCTTGGCCTTGGCTTCGAGCAGGCCGGCTACATGGGCGATGATGTGGTCGACCTGCCTTTGCTGCGCGCCTGCGGATTCTCGGCAACGGTTGCGGATGGACATCCGCTGCTGTTCGATCGCGTCGATCATGTCAGTCCGCATAATGGCGGGCATGGTGCTGTGCGCGAGGTGTGCGAATATCTTCTTGCCGCGCAGAACAAGCTGGATATTGCCATGGCCCGCTATCTCGCATGAGAAGCTTTGGCTCTGCTGCGTTCCCGCTTACCCTCGTTGCATTGCTCGCGGCGCTGACTTTCTGGCTGGAACGTGCCGCCAATCCGGAAAGCCCTTTCCGCAAGGCGCTGCTGCGCCATGATCCGGATTCGATTGTCAGCCAGATCGATATTCGCCATTTCGATGCCAATGGCGAGTTGGAACAGGCAATGCTTGCGGACACCATGACCCATTACCCGGATGACGACAACACCTGGATCGTCAAGCCGCAACTCACCTACTTCATGGGCCAACGAACAACGCAACTGCTTGCCAATACCGCACAAATCAGCCATGACAACAAACAGATTTTTTTGCGCGGCGACGTGCGCTTGATCAATCCATCGACTGAGGATCGTCCTGAGACCGTCATGCAAACCGAAGCACTCACAGTATTCCCTGACGACAATATCGCACAGGGCAATTTACGCACCACCATATCGCAGGGTAAAAGCGTTGTCAGCGGCGACAGCATCCACTACGATGGAAACACCAACATCACCATCCTCTCAGGGCGAGTCAAAGGTACATTTCACCGGGTAAAAAAATCATGAGCAAAAAATTACTTCCGTTGTTTGCCTTCATCATCTCTACTGCCGTGCATGCTGAACGTGCAGACCGCGAAAAGCCCATCAATCTCGAAGCAGACAAGATCACTGTCGACGACGCGCGTAAAGTGCATGTCTTTGAAGGTAACGTGCAATTCACCCAGGGTACCCTGGTCATCAGGGCCGACAAGATTGTCGTTACCCAGGATGCCAGTGGCAATCAGACTGGGGTAGCCACTGGCGGGCCTGACGGATTGGCGCATTTCAAACAAAAACGAGAGGGCCGCGATGACCTTATCGAAGGAGAAGCCGAGCGTATCGTGAACGATTCAAAAGCCGATAAATCGGAATTATTCGGCCACGCCAAAATGCGCAGCGGACTTGACGAGGTAAGTGGCGAATATATTTCCTATGACGGCAAGACGGAAAATTACGTTGTATCAAATGCTCCGGGCGGCACGGTAACGCAAGGGGCAAAGGCCGGGCGAGTACACGCAATAATTCAACCCAGGAACAAGAGTACGGCCAAGCCAGCCCAATAAATCGGCGCTCCCTCCTGAATCAGGCGTCAGCCTGTATCGCTGACGCTTTTTTTATTTTCCGCGCCCACAAGAAACTCGCCCATGGCGCAGTTGCAGCTGGAAATATAAAAATTAATATATTGATTTATATCGATATATATTTTTTATACTTTTTGTTGCGTCGCAGCAAAAAAGTGTTGACATCCCAATTTCCGCCCCTATAATTGGAATCAATGGTGCATTGCAACATTCCAGAACAAGGCAGTAGTGGAAGGATGCCCCAATAAATTGAATCACCGGATTTTGTTCAGAATCTTAACGTCTGACTACATCATATTGGAGAGTACATCATGGCATACGCAATTCCCGACCAAATTACCGCCGCCAACAAGGCCGGCATCGAAACCCTGCTGACACTGGCCAATACCGTTTTTGCCAGCACCGAGCGTCTTGCTGCGCTGAATCTCAATATTGCCCGTACCGTTATTGAGGATTCCGTATCCAGCACCAAGGGCCTTTTGGGCGTCAAGGATCCGCAGGAGTTGCTTGGCTATCAGACTTCACTGGCCCAGCCCGCAGTCGAAAAGGCCGTCGCCTATTCGCGCAGCCTGTATGAAATCGCTTCGCAAACGCAGGAAGAAGTGGGCAAGATCTTCGAAGCCCAGTTCGTCGAACTGAACAAGACGCTGAACGTTGCGCTTGACCAGGTTACCAAGAATGCCCCGGCCGGTTCCGATGCCGCTGTTGCAGCCTTGAAATCCACCATTGCTGCCGCCAACTCTGCTTATGACAGTGTAAGCAAAGTTGTGAAGCAAGTGTCCGAAATGGCCGAAGCCAATGTCGCCGCCGCTACCAACGCAACAGTCAAGGCTGCTGGCGCTGCTGGGGCGAAGTCGAAGAAGACTGCCGCCTGATCGACTGAATCAACCGTCTCCTCCTCCAGTCCGCAATGGACTGGTTTTCAAGCCCCAGTCTTATGACTGGGGTTTTTTTTATCTGCTGAATAAGTAAACCCTAACAACAACACTTCATTGCACATGTCGACAAACGCCGATTTCACTTGCTTAGGGTCGCCGCGTACCCCCAGTTCGACATGCGAAGGTGTCGTATCGTCGCCAAACGATGGCAGGCTGAAGACCAATAGCCCAGCATAATCCTGTTCCAATCGCTTCATCAAGGGCAACAATGTGCCTTCGTTGCCACCCCAGACAAACACAGATTTTTCCGCTTCGGGCTTGCGATGGAAACGATCGCGGTAATAGGTTTCGAGTACCCATTCGATCATCGGCCATGCCATCTGCGGAAAACCGGGAACAAAATGATGGTCGTGAAAACTGAAGCCCGGGATGCGGTTAACCGGATTCGGGATCACCCGGCTGCCTTGCGGAAACGCGCCGAACTGGAGCAACTCATCCGTCACGTCGCGCTTCATCTCGGCGAATCTGGCACGTAACACCCGCTCAGCTTCAGAATGCACTTCGAGCGGCAGGCCCGCCGCATCTGCGGCGCATTGGCGCGTACGGTCGTCTGGCGTGATGCCAATGCCGCCAAAACTGAACACCACGTCGTCAGTGCTCAGACTGTGCCTCAATACGTCGGTCAGGCGCGTCGGATTATCACCGACATAGGTTACGACATCGAGCGTCAATCCGCGTGCGGACAACAACTCCAGCGTCTTGGCGAAGTGCTTGTCCGGGCGCTTGCCGCGGATGATTTCATCACCAATGATAATGACACTGAATCCCCCCGTCGCTGCCATCACAGTTTCACTCCCTGTTCGTTGCGCAGCCGACGCAACAGGCCGAGGCACAGATGCACGAACACCAGTGCTCCGAATCCCGGCGCCAGCAGATTGACAATGGGGATTGCAGCCGCCAGCGCGGTAACAATGCCAGCCAGCGCGAAACTGCCGCGCTCAAGCTTGACCAACTGCTTGCGCTCGCTGGTCGTGGCATGTTCAGCCAACGAATCGAATCGGAAGGAGCGCTGGTTGAGCCAGGCAGTCAATGCCATGGGTATTACCAGCACTGCCCCCGGAATCAGCAGCAGCGGCAGCGTCAGGAGCCAGACGACGATGAAAATTGCGCTTGCAGCCAGCGTATTCGCAATGCTGCCCCAGAAGGCATTTTCGCCATGGCGTTGCAAATCGGGATAATCGCGGGCCGCTATGCGCGCCATCATCAGCGGCAAACTGACGGTGCCAACCAGAATCAGCGTAGTGCAATAGATCATCGCACCGAGCGTCACGATCAACAGAAAATTGGCAGCGATACTGCCGATCCACTGCCCGCCAGACCATGACATCGCCGGCAGCAGCGCCAACAATACCGAGTTGGCTTCCTGCCAGAAGCTCACACCGATGCCGATCCAGGCCACCGTGGCTACCAGCGGCGGCCACAGCACATGCCAGATAATCTCGCGATGCCCAAGATCGCGCATTGCCGATCTCGTGACAGCCAACACTGTTCCGAATGCGCTCATGTTCTTGTCCTGCCCTGCCACATCTTCTGCAAGCGTTTCACCGAAACCGGCGACGGTGTCCGCAACTCCTGCGCGAACAGCGCGACTCGCAGTTCCTCCAGCAACCAGCGGAATTCTTGCATAAACGAATCACCGGCGCCGCTGCGCAGTTGTTGCAAATACTCCCGCTCGAAAAGTTTGGCCACGGATTGCCAATCGCTCATCAAGCGAATATCCCGCGCAGGGTCTGCGCGCATCTTGTCGAGACGCAAGTTGGCGGCCTTGAGATAGCGCGGGAACTGGCTCAGACGTTCGTAATCCGTCGCAACAATGAATCCCTTCACGAGCAGTCTGTCGAGCTGCGCTGCGATATCACTACAGGCTGGGGCAAAGGCTTTCTGCGCTGTAGCCAGTTTTTTTTGCAGTGTCTGATGTTCAGAGAGAATCGTCCCGGCCAGCCGCGCAATTTCCTGCGCCACCAGCACAAAGCGCGACCGCGCCGATGCCACTCCGGTTTCAAATTCGACACGATTTGTCGGCAAGGGGGCAGCCATGCAAACGCGGTCGAGCGTTGCCGCCAACAACTGGTCCTTCAACTCGCGCTCGCTACCCAATGCCATGAATTGCAGGGCCAGATCGTGCAGGCCGGGCAGGCTCTTTTCGATGTATTTCACCTGTTCCCTGAGTGCGAGCGCGAATAATCGGCGCAGGCCAGCGCGATGCATGTCGCGCGCCTTTTCTTCGGTATCGAAAGCCCGCAGCGAAACGCTCGCCCCTTCGTCCACCAGCGCCGGAAAACCCACCGCGCTTCTACCTGCCACCCTGATCTCCAGCAACTCGGGCAGGTCGCCGAAAGACCACCCGGTCAATCCCGTCAGTTCTGCATCGCTTTCCGCTGCATCTGGAATCGTCATTTCCGCAGCTGCATAACTCTGCGCCACGCGTTCGCCATATTGGCTTCTAAGCTCATTCAGGGAACGCGAGAATCCCAGCGTCGCCCCATGCTCGTCGATCAACCTGAAGTTCATCGACAAATGCAGCCGCAATTCGCCGGGGCGAAAAGCATCGAGCGGCAATTTCATGGCCAGCGTTTCTTCCACCGCACAACTCAGCGCGCGCACCAGGGGCTCATCATGACCGTGCGCCTGTTCGCAGAAATCGGCGGCAAATGCATCGATCGGTTGCAGGCGATGCCGGTATTTCTGTGGCAGCGTCTTCAGCAATGCCACTGTCTTTTCCTTGAGCAGCCCCGGCACCAGCCACTCGCAACGGGTGGCCGGCACCTGATTGAGCAAGGCGAGCGGCAGTGACAAGGTGATGCCGTCGTCGGCCGCGCCGGGATCGTGCTTGTACGCCAGTGACAGCTTCTGGCCGCGCACATCGAGATGTGGCGGAAAGGTGTCGGTGGTAATGCCCGCTGCCTCGTGCCGCATCAGTTGCTCACGTTCGAGATATAGCAACCGGGGCTCCTGCTGCTCGGCTTCGCGCCGCCAGTGGTCGAAAGCCGCCAGTGTGACAATGTCCTGCGGCAGCTTCGCGTCGTAGAAGGCGTGGATCAATTCCTCGTCAACCAGCACATCGGGGCGGCGCGACTTGTGTTCGAGGTGCTCAATGTCACGCATCAGTTTCAGGTTGTGCTGGAAGAAGCGCCATTTGCGCGACCAGTCCTCATTGACCTCGCCATTCACCAGCGCAGAGCGGATCAATATTTCGCGCGACAGTTTCACGTCCAGCGGCCCGTAGTGAATGCGCCGCCGCGCGTAGATCAGCAGACCGTGCAATGTCGCACGCTCCCATGCCGCCACCTGTCCCGGCCCCTTCTCCCAGTGCGGTTCAAAGATGTGGCGCTTGATCAAATGCGTACCGACCTGCTCCAGCCATTCCGGCTCGACCTTTGCCACACATCGTGCAAACAGGCGCGAGGTTTCGACCAATTCCGCCACCACGATCCAGCGCCCGGCTTTCTTGACCAGGCTGGAACCGGGATGGACAAAGAACTTGATACCGCGCGCACCCAGGTAATGCGGTTCGTCCTCGCTCTTCAGGCCAATGTTGCCGAGCAAGCCGGTAAGCAGTGCCTTGTGAATGGCTTCGTAGGAAGCAGGTAACTGGTTCTCTCTCCACGAATGTTCGTGGCTCAACGTCGCCAGTTGCCCATGCACGTCGCGCCACTCGCGCAATCGCATCCACGACACGAAGTTCTGCCGGCACCACTGGCGCTGTTTGTTGCTCGTCTCGTGCTTCCAGATTTCCTCGCTGTCCTTCCACAGTTTGAGCCAGGAAAGGAATTCAGATTTTTCGTCCTTCCATTTCGCATGGGCCTGATCGGCGCTACCCGCTTGCTCCTGTGGCCGATCACGCGGATCCTGTACCGACAGTGCAGAAGCGATCACCAGCATTTCGTTGAGGCAACCGTAATCACGCGCAGCGAGAATCATGCGGCCGACTTTCGGATCGAGCGGCAGCTTCGCCAATTCGGTCCCGACCTTGGTAAGCTGCTTTTCCTCATTGACGGCGCCCAGTTCCGCCAGCAGTTGATAACCATCGGCGATCATGCGGGATGCCGGGGCTTCGAGGAAGGGGAAATCCTCGACATCGCCCAGGCTCAACGACTTCATGCGCAGGATCACGCCCGCGAGAGAAGAACGCAGTATCTCCGGTTCGGTATAAGGCGGACGTTTATTGAAATCATCCTCGCCATAGAGCCGAAAACAAACGCCCGACGACACCCGCCCGCAACGCCCGGCACGCTGTTTTGCCGCTGCCTGCGAGATCGGCTCGACCTGCAACTGTTCGACCTTGTTGCGATGCGAGTAGCGTTTGAAACGGGCCAGGCCGCTGTCGATCACGTAGCGGATGCCGGGTACGGTGAGCGAGGTTTCAGCGACATTGGTCGCCAGTACAACGCGGCGACCCTGATGCGACGCAAAGATGCGG
The DNA here is from genome assembly GCA_049276455.1 of Georgfuchsia sp. Lineage (GTDB taxonomy): Bacteria > Pseudomonadota > Gammaproteobacteria > Burkholderiales > Rhodocyclaceae > Georgfuchsia. The sequence goes on along the minus strand of JBASWL010000227.1, from coordinate 23,517 downwards.
CTCTGTTCCTGCGCCGTCTGCCGCGCGAACAGCGGCAGGATTTCCAACCCCGGCGGGTGCTGTTTGCGGAGTGCTTCGGCTGCTTCACGAATTTCCCGCTCACCGGGCAGGAACACCAGCACGTCGCCCGGCCCTTCGCGATGTGCTTCGCTTACCGCGTCGACGATCGCGGCATTCAGGTCGCGATCCCTGTCTTCGTCAAACGGGCGAAAGCGTGTCTCGATCGGATACAGCCGCCCGGATACCTCGATCACGGGAGCGCCATTAAAGTGCTTCGAAAAGCGCTCAGCATCAAGCGTCGCCGATGTTACGATCACCTTCAGATCGGGTCGCTTCGGCAATATCTGCTTGAGGTGGCCCAGCAGGAAATCGATATTCAGGCTGCGCTCGTGTGCTTCGTCGACAAGAATGGTGTCATAGGCGCGCAACAAGGGATCGCGCTGCGTCTCGGCCAGCAGGATGCCGTCCGTCATCAGCTTGATATACGTCTCGGGTGAAACCTTGTCGGTGAAGCGAATCTTGTAGCCGACGTAACGACCGAGTTCACTCTTCAATTCCTGCGCGATACGTGAAGCTGTAGCACGCGCCGCTATGCGGCGCGGCTGGGTATGACCAATCAGTCCGGCGCAACCGCGACCGAGTTCGAGACAGATCTTCGGCAGTTGCGTGGTCTTGCCCGAGCCGGTCTCACCACAGACCACAATGACCTGATTCTGCTTGATCGCCTTCGCAAGCTCAGCTCGCCTGGCGCTGATCGGCAGCGCATCGTCGTAGGTAATCTTCGGTCGCGCACCAAGACGCAAACTCAGGCGCGCCGCAATCTTTTCTTCGCGTGGATTCACGCAGCGAGACGATTGATGGTCCAGATGCCGAACAGCGTCATTGCCAGCGACCCGCCTACATGCAGGCCAATGGCGCCCAGCGCCCAGCCCCATTCCGCGCGCTGGACCAGGGCGACCATCTCAGCAGAAAAAGAGGAAAAGGTCGTCAGTCCACCAAGAAAACCAGTGATGATGAACAGGCGCATCTCCGGCGATAGTTCGACATTGACATGGAACACCGCCACTGCCACACCGACAAGGTAACCCCCGATCAGATTTGCCGCCAGGGTGCCAGCATGTACATTCGTGAACAGGGGGTTCAGCCACAGGCCAAGCACCCAGCGCAGCCATGCGCCGAGCGAGGCGCCAATACCAATCACCAAAAGTCCGATCCAGTTCATCGGCTGGATTTTAGCCGACCCGGTAGAATTACGGCTTCGCATCAATCAATGTCTTCAAGCCCACCATGGCCGATGCCGCAAAGCACGCAACCTCGCACAAACACCCCGCCGCCGTCCCGGCCACCAATTTCATCCGCCATATTGTCGAGGCTGACCTCGCCGCAGGCAAATACGCCGCGCGCCGCTGGTCGGGCAAACCCGGTTCCGGGCCGCAGCAGCAGGCAGGAGAGTCTGACCCAGCGAAAATCCGCACCCGCTTTCCGCCCGAGCCGAACGGCTATCTGCATTTTGGCCATGCCAAGTCGATCCTGCTCAACTTCGGTCTGGCGCACGATTTCGACGGCGTCTGCCATCTGCGTTTTGACGACACCAATCCGGAGAAGGAAGAACAGGAATACGTTGACGCCATCATCGGCGCCGTAAAGTGGCTGGGCTGCAATTACGGCGAACACCTCTACCACGCCTCGGACTATTTCGATTTCATGGTTGAAGCCGCCGAGTGCCTGATCAAGAACGGCCATGCCTATGTCGACAGTCAGAGCGCAGAGGATATGCGCACTCAGCGCGGTTCGTTCAATGAACCCGGCCAGAACAGTCCCTTCCGTGCGCGCAGCGCAGATGAAAATCTGGATCTGTTCCGCCGCATGAAAGCCGGCGAGTTTGCCGACGGCACGCATGTGCTGCGCGCCAGGATCGACATGGCCTCGCCCAACATAAACCTGCGCGACCCGGCGATCTATCGCATCCGCCATGCCGAGCACCACCGCGCCGGCAAGGACTGGTGCATCTATCCGATGTACACCTTCGCCCATCCGATCGAGGATGCGCTGGAAAACATCACCCATTCGATCTGCACGCTCGAATTCGAAGACCAGCGCCCCTTCTACGACTGGCTGCTGGAGCGCCTCGCCGAAGGCGGCCTGTTGGCAAAGCCACTGCCACAGCAATACGAATTCTCGCGTTTGAATCTTTCCTACGTCGTGCTCTCCAAGCGCAAGCTGATCCAGCTGGTTGAGGAAAAACACGTCGAGAGTTGGGACGATCCGCGTCTGCCGACCCTGGTTGGCGCGCGCCGCCGCGGTTTCACCGCCGAGGGTTTCCAGTTGTTCGCCGAGCGCATCGGCGTCTCGAAGTCCGACTCGTGGATCGACATGAGCGTGCTGGAAGACTGCATGCGCGAAACACTCAACGAGACCGCCCCGCGCCGAATCGCCGTACTTGATCCGTTAAAGCTCATCATCGACAACTATCCGGCCAATCAGGAAGAGTTGTGCGCAGCGCCCAACCACCCGCAAAAACCGGATTGGGGCAAGCGCCCCGTCCCGTTCTCACGCGAACTCTGGATCGAACGCGAAGACTTTGTCGAGACGCCGCCCAAGGGCTTCTTCCGGCTTTTTCCCGGCAATCTGGTGCGCCTGCGCTACGGCTTCGTCATCAAGTGCATCGGCTGCGACAAGGATGCGGACGGCAATGTCGCCGCCGTACATGCCGAACTGCAACCCGATTCCAAATCGGGCACACCAGGCTCCGACACTTACAAGGTCAAGGGCAACATCCACTGGCTCAGCGCAAAGCATTCCCTCGCCTGTGAAGTACGCCTCTATGATCGGCTGTTCTCGGCACCCAATCCGGGGGCTGGCGAGCGCGATTTCCTGCTCGATCTCAATCCGCACTCGAAGGCTGTCATCACTGCACAACTCGAGCCGTCGGTCTCCAGCGCCAAAGCCGAAGAGCGCTTCCAGTTCGAGCGCCACGGTTATTTTGTTGCTGACCTGATAGATTCGAAACCCGGCCTGCCTGTATTCAACCGTGCTGTCACCTTGAAGGATTCCTGGTCGAAACCCGCAAAATAGGAGGCATTGTCATGAAGAAGTCACTCGTACTGCTAGTTGCTTGTTCCTCTGTCGTTTGCACAGGCCTTGCCCACGCCGAAGTCATGAAACCCGGCCTGTGGGAAATCAGCACCCAGATGAGCGGCGACGGCATGCCCGCAATGCCGCAGATTCCCGAAGCCCAGCGCAAACAAATGGAAGCAATGGGCATCAAGATGCCGCAGATGTCCGGCGGCGGCTTGGGCATCACGACCAAGATCTGCGTCACGCCCGAGCAGGCGAAGAAAGGCGTACCGCCCAGCGTCAACAAGAATGGAGAGAAGTGCGACCAGACCGACGTCAAGACCAGCGGCAAGACCATCAGCTGGAAGATGGTCTGCACCGGTGAGCACAAGATGACCGGCAAAGGCTCCGTCACCTACGACAGTCCTGAACACTTCAGCGGCGATACCACGATGAACATGCAGGACGGACCGCAGGGGCCGATGACAATGAACAGCAAGTTCAGCGGCAGCTTCGTTTCTGCCAACTGCAAGCAGGGTAAATAAACATCATGGCTGGCGGCTGGGGTTGTCCTCACGAGATTAATGACACCTGTACCAAGGTGAACAACCTGCCCTGCGATCCCGGCATGAAGGGTTGTGTTCTTGCCGGGCGCTTCGTCTTCGCCAATGAGGAAAAGAATGTCCGGCTGCGCGAGAAGCAGGCCCGTGAAAAATCCGACACTGATACGAACGCCGACGACGGGAACAAACCATGAATTTCAACGCCGCCCTGCAGGCTGCATGGTCCGCACGCAACAGCCTGCTCTGCGTCGGACTCGATCCCGACCCTGCGAAGTTTCCCGCGCATTTGCAGGGCAAGTCGGAGGCCATCTTCGAGTTCTGTGCAGCCATCGTCGATGCGACAGCCGATGCGGTCTGCTGCTTCAAGCCGCAGATCGCCTACTTCGCCGCCCAGCGCGCCGAAGACCAACTGGAGCAACTGATCGCACACATTCACGAGACGCATCCCGGCATCCCGGTGATCCTCGACGCCAAGCGCGGCGATATTGGCAGCACCGCCGAGCAATATGCTAAAGAAGCCTTCGAGCGCTACGGCGCCGATGCGGTGACGGTGAATCCCTACCTTGGCCGTGACTCGGTCGAGCCTTATCTGGCCTATCCGGACAAGGGTGTGATCCTGCTCTGTCGCACTTCCAATCCCGGCGGCAGTGATTTGCAGTTCCTCGATGTCGGCGGCGAAAAATTGTACGAACGTGTCGCCCGACTCGTCGCCAATGAATGGAACACGAGCGGTCAATGCGCTCTTGTCATCGGCGCCACCTTCCCGGCCGAAATCGCTCGTGTGCGCAAAATCGTTGGCGACCTGCCGCTGCTGGTGCCCGGCATCGGCGCCCAGGGTGGCGACATCGAAGCCACGCTCAAGGCCGGCAAGACTAAAGATGGCACAGGCCTGATGATCAATTCCTCGCGCGCCATTCTGTATGCCGGCAAAGGCGTTGATTTCGCCGAGGTGGCGCGCAAGGCGGCATTGCAGACCCGCAACGACATCAACCGCTGGCGCTAATTTCCTTTCTTGCTTGCTAACCCTGATGAACCCCGACTACGCCAACACACTCAGAACGCTTCTGCGAACACAGGAAATCGCCGCGCTCGGCACGCTGCATGACGGCCAGCCGTTTGTTTCCATGGTGCCCTTCGCGATGATTCCCGGCAATGAGAGTTTTGTTATCCATGTCAGCCGGCTTGCGACGCACACGAAGGACATTCAGTTGAATCCGCAGGTCAGCCTTATGGTAGTGGCACCACCAGCTCACGGAATCCCCGCCCAGGCATTGGCGCGGATCACCGTGCAGGGTCAGGCTTTGCCCTGCACCGAGGCCAACCATACCGTAGCAAAGGCAGCCTACCTTTTGCGATTCCCGCACAGCGCCGAGATGTTCGACTTTGCCGACTTCGCGTTGTTCACCATTGAGCCAAATTCGATTCGATTCGTCGGTGGATTTGGTCAAGCCACGAGCATCACACCCGAAACATTCGCCAACACCCTGAGCCAGGGTTAGTCAAAGCATCTGCCAGCGGTCGAAGGTCGCTGCCTGACCGCGAACGCGGCCGGAATCATCGGCCAGATTCCACACCACCGCTTGTTTTATGGCAAAGCGCTTGCCAGTACTTGAGATACGTACGCCGGCATAGTCGTCGATATAGCCCTGCCGGCTCACCTGCGCCAGCAAGCGGGCGCGCGCCTCACGCTGCAACGGCTCTGCCGATAAACGCGAGGGCAGTTGGGTAAAAGTGGAGAAATCCATTTCGAACAGTTCGAGTGCGAGACGGTTGCCGTAAAAGAATATCGGGTCATCACCTGTGCCATGCGCCACCACCACGCGTGGCGCCAACCAGAGTGAGGCGAAGACATCCTCCGCCACCGCATCGACGAGGGGACGCTGGAGCAAGCGCGTGAAACTGTCCGCGATCAGTCGGACACCATCAATCAGTTCAGGAGTGGCGCGCGGCAGCGCGATCATCCCTTGCGATACACATACAGTGCTGCGCAAAGGCCGATCCCCGCCACATACATCATCCATGTCTGCGGCGTTAAGTAGGAGAAGAGCATCAGCACGATGCCGATCCATTTGGGCACCGCAAGTGACAACTTCTTGCCATAGCGGTAGGCAACATAGCCAATGATGCTGAACAGAAGGGCACCGGCAAGATAGGCCGGGCTCGGCAGCGTCAGTCCCATCGATGTAAGTGTGTTCAGATCATCCATTGCCAGCAACCCTCACCCAACGCAAGCAGTCTAGTGCCCGGTACCCGGCGACGCTTTTTTCTTGAATGGTTTCTTGTCGAAGGGTGGCTTTTTTTCGAAGGACGGTTTTTTGTCGAACGATGGTTTGGACGACTTGTATGGCTTTTGCACTTTATCCGCCCATGGCGAAGCTGAGTTCTGTGGTGTCCTTGAGGCTCGCGGCGCGAGTTTTCCAAAACCGTCGCCCGTATCGGACTTGTCGAACGGCTTGCGCGCCGGGCGCTCTGAGGTGCTGCTGTCATCGATAGCGATGTCCATCGGGCGGCCGCGCAGGCGGGTTTTTTGCAGCAACTGAACCGTATCTTCAGGCAGGACCGGCAGTTCGACAGTGCTGAAGTCGTCGAATAGATCGATCTGGCCAATGTAGCGGCTCTCAATGCCGGCCTCGTTGGCGATGGCGCCGACGATGTCTTTCGGTGTCACACCATGGTTGCGGCCGGCGTCGAGACGGTAACGCTGTTTTGGCCCCGTCGGGTTCCAGACATCGCTGGAGCCAACGGTACCATCAGAACCTTTTCCGCTTTTGACGGGCTTAGTGATCTTCTTGCGCTCCGCAGGCTTTTCAAACTTCTCGAACTTGTCTGCCTTGTCGAATTTGTCGAACTTTTCGGTCCTGGAGAATTTCTCCGGCTTTTCGAATTTTTCCTCAATCTGTAACGGCCGCTCCGCCTGCGCCATGCAGACCAGCGCTGCCGCCACATCGCGCGCGCCGAGGTTCTGTTCCTGCATCAACTGGCGCACCACATTCTCGAAAAATTCGAGGTCCTGCGTGGCAATGGTGTCCATCACCTGCTGCTTGAACTGGGCAACGCGGCGATTGGCCACGGCCTCCTTGCTCGGCAAAGACATCGGCTCGATCGGCGAACGCGTCGCGCGCTCGATGGTGCGCAGCATGCGCGTCTCGCGCGGGGCAACAAACAGAATTGCGTTTCCGGCGCGGCCGGCGCGCCCGGTGCGGCCGATGCGATGGATGTAGGCCTCGCTATCGTAGGGAATATCGTAGTTGATGACGTGGCTGATGCGCGGCACGTCCAGGCCGCGAGCAGCAACGTCGGTGGCAATCACGATGTCGAGCGTCTTGTTCTTAAGCTGTTCGACGACACGCTCACGCAGACCCTGCACCATGTCGCCATTCAGGCAGGCGGCAGCATAGCCGCGCGCCTCAAGCTTTTCCGCCAGTTCCACTGTAGCTGTCTTGGTGCGGACGAAAACCAGCGCCGCATCGAAATCCTCTTCGACTTCGAGAATGCGCGTCAGCGCGTCGAGTTTGTGCAGGCCACTCACCTGCCAGTAGCGCTGGCGGATCGCTGTCACCGTCGCCGTGCTGTTCTTGATCTTGATTTCACGTGGGTCGCGCATGTATTTCTTCGACACGCGCCGGATCGGCTCCGGCATGGTCGCCGAGAACAGCGCCGTCTGCCGTTCGGCGGGCGTATGTTCGAGAATCCACTCGACGTCGTCGATGAAGCCCATGCGCAGCATTTCGTCGGCCTCGTCGAGCACCAGCGTGCGCAGGCCCGCCAATGAGAGGCTCTTGCGCTCAAGATGGTCCATGATGCGGCCCGGCGTGCCAACGATCACCTGAGGGCCGCGCGACAGGGCGCGCAATTGCACCACCATGCTCTGACCACCATACACCGGAAGCACATGAAAGCCGGAAAGATTCCGGGCGTAACTCTGGAATGCCTCAGCAACCTGAATTGCCAGTTCGCGCGTCGGCGTCAATACCAGCACCTGCGGCCGCTTGTCAGCGACGTCAATGCGTTCCAGCAGTGGCAGCGCAAAGGCCGCCGTCTTGCCAGTGCCGGTCTGCGCCTCACCGAGAATATCCTGCCCTGCCAGCAGATGCGGAATGCAGGCCGCCTGGATCGGCGATGGAGTCTCATAACCCAGCGTCCCCAGCGCCTGCAACAGCGGCGCGGAAAGGGCAAGTTGATCGAAACGTTCGATAGTGGATGGCATGAGACAGAACGAGGTAAAAATTACAGGCGCCCGCAAGATTACGGCTCAGAGAAGGCGCAGTTTACCAGCGTCGCCCGCAGTCAGTCGCTCAGAAAGCGATCAAATTCTCCGGCGCTGTGGAGCAGCAGCAGGGCCACGTCCCTCGATATGGCGGAAAGTTATGCGTCCCTTGCTCAAATCGTAGGGAGAAAGCTCGAGTGATACCTTGTCACCAGCGAGAATGCGGATATGGTGTTTACGCATCTTGCCGGCACTATAGGCAACGAGATTGTGGCCGTTTTCCAGCGTAACGCGGAAGCGCGAGTCTGGCAGCACTTCCATCACCACGCCATTCATTTCAAGTAACTCTTCTTTGGCCATGGCCGTTGTCTCCGGGGTGGAGCGAAGATCAAGACCGCACGGAAAGATGAAGGGAGGAATACCGAGGGAATGAGGTACCGAACCAGACAGCAACAGCACTGCTTGAAAATCGCAGGGGCGTACTATGCGCCGTATTCGGCACATTTGCAAACATAAATTCCAGCCTATGCCGATTGCGATCATGTAAAAGCGGTATTAACATGTGGCTTGTCGCGTGGTATTTCTGGCTAGCGGGGCCAAGCTGATTGCTCTGTACGCCCTACGCGCCTGATATAATGCGCACCACTTCCATACGGAGAATCGCTCATGAAAAGCGTCGCCCAAATTCTTAAGTCAAAATCCGACCAGGCTGTCTACACGGTTGCACAATCGACGTCGGTATTCGATGCTGTCAAGCTGATGGCCGAGAAGAACATCGGCGCGCTTCTGGTGTTGGAGAACGAGAAGATCGTCGGCATCTTCACCGAGCGTGACTATGCACGGAGAATCGTTCTCAGGGGTTTGTCGTCGAAAGAAACATTGGTTCGCGACATCATGGTATCCAAGGTCATGTATGTACGTCCGAGCCAGACCAATCAGGAATGCATGGCGCTGATGACCGATAACCGCCTGCGTCACCTGCCAGTCATGGATGATGGCAAGCTGATCGGCCTCATCTCCATCGGTGACTTGGTTAAAGACATCATTTCCGAGCAGGAATTCATCATCGACCAGCTCATGCACTACATCTCAGGGGACATGGGTTAAAGACGCAAGGGCTGCGTCTCTGCTTTGATTCTGTCGATCATGCTGATGTGAGCCCGCATCAGTTCCCTTCTGAAAAGAATTTACTCAAAGCTTCCTGCCCATTGCTGCCCAATGTTCCCTGGAAACGCTGCAATATATTTCCCTCCGGGCTGACCACAAACGTGGCTGGAACACCGTGAATGTCTAATCTCTCCGGAATCTCTCCCGAAACGGGAATATTTCCACCGGAATATGGATTGCCATGGTCGGCCAGATATTCGGCGGCGGCCGCTTCGGTATCCTGATACAAAAGCGAGACAAGCTTCCGGAGTCTCTTCACCCCCTTGTTCTTGGCCGCGCGCATTCCGGGAGTGATGATAAAGCCCGCTTTTTCAGAGGCGGATGGTTCCGCATGGGCAATGTCGCCCAGCACAGACAACGCCAACAACAAAAACACAACAAGCCCGAAGTGCAGACTAAAGCAGTTGTGCTGTTCCATCTTGCATGGCAGTGGAAAACCATTTTTTATCCGGGCATGATCCCATTACTCCAGTTGGATCGCAACCAGGAATGACGGTCAGACCGCCCGTCCCATTGAGTTTATCCCTCACACAGGCGAGAATCCGGCATCGGTCCACCGAACTCATAACAGCATGACGACTTCCGCTTCCCGCATTCGCATTGCTTCCTGGTTGATTACCGTACTGGTGCTGTTTCTGGCGGTAAAGCTTCATCTGCTGCCAGCACTGATTTCCGGTCTTCTGGTCTACGAACTGGTGCATCTGCTGGCGCCGAAACTGGTCCATGTAGCATCTGGCCCTCGTGCCAAACAGGTAGCACTGGTGCTGCTCAGCGTAGTCATCATCGGCGCCCTGATCGCGGCGGGCCTCCTGCTGGCGGCCATGTTCCGCGGCGATGGCGGCGGATTTGCTGCTCTGGGCGGCAAGCTGGCCGACATCATCGAGCGAGCACGCGCCGAACTTCCTCCCTGGGCAGTGCAATCCCTGCCAGGAAATGCTGATGACATTAGAAGTGCCATTGTTGATTGGCTGCGCACTCACCTGGGCGAGCTGCAACTGGCCGGGATAGAGGCCGTAAGATCGCTGGCACATATCCTGATCGGACTCGTAGTGGGGGCGATTCTCGCCCTGCGTACCGAACTGCACCCGCAACGGATGGGTCCGCTCGCTGAGGCGCTGGTAGAGCGCGCCCGCCGTCTGGCGGACTCCTTTCGCCAGATTGTCTTCGCTCAGCTACGTATTTCGGCCCTGAACACGACATTTACCAGCATCTATCTCGTGGTCGTACTGCCGACGTTTGGCGTCGAGTTGCCACTGGTCAAGACCATGATAATAGTTACTTTTCTGGCCGGACTGCTGCCGGTGATCGGCAACCTGATCTCGAACACCCTGATCGTCATCGTCAGCCTCGCTCATTCGCATAACGTCGCCATTGCTTCACTGGTATATCTGGTGATCATCCACAAACTGGAATACTTCCTCAACGCGCGCATTGTCGGCGGCCGCATTTCTGCGCAGGCGTGGGAACTGCTGATCGCCATGCTGGCAATGGAGGCGGCATTCGGCATGGCCGGGCTGGTGGCGGCGCCGATCTATTACGCCTACCTCAAGAACGAATTACGTGCGGCGAAACTGATTTAGCTGACGGCGCCATTACAAGCCGCAGGCGGAGCAATCCATATCTATTCCATCATTCCATCGATCGGGAGCTGATGATCCATGCCATTGGCTCTTGATATGCTTAAAGAATACACACCATAGTGCGTCCGTGCGTTAGAAGCTGCCCTTGGATCACCCGATGAACAAGCGGATTGATTCATGGCGAAAAGATACAAATTGGCACATTGCTTTTGGTGAACACAAAGCGGAAATAACTTCTCCTGCGCACTTCCTGAATCAGTCGCCGAATTAATCAGGGTCAGATCCATCTGAGAGGAGATTGGGCTTGGGAATAAGCGATTTACGGAGAAATCATTGCTTTTCTACGCCAAGTTGCCACACGGAGCGCGTGATAGCATCACGTTCCATCTGATTCAATCCGTCTGAGTCCGCCGCTAGCAACATTATGGCCATGTCGAACCGTACCTTGGTTGCGAGCATCCTGTTTCTGGATATTGTCGAATATTCAAAACAGTCGGTGACGCATCAACTCGCCCTCAAACAGCGTTTGAACTCCTTGCTGGCAGACGCGCTCAAGAACATGGCGCTTGGCCACCGGATTATGCTCGATACCGGCGATGGTGCCGCCATCAGTTTTCAGGTCAATCCGGAAGACTCGATGTTCGTCGCCTTACATTTGCGCGATGCCATTGCCGCTAGTCATGCCACAAACGCCACGCCCAAGCTGCAACTGCGCTTTGGAATCAATCTTGGTCCGGTGCGGCTGATCAATGATCTCAACGGTAAAGTCAATATCGTCGGTGACGGTATCAATGTCGCCCAGCGCATGATGGACTTTGCCAAGCCTGGTTCGATAATGGTTTCGCGCTCCTACTACGAAGTCGTGTCGCACCTGACCGACGACTTCGCCAAACTCTTCAGGTTTGCCGGCACACGTACCGACAAGCATAAGCGCGAATATGCCGTCTATGAAATCAGCAAGACTGGCAATGGTCTCCATGACAATCTTACCTTTTCGGCCGAGCCTCAGAGCGCTCTGGATAGCGCGGCTGACGACGCTGCGCAGCGCAAAGAAGAACGCGGGAAAGTTGAAGCTGAAGATCAGACACGACGCATGGCCGAACTGAACGCCGAACTGGAGGAGTGGGAGCACACGCAGCGTGAAAAGAAAGAGAAAGCGAAACGCGATGCTGCGGAAAAGGCCAGACTAGAAGCCGAAGAAACCCTCCGCCGCCAAGAAGTTGAGCGTCTCAAACGGGAAGCCGAAGATAAAGCCCAAGCTGAAATAGAAGAGAAGGACAGAGTCAAAGCAGAAGAGAAGGCGCTAGCCGAAGCGGAAGAACGCAGAAAGCGCGAAACCGAGGAGCGGAGACGGCGTGAAACCGTATCGAAAACCAAGTTGGCGGCACTGGAGCAAGTACAGCACAAAGTTGAAGAAAAAACACATCTGGAATCCGGGTCGTTGCCATTACGCGTAGCCGCACATGCGGCCACCAGCATGCACCCAGTCAATTGGGGCAAACGGATCATTCAGGGTTTACTGCTGCTGGTGATGATAGCGATTGGGACGCTGCACTTGCTCTCCTTACCCTCGAAGGTCTCAGACATTGAGAGGGGTGCCACCGAACAGTTCGGCCAGCCAGTCAAAATCGAGGCAGTTCATTTGTTGCTGTTTCCGCCCCAGTGGCAGCTTGACGGAGTAACCATTGGAGCCGACTCTCAGATCAGAGCGGCACGGATAAATGCAATTATCGACCCAGGTAGCTTGTTCGGCGAGGTTAAACGCTATAAGTCGCTTGATATCGAATCGCTCTCGATAAAGCCGGAAGCATTGGGTTGGGTACTGTTCGGCACGCCGAATGCGAAAACGATGCGCATCATTAGCCTGCATGCACGCCGCGTCAAACTGGATTCGAACACAATTGACCTTCCGCTGTTCGATGCCAAAGCTGATATTTCTCCAAACGGAACTTGGCAGAAGCTGACACTGGAGTATGTCAATAAATCGGCTTTCGTCGAACTGCGTCCAGGTAACGGGCAACATCAATTTGAGGTCAATGCAAACAAATTCACCACCCCGTTCGGTTCTGAATTTGCATTCAACGGTTTTACCGCCAAAGGTAGTATCGGCCCCGGCGCAATCAATATGAGCGAATTCGAGGGGGGAATTTTTGGGGGTACGCTGATTGGCAACGCCACATTGAAATGGTCTGGAGTGTGGACTTTGGGGGGTAAGGTAACGGCCAAGGGGCTCAACGGCAGCAATGCATTGCCGACGCTTCTGGATGCCGGACATGTCGATGGCAACGCCAATTTCACCATGCTCTCCCCGGATGCGAGGAGGCTGTTCGAAAACGCAAGCATGGATGGTAAGTTCTCGGTTACCGAAGGCGTACTAAGCAGTGTCAATCTGGAACAACTTCTGCATAGTGGCAGCGATAACGGCAAGATCAATTTCTTCGAATTGGCTGGCAGTTTCAACTATGGTCGGGGCAACACGCAGTTGCGTCAGGTGCGCGTCAAAACCCGCGCGTTCAACGCCACAGGGAGCGCGGATGCTGACGCCACAGGTCGCCTACACGGTAGTTTTACCGCAAGCGACACGTTCAGCAACAAGCATTCCAATATCAGTCTCAGCGGCAACCTGAACGCGCCTCACTTTAGCCACTGAGGGCTATCCAACATTGCCGATCACCGGCTATCAGTATGCCGATCCGCAAATTGGCCCGAAATGGGAAAAGTCCAACCATGATGGCCATGCCAGTGCAAGAACCACAAAACAAAAGTGACTGGTGGGTTATTGGAGACTCTAACTCCTGACATCCCTATCAATTAATGTCCAGTAGTTGCTGCATCCTGCTATCAAGTTCTCCCTAATAGCATTTTGCGATCAACCTTTCGAACACCGAACCTTGCAGCGAGACACAAGCTAAACTTCAGGTCATCTGGCGAACCGAAAATTTCAGAAGCAGTTTCCCCTTGATAAGGACTACGGCTACGTCAGATTGTGACAGATTCGAACTGTCGACCTACAGATTATCGTGTTCGCTTAAAAGCGAACCTTACCCCAGATAATAAGGACGTTGCCATTGCCAATTCCACCGGGGACATACACAGTATCAAGGGAAAATTTTTGGTACTCCAGAGTTACCATAGGCAACACCAAAGGGACTGGCGTGTAGTGGCCAATATCTTCACGGGCAGTCACAAAGGCGGCGTAACCCAAGCCGAATTTCAGTTGATCGCGAATTGGCCAGAAGGTCTTGTAGCCGTATCCGACAAACCATTCGGGTTTGTAATGGGAATCCTGGAACTCCATGACATATACGCCATGCCAATCGCCATCCTCATCATAAACTCCTTTGCCGATACCTAGCCCCCCAGGGGTTTCATTGAAACTATCTATTTTTTCCCGAGTATAGGCATATCGCATATGATGGAAATGAAGCGGCACGTAAAGTTCGTACTGCCCTTCCTTCCATGTAGTTTCCAGCCGCCGTACAGAACGGTCATACCAGGAGCCGAACGTTGCAGGATCTTTGGCAAACGCGGCACCAGCCGTCATCATGGTGACCAAGACTGCAGCCAGCAGACGTCGAACAGCGCTAGAGATGAGGAGCATCATGATTTGAGTATGAGAATACTTGAGCTTGGTTAGATATGAAGGCCACGCCTCTTACGATCAGGCATTTGCCCATCGTAGACTCACGAGCCGTCAAGCTCTGTACTATAGCGCACATAGACAAGCCGTCAAACTTGAATTTCTTTGCGGGTTCTTGGCTTGGCCTGTGCTTCAGCCTTGTTCAGTACTGTCACGTCTCGGCCAAAGGGTTCATGCGCCATGCGGTTTTGCCTGCTGGCCTCGATGCTCTTGAAGCAACGTCAGCACTTGCCAGTCTTGGTCACCAACTGGCGCTTCTCTTCAACAGGATGATGCTTGATGCAATGGTAACTGCAGGCTGCTGGGGTCATTAAGACGCCAGAAGAGTATGTCATACGTTTGTTACTACTTTTGCCCCAGGCTTCCTGCCTGGTGCCGCTGGTGGAATAGTTCCTGCGATTCGACAGAGCTTACCCACTACTGGTTTGCCGTCTTTGAATCGGGTGACGCTGCATGATGATATTTCGCCCCGCTCGGAAAGCTTCGACAAGGAGAGGTGGACCTCGGAAAGCTTCATGCCCGTTCCAGAGGCGATGTCGCGGTCAAGTTGCTGACCATTCTTTTTCAGGAATTGGAGGATCGGATCGGTTTGCATTTTGAATACCTTTTGATGATTGCGATGTTTAGACAAAGGATCTGTGTAAGCCGATCAGATTGACGAAAGCTGGTTACATGTTGGCTATACTTAAACGCTGACCTTCTTATACAGTACCACTCCATGATTCCCTTCCGAATCATGACTCCGTGCCTTAACCAACCACCCTCGCTTTGACTCCATATCGATCACCTTATCCAAGCCATCCTTGTCCTGTTTGGTAATCCGTTTTTCTTCGAACTCTTTGTTGCAAGCGGTATTAATGGGTTTGGCCCGAAGTATTTGTTCCAGATTCATTCGTTGATTTCACCTTTGGCAAGAAGTACTTAGTCAAACTTGAAGTGCATGACAGCCTGCGTCGGCACATCTACGGCTTACTACCCTTGTCAGATTCCTGCTAATCCCAAGAGTGTCCCGATTACCCCCAATACCGACCTTCTGACTTTCGCAATTGCGATCCCTCTGCGAATCCAAAAAAGGAAAAAGCCCAACCGAGATGGATGGGCTAAGCACATGAAACGTAAGAAAAAGTAATTGGTGGGTTGTGAGAGATTCGAACTCTCGACCTACGGATTAAGAGTCCGCTGCTCTACCAACTGAGCTAACAACCCCCGAAAAACAGGCGGCGATTCTACCATCGCAGACCCTGCTTTGGAACTGGTTCGCTACATCAATACAATGTCGAACTGTTCCTGGGTGTAGCTGGATTCGGCATGCAGCGAGATGGTGCGGTCGATGAAGTCGGAGAGCATTGCCAGTGCTTGCGATTCATCTTCATGGAACAGGTCGATCACACTGGGGGAAGCGACGAGGCGGAACTCGCGGGCGTTGAACTGGCGTGCTTCGCGCAGCAGTTCGCGCAGGATTTCGTAGCACATGGTCCGCGCACTCTTGATCTCGCCGCGTCCGCCGCAGGTTGGACAGGGTTCGCAGAGGACGTGTGCAAGTGATTCGCGCGTGCGCTTGCGTGTCATCTCAACCAGGCCAAGACCAGTGAAGCCATTCACCGTGATGCGGGTGCGGTCGCGCGCGAGTGCGCGGCTGAGTTCTTCGAGAACGGCACGGCGATGGTTTTCCGTATCCATGTCGATGAAATCGGCAATGATGATGCCGCCAAGATTGCGCAAACGCAGTTGGCGCGCGATGGTTTGCGCCGCTTCGAGGTTAGTCTTGAAAATGGTGTCATCGAAACTTCGCAGGCCGACAAATCCGCCGGTGTTGACGTCGACCGTTGTCATTGCTTCGGTCTGGTCAAAGATCAGGTAACCGCCTGACTTGAGATCAACGCGCCGCGCCAGCGCCTTCTCGATTTCGTCCTCGACGTTATGGAGGTCGAACAGTGGCCGTTCGCCCGTGTAGTGCTCCAGCAGGGGCAGCACTTGTGGCACATACTCGCTGGCAAAGGTGCTCAGCTTCTGGAAATTTTCGCGCGAGTCGACGACGATAGCGCTGGTGTCGTGGGTGACAAGGTCGCGCAGTACGCGCTGTCCCAAGGTCAGGTCTTTGTGCAGTAACGCGGGTGTCGGCGCTGTGGTGGCACGCTGGCGCAGTTCGTTCCAGAGCCGGCGCAAATAGGCAATGTCAGCGCGTAGTTCGTCGTCACTGGCCTCTTCTGCGACGGTCCGCACGATGAAGCCGCCGCTCTCTTCACCGATAAACGACTGGATACGTGCGCGCAGCTTCTCACGCGCGCTCTCGTCGCCGATGCGTTGTGAAATGCCAATGTGACTTTCCCGCGGCAGGAAAACCAGCAGCCGCCCGGCGATCGATATCTGTGTGGACAGGCGTGCGCCCTTGGTGCCGATCGGATCCTTGATTACCTGCACAAGCAACGATTGGCCTTCGCTGAGAATGCGCTCGATGGGCCGCGCTTCAGCCCCATTGGAGCTGGTGCCGTGCTGCTCTTCCCAGATGTCGGCGACATGCAGAAATGCTGTGCGTTCGAGACCGATGTCGATGAAGGCTGACTGCATGCCGGGCAGCACGCGCACCACCCGGCCGAGATAGATGTTGCTTACCAGGCCGTTGCAGGATGTGCGCTCGACGAGCAGTTCCTGCACCGCGCCATTCTGTAGCAGGGCGACGCGAGTTTCCTGTGGTGTGAAATTAAGCAGAAAACTTTCGCTCATTGGTCTACCTTCCGCCCGCTCCCCTTCCCGAGGAAGGGGGTGATGGTTGTTCGCGAGCAGCACTCGCTCCATGTGGTTGGCTGTGCTGCTCTTGGGTCAGCCAGTCGGGCGGCGATCACACAACGATCCCGAATTGTTTCAACAGCATGACGGTGTCGCATAGTGGCAGGCCGACGATGCCGGAATATGAGCCATGTATCTCTTCGACAAAGGCGGCAGCTCGACCTTGAATGGCATACGCACCAGCCTTGTCGCTGGCTTCGCCACTCAATACATAGCGCCGGATCTCGTCGGCATCGATGCTGCGAAACGAAACCTCGCTGATATTGAGGTGGTGCGCAAGATTAATCTGGTCGGTGACGGCAATTGCGGTAAGTACGCGGTGCCGGCGTCCCGAGAGCCGAGTGAGTATGCGTTTTGCATCGACATCATCGGCAGGCTTGCCGATGATTTCACCATCGAGTTCAAGCGTGGTGTCAGCCGATAGTATCGGGCGCGGCATCAAATGACGGGCGCCCATCATTTGTGCGGCAAAGGCAGCCTTGTTGCATGCCATGCGCACCACATAGTTTTCGGCGCATTCCTGCGGCAGCGGTGTTTCATCCACTTCGGCATCGGCGCGCCGCGCGACGCGGAACAGCAGCAGGTCAAAGCGAACGCCGATCTGCGTCAACAGATCACGGCGGCGCGGACTGCGCGAGGCGAGATAGATGCGGGAATCAATGGCAGCCATGGCTATTCACGATGATAAGGATGGCCGCGAATCACGCTGCTGGCGCGATACAGCGCTTCGGCGAGCATGACTCGTACCATGGCGTGAGGCAGGGTCAGGCCGGAGAGCCGCACCTGTTCAGTGGCTTCGCGCTTGAGTGCGGGGTCAAGTCCGTCTGGGCCACCAATCAGAAAGACGGTGTCGCCACCTTCATTCATCCAGCGTTGCAGGCGTTGCGCGAGATTCTGCGTGGTCAGTTCGGTGCCGCGTTCGTCAAGGGCAAGGGTACGGCAGCGCGGTGGCAATGCTCCACGCAAACGCTGTGCTTCGGCGGCCATCATGGCATCGACGGTCTTGCCTTCGCTGCGCGGTTCGGCCTTGACCGCTACCAGATCAAGCGGTAGCTCGCGTGGCATGCGGCGGGCGTAGTCGGCGAATCCCTCTTCAATCCAGCCCGGCATTCGTGTTCCCACGGCCGCAATCACGAGTTTCACGCGGCGTCAGTCTTGGCCACCGCGCGTTTAGGCTTGGTTTGCCAGAGCTCTTCGAGGTTGTAGTAAGCGCGCACGGCCGGTTGCATCACATGCACGACGATATCGCCGAGATCAACCAGCACCCATTCGCCGCCGTCCTCACCTTCGATGCTGATTACATTGCCACCAGCTTCCTTGACCTTGTCATGGACGTTGCGCGCCAGCGCCTTGACCTGGCGCGACGAGTCGCCGCTGGCGACGATGATACGGTCGAACAGGGGTGTCAGTTTGGAGGTGTTGATGACCTCGATGTCTTTCGCCTTGATGTCTTCGAGTGCGGCGACGGCGAGTTTCTGTAGTTTACGGATATCCATTCAGTGACCAGAGTAAAGGTGGTTGTTGGCAATATAGTCGAGAACGGTCCCGGTCAGCAAATCTTGAGTTTGCTGACCGCAGGCAAGCTTGGCGCGAATTGCCGAGGCCGAAATGTCGAGCGGGGTGATGGCAAAGGTGACGATACTTCCGGCGGCTTGTGCACTCAGGCACGAATGATCGCCATAGCGGCGGCACAGGTATTCCTCGCGCAATTCGTCGTCCATTGCCTGTGAATCCAGTACATAGCCGGGCCGGGTGGCGATGGCGATATGGGCCAGCGCGAACAGTTCACGCCAGCGGTGCCAGCCAGCGAGGCCGAGGAAGGCGTCGGCACCGAGCAGCAGTACCAGCGGTCTGGTGCCGTGAATGGCGCGCAGGCGCAGCAAGGTGGTAACGGTGTAGCTCGGTGCGCCGGAGCGAACTTCGCTTTCGTCAATCTGGAAATGCGGGTTGCCGCTAATCGCCAACATCACCATGGCGAGCCTGTGCTCGGCCGAGGCGCGAGGACGCTCGCGATGCGGCGGGTTGCCTGAGGGAATCCATAACACCTGAGCCAGGCCAAGGTGGGCGCGGGCATCCGTGGCGAGTTGCAAGTGTGCACGATGCACGGGGTCGAAAGTGCCGCCGAGAATTGCCAGAGGGCCAAGCGGCTTCTCAGTCATTCGTTATCTGCGTTTCGGTAAAAATATCGCGGTAGCTGATATAGCCGCCAGCGAGGAATATCGGCAGCCCAACGATCACCATCAGCACCTCCACCACCTTCGCTACGATCTGGCCAAAACCCTCTGATATTTGCACCGCAAACACGGCAAGCGTGGCAGCCAGCAGCGTGATTACAGCAAGTGCAAACCCGTAGACCACGAAGGCGCGCCAGTTACGCAAGCAGGCGACGAAGCTGAAGAACACTGATTTGAGTGGCGGCACCTCGTGCCAGCCGGTCAACAGTGGCGCGAACCAGAATGCCAGCAACAATGGCGATGACAGTGCCACTGCCAGCGCCATGGCCTGCAACAGTTCGTCCGGCTTTTCGGGATCCGATTCTATGCCCAAGGCAAGCATGGCCAGCATCACCAGCACCGAGCCTGCCAGTTGCAGCGAGCCGAGTTTGACCATATCCTTAATGCGGGTGCGGATGCCCGCCAACAAATCGGGTGGCGGCCCAACGCGGCCGGTAGCCGCAATGGCGCGACAGCCGTTGGCAATGGCCAACGCAAGCAGGGGTTGCAGGATGGGGAACAGTACGCCACCGATGCCGGCCGGCAATACCAGCATCAAGGTGAACGCCATCAGGTAAAAGAAGGTGAGCATGGTCAGCAGCGGCGGGTTTGCGCGGAACAGGCGGTAACCGGCAATAACCCAGACTATGCCCTGGCGGGCCGGCAAACGACGTGCCTGCATCAGATGGAGACTTTGAGCTTATTCATGGGCGCCATGATAAATGTCGCGGTAGGAAACGTAGATCGATGTCGCGGCCACTGGAATCAGTACGAGGAAACCCAGCCCAAGGGGAATCGCTGCGATGAAGGCGAGGACGAGCAACAAGACGCTATAGACGAAGAACGCCAGCCAGTTGCGCAGACATGCGTAAAAACTGCTTTTCATCGCATTGAACGGCGCCATGCCCTCAAAAAACACCAGCGCTGGAGCGAACCATGCCGCCATGGTGAGGGGCAGGGACAGTGCGGAAAATACCAGCATCGCCAGGAGAATGCTGCCCAGAATCATGCCGACATTGACGTTGGCGGCAATCGCCGTTGCATCGAAGCCGGCATCGACAATCTGTTTCAGTAGCGACAATGAGCTCGCGCCGCCAACGATCAGGATGACAAACGAAATTGCGGAGATGACGATAAAAAAGCAAAGCATCAGCAGGCCGACCATCACCAGGTTGCCGGTGCGGTGACGGAAACCGGCGAACAGCATATCGAAAGACAGTGGTGCGCCGCTCTCGGCGATGCGGCTCGCCTCCATCAGACCCGCTGCCAGCACGGGCAAGAGCAGCAGATAAGCGACGCTGCCCAAGCCGGGAACCATGCCGAGCAGTATATGAATGATAGCAAAGGCGACACCAATCAAGACCCATACGGCAGGTGCTGCCATGAACACTCGCCAGCCGCCCGAGAACCATTCGACGCCGTGGCCGGCGGGAACGAGGCGTGGTTCGGAAGGAGCATCATAGATAGCCATCGGAGGGATCAGAAGCGCTTGATCACCCACATCGGCGGCCGTGTGCCGGAGGTAAGCGTGTCCCTGCGGGCCATGACGCCGTCACCCTTTTCGTCCACCAGGTAATAAGACACGCCATGCGGCGGCGTGACCTTGATCATGTAGAGCTTTCCTGCAAGACGGTATTCCTCGACCTTGTCCTCGCCGCGCTTGATGATGGTGACCTGCGGCTCCAGATCCTCATCAGACATGCCGGCGGGCATCGGAGGCGGCTCCGGAATGGGTTGCAAGTCCGGCGGCAAAGCGGGCGTCTGTGCTGCGACGTTCAGCGCAAACAGGGAGAAAATCAGGAACAATATGCGGCGCATGGAATGATCCTTTGCAGTAGGTGAGCCCATTTTACCCTTACAGATTGAGTAGCAAGTCGTGTTCGTCCGGCAATTGCGGGAAGCCACGTTTTTCGTAATGGTTGAAGATCGCATCGACGATGGCTTGCGGTTCGTCAATCAACTGGATCAGATCCAGGTCTTCCTGGTTGATCATGCCTTCCACGACGAGCCGCTCGCGGAACCAGTCGAGCAGGCCACTCCAGAAGGCCTTGCCGACGAGGATGATCGGGATGCGCGGTGACTTGTGGGTCTGGACCAGCGTCAGCGCTTCGAGCAGTTCATCAAGCGTGCCGAAGCCGCCGGGCATGACGACGTAAGCACGCGCCATGCGTACAAACATGTATTTACGCGCAAAGAAATGCCTGAACGACTGCGAGATGTCCTGATACAGATTTGAGTTTTGCTCCTGAGGCAACATGATATTGAGGCCGATGCTGGCACTTTTGCCTTCAAACGCTCCCTTGTTGGCGGCTTCCATGATGCCGGGGCCACCACCGGAAATGACCGAAAAACCGGAATCGGAAAGCTGTCGCGCGATTTTTTCCGTCAACTGGTAGTAGGGAGAGTCTGGCGCGATACGTGCGCTGCCGAAGATTGAAACGGCCGGACTAACGCGTTTCAGACGCTCGGTTGCCTCGACGAATTCTGACATAATGCCGAACACTCGCCAGGCCTCTCTGGCTGTGATATCCGGCAGGGTTTTCCACGGGTCATATTGTTTCGGCAACTTGTCGCTAGCGTTCATTTCATCTCCATGCCATCTCTATTACTCGTTGACGGATCGTCCTATCTCTATCGCGCATTTCATGCGCTGCCCGACCTGCGCAACAAGGCGGGAGAGGCGACCGGCGCAGTATACGGCGTCATCAACATGCTGCGTCGGCTCGAGGCCGACTACAAAAGCGATTATCGCGCCGTGGTGTTCGATGCCAAGGGCAAGACTTTCCGTGACGACTGGTATCCCGAATACAAGGCGCATCGACCGCCGATGCCGGACGATCTGGTAACGCAAATCGAACCGCTGCACGCCTGCGTACGCGCGCTGGGCTGGCCCCTGCTGATGATTGACGGCGTCGAGGCCGACGATGTGATCGGCACCCTGGCGCGTGAGGCTTCTGTGCAGGGCATCGAATGCGTTATCTCGACCGGCGACAAGGATCTCGCCCAGTTGGTCGACAAGCACGTGCGGCTGGTGAATACCATGAGCAACGAGCTGCTTGACGAAGCCGGCGTGCTGGCGAAGTTTGGCGTTCCACCGGAGCGCATTGTCGATTACCTTGCCTTGGTGGGGGACAGTGTTGACGGTGTACCGGGCGTACAGAAGGTCGGACCGAAGACAGCGGTGAAATGGATTAATCAATACGGCTCGCTCGACGATATTGTCGAACATGCAGCGGATATCAAGGGGACCGTCGGCGAAAATCTGCGCCAGCATCTCGACTTTCTGCCGCTTGGCCGCAAACTGGTTACCATTGCTTGCGGCCTGCCGCTGCCATTCAAGGTGCACGAGTTATTGCCGCAGCCACACGACAATTCAGCATTGGCTGAGCTATTTGCGCGGCTCGAATTCAAGAGCTGGCTGAGAGAAATCCAGGGCAACGGCGGTCTCAAACAGGTGTCCGAAAGAAGCGCCACCTCTGCCGCGCCCGTCATGACCCCTCCCAGGGTTCCGGATCAGGCGCCAGACCGCAGCGCTTACGAAACCCTCCTGAGTTGGGAACAGTTCGAGAACTGGCTGAAGAAAATCGAAGCTGCCGAATTCACTGCGCTCGACACGGAAACCACCAGCCTTGACCAGATGCAGGCCAGACTGGTAGGTATTTCATTCTGTGTTGAACCGGGTGTGGCGGCGTATCTGCCCATTGGCCACTGCTACGCCGGGGTAACGGACCAACTGCCGCTGGCCGAAGTGTTGGCACGCTTGAAGCCCTGGCTTGAATCTGAAAAGCATAAAAAGATCGGGCAGCATCTCAAGTACGACCGCCACGTGTTTGCCAACCACGGCATCGATTTGCGCGGCATTCATGACGATACCCTGCTTGAATCCTACATCCTCGAAAGCGACAAGTCGCACGACCTCGGCGCGCTGACGTCGCGCCATTGCGGCCTGTCGACCATCAGCTATGACGACGTAACCGGCAAGGGCGCATCGCGCATTTCGTTTGCGCAAGTGGCGCTGGAACAGGCCGGCACCTACGCCGCCGAAGACGCCGACGTGACCCTGCGTGTACATCAGGTGCTGGCACCGCAGCTCGCCGCAGAACAAAAGCTGGAACGCCTTTATCGCGATGTCGAACTGCCGGTCGCCGAAGTGCTGTATCGCATGGAGCGCAACGGCATCCTGATTGATGTCTTCGCACTGGCGAAACAGAGCGACGAACTCGGGCGCCGGCTGATGGAACTCGAACGCGAGGCGCATGAACTCGCCGGCCAGCCTTTCAATCTGGCCTCGCCCAAGCAACTG
>JBASWL010000226.1:0-2346 GCA_049276455.1 Georgfuchsia sp. | reverse complement strand
GCGTAGGTGTTGCCCGCGAAAACCAAATGCATGCCGGCGGTCTCGCGCCATTCGTAACTCGTGGTGTCAGAGTTCGGCGCATCGTGCACCAGGCCGTGCAGCGGGTGATCGTAGGCGACATCTGATCCGCCAGACTTGCGGGCTTTGTGCAGCTTGAGCGGGACTTGCGCCAGACCCTCACCGATAACCCGCGCACACGCCAGCGCAGTCGTTGCCTGCAATGCGGTTTTCCAGTTGACCGATACGCCAGATCGAGCCGAGGCAGACGCCAACAGTTCGCGTGCGAGGTCCGCCGCGCTGTTCAGTGTTTTGTCCTTTTTTTGCCACGGCCAATGAAACATTCAGTTTTTCCTTAAAGGCCGTAAATGCCGAATCCGCTACCGGATGCCTGCGGGTTGAGCGCCATCAAAGAAGCGGCGTTGAACGTTGCCATCAGCGGGTCAATCTTGGCCGTGCCGCTGGCCTGCTTGGTGATCAGCGTGGCATTCCCGGCCGGCACGACTTTGGCATTACCGCAGCACCAGTTCATCATTCGCGTGCCTCCGTGTTTCATGCCGCACTCGGCGAGCTTGCGTTCAGTGGTCTTGATGGCGCCGGTCAGCTTCCAGCCTTGACTGATGCCGATGATCTTTTCAGACGGTATCGACTCGGCTTCCATGCTGTCCAGCACTCCTCCGATTCCGTGCGGGTCGAGTCCAACTTTGTCCAGCTTGCCGCTCGCTTCAACTTGAGCGACATATCCAGCCAGTTGTGCGATGTCGTCGCCCATAATTTCCACGATGGTCAAGTCCCCGTCAGCGGCGAAATCGCGGAACCTTGGCGCCTCTGACTTTCTCCGCTCCATGACAGACTGATGCGCCCAGGCATGCGCCCAGTGCAGCCATTCGCGGGTGACCGCATCCCGTCCGATTGCGGCGATTGCAAGCAAGTCATCCAATCCCCCGCCGTCAACGCCGATATCAATTACCTCTGACCTATCGATCAGGCTGTCCAGCGTGACGGACTTGTCTGACATCGCTTCCCAGTAATCAGCACCGGCCCAACGATCCGATCTGAGATTCAGCCCAAGCTCGACGTTGAAATGCTTGGCTTCAAAAGTTCTCAGGCTGGTTTCGCCGGCGTCTTCAGACTTCCGTTGCTCGCGTTCAAGAAACTCTTCGTCAACCGAGACCCCAAGGTTCGGGTTCGTAACGTACCAGTTCGCCGGATCGCGGTAGGCTTTTGACGCCACCATGTCTGGCGGGTATTCATACAGCACCGGCATGTAACTGGTGTCGACGATCCGGCCGTCCCTGACCCCTCGGGCGTATTGCAGCTTCTGCGCAAACACGCCGGCCGGTGGTTCATCAGACTGGGTGCTAAGGTAGATCGTGCAACCTTCTGGCCGGCTGGCGAGACCGCCGCACGCCTCGCGCAGCATGTTTTCAGCGTTCGACTTTTTGCCGAACAGCCACAGCTCGTCTACCAGGGTGATGATTCCCTTCTTGCCGCCGACCGTTTCCGAGTCAGCCGCAACGACCTTTAGCGTGGCGTTGCTCTGCCGGTGCGTGATGGTCTTGATGTGTTCCTGCACATGCAGGAGGTCGCTCAGTTCCTCATCAGCCCGGACCATATCTCGAGCCGGTCCGAAACTGTTTCCAGCGATCTCAACCGTTGGCGCCAGGATCAGGAATTCACCGGACTGCCGCCAGTTGATGATCAGCGCCGTCAGCATGATCCCGGCGGCGATGGTCGACTTGCTGTTCTTTTTCGAGATCAGCAGGAAAAACTCACTGATGCGGCGCCGGCCTTCCTCCGGGTCATAAGCGCCAAAAACAGCCGAGACGAAATCGAATACCCACTGCTCGCACGCCTGGCCCATCGTCGGGCTTCCTGGTGCGTCCACAATCCGCAACGCTTTGAATACCGTCAACGCGTGTTCAGCCGACTCAGCGTAGAGCGGTGCGCACGGAATCAGCGATTCACGCGCGAGTATCCGCCGCTCCCAATCCGGGAGCGCGGTGGTCCATTCCATTTCAGCTTACGAGCTTGAGCTTCGGCGGCGGCGCGGCGGAGAACTTTCCAGCGCCGGCAGACTTTGCCGCCCTCGCCTTCTCATCTTTCTTGCCACCCTCGCCAAGCTTGGTGTGCATGAACGGCATCAGCGACTTCGCGGCGTCGAGTCTTGCGCGAACATCAAGCCCGTTGTCATTCATGACCGAGAGCAGATATTCCTTCGGGTCTTCCGTCTTTGGAGCGAATGAAACTTCCGGCTCTTTTGGCTTGCGTCCCGCACCAGGGCGAGCGCCGCCGCTCTTACCTTTTACCCCGGCCATTATTTGATTCCTTTTGAATTGGGATTTAATG
>JBASWL010000225.1:0-5031 GCA_049276455.1 Georgfuchsia sp. | reverse complement strand
AGTCCGATCAGTGCGAAGGAAAACAGCAAGGCGATGCTCATGACCCCTATTGTCGTCGGCAGCCCGACGAACCGGTGATTGAGGTAGGCCAGCAGGGCCGTTAGTACAAGGCAGGAAACCGCGACGTTGAACATGAGGAATTGCTATCAATGGATGTTGGGCTGATTCTGACCAACAGTGTAACCGTGGCTACGGTGCAGCGCCTCGATGAGCCTTTTCCAATGAGGTATGAGCCTGAGCGGTTCCCGTATTTCCAACGAGGAATGAGCCTGAGCGGGTAAAACCGGGGTCGAATTGAAGAGTGTGTGGGTTGATCATCGCCAGGATGATCATCAACATGAACGAAACGCGGCTTTGCACGATCGAGCAGATCGAGCAATTTCTCAGCGGTAGTGCGCAGATCGAGTTTTCCAAATCTGGAGACGACACCCAGCGCTACGCGCACATCAGCAGGGTACTGAAGCGGTTTGATTACCCCCGATGCAACAAGCGCGACCGGGGTGTGCTGTTGAAATACCTGCGGCACACCAGCGGCTACAGTCGGGCGCAAGTCACCCGATTGATCAGCCAGTGGTGCGGCAACCGTCTGGCCTCTATCCCGCTGGTCAAGCGTTACCGTGCCCCGACGGTGCCATTTGCGCGTAAATACACCCCGCTCGATATCGAGCTACTGGTCGAGATGGATCGGGCTCACGAGGATGTTTGTGGCCCTGCCATCGCGCACCTTCTGCAGCGCGCCTACCGGGAGTATGCCGACCCGCGCTATGTGCGCCTGGCCACGCTGTCGGTCTCGCATCTGTATAACCTGCGCAAGAGCACTGGCTACCAGGCCCGACGCCGGAACTTCACCAAGACTCACCCGGTGTGCAACGCCATTGGGGTACGCAAGGCACCGCACCCGGCGGGGCGTCCCGGCTTTATCCGCGTGGATACCGTTCACCAAGGCGACCTCGACGGGGTCAAAGGGGTGTACCACATCACCTGCGTTGACGAGGTCTCCCAGTGGCAGGTAGAAGCCTGCGTACAAGGCATTAGCGAGGCATTTCTGTTGCCCGTATTGGCGTTAATCATTGCGCAGTTTCCCTTTGAGATTCTGGGCTTTCACTCCGACAACGGTTCCGAGTTCATCAATGGTCCCGTGGCCAAGATGCTGGAGAAACTGCGCATCGAGCAAACCAAGTCACGCTCGCGCCACAGCAACGACAATGCCTTGGCCGAAAGCAAGAATGCCAGCGTGGTTCGCAAGCACATGGGCTATGCGCATATTCCGCAGCAATATGCGAAACCTATCAATGCGTTTTATCAGGAGACCTTTAATCCCTGGCTCAATTTGCACCGCCCGTGCCTGTTCGCTACCGAAATCATCAGCCCCAAGGGCAAGATCATCAAGCGCTACAAACACAAGGATGTGAAGACCCCGCTGGAGTGCCTCATACAGTTGAACGAAAAGGGTTTGTTCACGCTCAAACCGGGCATCACGATGGATGCCTTGCAGGCCCAAGCGAAGTCGCAAACCGACCTCGCCGCCGCTCAGGCGATGCAACAGGCCAAGCGGGAATTGTTTGCTCGCTTCGTCAAACCAAAGCGTCGAGCCAACCACTGAAGAAAACACAACGACTGCCGCGCTCCGCTTGCCAGACACACGAATTGCTCCGCAATCCGCCCGCCGGGAGCCCTGCGGGCGCCAACCCTAAAACCGGCTTAGATATGCCTTTAAACCCAAGATCAAAAGCAAACGGCAACGACCCTCAATCCCAATCGCTTACACTCTACTTTTAACCCGACCAACTCACACAACCAAAATCATCCAGCCCTTACCTCTTCAGGCTCATACCACTATTGGAAAGTACTCGATGCTCACCACATAGCAACATGCCACCAAAGGCAAGTCGCCCAAACAAAGCGTACGCGCCCAAACCCAACGTGGATCCAACCAGCGCCCACACTTTCCTGAAACAATCGAGTATGAGCCAATCACTATGGCGCAAGGTTTAGTTCCGTTTAATCTCGTAGTTCTTTTCGATGTCATCCAGGGCCTTGCGCATCTCGACCAGGATAAGTTTGTCAGCAGCATTTTGATCGATATCGGGGACATCCCAATCAAATATTGCACGATATTTTTCGACCAGTTTTTTCACGTCGGCGATGATCTCACTGCGGTGTCTATCTAATTCGATCTGTTCCATTTTTGCCACTTCATTTTCTCCTTGAAACCCAGGCAACGAGGCGCAGCTATTGTGATTATCGGGCCTGTACGGCTCGAACTTGTCAAACTCAATTGCTGTTCTGACCTTCTTTCGTTAGCCGACGACGGATCGATTGCAATTCCTGCCGGCGCTCTGCGCTTGTTTTGGGGTAAGTCATTTTGAGTCGTTCAAACGTATCGAGAACAATCCGGGACACGATCAACCGCGCATTCTCCTTGTCATCCGCGGGTACTACATACCAGGGCGCCTCAGCCGTGCTTGTTGCGCTCATGCATGCCTCGTAGGCCTGCATGTACTCATCCCAGTATTTCCGTTCTTCAATGTCGGCAACACTGAATTTCCAGTTCTTATCCGGATCATCGATGCGTTCGAGAAAGCGCTTGCGCTGCTCTTCTTTTGACAGATGAAGGAAGAACTTAATGACCCGCGTGCCGTTTCGATAAAGATGGTTCTCCAGGTCCACGATGGAGCGAAATCGGTCCCGCCAAATCGTCTTCTCATTCATGACACCCTCTGGCAGCCGCTGACCGAGCAGAATCTCCGGATGCACGCGAACGATCAACACTTCCTCATAATAGGATCGGTTAAAGATGCCGATGCGGCCGCGTTCCGGCAGGGATCGGGTAGTGCGCCACAAAAAGTCGTGATCAAGTTCGGTGGCGCTCGGGTGTTTGAAGCTGAATACCTGGCAGCCTTGCGGATTGACGCCGGACATCACGTGGCGGATGGCGCCGTCCTTGCCGGCGGCGTCCATCGCCTGGAAAATCAGCAACACGGCATAGCGGTCGGACGCATAGAGAACGCGTTGCAGCGTGCTCAACTCGTCCACGTGTTCTTGAAGGAGTCTGGCGTACGTCTTCTTCGACTTGTACACGGGCTTCACGAGCGTCGGCCATTTTTTGAGATTGACCTTTGTTCCCGCCGCAACACGGAAATCATTGGAATTCAGTTTCATCACATTCCTTTCGATGGTCACCAGTGCGATCTGAATAACTCAGTCGTTGGCAAGTCAGGCGCCAGCCTTACAACGCGCCAAGCGGGGAGACATCGCTGTATTGATGAGTAGAACGGCATAGTTTATGCCGATTAACCAAAGTAACATTTCCTTGATTTCATTCGTACTCACGCGGTCTGCAACCAATCCAGCGCCTTCACATCGTCGGTAAAGGGGAAGTGTCTGACTTCGGCCGACGTAAAGTGTTTGGCAAGCGATTCCGCGATGCCGGCGATCATGCTGTCCGTCACGACTGCCACGCGTTCGACCTGTCTGTGGTGCTCGTGGACAAAATGCATGTGCGCAGTAAATCCCCCGAAGTTCTCCCATCCGAGAAATTCCTTCGTTTTAATCAACACGCCGTGGAGTTTGGCGTGGTCGGAAAGATAGGAATCGACGGCAGCACTGAGACCGCCGAAGTCCTCTTTGCTTAATGGCGCATGCGGTTTGAGCACCAATATGCCATCCGGCTTCATTATCGAGTAGTCGAGCATGTGATCCTCCTTGAGAGCACCTGCCATCGTAGGCTCTCATGGTTGGCTGTTCTGTTCGTCTGCGAACAGAGTGCCACCGGTGTGGACTCAGAGTGACTGATGGGACGGACTTCCGCTCTCCGGCCTTATGCAAAGCTTTTCATAAGGCCGAACATGAGACACTAAATTCTGTCTTCATGCCTTGTTGTTCAGCGCTTCGAAGCCGGAGATCACGTCGAACAGTTCCTCGTCAATACCGCTCTGACGCAAACGATGGAAGCTGCCATTGAGGCTCTCCAGCAATTCATCAATATTTTTGTCGGCGCGCTGCATCGCCGCCAAGCGGCTCGCGTTCTCGCTGGCGAGGGATTCGGCACAGGCCCGGAACAGCGAAACGAAAAGATATTCGCTGATCAGCGCACGCAAGGTCGCGGTGTTGTCGCCGATGACCTCGGGCAGATTTTGGGTTGGCCAGGGCAGTTCGGCCAGCTTGCGCCGCCAGCCATCGTCCAGCGGCAGCAGCCGCTGCGTGACGGGCTCATATCCTGCCCCGGCGGTAGGGCGGTTGTAGAAGAGGTGGAGTTCGGTGACTGCACCCTGGCTGTGGCTCGTCTCGCTCTCGACCAGAATCTGGCCGACAAGCGGAGTAATCGCCTCGACGGAATTCGGTACGACGAAGATTCCGACCAGCGGCAGTCCCGCGTCCGACAGGCGAGCGTGCACGCGTTCGCCGACCGCCCAGACCTGGGGTTTGCCGGGAAGAGCGGCCAAGGTCTTCACCGCAAAATCGGCCACCACGTCATTGAATTGCCCCACCAGTCCTTGATCGGAACCGAATACGATCGCACCGATGGAATCCTCCCCAGCGGTTCGTCCTTTCCCTTCCGTCATCGGCACTACCGGCGCGTTTTTCCGGAAACAAATGCTCAAGCCCAGTTCCACAGCGCGGTAGTAGTCGGCCAACGCGCGCGCTGATTGCTCGTATTGGCCGATACTCGAAGCGGCCAGGGCTTTCATTGAGCGAACGACGGATTGGAGATCGCCTGCACTGCTGATCTTGCGCCGCAGGCTCGCCGTGGTGTCGCTCATCACTCCTCCGTAAGTTTCGACCCGGGTGAGGATTGGGCAGTCGTGTCATGCCTTTGATCGCGCAGCCGTCCGAGCGTGCTCTCGATCATTCTGGTCAATTTCTTTGCAGCGCCGTCGGCGGCCTGTCTAAAGGTCTCAGCCTGGTGAGTGACAGCAATGGGCTGGCGACCCTCCAGACGAGCTTCGATCGTGCAGCACTTGTCGTTCTTGCCACTCTTGTGGCTGCTCATCTGCCCGATCTCGTCGGTCAGGTGGACTTCTACTCGCG
>JBASWL010000224.1:0-135264 GCA_049276455.1 Georgfuchsia sp. | reverse complement strand
TCCAGGTTGATATCCGTCAGCGCCGGCACGTCGACTGCATCGAGATGGTAGGTCTTGGCAACCTGCCTGAGAACAACGGGATGCAAAATGCTTCCAGCAACCATAATGAGACCGGATCAATGATTTGAACCATCTTATTCTAGCCTGATCCGCAACGGTGTAATGACATGGGCGTGGCGCAAGCAGGATGAGTTCATCACCAAATTCGTGACTGACAGCATCCTGAAATGTTGTGGTGCGTAATCGCATCCAGGAAATAGGCCAGCACCTTGGATCACCATCCAATCCGGAAGAGCCGTTCGATCTTCGGCGTCATGAAGGTCAGCTATGCGGGTCGAGCCGCAGTTTGCCAATGTGCCGTGATCTTCGGCTTGTCGGCCATTGCGGACCTTTTCTATAGATAAATATAACGGCCGGTATTTGCTGATCAACTGTCGGTTGAGAAAGGGGAATTTAATTTGATGATATTGAGATAATATCGGTAAGAATTGAGGCGCGACGGGTAAGCAGAGTTACACGCCATTCTTCTTTGGATTGAGACGCTGGAGATTAAAAGATATGCCCGAACTCTCAGCTGAGATTCTTTTGAGGCCAACACGTATCGGCTTTCTTACGTCGCCGACCGACTTGGTAGCTGTTCGCACGATCATGCGCGCATGCACCTGTCTATGGGGCGGCGTCTATAACCCAATCATTCCTGTATTTAAGCGGGCTCCCAAAGAGTGGCGGCCGGAGATGTTCCAGCGCTTCAAAGGCGTGGAGGTTGCCAAGGGCTACGCGAGGTTTTTTGAGCCTGACGTCTATGTCGAGGCAGAAAAGGGTTTGCTTGAGGAAGCTGGTTTCGGGGCGCTTCGTCAAAAGCATGCGCTTCACAAGCAGGTCATCACGCTGAAAGAGTTTCTGGAACCCGAGCGAGGTCGCAACTGGTCTGAACCGGCGTTTGGTCTGAACATCTGTGACGTTCTCGCACATGTCTACAAGACCAAGCAACAATTCGTGCGACGTGACAAGCAGGAGAGTTTGTATGTCTCACCGGAACGCGGGAACTGCGCGTCGGAGGCAATGTTCGGTGTCTATCCGGCTCCCAAGGCTACAAAGTATATCGAACAGACATATCGGGACGTCTATCAGCCAGAGATGGTGAGGCCCACACCAGACACATGGCGGCGAGTTTTCTTGAAAGGCGCTGAGACTCCGTTGCGGGTGACGCACTATGGCCTCGATACTCAGCGGTACTGGTACCACGATCTCCTTATCTTCGTATTCGATCCACTACGACCGACCGATTTGATCGACTTGTGGAATCTTAGGCTAGAACCCCATCCCGTCTTGCCTGTTCCGCTCGAATGGTTCGATCTATTGGGCGACGATATCTATAAGATCCTCATGGAAGAGCATCGACCGGTCGTGGGCAACCCGAATGGTTTGATGCACAACGCCACAATTGAATTTGGCCGCTCGATCCCGAAAGCGAAAGCGGAAAGTCTCATCCGCAGCCTTAAGCCAGGACTTCCTGGGGGTGCGCTCTCCATTAAGTACTGGCGCAACGAGATTTGGGTAGAGCATCGTAACGACCGCGTTCACCGCGACAACCGTCTCAAAGTGACAGCCAAGGAGCGCCGAGCTGATCTCGTCCTGAAGGAGGACCAGGAACTTCGTACCACGTTTGAAACCCTACAGCCCGAGTTTGCCAAGCGGTACGGAGGAGGGGAACACCGCTGGGTCAATGCGTTGAAAATCTCTAACTACGGCAATCGCAATATTGCGACGATCCTGCCGTTCAACACATTCGACCTTTCATGGCCTCACCTCGGTCTGGGTGGCGAGGCCATTCCTGTCGGCAGCGAAGGATGGGTGTTTCCGCAACAATTTTCCAATTTGGGACAGTATGTGTCCTTGTTAAGTGCCAACGATGCGATCGTTGGCTCACTCGGACTATTCGGTATCAAGGCGGAGTTGTCTGAGCCCGGACATATTGCCCGACAGATGCTGGAGCAGCTCGGTGGGCTTTGGGGCGTTCACCTACTCGCCGACATCGATACACTGAGGCTTCTCAATAAGATGGCGGGTGGGCTGCGGCGCAGGAGCAATGAAAAGGAAATGATCGAAGAAACCTATGAACTCCGGACCGCCCAGCTCAAAGAATGGACTGACCTCATTTCCGAACGAAAGAGCCGCCATTCTCTCTCTCGGGACGGCCTCAATGACTTCACTAAAAATAATGTCATCCGCTTAGGCCTAGCAACCGATTGCCCACATTGCAGCGCCAAGAACTGGAGCACGCTGACGAATGTCGATTATCGAGTGACATGCGAGCGATGTCTCAAGCCCTATGACTTCCCGCAGGCTGCTCTGCGTGCGAACAATCGAAATTTCACTTACCGCGTCATCGGCCCATTCTCGGCACCGGACTATGGCCGCGGCTCTTACAGCGCGTTGCTAACGTTGCGCGTACTCGGATTGTTCAGCTCTTCGACCAGTGAAATGACATTTTCTACGGCGATGAACCTGTCCTTCGACGGCGTGCAGCGCGAGGTGGACTTCGTCGCGTGGCGCGGTGACGAGCGATTTGGCCGTGAGAATCATCGGCCTCCGCAGCTGATCATTGGTGAATCTAAGTCGCTCGGGCAGGGCGAATTGATCACGGCGCGAGACCTCGCTAAGCTTAAGTCGGTGGCCATGAAGCTCCCGAACGTGGTTGTCGTAATTTCGGTTCTGCGCGACCACTTCACACGCACCGAGAAAAAGCTTCTTCAAAAATTCGTGAATTGGGGGCGCCGCGTGAATATCCATGGCGAACCGACAAACCCCGTGTTGCTTCTCACTGCACACGAACTCACCATGGATTACCAGTTATCGGCAAAGTGGAAAGACTTAGGCGGCATACATGCCCGCTTTACCGAATATGAATATACTCATAGCTTGCTGGATCTTGCCGATGCGACCCAGCAAATCTATCTGGGCTTACCATCTTTCCATCAGGCAAGAAGAGAGTACTGGGACAAGCGGCTTGCGAGAAGGAAGGCGACACAGGAAGCAGTCGATTGACCCACCCTGCCCCTTCAGCAATTACAGCAGCGCTTGGTGTGGCGTTCAAAATTGTCTGCTGCGGTCGACGACCTGCCCTCGGCCATTGCTGCCGTTGGATTTTCAGAAAGATCCCGTTCAGGAACGTTCGAGCACACCCTCCTGCGGAAGCAGGCGAAACGAGTGCTTGTCATTGCGGGTATGGACCTCGCAATGACGGTGGTTGTGGATCGCCACGTCCCTGCGGGCTGCCACGCTACGCTCACAGCAAGACTCACCGCGATGACCAACGAGAATCCCGAGGGATGACAGGCTTGTTCAGTGTTTCCCCATCAATCACGGAATCTGAATAACCGCTTTTTTCTCCCGGCCCATGCATTGGCCCTTTTCTTCCAGCCAATAAACGACGTTCCCCACCACCACCACGCTTCCGGAAACTACTGCTGTGGTTGCCGAAACCACACCGGCTGCCGCCAGCAATGCCACGCAGCCTTCATTGCGGCATCCTCCGATCGACGCTACCTGATAGGACTCAAGGGTCATTTTCCTTTCGAAAATCTCACAATTCTCGTCATACGCCGTGGCGGTATGCGGCAGATAGACGCAGCCCGCCAGCAACATGGCAGTCATGGCAATTACAGCTGTTGCAGGTGACATTTTGTAGACTTCATCATTATTGTGCTAATCCCCGACCCGCCATCATCCGGCAGGATATTTGCAAATGCGCCCCTTTGCTTGCGGCCTGAAGTGCCAAACATGACGCAGCATGCAAGTGGCAACAGGATGCCCTCGCAGGGTACGGTTCGGGAGCCTGCTACAGGGCAGAGGGTACGCCAGCCGCCTTGCGGGCTCGCTGCTTGGCCGCGATGTAGTCACCTTGGGGGATATAGAGCAGATCGGCGATTTTGCGCATCAAGTGTAGTTCGTGGGCATCGAGATGGCCGTCGGCCAGCGCTACCAGCCACATGTTTTCGACGATGCGGATTTTCTGTACGGGGTCGCAGGTCTTGTTGATCAGCGAAGTGAACTGGTAGTAGCCGCTGGCTTGATGCGCTTCCTTCTCGGCAAGAGCGATCAGCGTATCGAGCTGTGCCGTATCCAGGCCGAATTGCCGGCGCAGGACGGTAGCGGTAGCGGCCCGCTCTTCGCCAGTGATCCGGTTGTCCATGCGCATCATTTCCAGCAGCAGGGCTGCAGTGGCAATCTGCAGCGCATGCTCGCTATGGGCCTCGGTCTGCTCGATACCGGGTGCGATGAACTGATTGAAGAAGCCCCTGATGCTGGCGATCATGTCGGTTTTGTCGTGCTGCCCTGTGGCTGGAAACTCAAATCCGATGGGCTTTGCGGACCAGCAGCGACAAGCCGTCGACCGACTCGCCCGTGGAACACAATTCCGGCAGTTGTGCCGGATCTATCTTTCCGGGATCGTAGACGGCCACCGCGAAGCTGTCGCCGGACTGGAGGAAGGTGGTCTCGCCCAGAGCTGTATAACGGGTGGCGCCGATAGTGATTACCGCATGTTCCGGGCGACCCGCTTTGCAAAGCAGTGACGGCAGATCCTCAAGTGGCCCCTCATCGGCCTGGGATGTCAATTTTTCTTCGATCCAGGAATTCAAGTCGGGTCCGTACAGCGTGTATCCGGCCACCGGGCTGTCTATGCCGTAGGCCCTCCACGTACCGTCCCGTCCGAGGAACGAGGCAATGCGCCAGGTATCCAGCTCGGAACCGGAATCGATGCCCTTGGAAAGCCTGACCCATTGGGAAGAAAGTCCCTTGGAGCCGGCCCCCCAGTTCTTCTTGACGCTGATCTTGGGAGCGCCTTCACGGCGAATCGAGGCGTCATCGAAGGCGGCAAATGCCAATGGTTTTACCTTGACGGCATTCCCGCTGCCATAGTGAAGTTCGCAGGCCAGCGCCACCTCGGGTTCGCACTGAACGTGTGCCCCTTCGGGCAAGGCCAAAGTGGAACTGGAGATCGGATCGGTAGCCAGAAAATGCCCCTCAATGGACAGATGGAAGGGGAACATTCCCTTGGGGCCTTCACCAGTTT
Organism: Georgfuchsia sp.; assembly: GCA_049276455.1. Classification (GTDB taxonomy): domain Bacteria; phylum Pseudomonadota; class Gammaproteobacteria; order Burkholderiales; family Rhodocyclaceae; genus Georgfuchsia. Next base: position 130,187 of record JBASWL010000224.1, on the reverse strand, counting down.
TTTTCAAGGTCGCGAAATCCTTGACCTCGCCCGCCTGCTCAAGGTGCCCGGCAAAATTACCGGCTATACCGAAGCCGGCCCAACGACCTGCAGTCAAGTTGATCATTTTTCCCAATATGTAATAACAAGGTAATGTCGGGGACGTCAGCCCCTGACCGAATACGGATAAACACTCAATAGTCCCGTCCAGAAATTGCCGCACCAAACGGGACGGGAGATGCTCGCCCTGATCTGCAAATTATAACTTTTCCTGCGCCTGCCTCAGGGTCTCAACCAGACCTGCCGTGGTTTTGAACAATTCCCGGCAGTTCACTGAGGCGGCTGATGCGGTAGTCAGGTTCGGGGGTTTCGCGGCCGATTTCCATGGGCGCCGGCTGATCGATTTCGGTAATCAACACTGTGGCCATTCCCGTGGCGTGCGCACCTTCAATGTCCTGTTCGAGCGAATCGCCGACAAACAGCACCTGATCTGCGGCCAGGCCGGACTTTTTCAGGGCAATCTCGAAAAAGCGTCTATCGGGTTTGCAGGATTGGGCAGTCTCGGAGCAGGTCCAGTGCGTCAACCACCGGGGCAACTGCGCGCGCTCAATCAATGGCGCCAATTGGTTTTCATCGGCATTTGAAACGGCCGAAAGATAAAGGCCCATGTCTTTCAGTCGATCAAGCGTTGCATGGCAGTCGGTATGCAATTCCATGCAGCCGACCAACATTCCGCGATGATTTTCTTCAAACCAGCTAAAGTGGTTGTGCAGATGCTGCTTATCAATGCGGTTAAGAAAATTGGCAAAAATGGTTTCGCAATAATCGCGAAAAAGATAGAAGGGCTTGTCCGCAAAGTGCCTGTCGGCCTCCTTGTTGGCTAGCTGGTAGTGACGCGCGACTTCGGTGATGTCGTGTTCCAGCTCCAGCCTTGCCGCCATTTTTTCAAACAACAGCATCATGGTTGGCTGAATGTTTCTGTAACTGTAAAGCGTTCCGCCCACGTCAAAAAATATACCCTTGATCATTCAACCTTTCTCCTTCAGGTTTTTTGGTCTGTTTCAGATATCGGCATATTGGCCGGATCTGTATTGGTGGCAGGTTTTCCAAACAGGCGCTTCACGGCGACAAAGAACAATGGCGTAAAGAAAATGCCGAGCAGGGTGCCAACGATCATGCCACCCAGAACGCCGGTGCCGATCGCGCGTTGCGCGCCGGAACCGGCGCCGCTGGCAATCGCCAGCGGCAGCACGCCGAGGCCGAAGGCGAGTGAGGTCATGAGGATGGGGCGCAGACGGTCGCGCACTGCCGCCATGGTGGCTTCGACGAGTTCCATGCCGTGTTCGACGTTGAGCTTGGCGAATTCGACGATCAGGATCGCGTTCTTGCACGACAGTCCGACGATGGTCAGCATCGCCACCTGGAAATAGATGTCGCGTTCCATGCCGCGCAGCGTCGTGGCCAATACTGCGCCAAGGATGCCAAGCGGCACCACAAGCAATACCGAGGTCGGAATGCTCCAGCTCTCGTAGAGCGCAGCAAGACAGAGGAATACAAAAAAGATTGACAGCACGTAGAGGAGGGTCGTCTGCGAACCAGCAACGCGCTCAAGGAAGGACACGCCGGTCCATTCGACGCCGATGCCCGGCGGCAGGCCGGCGACGATCTTCTCGATCTCGGCCATCGCCGTCCCCGTGCTGACACCTGGCGCCGCCTCGCCGTCGATCTGCATCGCCGCCATGCCATTGAAATGCTCCAGCCGCGGCGAACCGTAATCCCAGCGCCATGAGGCAAAGGACGCAAAGGGCACCATCTCGCCTTGCGTGTTGCGCACGCTCCAGCGTTGCAGGTCTTCGGGCAGCATGCGGTAGGGCGCGTCGGCCTGTACATACACGCGCTTGACGCGGCCGCGGTCGATGAAGTCGTCGATATAGCGGCCGCCCCAGGACAGCGCCAGCGTTTCGTTGATGTCCTCGGTTTTCAGCCCGAGCGCGGCGGCCTTCTGGTTGTCGATGTCGATGTGTAATTGCGGTGTGTCCTCCATGCCGCTCGGGCGCACCTTGGTCAGCAACTTGTTTTGCATGGCGGCGCCAAGCAGCTGGTTGCGCGCCTGCAGCAGGGCTTCGTGGCCAAGCCCGTTCGTGTCGGTGAGGAAGAAGGAATAACCGGTCGACAGGCCGAGCTCCGGAATCGCCGGCGGCACGAAGGCAAAGATGAAACCGTCCTTGATCTGGCTGAAGGCGGCCATGGCGCGGCCGGCGATCGACTGCGCATGTCCCTCGACGCCCTTGCGCTCGCCCCACGGCTTCAGCGTGATGAAAGCGATGCCGCTGTTCTGGCCACTGCCGTTAAAGCTGAAACCCTGCACGCTGGTGATGATATTGAGGCGCTCCTTCTCCTTGTCGAGAAAGTAGCGCTCCATCTGCCGAAAGACCTTGTCGGTACGCTCCTGCGTCGCGCCGACCGGGGTCTGCACCATCGCCAGCAGCCAGCCTTGGTCCTCGTCGGGAAGAAAGGACGAGGGCAGACGCAGGAACAGCAGGCCGGCGAGGCCGGTCATCAGCACGAAGATGGCGAAATAACGCTTGCGCCGCGAGAGGATGCCGCGCACCGCGCCCCGGTAGTGCGTGCTGCTGCGGTCGAAGAAACGATTGAACCAGCCGAAGAAGCCGGTATCGTGGTAGCGGTGCCCCTTCGCCACCGGCTTGAGCAGCGTCGCGCACAGCGCGGGCGTAAGCACCAGCGCCATCAGCACCGAGATCATGATCGCCGACACAATGGTGACCGAGAACTGTTGGTAGATCACGCCTGAGGGGCCGCCAATGAAAGCCATCGGCACGAACACCGCGGCAAGCACGAGACCGATCGCGACCAGCGCGCCGGTGATCTGGTCCATCGACTTTCTCGTCGCTTCGAGCGGCGACAGACCTTCCTCCGTCATCAGGCGCTCGACGTTTTCAACCACGACGATGGCGTCGTCGACCAGCAGGCCGATGGCGAGCACCATGGCGAACATGGTCAGCATATTGATCGAGAAGCCCAGTGCGGCGAGCACGACAAAGGTGCCGAGCAGCACCACCGGCACCGCGATGGTCGGGATCAGCGTGGCGCGGAAGTTCTGCAGGAACAGCAGCATCACCAGAAACACCAGCACGATGGCTTCGATCAGCGTTTCCACCACGCCCTTGATGGCTTCCGAAATGAAGGGCGTGGTATCGAAGGGAACCACGGACTTGAGGCCGGGCGGAAAACTGGGCTTGAGTTTTTCCAGGGCGTTTATCACGCCGCGCGAGGTGGACAGCGAATTGGCGCCGGTGGCAAGCATGACCGCCACCGCTCCGGACGGCAAGCCGTTGGTGCGGACGATGGTACCGTAACTTTCGGCACCGAGTTCGACGCGGGCGATATCACCGAGCCTGAGCAGTGCGCCGTCAGCATTGCCGCGCACGACGATGTCGCTGAACTGCTGGGGCGTCTGCAGACGGCCGCGCGCATTGATGGTGGCGTTGAGCTGCTGGCCCTTTACCGAAGGCGTGCCACCGAGCTGGCCGACAGCGACCTGCTGGTTTTGCGCCCTGATGGCATTGACCACCTCGGTGGCGGCAAGCCGGTAAGTGGTGAGCTTGTCCGGATCAAGCCAGATACGCATCGCGTACTTGGCGCCGAACTGCTGTATGCCGCCGACGCCGGGCACGCGGGCGAGCACGTCGGCGATGTTGGTGGCGACGTAGTCGTTGACATCATCGGCCGCCATGCGGCCGTCCGAGGAAAGAAAGCCGACCACCATCAGGAAGTTTCTGTTGCCCTTCGAGACGGCGATGCCCATCTGCTGCACTACTTGCGGCAGGAATGGCGTTGCCAGCTGTAGCTTGTTCTGCACCTGCACCTGGGCGATGTCGGGATCGGTGCCGTTCTTGAAAGTGAGCGTGATGCTGGCGCGGCCGCTGCTCTCGCTGGCCGACGTCATGTACAGCAGGCCGTCGAGTCCTTTCATGTTCTGCTCGATGATCTGCGTCACCGAATCGGCAATCACCTGCGCCGAGGCACCGGGATAGGTGGCATTGATCGCGATCGTCGGCGGCGCGACGTCGGGAAAGCGCGAAACCGGCAGGCGTGAGATCGACAGCACACCCGCCAGCATGATGATGATGGCGATGACCCAGGCGAAAATGGGGCGGTCGATGAAGAAGCGGGCCATGGCTGACTCCGCTTACTTGCTGGACGCGGCCGGCGCGGCCGCAGGCGCGGGCGGAGCGGCCGCAGGCGCGGGCGGAGTGCCGGCTTCGGCAGCCTGCACCGGCATGCCGGGCCGGATCTTCTGCAAGCCTTCGATGATCACCTTGTCGCCGGCGGCCAGCCCTTCCTCAACCAGCCACTTGTCGCCGATCGCTTGCGATACCTTGACGCTGCGCGCCTCGACCTTGCCCTCCTTGTTCACCAGCAGGGCGCTGGCGCCGCCCTTCGGGTCACGGGCAATGCCCTGTTGCGGTGCCAGCACGGCGTTTTCACGCACGCCCTCGCCCAGCACGGCACGCACATACATGCCCGGCAGCAAAACATGTTCTGGATTCGGCACCACCACGCGCAGCGCATAGCTGCCGGTGCCAGGGTCGACCGAGACTTCCGAGAAAGCCAGCTTGCCGTCATGCTTGTATTGGCTGCCGTCTTCAAGCAGCAGCGCCACGGGCAGTGTCGTCGAGCCCTTGAGCGTCCCTGCCGCGATCTGCTGGCGCAACTGCAACAGTTCGCTGCCGGCTTGCGTCAGATCGACATAGATCGGGTCGAGCTGTTGCACGATGGCAAGCGCCGCATCCTGGTTGGCCGTGACCAGCGCGCCCTGCGTGACCGAGGATTTGCCGATGCGCCCGGCGATGGGCGAGACGATGCGGCTGTAACCCAGCACCACATTGCTGCGTTCAACCGCGGCCTTGGCCATCGCAACGTCAGCTTCGGCCTGGCGCAGCGCGGCGATATCGTTCTCGTTGCCCTGCGCGCTAATGAAGTGGGTCTTCGCCAGTTCGGCCGAGCGCTGCGCCTTCAGTCGCGCAGCCACGAGCGTAGCCTCGGCGCGAGCCAGCGACGCACGCGCGCTGCTGGCGTCGGCGCGGTAAGTCGCATCGTCTATCTGGTACAGCGCCTGTCCGGCCTTCACCAACGCGCCTTCGGTAAACAGCCGCTGCTGCACGATCCCCGTGACTTGCGGTCGCACTTCGGCAACCCGCGACGAAGTGACGCGGCCGGGCAACTCCCGGGTCAGCGTCACCGATTCAGACTTGAGCGTTACCACGGTCACCGCCGCAGGCGGCAGCGTAGGCGGTGCTTTGCCGTCGCAAGCGGAAAGCAGGATAGCGAGGGCTATGGGAAAGCAGGGTAAATAGCGCATGGCCAAGTCGGCAACATAAAAAGGGACAATCATACTTCCTATGTCAAGCGCAGTGCGTATCCAAGCATGGACGGACCGGCTGCTTGCGAATGCCAATTGGGAACATTGATTGTCATTTTGATTCCGGAATCCGCGCTTAATCCATATGCAAAATGGGGTCTTGTTAAGCTTGACCCATGTCAGCAAGCAGCCTTAGACTGAACTGGATATCGCATAACTGAAAGTGGTGAACATGGAACTACAACCCGAAGCAGCGCTGGCAGTGACCCGGGAAAATTTCGGGCAAAAGGAGAGCAAACGACGCTCGCTTTTTTCGAATGTGTGGACGCAGATGGTGCCGCAGGTCTTCAAGGATGTCCCGCGCTATTACCGTTCTGGCAACATCATCGCGAGCCTGGGCCTGTGGGAACTTTGGGTCTGGCAGTTTTTGAGAACGATAGAACTGCGCCCGCAATACAAGGCGCTCGATGTCTGCGCTGGAACCAATGATGTAGGCGTCAGACTGCTCAGGAAAGAGCCTGGAATTTCCGTCACAGCCATTGATCGCAGCAAGGAAATGCAGGAAGAAGGGCAACGCAGGGCGGAAAAACTGGGGCTGAGCATACAAAGCGTCATTCAGGATGTTCACGCGCTGCCATTCCCGGACAATTCGTTTGACGTGATCACGCTGCAGGCCGCCTCCCGCCATCTGGAGCTGGACAAGGTGTTTCCCGAAATCCTGCGTGTACTCAAGCCGGGCGGATTCTTCTATCACTGCGACATGCTCAAGCCGACCAATCCGCTTGTCGAATGGTTCTACCTGCGCTTCCTGCGCATTTCCGTTTTCGTGACGTCGCTGATATTCGGCTCGACGCCGGCATCGCGGGCCTGCAACAAATATTTCAGCGAAGCGATCCGCAATTTCTATACGCCGGAAGAACTGTCAAGCGTTCTTCGACTCATCGGGTTTTCGAATGTTTCCTGCAAGAAAAGCCTGTGGGGCGGCATGGTTGGATTTCACGCAGCGCAAAAACCGATACTGTCACAACACTGAGAAAGCATGATTTCGTCATTCAACGGGGGCGAAGCCGCCGGTAGTGGTGGTTCCCTTTGGTCATCCCGCAGGGATTCCTTTCAGTCATTTCCACGAAGGCGGAAATACCCTAAAGGGCACACGTCCAGCGACGTTCGGCGTGAAAAGACACCGAATCCCCGTTCGGCGTAACCGCTTCGGGCAAGCGGTCGTTCAAATACCGGTTTCTACAAAGCTGACCCAGAGCAACAGGAGCTTCAATCCACCGAAATTTGATTGACTGAAAATAGGTCGGTGGTTAATGACCGATAACCAATCTAAAAGGAGTTGCTCGACTCTGGCCCAACGAGTCAGCAGTTCGGCCATTGCCGACGTTGCCAAGAACGACTTAATCGGTCTGCAATAGGCCAGAAACCGGGCGTTACGAGGTCGTTGCTGTGCGTTCAGCACCACTGCCTGAGGGGGGATTACCGCACGCAAGTCCCCTTCAGCGCTGCGTTCGACGTTGTACAACCGTTTGGTTCAGAATGCGCCGATTGATCTTCTCTTTCCAAGCCGTCTGGGCAGCACTCAAATTTCGCTTACGTGCGGTAAAACGTAAGAAATCGGGCTCCTTGTCATACAGAAAACCTCTAGCCTCCGCATAATCAATGACCGCAAAATTTGCGTTCGCGGAAGGATCTTCCTTGATTCGCTTCAGGCCATCGAAGAGAGTCCCTGTATCGATACCTATGAAGCGGTTCACGCAAACATTACCAACATAGGTACGGTGGCCAGTAACCGTATTGCGAAGATAGCAGTGCTCTTTGATTGCTTGTCCGCAAGGACAAGAATCAAACTCCTCGCTAACCTCAACTGCATCTAGAACCCACTCTCTACGCGCAACCTCAAAGAAATTCGCCCTCGAAAGCGCCAAAATGTGAGCCTGTAACTGTTCAAAGTTATGCGTCATAGCCCCCCAACAGCATTCAATATCAGTTCAGCATGGCCAATTATGGCCATCAATGACCGCGGACACTAAACCCCCCGCCTTATGGCTACGCAAAGAACCAGAACTTGCGAAACTCTGCGGTTGATACATCTCCAGAAAAACTAGTCAACGGGTAACAACACTGGCCCTTGGCCTAAGCTAGGTACCAATTCAACATACAGGCTCTTTCGGCCAACGATCACCGCTAGCATTGCACGTTTGTCTAGACGCTTGGCCGAAAGACGGTTCCACTCTGATCGATCCAGACCAGAGGGATTGGGATGATCTTCTGGATGAGTATGCCATTCACCCAGATACCGGATTGTTCCTTGGCTAGCTGCCCACCTGGCCAGTGCAATGGCTTCGTGGCCAAACGGCATCCGTTCGAATAGACAGCGAAACCGCCTATCCCATGCAGTGGGAACCGTTGCTTGCTCAATCAGCATGTGTGTTCCATGAACCGAACCGAGTAAAAGTCCGCCAGCCTCGCAGTCAGAATCGTTGATCTGAATATGTCCTAAGAATGTCACAAGGGTAGTTTCTGAAAAATCCAGCAAGGTTCTCCGGTCTTCAGTAGCCCACGAGCTTATGAGTTGCATATGGGACAATCTCGATCCCGAGGGGGGGCACAATCGGGAGTAGCGAGTTGATGCGTACGGTCGATCAGTCTTGTTCGTAGCGATGGGGAGTAAATGTCGTTTACCCAATCAAGAGCCATTTCCGCCCCAAGACTGGCGGCATGCACTGAAGTCGAGGCCGGGAAAGGCACATACAGCCCTTCGCATCCATGCCCCGCAAGGATGACAGGAAGCGGATCAACGACTGATCGAAGCTCACCTCTTCTGTTGCTATGCCATAGACACCGATAACAGGCGCCGGAGTTGTTTGTCCTTAGCAGTGCGCGAACGGCCGTTCCTGGGCCTTCAATCCAGACTGAAAGCATAGTTGTATCCGGCAGATAGTTGCCGCACAACCAATGCCCAAGAGATTCTTCACCGGAAGCATCTATGAGCAGGTCCAACTCTCCCAGCTGGGCTTGTCTGACGTCCACAGGCAAAGCACGGACATCAGCGCCTGGCGCGAGGCGCTTCAGTTCATTCGCCATAGCGATGGCTTTGTTCGACAGCAGGTCTGGGAACCCCAGGCGATGGCGTCCAATGTTTTGCGGGAGCAAACTGTCAAAATCCACCAGCGTAAGCGTTCCGCCGGATGTGCCAGTTCCAGCCTTGACAAGCATTTCCGACAGATAGCCCCCAATCGTGCCACACCCAACCACCGCGATCCTTTTCCCCGCAAGCGTCTTAGATGTCGGGATGTTTCGCTGGGCAAGATATCGGTCATCAATTCTTACCACCGAAACCATCATCACCTCAAGACCATAAGTCGGGTCCTTGCGATCTGCCAACCTAGTCTTCGGCTCTTGACCTTTTCGGTTATAGAAAACGGAAAAGCCATATGTCATCAGGGGAGATTCGATGATTATCAGAACTCCATTCGCCTTCTGTCTTTCGCCTTCCTGTATGCGCTGATGAATCTTGCGGCGACACCTCGGATCAAGGGCACTCTGCCAAGCCAAAATGTCCTGAACCGTACGTGGAGGCCAGTTGTTGGTTAGGGGGCGAGGCTGCGCGTTAGTCTTTATACGGTAAGTCAGTACCGTTCTATCGGTGACTTGGTAGCCAAGCGAATCCAGCTTCCTTGTCGCTCGTTCTTCATTGTCGGTAATCAACCACAAGCGGGTTCCATTGGCCTCTGCGACAATGCAGCGCTGACGGCCCAGGTCTTCGCCTTGAATGTCGACCAAGCAGAGCCAGCCATCCCAATAGGCGAAGAACTCTTCCGCGATATCTTCGACCATCTCTCCCTGCATGATCTGGCCGAACACGCCTGCCGCTCGTTCCAGGCATGCAAGCGACTGTCCGATGGGGTCGAAGATATCTAGGACGACCGTGCCTTTGGCGATATAGCAAAGCCCCCCATCCGCACCTAAATGAGGGACCGCCGCTGGCAACTCGGGGGGGATTTCCAACAGCCGAATGCGAGGCAAATCACAGAACTTCGGGTCGAGCTGTATTTCACAGGGGCAGCCATTTCCTGACTTGGGCGGAGTCAGTCGCCCGCGCAACCTGAACCAGCCGTCATCCGCCTTTCCGATGAACTCAAAACCCCGTTGCTTGAAAGCCTCGATCACATCCGTGGCTGCGGTGGCACTGTTCATCCTGCTTTCGTGCGCCCTATAAGTTCGCTCGGTCCGGCCGTAGCGGGCGCTGCAGCAATGGTGGCAGCCACAGATACGACTTTGACTCGATCTGGATCATTCGGAAAGCGCGGGCCGAATTCGCCCCGCATCCAAATGCAGGCCTGGGAAGAGCTATTGGCATCAATCGCCCCCCGAAGCATTTTTTCAAACTCTTCGAACACTTTTGCTGCCTCTTCGACGCCAGCATTTCCAAGCCGGTCAGTGAGCGATTCGGATCCTTCAACAGGGTTGTTCACCCCCGAGCGAAGCCGGGTTGGCAATGCAGCGACAACATCCAGAAGAGCAAGATCGTCGCGCCGGTCACGCTTCTCGAAGAGTGGGGCCGCAGCGGCCATCAGCAAGATTGAGGCAGGACCACCGCTGGACCATTTCCAGTCTCGGAAGGCCTTCAAGTAACGAACTACGCGCCGGAACTGCTCTCCCTTCGCTTCCACCTCACCCAAGAACCACTCCTTCACGGGCCTGGGATCAGAGGCCATCCAGTTGCATTCACGATGGGCAAGAAGTACTTGGTCCCTTGGCAATGCCGTCCAGGCGTCCCGCTCTGCCTTGATTGCAGCCTCCATAAACGAGTCGTAGCCATACCGCTCCATCGAAGCCTTTGCTAGCATGGCGAACTCTTCGTCAGGAATCGCGTACAGCGGGATATCAATGTGCGCATACGATGCAATCACGATGCGGATGCAAGTCGGTTTGTCTGTGACAAGCGCCCAGCGTTTCTCATTGACCAGGGGCCTTAGCGCCTCTTCGGCGGCGGCAAAGAACACCGTTGTCGCAGTGCTTGGACGCTTGGTCTGCGACACAAAGCTCAATGGCAGGTAGCAGCCATCATCCAGGTCTGCCTGCTGAGGACGCTGCGCTGGCGAATTCAACGTCTTGTATGCCCACGACCCTTGGGTGAAAAAGCGCGGCTGCGGAACGTCGTCAACGTATCCATTCTCCCTGAGCACACGGGGAATACCTGTCCGCAGACAATTCCTGACTTCAGTCTGCGCGCCGGCAATCCAAGCACGCTGCTCAGGCGTCAGCTCCAACTCCTCATGCATGCATGACTCGTCATCGACGGCGGTGTAGAAAAGCGGGCTCAGGTTCAGCATGTGGCCTCCATGACATTCTTGTTGGGGCCGTGATAGAAGGTGGGAGTGCCGGCCTGATGCATTCGAAACGGCTTGAATAGAGGATCTCCCAGCGCACGTTGCGCCGCATGGTTGCCGCGATCCTTGAGCGTATTCGTGGCGCCAATGGACACCCTATCCAGTGCCTTTACGTCCTTACTTTGATCGGGCGTCGCCTTGTCGTCAATCTGGTAGTAGTTGGCCCCCAACGACTGCCGCAGCATGTAGTCCACCGACGATTCCTGAGCAGATATCACGAGGTCGAAGAGACCCCCGCGCCATTTGCCGAATCCGCGGTCAAGGCTGGCTCCGCCGCGAACGGTCGCGCCGATTGTCATCGTGCCAATGGCGAGAACCCGAATCTGCGCTTCCTGATTCGGTGCTAAGAAGGTCTTGACTTCGTGGAGGCCGAAGAGACCAGGTGCGTTACCTACTAGCCCGCCGTCGGCGAAAACACCGCGATCGTTACGCGCCAGCGGAAAGTAGATGGGTGCAGCGGCAGTCGCCAATGCCGCATCGACGATCTTCATGCGGTGATCGAGTTCGAAGGACGGATGATGCGGCGTCTTGAAGAACTGACCGCGACCAGTCGAGTAGTTGACCGCCGGCACAAGAACACGGTGTTTCAACTCGCCTATCGTGGCGCCCTGGAAGCGCTCGGTGAGTACCTTTCGCAGCCCCGCCGAGTCATGCTTTGCGGTCAGCCAAAACCCTAGCAGCCGCCTGGGAAGACTGCCGCATCCAAATATCCGGTTGCCTTCGTTTTCAAACAGTGCTTTGAGTTCTTGGGCCGGAATCTCGGCGGCTAGCCCCAAGGCCAACATCCCTCCCGCCGACGTGCCGCAAATCAGGTCAAAATGCGAGGCAATAGGCCGTCCCAGCGCTGTTTCAAGCTCTGCAAGAACTGTCGCTGTGTAAAGGCTACGATAACCGCCCCCTGAAAGGGCGAGCACATGGTAGGTAGGAATATCGGTCATGGTGCTTCAGCCCTTCGGAGGAAAGGGATCGTCGCCATAACTGTCCTTGTCACGGATGCGACCATCCGGACGATGGATGACCAGTTCGGAGTGCTGGTTGCGTGCGATGTCCCGCGCCGCATCTATGGCCTGCTGCTGCGTGTCATGTACTGAAGTGGCCCGCTGATTCCCGGCCCCCTTTACCGCCCAGCCGTCTTGGTGAGGAACAACATGCTGATCTTTGCCTGCCATGGTGGCTCTCCTACAGTGAAACTATCGAAACCCCAGCCAAGTGGCTGGCTTGCCAACTGCTGCCCGCTGTAGCACAATACGTTGCTCATACAAACAACACGAGTTCCTAGCAAACCAACCATGACGCACACGTACACTATAGGACTGTTGCCTGTACGGACAACACTGTATCAGAACATTCGTGCCGTTGCAACATCTGTGCAACGGGCGACCTTGAACACGACTGGATGTCGAATTGGCATAACTGACGGCTTCCCCCTTCTTTCTCGCAACCGCAAGGATCAGAACTCATGACACAAACAGGCTTGGGCGCCGCCCTCAAGGCGCTACGTGAACGCAGGACCCTTTCCCTGCGTGAAGTCAGCCAGCTATCGTCAGTGGACCATGCCTATGTCCACCGCTTGGAAACAGGCGAGAAGACGAATCCATCCCAAGAGCTGGTGGCCAAGTTGTTGAAAGTTCTTAAACCGGGAGACAGAGATGCGGCCCTAGTGATGTGGTTGGTTGACCATGCAGACGCTGATCCTAGCCTCGTTGAATTCGTGCTAAAAGATCCCTTGATCGGTATCGACGTTTTTTCGGCTGCGGCTGGAGTGAGACATCGCGGGAACACAAGGCCTGACCCTGCCACTTTGATTGCCCGAATAAAAAGAGCCTTCGAGGACGATGGCGAGGACGATTGAATATGGACGAAGCGGATGTTCAGCAGAAAGCACGCGCGTTTGTCGCAAAGGTCGATGCTTCTAATATCCGCGAAGACCTATCTCCATATGTGATCGCAGTTAACGCCAAGATCAAGAAGGAAGAGCTTGGCGAGGGGGAGTCTGGCTACACCATCACCAAGCCTAACGGGAAGCACATCATCACAGTGAATTCCCTGGAGCCCGATGAGCGCCAGCGCTTCACCATCTGCCATGAAATAGCCCATATCGTGCTCGATCTAGCATCGAGCCATGAAGAGGTTCCGTCTTGGTCCTATGCCAAGCGGCATCCGAATGAAATTGCCTGCGACACGTTCGCTGCGGAATTACTGATGCCGTATCAACTATGGCTATCCCTTGTTCCCAAGGAAGAGCCATCTCTGGAGCTTATCCAGCATATGGCTGGCTTGTTCGGCACATCGTTCCCTGCTGCCGCATCGAGGTTTGCTAGTCTCAGCGACATACCCTGTGCCTTCGTCACCATGGAACGTGGCGCAGTACGGTATGCCGCACGCTCCATGGCATTGAGGCAAGCTGGTGCCTGGGTATCACCCCGGTCGACAATCCCGGCTGAATCTGTGGCTCACCGAATCCGCTCTTCGGGGAACAGCTCTACTGAGACGGATGAAGTTTCACAGGACATCTGGTTCGACAACTGGGAAAAGGGGGTTGACCTCTGGGAGCTTTCGAGGCACTACGCACGTACCGACACCACTATTTCGTTGTTGTGGTTCGACAGTGAAGATTTACCTGAGGTTGAAGTAAACCGCTTCGGCACCCGCATTAAGGACGACGGGGGTTTGGCAGAACTGACGGGAGAGCTGCCGTGGCCAGGGCGAAGCCGGCGCCGATGAATGTAGATTCTGCCTCAGTAACTATTTAATCCTAATATTTTCGCTTCGCTCAAACCACATCCAATGGACGAAATACCGGATTTGCGCCGATAGTTCGCGCGTGTAGAAACTTAAGCCGACACTCATTGGCAGCGGGTGCTATCCGGCAGCAATGCGGCGGTTTGCAGGCTGCTACAAATAGCTTAGTGACCGCCCGCTTTGGCCGACGACCTGTCCGTCATGATGAATCCGTGTATGCCTCCAGTTCGGCCATAGCGGCCTGCGGAGATCCGAGCTAACCACTTCTGCCAAGGATTGGTTACCCGACGTCGGACGGGGGGCGGGGGGCGGGTTGAATGGCAGGTTGCGCCATTATTCAGACGATCAATCCACCAGCGGATTGTAGCTAGTGAATTGGTCTATGCTTTGCCCCCGCGCCACAAAACTTGTGCCAGTTAAGCAGAGGTATAACCGTGCGGTCATCGAGGATGATGAGCGCAGACGCAGCATTCGATTCCACCCCAGGCGTCTTGCCCTCATTCCGCTTAACTTGCTCGACGGGTACGTCCACGATGTCACGCACGCTGTCCGCGCCGATGGCGCAGGTATCGGCGCCATTGATGACGATTATGGCTATCCGCCTTTGCAACTCCACGATGAGTTTCTGTGCATCGTCGAACAGCCGCAACAGGGTGGCGAGCGTGGTGTTTTTTGCCTCTTCGAAGGCACGCATGGCATCGCCGCGCTCCATTCCCAGCAGCCTGTCAGCAAGGCCATGAATCATGGCATGGGGACTTTCGAACTGACGTAGCAGAAGTGACAGCCTCCGGTCTATGGGATGGTAGGCATAAAACCATTTCCCAAAGGCGCATTCGCGGGGGCTACGCGCCTTTGCGAAGGCTGTCCCGGTCTGGATCGAGTTTTCGAGTGCGCTCATCCAGTCGATATGATCCTGCAGGCGCTGCGGCAGCATCGCCTGCATTTCCTCGTATTCAATATATTCCGACTTCATCCCCAGTTCATCCCATAACGATACGTAGGTAAGCGGGTTGCCCTCGAAAACAAAATGGCCCTCGGCTTCGGGGCCGCTACTCGCAAAGTCGGATGGCATTCGAGCAACATAGCGAACATGTTCCAGCGGCACACCGAAACTGCGAGTGCCCAGCTTGAACAGAAGAACTTGCAAATTGTCGTCCGACACTATGGTGACCTGTTTATCAGATGACAAACCTGGGGTCGAGCGCTGCATGATTTCATTGCTCCTGTTATTACACCTCTCGGGACGGATACGAGACGGTGATTTACTTGCCCATAGCCTATGCGCAAGTACGATGCGAGGTTCCTCGAAAGGAATTCTGCGTCTATAACGGGTTTACTTGTATATAACTTTAGTTAGTTATATCTGCGTTACCTGGCTGCCGGCTGATGTTCTTCCAGTACCGGTCATTCAGAACAGTAAGGCTCTGAGGGCGCAACTGGCTCTTCGTGGCCGATTGTGCTCAGTGAGGCACGTTCCACATTGCTGCCGTTGATAAAACTGCACTTTCGGGGGAACGTCGGCTTACCGGCGCAGGCGCCTACTCACCCTACCGGCCAGCTGCTCAAGGCCTGCGGTTGTTGCCCCGTTGGCGATGACAAGGAAACACACAGGTCTGTTAACGCGACTCATGCTGTTTTGTCCGATGCTGGGCACACATCCCCATGTATGTCAGGATAGGATCATGCAAGCCTTTTGCCCCACAGTTTCGTGCCCCCTGAACAGCATGAAGTGTTTCCATTATTACCATGAAGTGGTTCGCGCATAAGCGTATTCGCTACACGCTCCGACACCATCCCGTTCCCCGCGACGCGTGGAACCGGTTGATGCGCGAGGCCGACATATTCAGCGGCCTCTCGGCCGTGGAAAAGGCCCATTTGCGGGCACTGACCACCCTGTTCCTGCAGCGCAAGGAAATCAGCGGGGCCAGCGGCCTGACCGTGTCTGCGGAGATGGCGCTCGCCGTGGCCGCCCAGGCTTGTCTGCTGATTTTGAAACTGGGGCTGGACTGCTACGACGGATGGGTTGAGGTGGTGATTTATCCGGGCGCCTTTCGGGTGGTGCGGGACAATACCGATGCAATGGGACTGGTCTCGCGCCAGGATCGGATATTGAGCGGCGAATCCTGGTCGCGCGGGCCGGTAATCCTCTCCTGGGATGATGTGGCCCACGACCTGAGCGAGCCAGACCCCGGCTTCAATGTGGTAGTGCATGAATTTGCCCACAAGCTGGACATGCTGGACGGTAGCGCCAACGGCATGCCGCCGCTGCATCCTGGCATGGTGCGGCAGCAGTGGTCGGCAGTTTTCAGCGATGCTTTCAGCCGCTTGCAGCAGCAACAGGAGGAGGGGCATCCCGGTATCAATGCCTATGGCGCGACAGCGCCGGAAGAGTTCTTCGCCGTGACGAGTGAATATTTCTTCGCCGATCCGCATGCCTTGCGCCATCAGTTCCCGGCGGTCTATGAGCAACTCGCGCTGTTCTATCGTCAGGATCCGGCAAGCCGGCACAAAGCGGCGTGCTAAGCTGAATTCCGTACTTGCACTTGCGCCATGACAGACTACTTGCTCTCCGATTACCACCAGCGCAGCAAGCATCGTCCGGGTCGCTATGCGGCAGGGCCGGGATGGCTGGACTGGGCCAATCAGCCGGATCCTTTCCGTTGTTACGCAGGCGCCCGGCGTATCGACCTGCCGCTTGGCGCAGATGGGCTCAAGACGCGCTACGGCGCGCTGCGCAATGGAAACCTGCCGCCGCCGCGCGCGCTCGACGTTGACTCGATCGGGATATTGTTTGAATTGTCGCTGGCAATCTCTGCCTGGAAATCTCAAGGCGACGCTTCCTGGGCCTTGCGCTGCAATCCTTCCAGCGGCAACTTGCATCCGACCGAAGGCTATCTTGTCACCGGGAACATTCCGGGTCTTGCTGCGGGCGTTTATCACTACGCAAGCCGCGATCATGTGCTTGAGCAGCGTGGCGTCCGGGATGCGCCGACTGAACTGAATGGCATATTCATCGGGCTGACGAGCATCCATTGGCGCGAGGCATGGAAGTACGGCATGCGCGCGTTTCGCTACTGCCAGGAGGATTGCGGCCATGCGCTTGCCGCCGTCTGTCTTGCCGCAGCGGCACTGGGCTGGCGCGCACGGTTGCTGGCCGCACCATCAGATGCCGAGATCGCGGCGCTGCTCGGGCTTGACCGCGACATGGGCCTTGCCGAGCATGAAGAGCCAGATTGCCTGTTGTGGATCGGCCCCGGCGAATCACCTGCGCTGCCGCCTCCCCCGGCACAATTCCATGGCACGCCGAATCGCTTGAGCCGCGAACATGTGGATTGGCCCGATATCGAACAGGTCGTCCGGGTCACCGTCAAGCCGCATCTGGAACCACTGTCGGACAAAGCGGGAACCATCACGGATGCGCCTGTTTCAACAGATGAGGAAAACGATATCCCTGCGGCAACCCTCATTCGACAACGCCGCAGTGCGGTCAGCTATGATGCGACGACGCGGATCAGCGCCGACAAGTTCTTCGCCATGCTTGACGCCACCCTGCCCCACGTTGCCGCGCCGCTCTGGTCTGCCTGGCCGTGGCAGGCAGAAGTCCATCTGGCTGTTTTCGTGCATCGGGTCGACAACCTGGATCCGGGGCTGTACCTACTGGTCCGCAATCCACAGGCGTTAGCCATGCTGAAGGCAACACTGCGGCCGGACTGGCTCTGGCAGAAAGTCGGCCCGCCCGCTCTGCCACTCTATTTGCTGGTTCCCCATGACCTGCGTGATGTTGCGCGCGGCATTTCATGCGACCAGGATATCGCCGCAGATTCGTGCTTTGCCTTGGGGATGCTGGCCCACTACGAGATCACAGAAGAAGCGCCGTGGCGCTATCGCACGCTGCACTGGGAGTGCGGCATGCTGGGACAGGTGCTCTATCTGGAGGCCGAAGCAGCCGGCATTCGCGGTACCGGCATCGGCTGCTTCCTCGACGACGAGATGCATGCGCTGCTTGGCTTGCAAGGAAGCGCTTGGCAAAGCCTTTATCACTTCACTGTCGGGGGCGCTTTGGATGACCTGCGCCTCACCTTGCTGCCAGCCTATCCCCCGGCCTGATCCTGTTCAGTTCGTTTTTCCCAGATCGTCACTTCCGACAGGCTGTGCTGAAATTTGTGCCGTGTTTCGCGGATCACCAAGGGCACTTCGCGCGGACCTTCGATAAGGCGGAAATGCGTATCGAGCATTTGCTTCAGGCCGTCGAGCGTGGTGAAACTCTCCCCATCGCGCTTGAAGCCGCCCAGCCATTCGCTACGCGGCGTGTACTCTTCAAGCCAGGTATAGGGCGAAGCGATCAGCAGCAGGCCGCCGGGGTTGATGCGCTCATGCACCGATTGCAGAAATTTCGCCGGGCTATAGAGGCGGTCGATGAGGTTGGCGGCAATCACCAGATCGTAACCAGTAAAGATGTCCTTCAGGTTGCAGGCATCGCCCTGATGGAACTCGACCTTGTGACGCACTGCGTCCAGCCCGAATTCGGCCAGCGTGCGCTCCTTGTAGAGCACCAGTTCGCCTTCCTCGGCGAGTGTGTAGCGCAGCACCCCCTGCTCGGCGAGGCGAGCCCCGACACCAATGAAGCGTGCCGAGAAATCGATGCCATGAACGTGCTCGAAATGGCGCGCCAGTTCGAAACTGGCTCGGCCCGTGGCACAACCGAGATCGAGCGCCCTCCTCGCTGGCCGCTGGCCCATCGCCTCAATGGCGACCTGTGCCAGCGCGCGGGGAAAGTTCGGTACGCCGAAATATTCGTCGCCGTAGTGGAATTCACTGTACTCGCTCAGCGAGCGGTCGCTTTCATAGCCGATGGCCGCAGAGGCCGGTGCATGTTCAGCCACGACATAACGAAAGCCCGCGTGCTGGAAGAAATGGCGGCGGAAGGCATAGCGCGAGGCGCGCACAGATTCGTTGCCGCAGGAAATCCATGCGCCGCCCTTGATCAGGTTGTGACGGCCATCGAAGGTAGGCGTGGTGAAGTCGTCGTAGATCGGATGCACCGCGAAATGGTCGAAGGGATAGGTCGGTGTTTCAGTCCATTGCCAGACATTGCCGGCCACATCGTACAAATCGCCGTGACGGAACTGTGTCACGGGACAGGACGAGGCCCATTGGTCGAGATGCAAATTGGCCGCGACGACATCATCGCTGGCTGGATCGCTGAGACCGGCGCTATCGTAGAGCCGGTACCATTCGTCTTCGCTCGGCAAGCGCACCGGCAGGCCGGTCGCACGCGCCTTCCAGTTACAGAAAGCCTTGGCCTCGTGATAGTTGGTTTCCACCGGCCAGTCCCACGGCATCGGCACTTCTTCGCACATCAGGCGCAAGTGCCAATCGGCACCACGCCTGATCCAGAAGGTCGGCTGCGTAGCCCGTGCGAACTGACGCCAGTGCAGGCCCTCCTCTTCCCATACGCTGTCGTCGGCATAGCCGCCCGCTTCGACAAAGGCGAGGAATTCCTGGTTCGAGACGAGATGGCGGCTGGCCTGGAAAGTCGGCACTTCGGCCTCATGCTGGCCGTACTCGTTGTCCCAGCCGTAAATGGGGTCGTCGAAAGGCTTGCCGACATTGACGGTTCCGGCCGCAATCGCCACCAGATCGTTCTGTGGCGCAGCGCCGGACTGACGGCAAGGCATCCAGGCCGGATGCGGTTTCACGAACTTGATGTCGTGCTGGCGGATCAGCACCGACGAGGTTTCCAGATGGATGCGTTCATGTTCGATGCCCATCAGCACGACCCAGAATGGATGCGTCCAGCCTATCGGCAATGTCAGTGGCGTTTCCGCGATGACGCGATCCACGACCTCACGCATCTCGCTCCGATAGGCCATGACTTCCGCAGGCGTTGGCCAGTCGTAGTGCGCTTCGTTGAGATCGTCCCAGCTCATCTCGTCGACGCCGACGGCAAACATGGATTCGAACCTGGGGTTGATGCGCTTGTCAATCAGCCCGGCCAGAATGAACTTGTTGATGAAGAAAGTCGCGGTATGGCCGAGATAGAAAATCAGCGGATGACGCAGTGAGATCGGCTTCTTGTAATACGCCTCGTCGCAAGTGAGCACTTCGAACAGCGATTCGTAGCGGTCGCAGGTGGCGTGGAAATAATGCCGAATCTCGGCGCGCTTGGCCTCGACATCTTTCCCCTCCAGTAGCGGCGTACGTGGGAACAGGATATTACCCACAATCATTCTCCAACCGGCAGCGGACGAAAGCTGCGCTGGACGATGGCGCGGATGATATGCAACCGGCGATGAAAGAAGTGGTCGGCGCCGGGCACCACAATGACCGGCAGTTCGAGCGGCTCGGCCCATTGCAGCACGTTTTCCAGGCGCACGGTTTCGTCCTTCGCACCATGTATGACGATAGTATCTTGCGGCACCGCGCTCATCTCATAGCTGCGAGCGCCTTCAACATGACCGGCCGCGGTGCCGACCAGCACCAGTCGCCGTGCCGGAGCCCCCTCGTCGGCAAGGCGCTTGGCCAGGCGCGTGATGACGAAGGCCCCAAAGGAGAAGCCGGCAAGATAAAGCGGCAGGTTGCCAAACCGCGCCCGGGCAAATTCGTAAACCGCGTGCAGATCATCCGTTTCGGCGATGCCGTGATCGTGCTCGCCTTTTGATGCGCCAACGCCGCGAAAATTCGGCCGTAGAGTGACGCAATTCATTTCGCGAAAGGCGCGCGCCAATGTCGTCACCACCTTGTTGTCGGCGCTGCCGCCGAACAGTGGATGCGGGTGGCCGACGATCACCATGCCTTGCGGCGCTTCGCGTGACTCGACGAAAACCTCGATGTCGTCCGACGGTCCCGGGATCAGCATGCGTTCGTGTGCCATTTTCTTTCTATATCTTCAGCCGTTCTACGATACGGCCATGCAGCAGATGTTCGGTGATGATTTCATCAATGTCTTTTTTGTCGCTATACGAGTACCAGACGCCATCAGGGTAGACCACCAGCACCGGGCCCAGGTTACAGCGGTCAAGACAGCCGGCGGAATTGATGCGCATGCGCCCTACGGATTTCGGCACCAGTTCCTTCATGCGTTCCTTGGCATAAGCGCGCATTTCGTCGGCGCCATGATTCTGGCAGCAGGCTTCGCCGTTCGCACGCTGATTGGTGCAGAAAAAGACGTGACGCTTGTAATGACTCATTCGAATTCCCTGAAAGGCTTGAGGAGCAAGTCGTCAGGAGTGAGGAGAAACCCCGACGCATCACGCGCCAGCACGCTGGCTTGCCTCCTCACCCCTCACACCTCACTGGGTATTTGATCGCATTCTTCGCCATCTTGTCGTGTGCTGCAGCGATGAGGTCGATGTCGAGCACATCGGCCAGTTCGATCAGATAGATCAGCGTATCGGCCACTTCGTCGCGCACGGCGGCGTGTTGTTGATCCGACAGCGCCAGGCTCTGTTCTGGCGTCATCCACTGGAACTGCTCGACCAGCTCGGCCGCTTCGACAATCATCGCCATGGCAAGGTTTTTCGGCGTATGGTACTGGCGCCAGTCGCGCGCGGCGGTGAATTTGCGCAGGGCATCACGCAACTGGATTATTTTGTCTTTGCTTTCCATGGATCCCGGTCCGGTAGTAGCAGCCATGCTAACGCAAGAAATGGCCACAACATCGACAGCAGTCGGGTCAGGCCGTTGAAGTTGAGAAAATGCCCCGCGCGCCAGATCTGAGCGGCCTCGGCAAGATAGGGATTCAGCGGTGCAAGGTTCACCAGCACCGTTGCCAGCAGCAGGGCCAGCGCGGCGAGCGTACGGCGCAATGCCGGCACGAGGCCAACCGCGAGCAGCAGGGCCAGGCAGCCGATGGCGACACCGCTCGCATTGCCACCCGTCATCCAGTGCAGGGAAGCCGCCGGGCCGACCAGAATCGCTGCTGCCAGCGTACGTATCGTCATGCCAAGCAGCAGCACGGAAAATACGGCGCGCGTCTTCAATCCCAATGCCGCCAGCACCAACCCGGTCGCCAAGGTGTTGATCGCGGCGATGGCGGCCTCGATGTGGGAGAAGTGCGATACATCAAAAGCCAGCGTCGGTTCGATGCCAAGCGCACGGCGCAGGTCGCCGTTGCCGAACAGCAGCGACTCGGGATTCACCTGCGTCAGCAGCCAGAAGCCCATTAACACCAACCCGCTGTCCCCGGCAAAGCCCGGCAAAAAGATTCGTTCGCGCAGCGCGGCGAGACGGCCGCCGTAAAGCAGTGCGCTGCCCCAGCGCACACCCAGGATGGCGCCGCACAAGGCGCCCAGAGTGTTACCGGCGAGATCGAGATTGGAGGGCACGCGCGGCAAATAGTTTTGTATCGTCTCCATGGTCCCGCTCAGCAAGACGCCAAGCAAGGTCACCACAGCGATGGCCAGCAAGCGTCCGAGGCGTTGTTGCAGCACCGTGGTCCACAGAAAACCGAAGGGCAGGTAGCCGACCACATTGATGACAATGTCGAACCAGGTCGAATAGCGCAGCCAGCCTGTGGTCAGCCATGCCAGCAGCGGGGCACCGAGATCGCGCCAGCCGCTGAACGGATGCAGGCTGGCATAGACCACCAGCAGGGTAAAGGCGATGGCAAGGTGGCGCGCAAGGGCGTTGTGTCGGTCGGCCATCGCCTGATTCTACGTGTGGTGGTGAATGGGTTCCGCGTGGTGGGCCTGCGTGGCGGCATGGTGGCCGTGGCGCAACTGGTCATGAATATGGGGATCGTGATGCACGAACTGCGGCATCAGCGAGCCAGCGATCATGCCAAAAAAACTCGCGATCAGGCCGGCAAACTGGGCCGGAATAAAGGGTTCTTCGGGCCCGGCAATCAACACGGAGATCCATATCGCCGCACCGAGGAAAATCGCCGCCAGCGCGCCCTGATTGGTGGCGCGCCGCCAGTAGATGCCGAACACCAGCGGGATGAAGGCCGAGACCAGGGTGATCTGATAGGCGTTCTCCACCATCTTGAAAATGCTGGCCTCGGAGTAGATCGCGTAAAACGTGACGATGATGGTGAAACTGAAGGTCACGATGCGCATCATCCGCAACTGTTTGTGGTCTGACAGGCGAGGGAACATCGGGCGCAGGATGTTCTCCGAGAAGGTAACCGAAGGCGCAAGCAAGGTGGCAGAAGCGCAGCTCTTGATGGCGGACAACAGGGCACCAAAGAACATCACCTGCGCAAACAGTGGCGCATGTTGCAGGACCAGGGTGGGCAGGATCATTTGCGAATCGCTTTGCTTCAGTCTGGCCACCATATCCGGATCGATAAGCGTCGCCGAATAGGCCAGCAACATGGGCACGAAGGCGAAGGCGAAATAGAGCGAACCGCCGAGTACCGACCCCCACATCGCAATTTTTTCAGACTTCGACGATTGCACGCGCTGGAACACGTCCTGCTGTGGAATCGAACCCAGCATCATGGTCATTCCGGCGGCGGCAAAGGCAATGATTTCCTTGATGTCGAGCGCCGGCCAGAACTCGAACAGTCCTGCACCGCGCGCATGGCCGATGACCACGCCGACGCCGCCGACCTGATCGCTGATCTCGCCGCCGATCCAGAGCATGCCGAGCACGATGACGATCATCTGCAGGAAGTCAGTGATCGCCACCGCCCACATGCCGCCAAATATCGTATAGACCAGAATCGTCGAAGAGCCGATCCACATGCCGGTGACCTGGCTGATGGCGCCATCGGAAACAACGTTGAAGATCAGGCCCAACGCAGTGATCTGGGCGCCAACCCAGCCCAGATAGGAAACCACGATGGCCAGCGTGGTCATGATTTCGACGGTTCGCCCATAGCGCCTTTTGTAGAAATCGCCAATGGTGAGCAAATTCATGCGGTAGAGCGGCACCGCAAAAAACAATCCGACCAGGATCAGGCACAGCGAGGAACCAAAGGGATCAGCAACGATGCCGCGCAAGCCTTCATCAAGAAAGGTGGCGGGAATGCCGAGCACGGCTTCCGCACCGAACCAGGTGGCAAACACGGTGGCCGTAACCATGTAGAAAGGCAGGTGGCGACCGGCGACGGCGAAATCCTTGGTGTTATGCACCCGCGTTGCGGCGTAGAGGCCGATGGCAACGGAAATCAGCCAGTAGATGATGACAAACCAGAGAAGCATGACATGACCCTGAGTCGTTGAAGAACAGCCGCTGGCGGCACTATGCGGCAAATTATAGGGCCGTTTATAATACGTTTGGCGCTTCGTCCTGGCATCGCCGCAAACAGTTTGTTGCGGGTGGCAGGGCGATTTCGAACTGCCTGCGACCGCAATGTCCCATCAACAATTTTTTGTTGTTTCAGAAAGTCAGAAGTCTCTGCCTCTTTGGCGTGACAGCGCTGGCCGAGCCGCCGTCACGTCTTGCCTGAATCAGGAAACCGGCCGGCGCAGGTCAGGGTTTTGCACCGGGGGCTTAACCGAGTAGTCGTAAAACCCGCGGCCAACCTTGCGGCCCAGATAGCCCAGCGACACCAGTCGCTGCAAGGTATGGGGCGTGGCAACGTGAGGTTGGTGCATGTCCTCGTAGATGTTCTCCGCCATGGCCTTGACGACATCAAGCCCGATGAAGTCCGCCAGCGCGAAGGGCCCAATCGGGTGTGCCGCCCCCGCTACCATGGCGTAGTCGATTGTCTCGATGGTACCGGTACCCATCTCCAGCAGATGGATGGCGCTCAGCATGTAGGGTGTGAGCAGGCGATTGACGATGAAGCCCGTGGTGTCCTGGACGACGACCGGATCCTTGTCCAGTTTCTGGCAGAACAATCTTAGTCGCTCGATGGTCTCTTCCGAGGTCTCGAAGGCATGAATGATCTCGACCAGTTTCATTACCGGTGCCGGATTGAAGAAGTGCAGACCGGCGACGCGCTGGCGGTGCTTGCACACCGCCATCATCGAGGTCACCGACAGGGTCGAGGTATTGGTCGCCAGGATAGCCTCCGGAGCGGTGATTGTCTCCAGTCTCCGGAACAGATCGAGCTTGGTTGGAAGATCCTCCACGATGGATTCGACCACCATATCGCAATCGGATACCACCGATTCCTTGTCCGAAAACCGGATCAGTCCGAGTATGGAGTCCCTTTGTGCCGCTTCCAGTTTGTCGCGCTCGACCATCTTGTCCAGCGACGCTCTCAGCGATTTCTGTGCGCGCTCGGTGGAGCCGGGGGTCGCCTTGACCAGGACAACAGGGATTCCCGCCTGAGCCATGACGTGCGCCATGCCCAATCCCATGGTGCCGCAGCCGATGATGCCTACCTTGTTGATGGTCATTCAAATACCCCCGGAATCGTTGAGCTTCGGTCAAGTAAAAACGGCAAACCATGCGTCCTCCGGGACACGAAACAAATGCCGTAGGGAAAGACGCAGACTTGCGGATCAGCTAAGTCTATCAGCATGAACCTGATCCAGCCACAATACTAAAGCTCTGGATCGCAAGGAATAATTCCCCTACCAGGGTAGTGTTCATTCTTGATGAAACATTTCATAAAAAACACGTCATTCCCGCGAAAGCGGGAATCCAGCGGGACGGGGCAGGCGATCTTGTGCAGCGTGTGGACGCGGAAGATTTATGCAGTCGTCAATGTTGATAAACCGTGGTCTCTGACTACTCCGCTATCAGAAGAAAAGCGACGGTGATAACAACTGCATGGATTGCCGCGTCGGCTACGCCTCCTCGCAATGACCAACGGGAATCCCCGCGAGATGACGATGTCTTTCGGCAAAATCTCGGCCCGAATGGCACCGAAAGCCTTGGCAGCAACGGATGGTTAATTCTGGATTCCCACTTGAGCGGCAAATCAGAACCCGTTCATATTCCTACCGCCGCTTCATCAATCACCCGCAACAGCGCCTCTCCGTAGCGCTCCGTCCTCGCCTCGCCAATGCCGGGAAGGTCGAGCAGTTTGTCCCGGGTGGCGGGACGAGTGCGGGCAATTTCGCGCAGGGTGCGGTCGTGCATGATGACGTAGGCCGGTACGCCCTGCGCTTTGGCCTGTGCCGCGCGCCAGGTGCGCAACGCTTCGAACAGGGCCTCGTCGGCGAAGTCGAGTTCCACCTTTTCTTCGCTGCGGCTGTAGCGCGGCGGCCTGCCGCTGTTGGTCAGCTTGCGCGGGCGGCGCAGCATGAGCGTGGTTTCGCCCTTCAACACGGCGCGGGCGGCTTCGGTGAGCGTGATGGCGCCGAAGTGCTGCGCATCGGCGTGGAGGATGCCACCCACCAGCAGCTGACGGGCGACGGCGCGCCAGGTGAATTCGTCCAGATCCTTGCCGACGCCGAAGGTGGGCAATTGGTCGTGCCGGTATTCGGTGATCTTGGGGTTGAGCTTGCCGCGCAGCAGGTCAATCAGGTGGCCGCTGCCGAAGCGCTGGCCGGTGCGCAGCACAGCGGAAAGCAGCTTTTGCGAAGCAATGGTGCCGTCCCACATTTGCGGCGGACTGGCGCAGGTGTCGCAGTTGTCGCAGGCGTCACTGGTTTCGCCAAAGTATTGCAGCAGCAGGGTGCGACGGCAGGAGGCGGCTTCACAGTAGGCCAGCATGGCATCGAGCTTCTGTCGCTCGATGCGTTTTTGTTCGTCGGGAGCGGCGGATTCTTCGATGCGCAGGCCGTGAATCACCACGTCATTGAGGCCGTAGGTCATCCAGGCTTCGGCCGGGTCGCCGTCGCGGCCAGCGCGGCCGGTTTCCTGATAGTAGGCTTCAAGGCTCTTGGGCAGGTCGAGGTGGGCGACGTAGCGTACGTCAGGCTTGTCGATGCCCATGCCGAAGGCGATGGTGGCAACCATGACGACGCCATCCTCGCGGACAAAGCGCTGCTGGTGATCGCGCCTCATTTTGGCATCAAGGCCGGCGTGGTAAGGCAGCGCATCGAAACCCTGTGTCTGCAGCCAGGCGGCGGTTTCATCCACTTTCTTGCGCGACAGGCAATAGACAATGCCGGCCTCGCCATGATGCGAAGCGAGGAAGCCCAGCAACTGCTTGCGCGGATTGTCGCGCTCGACCACTGTGTAGCGGATGTTGGGCCGGTTGAAGCTGGCCACGAAGCGGCGCGCTTCGTTCAGGCCGAGATGGTGCACAATCTCGTGCCGGGTCAGTTCGTCCGCAGTGGCGGTTAGGGCAATGCGGGGCACGGCGGGATAGCGCTCGTGCAGCACCGAGAGCTGGATGTATTCGGGGCGGAAGTCGTGGCCCCATTGCGAAACGCAGTGGGCTTCGTCGATGGCGAACAGGGCGATGCGCTGTTGTTTGTCGAGCTGGTCGAGCAAGCCGAGGAAACGCTCGGTGAGCAGGCGTTCCGGGGCGACGTAGAGCAGATCGAGATCGCCCGTCATCAGGCGCCGTTCAATGGCGATAGCAGTATCGAAATCCTGGCTCGAATTGAGGAAGCCGGCGTGGACGCCGGATTGCAACAGTGCATCCACCTGATCCTGCATCAGCGCGATCAGCGGCGAAACGACGATGCCGCAGCCATGCCGCAGCAAGGCGGGAATCTGGAAACACAGCGATTTGCCGCCACCGGTCGGCATCAGCACCAGCGCATCGCCGCCCTGCATGACGTGATCGACGACGGCCGCCTGTTCGCCGCGGAATTCGTTGTAACCGAATACGCTGTGCAGGATGTGGCGGGCGTTTCTCATGGATGGTGGACGGCATGTGGCTGTGCCCGGGTGTTCGGCGAACACAACTCTCTACCGGACCAGCGCAGTTTCAAATCGCAAAGAAGTACAAGCCGAGAGCGGTCAAACCCATCACGAATAATCCGGTCAGAAACCAGCCCTGACGCCGTTGCGACTGTCGCAGAAGGCGCAGTTCTTCGCGCAGTGCGCTGTCGTCTCGCGATTGCAGCGATTGGTGCATCAGGCGTGGCAACTGGGGCAGAATCTTCGCCCAGCGCGGCACCTCTTTTTTCAGGCTGGCGGCCAAGCCGCGCAAGCCGAGCTCCTCGCTCATCCAGCGTTCGAGGAAGGGCTTGGCCGTCTTCCACAGGTCGAGATCGGGATCGAGCTGGCGGCCAAGGCCTTCGATGTTCAGCAGCGTCTTTTGCAGCAGTACCAGTTGCGGCTGGATATCGACATTGAAGCGGCGCGAGGTCTGGAACAGGCGCAGCAGCACGCGGCCAAAGGAAATTTCCTTCAATGGCTTGTCGAATATCGGTTCGCACACGGAGCGGATCGCCGATTCGAACTCGTCGATGCGCGTATCGGCCGGTGCCCAGCCGGATTCGACATGGGATTCGGCGACATCCTTGTAATCGCGCTTGAAGAAGGCAAGGAAATTCCGCGCCAGATAGCTCTTGTCGCGGTCGGAGAGCGTGCCGACGATGCCGAAGTCGAGCGCGATGTATTTGCCGCGATTGGCCGCGTCCGTCGCGACGAAAATGTTGCCGGGATGCATGTCGGCGTGGAAGAAGCCGTCACGGAATACCTGGGTGAAAAAAATCTCGACGCCGGCGCGCGCCAGCGCCGGAATGTCGACGCCCTGACGGATCAGTTCATCCTTCTGCGAAATCGGCGTGCCATGCATGCGCTCCATCACCATCACCGAGGTGGAGCAAAAATCCCAATGTACTTCCGGGACCAGTAGCAGGTGGGAGCCGGCAAAGTTCCTGCGCAGCAGGGAGCAATTGGCCGCTTCGCGCATCAGGTCGAGTTCGTCATGCAGGTACTTGTCGAATTCCGCCACCACTTCGCGCGGCTTGAGGCGACGTGCCTCGGGCCAGAGCTTTTCCAGCAGTCTGGCGCCGCTGCGCATCAGCGATAAATCATGCTCGATCACATGAACGATGCCGGGGCGCAGTATTTTTACTGCCACTTCGCGGCCGTCGAACAAGGTCGCCATATAGACTTGCGCGACCGAGGCCGAAGCTACCGTTTCCTGATCGAAAGTGGCAAACACTTCAGCCAGCGGCTTGCCGTAAACGCGCTCCAGTTCGTCGATGGCCTGCCGGGTGGGGAAAGGCGGCACCTGATCCTGCAGCTTCGCCAGTTCATCGGCGATATCAGTCGGCAACAGATCGCGCCGTGTCGACAGCAGCTGGCCGAACTTGACGAAAATCGGCCCCAGCGCTTCCAGCGCCAGGCGCAGGCGTTCGCCACGTGGAGCGGAGAGATTGCGCCAGAACAGCAAGCCGCGCATCACACGCTTGGGCCAGCTCACTGGAACAAACGGGGAAGCAAACTCGGGCACCATCTGGTCAAGCCCGTAGCGCAGGCCGATGTGAACGATTTTGACGAAACGAAAGAGACGCAAGGCAACAAATCCAAATAGCGCAGGAGCCGGGACTTTACCCGCTTTCATGACGTGGCGAAAGGTTGGGCCGCTATAATGCTGCCTTTGCCAAGGGCTATGCAGACAGAACCCCGGCCCGCTACTGCTTTACACCCCATGTCCTCCAACTCTCCTCCCGACCTCAAAGCGCATATTGCGCAACTGCTGCATGCAGCGCTCTCCTCTGTGGCGCCTGAAGTTGCGTCCGATACTGCCGCGGCGGACATTCTGATTGAACGCCCCAAGCAGGCGAATCACGGCGATTTCGCCAGTAATCTGGCCATGCAGCTCGCCCGCCCGCTAAAGACCAATCCGCGCGCGATTGCGCAGAAGCTGCTCGCCGCGCTGCCGGCCTCGGATCTGGTCGAGAAGACCGAGATTGCCGGCGCTGGCTTCATCAACTTCACGCTTGCCACAGCGGCGCGTACCAGCGTGATTGGTGAAGTACTGGCACAGGGCGCAGATTTCGGCCGCATCAAGCTGGGCGCGGGATGTAAAGTACAAGTGGAATTCGTTTCGGCCAATCCCACCGGTCCGATGCATGTCGGCCATGGTCGTGGCGCGGCTTATGGCGCCAGCCTTGCTGCCGTGCTCGATTTTGCCGGCTATGCCGTGACGCGTGAGTACTACGTCAATGACGCCGGCCGGCAGATGGACATCCTTGCCGTGTCGACCTGGTTGCGCTATCTCGAAATGCATGATGTATCGGTTCCCTTTCCACCCAATGCCTATCAGGGTGATTATGTGCGCGGCATGGCGCTCGGCATCAAGCAGGCGGATGGCAACATCCATGTGCGGGCCACCAATGCAGTGCTCGATGGTTTGCCGCCCATCGATGGCGACATCGAGGCGCGTCTCGACGGCCTCATCGCCGCCGGCAAGCGCCTGCTCGGTGCCGGCTGGCAACGCATCCACCAATTTGCGCTGAACGAGCAACTGGAAGACTGCAAGCAGGATCTCTCAGCCTTCGGCGTCGACTTCGACGTCTGGTATTCGGAGAATTCGCTGTATACCTCGGGTGCTGTACAACGCATCGTCGAGCGCCTCGAACAGCAGAACCACATCTACCTCAAGGACGGCGCCAAATGGTTCCGGTCCACCGCCTTCGGCGATGAGAAGGATCGCGTCGTGCAGCGCGACAACGGCCTCTACACTTACTTCGCTTCCGATATCGCCTATCACCTCGACAAGTTCGAGCGCGGTTTCGACAAGGTCATCGATGTCTGGGGTGCTGACCACCACGGTTACATCCCGCGCGTGAAGGGTGCATTGACCGCGCTCGGCCTGGACGCCGACAAGCTCGACGTGTCGCTGGTGCAATTCGTCAGCCTGTATCGCAACGGCGAGAAGGCTTCGATGTCGACCCGCTCCGGTGAATTCGTCACCCTGCGCGCGTTACGCGAGGAAGTCGGCAACGACGCATGCCGCTTTTTCTACATGCTGCGCAAGTCAGATCTTGCGCTCGATTTCGATCTCGACCTTGCCACTTCGCAATCGAACGACAATCCGGTGTACTACGTGCAGTACGCGCATGCACGCATCTGCTCGGTACTTTCAGGCTGGCCGGGCACCGAGTGGAAGGAATCCGTGGCTGCATTGGCGAATGCAGATCTGGCATTACTGACCAGTTCGCACGAACTGTCGCTGTGTGCGCAGTTGCGCGAATTCCCCGTGGTCATCGAAAACGCCGCATGCGACTATGCGCCGCATGGGGTTGCCTTCTATCTCAAGGAACTGGCGGCCTGCTTTCATGGCTGGTATAACGCGGAACGTCTGCTCGTCGAAGACAAGGCGCTCAAACAGGCGCGACTCGCTTTGGCATTGGCGGTAAAGCGGACGTTGGCAAACGGGTTGAAACTTCTTGGCGTATCTGCACCGGAGTCGATGTAATGGGTAAAACGACTAACAATGGCAGGCAACGCGGCAGCGGTAGCAAATTGCTGCTCGGCGGTTTCGTCGGCCTCATCATCGGTGTGCTGATCGCCTTTGGCGTCGTGCTCTACCTCAACAAGGCGCCATTGCCCTTCTTGGAAAAAAGTGGCCGGCCGGATTATGACGGCACCACGAGCAATGGACAGGACGCGCTTCCTCTGCCGGGCAAGCCAGGTGACAAGCCAATCGAGAAACCGCGTTTCGAGTTCTACAAGATACTGCCCGGCACGCAGGAACCTGCGCCGAACAATAATGCAGCAAACTCTTCGCCGTCCGATGACCAGGAACCGGGCCAGGTTCAGGCACCTGCGCAACAGTTCTACCTGCAGGTCGGGGCTTTTCAGAAAGCAGCTGATGCTGACAATATCAAGGCCAGGCTGGCGCTGATCGGCGTCGAAGCCAGTGTGCAGGATGTGCTGATACCTGACAAGGGAACGTTGCATCGGGTACGAACCGGACCCTATGCCACGCCCAATGAAATGAATCAGGTGCGCACGTTGATGGCGCAGAATGGCGTGCAGGCCACCTTGATCAAGATGAGGGATACCGGAAATCAAATGCCGGATGCCGAGTCGAAAACTGATAGACCCTAAAGATTGGAGATATCCTCATGCGTATCGTGAAAGCCTTGTTCGCTGCTGTCGGTTTTTTCGTTTTTCTGGCCGCTGCCAATGCCACATCCTTGCAAAAAGGTCAGCACTACGATCTCATCAGCCCGCCGCAGCCGACCGATGCTGCACCGGGCAAGATTGAAGTCCTTGAGTTCTTTTCCTATGGGTGTCCGCACTGCTATCACCTGGAACCTTTCATCAATCCCTGGGTCAAGAAACTACCCAAGGACGTAAGTTTTTCCCATGTGCCACTCGCGGATGGACAGGCGGAGCCCGCCGCCAAGCTGTTCTATTCGCTCCAGACAATGGGAGTTGAAGACAAGATGCGCGGCGACGTTTTCGCCTCGATTCACCGTGACAGGAAGCTGAACATAAACGATGAAGCGGCGATCAAGGCTTGGGTAGCGAAGAAGGGTCTCGACGCGAAGAAGTTCAATGATATGTACAATTCCTTCGGCATCCTGACCAAGGCACAGCACGCCCAGAAACTGGCAGCCTCGCACAAGATCAGCGGCGTGCCGACCATCGTGGTTGATGGCCGCTACATTGTGCTGAAGGACACCATCCAGAGCTATGACGATCTGTTGGCGCTGACCGACCAGATCATCGACATGGCCCGCGCCAGCAAAAAATAATCCGTCAATCCATCGATGCGCGTTTTCATCACCGGCGCCTCATCGGGAATCGGTGCTGCTCTGGCGCGCGCCTATACGGCACGCGGCGCAACGCTGGCGCTCGTGGCGCGGCGTGAAGCCGTGTTGAGCGAACTGGCGGCGGCCCTGTCGGTACCAAGCTTCATTTACCCGCTTGATGTTGCCAACGCGGAAGCCCTGCAGACAGCTGCAAACGACTTCATTTCCCGCGCCGGGCTGCCCGATGTCGTGATCGCCAATGCGGGCGTCTCGGCCGGTACGTTGACCGAAGAAACCAGCGACCTCAAGACCTTCGAGCGCATCTTCGCGACCAATGTCATGGGCATGGTTAACACTTTTGCTCCGTTTGCCGCCGCCATGCGCCAGCGCGGCAACGGACGGCTGGTGGGCATCGCCTCGGTGGCTGGTGTACGCGGCCTGCCTGGTGCCGGCGCCTATTCGGCCTCAAAGGCGGCGACCTTTGCCTATCTTGAAGCCTTGCGCATTGAGATGCGCGATTGCGGTGTCAAGGTTGTCACCATAGCGCCGGGATATATCGCGACGCCGATGACAGCGGTGAACGAGTATCCGATGCCCTTTCTGCTTGACGCCGAGGAGGCAGCACAACGCATGCTGCGTGCCATTGATCGCGGTGCGCGGCGCAGCGTGGTGCCGTGGCAAATGGGCGTCGTCGCTACCCTGATGCGCCTGCTGCCGGATGCGATCTACGACCGGCTTGCCGCACGCGCAGGTCGCAAGCCTAGGGGGCTATCAGTCTGAACGCCAAACCAGTTTGCTGGCTTTACCCGCCATGACTGGGGGCCGCCGGTTTAATGAAGGCCGGCGATGTAATCGGCCACCGCCTTGATTTCGGCATCCGTCATCTTGATTGCGACCAGGCGCATCATCTTGTTTGGATCGTTGGCGCGTTCACCCGAACGGAATATTTTTAATTGCGCTTCAATGTAGTCTGCATGTTGGCCGCCAATGCGGGGATATTGCGCGGGAATGCCGGCGCCAGCGGGTCCGTGGCAACCGGCACAGGCGGGCAGGCCTTTGGTCAGGTCGCCACTCCGATAGAGTTTCTGGCCAAACTCAACTGTGTCCCTGTTCTTGGCTTGACCACCCTTCTGGGTTTGCGAGGCGAACCAGGCTGCGACGTTGCGCATGTCCTCGTCCGAGGAGAGTGTCATTACCATACCGCCCATCACCGCATTGGGACGCTCGGCAGGCTTGCCATCGACCGGCCTGAAATTCCTCAATTGCTTGTAGAGATATTCGGCGCCTTGTCCGGCCAGCTTCGGATTGGTGGAGATATTGCTGTTGCCATCGGCATTGTGGCAGGTGGCACAAACGCCACTCGCAATTTGCTTACCCTTGATCGGGTCGGCCTTGAAGGCCGCTGATGGCTCTGTCTTGGCAGGCTCATTGGCCTGTGCAAGTGTGCCGGCGAGCAGGATCAGCAACAGCAGCAGGAAATGCTTCGACCTCATGGGCGCTCCTGATAATGGGCGGTTTTTGGAGCGCTTTATTCTATACTAGCGGCCTAATTTTTCACACGCGCTTCCGTACTTGCCGTGTGTTTGCCACTATGGTTGGCATCTTATGTCCCTGTTCCGCCACGCCGAGTTTGAGATTTCGGTTGCAAATCCCTCAGGTTTGCCGCCTCCCTTTGCGCCTGAAATTGCATTTGCGGGGCGGTCGAACTCCGGCAAATCCTCGGCCATCAACACCTTGGTCGGCCACACACGTCTCGCCTTCGTGTCCAAGACACCGGGGCGGACGCAGTTAATTAATGTTTTTCGCATGAAGAATGGCGCAGCTTTGGTGGATTTGCCCGGATATGGTTATGCCGCCGTGCCGTTGCAAGTGAAACGCGATTGGGGGGTGTTGCTGGAAAAGTATCTGACGCTACGGCCCAATCTGGCCGGCCTGGTGCTGATCATGGATGCGCGGAGACCGTTCACCTTGCTCGACCAGCAGATGATCAACTGGTTCGCGCCGACCGGCAAGCCGATACATTGCCTGCTGACCAAGGCCGACAAACTGACGCGGCAGGAACAGGCCAAGACCTTAAGCGCCGCAAAGACAGAGGCGAAAAAGTTTGGCGACAAGATTACATTGCAGTTGTTTTCCAGCCTGAAGAAAACAGGCATGGACGAAGCGGAAGCGGCTATTGGCGCATGGCTGGATCAAAACCACGAGCGTAGCGAGCCGATATAGTCGCCCCTTCCTCGGGAAGGGGCAGGGGGATGGCTCATTATTTTGCCCAAAGGGCTTGTTTATTGCGCTTGCGCAAAAAACAAGCCCCTGGTTAAAAGGGGAGGAAACCAGGGGCATAATGCCTCGATTTATGATCAAGGTCCCCGCTTAGGGAGGACAGCGGGAGATGGCGGAGGGCCACCTGCTTACTCAGATAGGAAACAAGTAAAATAGTTCCGTAATTAATTTTAGCGACATACCATGAAGACAACAGGGACATTCCCGTCAATCAGGATGCGGCGTATGCGCCGCGACGAGTTTTCACGCCGCATGATGCGCGAAACTGTGCTGACGCCGGCTGATTTTATTTATCCAGTGTTCGTACTGGAAGGCAAGGAAAAGACCGAACCGGTGGCATCGATGCCTGGCGTCGATCGGTACTCGCTGGATCGGTTGCTGCCGGTTGCGGAACGCACGCTCAAGCTCGGGGTTCCAGCCATTGCCCTGTTCCCGGTGATTGATAGCGGGAAAAAAACGCTTGGTGCCGAAGAAGCATGGAATCCCGAAGGACTGGTGCCGACCGTGGTGGCGCGCTTGAAAAAGGAATTCCCGGAACTTGGCGTTATTACGGACGTGGCGCTTGATCCCTATACCAGCCATGGACAGGATGGCCTGATCGATGCCGCCGGCTATGTACTTAACGACGAAACCATTGAAGCGCTGACGAAACAGGCGCTTTGCCATGCCGCTGCCGGCGTCGATGTGGTGGCGCCTTCGGACATGATGGATGGCCGCATCGGGAATATCCGCAGGGCGCTCGATGCCGAACGCCATATCCACACTCGCATCCTGGCCTATTCGGCCAAATACGCGTCGAGTTTCTACGGTCCGTTCCGCGATGCCCTGGGTTCCGCCGCGAACCTGGGCAAGGGCGACAAGCGCACTTACCAGATGGATCCGGGTAATTCCGACGAGGCTCTGCGCGAAGTGGCGCTTGATCTGGAGGAAGGCGCCGACATGGTGATGATCAAGCCCGGCCTGCCTTACCTCGATATCGTGCGCCGGGTAAAGGAAGAATTCGGCGCACCGACCTACGTCTATCAGGTCAGCGGCGAATACGCGATGCTGCAGGCCGCCTTCGCCAATGGCTGGCTCGATCGCGATGCCTGTCTGCTCGAAGCGCTGTTGTCCTGCAAGCGCGCCGGCGCCGACGGCATCCTGACCTACTTCGCACTGGAAGCGGCCCAGCTACTTCAGTCTTGAGCTGCAATCCTGTCGCTACGGCCCAGTAATCCCCCTCTTCCTTGGAGAGGGGGTAGGCAAGGGTTCAGATTGATCCAACTGGTTATTGTTTTAGCAATAACCAATGTTGTTCCCACTGGTCCATGGGGTCGAGCTTGAATCCGCTCTTGACGAAGCGGTGCCAGCGACCGATGACATAGTTCACCAGTACTGATGCGTGAACGCCGACGTCGTGCCCAGCCTGTAACTTTCCCTGCGTTACGGCAATACGCAGGCTTTGCTTCAGCGACGCTTCGATGCGATCAGTGACCTGATTGATGCGCACTTGCAGGCGCGGGCTTTCATGCACCAATGCGTCGCCAACCAGCACCCGCGTCAGGCCGCGATTTTTTTGTGCGAAGCGCAGGGCGGTAGCGACTATCAGTTCCACTTGCCTCAGGCCGGATTCCTCATCCACACTGATCTGGTTCAGCACCGAAAAAATGCCGTTTTCGATGAACTCGATGAGTCCCTCGTACATCTGCGCCTTGCTGGCGAAATGGCGGTAAAGCGCTGCTTCCGAAACATCCAGTTTGGCAGCCAGGAGCGCTGTGGTGACCTTTTCTCCCGCTGGATTTTCCAGCATGGTGGCGATGGTTTGCAGTATCTGGAGCTTGCGCTCACCCGGTTTCGCGGTCATTTTGTTCCCCCTTTTTGACGCTGGCGCTTATTTGGATTTGATCAAGGTGCCAACGCCTTGGTCGGTCAATATCTCCAGTAGCAGTGCATGTTCAACGCGGCCATCGATGATGTGCACGCTTTTTACTCCACTGCGCGCTGCATCCAGCGCAGAACTGATCTTTGGCAGCATGCCACCGGACAGCGTGCTGTCGGCGACCATGTCATCGATCTGCTTGGGCGTTATGCCGGTAATCAACTTGCCGTCTTCGTCCAGTACGCCAGGCGTATTGGTCAGCAGTACCAGCTTCTCGGCCTTGAGGATTTCGGCGATCTTTCCAGCGACGACATCGGCATTTATGTTGTAGGTTTCGTTGTTCTCGCCGACACCGATCGGTGCAATGACGGGAATGAAAGCGCCGCTGTCGAGCAGTGCAATCAGCGCGGGATCAATAGCCACGATGTCGCCGACCTGCCCCAGATCGATCATCTGCGCTGAGTTTTCCTTGCTCGGCATCAGCAGTTTCTGGGCGCGGATCAGGTTGCCGTCCTTGCCGGTGAGGCCGACGGCCTTGCCTCCGTGCTGATTGATGAGGCTGACGATCTCTTTGTTGACCTGGCCACCGAGCACCATTTCCACTACTGACATGGTCTCTGCATCGGTTACGCGCATGCCCTGAATGAAATGCCCCTCCTTGCCGACACGCTTGAGCATGTCGTCGATCTGGGGGCCGCCGCCATGCACCACCACGGGGTTCATGCCAACCAGTTTCAGGAGCACAACGTCGCGGGCAAAGCTGTGCTTGAGCTTTTCGTCGGTCATGGCATTGCCGCCGTATTTGACGACGATAGTCTTGCCGTGGAAGCGCTTGATGTAGGGCAGCGCCTCGGCGAGGATCGCAGCCTTGTCCTGCGGCTGAATCTTTGGTGTCATAGTGGGATAGCGGGCTTCTTAAACGATCGAAGCCAGCATTTTATCCGCGCCGGCAGGAAAAGGGCACGCGCAGTCAGCTACGTGCCCTGAGTTATCGCTTACTGCTTACTGGATATTGATGCGTTTGGCCTGCACAGCGGCCTTCTTCGGCAGTGTCAGTTCCAGCACACCATCGCTGTACTTGGCGACGGTCTGACTTTCGTCGATTTCCTGCGCCAGCTGGAAACTGCGTGACACCTTGCCAAAGTAGCGCTCGGTACGCAATAAACGGTTGCCTTCATTAACTTCCTTTTCCTGCTTGCGTTCGGCGCTGATTGCCACTATGGCACCATCAATATCGACGTGAATATCTTCCTTGTTTACTCCCGGTAACTCGGCATGAACCTGGTAGGACTTTTCGTCCTCTTTCACATCGACACGCATCTCGGGCGCTTCGTGGCCCTGGCCGAAATCCACGGGGCGCACGAAAAAACCACGAAACAGATCGTCAAACGGATCATAGCGTTTCAGGTTGCTCATGTGTTTCTCCTTGTTTCAGTTAATGGGTGCGGCGTCATTGCCGCGTACCGGATAGATCGGGATGCCCCGCAAATTTTCAAGTGCTGGAGCCCCTTGCCCTCGCGAACATTTGCATCCACAATCTCCGCCATGTCTTCTGAAATGCATGAAAACAACCGCTGCCCGAAGTGCGGTGTCGAGTTTCGTTGTGGCGCGAAAACGGGTGAAAAAACCTGCTGGTGCATGGCGTTGCCGGTACTGGCCGATGCCGGCGCCGAAGCGGGGGGCTGCTACTGCCCCCAATGCCTCAAGGAGTTGCTTGCTGCAAAGGCAGCATGAGGATGGCATCGCGGTTGGTCCACGAGAAACATTCCGCTGCCGCTTCGCGCCAGGGCAGCCAGCGATAGGCAAGGTGCTCGTCGGGCGCCAGTTGTATCGGCATCGCTGAAGGCACGCACAGGCTGAAAACGTTTTCCCGATTATGGGTAACACCCGGTGCGAAGCGCTCCGGCAAGAGCGAGATGCGGAAGTTGTTGACAACATTCCATGCCACGAAATCGCTCGCGGGCGCCTCGATGCCGGTTTCCTCCAGCACTTCGCGCCGCGCTGTTTCAGGCAGCACTTCGCCTTCTTCAATACTGCCCGTGACCGATTGCCAGAACCCAGGGTGTCTGGCGCGCTCCAGTAGTAGCACTTCGAGCGTGGGGGTGTGAATCACCACGAGCACGGAGACCGGTATTTTGTATTTCATACCGGGCTTGCCGCATTGCTCAGGATTTTTCGACTTCGACCTGCGTTTCCACCTTCTGCCGCAGGCGGATATGCAATTCACGCAGCTGCTTTTCGTCGACCGGCGACGGCGCATTGGTGAGCAGACATTGCGCGCGCTGGGTCTTGGGGAAGGCGATCACGTCGCGGATCGACTCGGCGCCGGTCATCATGGTGACGATGCGATCGAGGCCGAAGGCGAGGCCGCCGTGCGGCGGCGCGCCATACTTGAGGGCATCAAGCAGGAAGCCGAACTTGAGCTGCGCCTCCTCGGCGCCAATGCCGAGCGCGCGGAACACCTTGCTCTGCACTTCCTCGCGATGGATACGGACAGAGCCGCCGCCGATTTCCGAGCCGTTCAGGGCAAGGTCGTAGGCCTTGGCCAGACACTTGCCCGGATCGGTTTCGAGAAAATCATCGTGACCGTCTTTGGGCGCGGTGAATGGATGATGGCAGGCATTCCAGCGCTTGCCCTCCTCGTCGTATTCGAACATGGGGAAATCCACCACCCAGAGTGGTTCCCAAGCCTTGCCGTTGAGATGGCCCTTCTCGTGGCCGAGCTTGATGCGCAGGGCACCGATGGCGTCATTGACGATCTTGGTCTTGTCGGCGCCAAAGAATATAAGGTCGCCGCTTTGTGCACCAGTGCGCTCGACGATGGCCTTGAGCGCATCTGCGTGGAGGTTCTTGACGATGGGCGATTGCAGGCCTTCCTCGTTAAGCTTCGATGCATCGTTGACCTTGATATAGGCCAGACCCTTGGCGCCGTAGATCTTGACGAATTCGGCGTAGCCGTCAATCTCGCTGCGGGTCAGGCTGGCACCGTTCGGAATACGCAGGGCTGCGACGCGACCACCTGAGGTGGCAGGGCCGCTGAACACCTTGAAGGCGACATCGGTTACGGCATCGGTGACATCAACCAGTTCCAGCGTCACGCGCAGATCGGGCTTGTCGGAACCGTAACGCTGCATGGCTTCGCCATAGCTCATGCGCGGGAAGGGATTTGGCAGTTCGACGTCAAGCGCTTCCTTGAACACCTCGCGGATCATTGCCTCCATCAGGGCCATGATCCGGTGCTCGTCCATGAACGAGGTTTCAATATCGACCTGGGTGAATTCAGGCTGGCGGTCGGCACGCAGGTCTTCGTCGCGGAAGCATTTGACGATCTGGTAGTAGCGGTCGTAGCCAGCCACCATCAGCAACTGCTTGAACAGTTGTGGTGATTGCGGCAGAGCGAAGAACTGCCCCGGCTGCACACGCGACGGCACCAGATAGTCTCGCGCGCCTTCCGGCGTACTCTTGGTCAACATTGGCGTTTCGATATCGATAAAGCCGTTGGCATCGAGGAAGCGGCGGAACGCCATGGTGGTGCGATAACGCAACATCAGGTTTTTCTGCATCTGCGGACGGCGCAGGTCGATGACGCGATGCGTCAGGCGCACGTTCTCGGAGAGATTGTCATCGTCAAGCGAGAAGGGCGGCGTGACGGCGGGATTGAGGATTTCGATTTCATGGCAAAGGATTTCGATTTCGCCGGAGGCGAGATTGGCATTCACGGTGCCGGCCGGGCGGTGGCGCACCTTGCCGGTAACGCGCAGAACGAACTCGTTGCGCACACTTTCTGCCAGCGCGAACATCTCCGCGCGATCCGGATCGCAGACGACTTGCGCCAGACCTTCGCGGTCGCGCAGGTCGATAAAAATGACGCCGCCATGATCGCGGCGGCGGTGAGCCCAGCCGCAGAGGGTGACGGTTTGATCAATCAGTCCGGCATTGAGTTGGCCGCAGTAGTAAGTACGCATATTGATTCCATGAGATGAAAAAGGCGCAGGCGGTGCCAGCGCCGGGGCTATTTGTTCTGGGTACGATTGGCGGGATGCTTCGTGGTCGGAGCGACCACACCCATTGAAATGATGTACTTGAGCGCGCTATCAACGCTCATATCGAGTTCTATCGTGTCGCGTTTACGTACAAAAAAGAAAAATCCGTTGACCGGGCTGGGGGCGGTCGGAATGAAGACGCCGACCAGTTCCCCCTCGCATGCAGCGGAAACTTCGCTGACAGGGACATTGGTCTGGAAGGCAATCGACCAGGCTTCCGGATGCGGATAGCGCACCAGCAGCACTTTGCGCAAACCCTCGCCGCTACTACCCAAAAGCGTGTCACTGACTTGCTTGACGCTGTGATAAACCGATTTGACAACCGGAATACGGGAAAGGACGCTCTCCCAGAACAAAACCAACCGCTGTCCGACAATGTTGGTCGCCACGACGCCACTGAAGAGAACCACAAGCAGCGTCAGTACGACGCCGATACCGGGCAGGTAGAAACCCATCAGATGCTCGGGGCGCAACGCTTCCGGCAGCAGCAGCAGCGACTGATCCATGGTGCGGATGATCATGGCAAGCACCCAAAGGGTGATCGCCAGCGGCACCCAGATCAACAGGCCGGTGATGAAATATTTTTTCAGGGCCAAAACTGTCTAGCCGGGATTTGTCAACTGCAAGCAGCAGGGCAGGTACCGGTACCACCTTGACAAGGCGGCGCGGCAGCTTCGGGCTTGGATTCTGCTGCCGGCTTGCTGCTGCCCTTGAAGTCGGTCGCGTACCAGCCGCTGCCCTTGAGTTGGAAACCAGCGGCCGTCAACTGCTTTGCAAAGCTGGCGGCTTGGCATTCGGGACAGGTGTTGAGTGGTGCGTCGCTCAACTTTTGCAGAACGTCTTTTTCGAAACCGCAAGCTGTACAGCGATAAGCGTAAATAGGCATGGTTGCCCCCAATAAAGGAAGGATTATAGCGTAAGGGTCTGCGGCAAAAGGCGCCGCCGAGCAGAGCAAATGGGGGCGGGACGGCGCTCTTTCAACCCCGCAGCACGCTGCCCAAATAAAGTTGCGTCAGCGGTTTTCCCCAGAACAGGGCAAGGACACCCGCCGCTGCGAGATAAGGCCCAAAAGGAATGGGCACATTGCGGCCGTGACGCGCCGCCACGATCAGGGCGATGCCGACTAGTGCGCCGACAAGAGAAGAGAGCAATATCGTCAAGGGCAGCACCTGCCAACCGACCCAGGCGCCGATGGCGGCGAGCAGTTTAAAGTCGCCGTAGCCCATCCCCTCCTTGCCGGTGATCAATTTGAAGCCCCAGTAGACCGACCACAGCGAGAGATAGCCGGCAATAGCTCCAATCACCGCACTGGCCAGGTTCGTGTAGCTGCCCCACAGATTGAACAGCAGGCCGGCCCAGAGCAGTGGCAGAGTCAGATCGTCGGGCAACAACTGGGTGTCGAAGTCGATGAAAGTCAGGGCGACTGCAGTAGCGCAAAAAAACATCGCACCCAGTGTCGCGGCAGAGTAACCGAATCGCCATGCAGCGAGTCCAAACAGCGCAGCGGTCAGCAGTTCCACCAGCGGATAACGCAGGCTGATTGTCACCTTGCACTCACGACAGCGGCCCTGCAGGAACAGGTAGCTGACGACGGGAATATTTTCGATCGCCGAAATCGCATGACGGCAATGCGGACAACGCGAGCGCGGGGCAATCAAGGTGAATTTTTCGGCTTCCGGCGGCACTTCGCCGCGCAATTCGGCACATTGATACTGCCAGTCGCGTTCCATCATCTTCGGCAGACGATGGATCACAACATTGAGGAAGCTGCCGATCAGCAGGCCCAGTAGCGAGGCAAACGTGATGAGCAGGACTGGTTCCGGCACACCACCGGCCGCAGAAAACATTGACATTGATCAGCCGCCGACGACGGAACCGAGCTTGAAAATCGGCAGGTACAGAGCGACCACCATCCCGCCGATCACGATACCAAGAACCGACATAATCAGAGGTTCCATCAAGGCCGTAATGTTTTCGACGGCTTCATCAACCTCCGCCTCGAAGAAATCAGCCACCTTGCCCAGCATACTGTCCAATGCGCCGGATTCTTCTCCAATCGCAACCATCTGCAACACCATGCTCGGGAAGACATTGGAGTTAATCATCGAGGAAACAAGCGTGTTCCCCGTGCTGATCTCGTTCTGGATCTGCTTGGTGGCAACTCGATATACGTAATTTCCAGCAGCGCCTGACACCGATTCAAGCGATTCGACCAAGGGCACGCCTGCAGCAAACATGGTCGCCAGTGTTCTGGTCCAGCGCGCAATAATGGCTTTTTCCTGCAAGGGCCCAAATATAGGTAGCTTCAGCATCAGCCTGTCCATGAAAATCTGCATCGCGAGCGAGCGTTTCCAGAAGAAAAAGAACGTATAGAAGAACCCAAAAATGCAGGCAGCCAGAATGTACCAATAGCTCACAAGAAATTCCGATGATGCGATGAGTACCATCGTTGGTCCGGGCAGATCGGCGCCGA
The DNA here is from genome assembly GCA_049276455.1 of Georgfuchsia sp. Classification (GTDB taxonomy): domain Bacteria; phylum Pseudomonadota; class Gammaproteobacteria; order Burkholderiales; family Rhodocyclaceae; genus Georgfuchsia. Next base: position 87,572 of record JBASWL010000224.1, on the reverse strand, counting down.
AACTGGCAAAGACGGCCTTGAATTGGGGCACTACAAAAATCATGATGATTGCAGTCACGATGCCCGCAACTGCCAGGACGGTAATCGGGTAGCTCATGGCACCCTTGATTTTTTTCTTCAGTGCGAGTGACTTTTCCTTGTAGGTGGCAAGGCGGTCGAGAATGGACTCAAGAATCCCTGCTTGCTCTCCGGCCTGGATGAGATCGCAGTAGAGATCATCGAACAGCAAGGGATGCTTGCGAAAGGCGGAGTTCAGGTTGGATCCGGTTTCAATTTCCATCTTGATGTCAAGTAACAGCCGGGTTACTGCAGGATTACTCGATCCCTTGGCAACGATATCGAAAGATAGCAGTAAGGGCACCCCGGCCTTCATCATGGTGGCCAGCTGGCGCGTGAAAAGAACAATGTCTTTATCTTCGACCTTGCCACTGCCGCTTGCCGAGTGCTTTTTGACTTTGGTAACGATAATTCCCTGGCGACGCAATGTGGCCAATACTGCCTCTGTGCCCACCGCACGCATTTCGCCACGCACAACTCTCCCTGTACGATCCTTACCCTCCCAAGAGTAGGCGAATTCCTTTTTCGCGGCCTTTTTCGCAGTTGCCATTGAGACGTCTCCCCTAATCGAACCCCATGTATGCAGCTAACCGCTCATGCTCGGGAATTCGATTTTCCACCAATGATGATGCCCGGCTGGCGGAGGTTTGTAAAGCCCGGACTATGACAAAATCCTCAGTACTTCCACTATTCTGGCCTGCTGAGCCGGATAATTTTTACCGCCTTGTCCTGAGTTTGCACTACTTCCATGACAATGCCGCCGATTTTGGCGCTGATCCCTGCTTCGGGAATATCCTGAAAGTATTCGAGCATCAATCCGTTCAAGGTTTTAGGTCCATCCAGCGGCAAATCCAGGTCCAGCGATCGATTTATTTCACGCAGGGGCTTTCTGCCTTCGACCAGAACGGTATTGTCTGCGCTCCAATGCAGTTCATTGTCTGTCCCTGGCAGGCCTGTGGCAAATTTGCCGATGATTTCTTCGATGATGTCTTCCAGGGTGACAAGGCCCTGTATCTCTCCGTATTCATCCACCACCAACCCTAGACGTTGGCGGTTTTCCTGGAAGAACTGAAGCTGGGAATAAATTTGGGTGCCGGCAGGAATGAAATAGGGATCAGCCAGTTGCTGGCGCAGGGTATCGTGGTTCCACTCGCCGGCCATAACGTGCGACAGCAACCGCCTCTGGTGCAGAATGCCGATCACATTACCCGGATCGCCGTCATATACCGGCAGATGCGTGTGGTAACTGGTAGCGAGTTGCTGGCGAATTTCCTCGAGTGGCGCCTGCAGGTCAATAGCTTCGACGCTTCCACGTGGGCGCATGATGTCTTCGACCGTGATGTCCTCCAGGTCGAACAAATTAAGCAGAATGGCGCGGTGCTGGTTGGGAATGCCATGTGCTGATTCAAGTACAAGGCTGCGCAGTTCCTCGGCCGACATACGCAATTCCTGATGCCCTGGCTTGGGCTGTAGACACAACAATTTAAGCAGACCGGTTACCAGCAAATTCACGGCCCAGACCAGCGGATAGGTAATCCGCAGTAGTGGTGCGAGGACAAAAACGATGCGCTGTGCCAGCCAGTCAGGATGCGTTGCTCCGACTACCTTCGGTGTGAATTCGGCAAAAACCAGCAGGCAGAATGTGACGAATATTGCGCCGGCTTCGAGCGCCCATTTCTCCTCGCCAAACAGGGTAAGCGCTATGTTGCCGGTAATCATTGCAGCCGCCGCATTCAACAAGGTGTTCCCGAGCAAAATGACGCCAAGCAGTTTGTCAGTCGTTCCCAGCAGCGTTACTGCCAATGCCGCGCCAGGATTCCCTTCCTTGGCGAGATGGCGCAGGCGATGGCGGTTAGAGGCCATCATGGCTGTCTCGGCCATGGAGAAAAAGCCGGAACAGAGCACCAGAAGGGCCAAGACCCAGAACTGCGCAGAAAGAGGGATGTCGTCCATCCGTCAATCGGGTCGCTTAGCCGGCACGGCCGAGAATGACTTCGAGTACGAAACGACTCCCCACATAGGCGAACAGTAAAACGACAAACCCGACCAGTGTCCATCGCAGCGCGATACGTCCGCGCCAACCACGTAAATGTCGTCCCAGCAGGAGTCCGGCGAAAATCAGCCAGGACAGGATGGCGAACACGGTTTTGTGGTTGAAGGTGAGGGCTTTGCCAAACAAGGTCTCGGAAAATGCGATACCAGAGATCACTGTTAACGTGAGCAGGACAAAGGCAACATGAATCACCCGGAACAGCATGGTTTCCATGGCCAGCAAGGGGGGCAAGCCGGAAAGCAGGGGCGAGAGTCGGCCGTGATGCAGGTATTTCTCCACAGCCGACATCAACAGCGCATGCAAGGCCGCCAGTGTGAATAGGCTGTACGACAGCATGGCAATAAGGAAGTGCAGGCGGAAAGCCGCTGAACCGGCATATACAAGCACGTGGTGCTCAGAAACCAGGCTCGGCAGCAATAAGGCCACAGCAGCGGCAGGAAGTCCGATGATCAGCAGTCCCTCCATATGCGTATAGAAGCTCTCGAGCCAGTAGAACGCTATTGCCAGCCAGAGCATGAAGGAGAGCGCAATGGCATAGCCGAAGTGAATCTCGTCACCATAAAAAATATCGCGGCCCAGTGTGATGCCATGAACAACGAGCGCTGCAAGCAGCAGCACGCGTTCAAGAGCACCCAATCCTTTTGGGGCAGAACGGGGGGTCTGCAGGCCACGCCAGCGGGTTTGCACTAAGCGGGCCGCCAGAGCAGCGTATAGGGTTGCCGCAAGGAGATGCATTAAAATTCCGAGCATGGGCGAAGTTTAACGCAACCCGCCGTATCCTTACGTTCCCCTTCTTCGGCAAATTATTCATGCTCGACAATCTTACCCAGCGTCTCGGCAAAGTCGTCAAATCCCTGCGCGGCCAGGCCCGGCTCTCCGAAGACAACATTACCGACATGCTGCGCGAAGTGCGCATGGCCCTACTCGAGGCTGACGTCGCGCTACCCGTGGTCAAGGAATTCATCGCCCGGGTAAAGGAAAAGGCGCTAGGCCAGGAGGTCATAGGATCGCTCACGCCAGGCCAGGCTCTGGTCGGCGTGGTGCATCGTGAATTGACAGAGTTGATGGGCGGCCAGTCGGTCGGCCTTAATTTCGCCACACAACCGCCTGCGATCATTCTCATGGCCGGTTTGCAAGGCGCAGGCAAGACCACCACCACGGCGAAACTCGGCAAGTGGCTCAAGGAGCGGCAAAAAAAGAAAGTGCTGGCAGTAAGCTGTGACGTCTATCGCCCTGCTGCCATCGAGCAGTTGAAGACCGTCTCGGCGCAGGCCGGCATCGATTTCTTTCCCTCCACGGGTGAGCAGAAACCGTCAGCCATTGCTGCCGCTGCACTCGATTACGCCAGGAAGCACTATTACGATGTGCTCTTTGTCGACACCGCCGGACGATTGGCGATCGACGAAATGATGATGGCCGAGATTCGCGAACTCCATGCACAACTGAAGCCGATAGAAACACTGTTCGTGGTCGATGCCATGCTCGGACAGGATGCCGTGAATACGGCCAAGGCCTTTGCCGACGCATTACCTCTCACCGGCATCGTTCTCACCAAGCTCGACGGTGACTCGCGCGGCGGTGCCGCCCTGTCGGTGCGCCATGTGACCGGCAAACCACTCAAGTTCGCCGGTGTGGGCGAAAAGCTGGGCGGGCTGGAAGAATTCCATCCCGAGCGCATGGCTTCGCGCATTCTCGGTATGGGTGACATTCTCGGCTTGGTCGAAGAGGCACAGCGTGGCGTCGACCAGGACAAGGCCAAGGATTTAGTCAAGAAAATGAAGTCCGGCAAGGGCTTTGATCTCAACGACTTCAAGGAACAGATCGGTCAGATGCGCAAGATGGGGGGCGTTTCTTCGCTACTAGACAAACTGCCGGCACAGTTCGCCCAGGCTGCACAACAGGCTGGCGGTGCGGTTGAAGACAAATCCATTCGTCGCATTGAGGGCATCATAAACTCGATGACGCCAACGGAGCGCAGCAAGCCCGAACTCATCAAGGCCTCGCGCAAGCGCCGCATCGCCACCGGCGCTGGCGTGCAAGTGCAGGAAGTGAATCGTCTGCTCAATCAGTTCGAGCAGACGCAAAAGATGATGAAGCAGTTCTCCAAGGGCGGAATGGCGAAGATGATGCGTGGCATGAAAGGGATGATGCCGGGGATGCGCTAGATGTAGCGACTTATAGCGCTTTGTATTGTAAGGATAACATTAGCCCAAGCAAGCGCAAATCGAAATACATTATTGGGATGGGGTCCGGTTATTTGTTGGCGCTACCGCTATTACTGCAATAGCGAGTGATTTCAGCGGCAGTTATCTTGGCACCAACATTTTTTTGCTGGTCAGCAGCTTGTTATTACTCAAGGCGATTGCTCGGTCTTGGGTGGCCAAGCCCACTGTTTTTCCCATGCAGCGCGCACTATGTTCGGATACTCGGGCTTGCCGAGGCTGCCGTTGTAGCGGCCAAGGGCGCGGTAAAGGTCACCCTTTTCGATATCCAGATAATGGCGCAGGATGGTGCAGCCATAGCGCAGGTTGATGCGCATGTGGAAAAGATCCTGGCCCTTTTTGCCGATGAGTTTTGTCCAGAACGGCATCACCTGCATATAGCCGCGCGCACCTGCGCCTGAAACGGCGTATTTGCGGAACCCGCTTTCCACCTGGATCAGGCCCAGCACCAGTTGCGGATCAAGGCCGGCACGCTGGGCTTCGTAATAGACTGTCTTGAGAAATTCGAGGCGCGCCGTACGATCCGGCATGCGTTTTGAGAGCCGTCGTGACATTTCCGTGAGCCAATCAACCTTCTCCACAACGCTGGAGAATTTGGGCTCCGGCGATGCCATGTCGGACACCGCTTCGTGCAGTACGGCCTGCACACTCGCCGCCAGAGGTTCGTATTGCTGCGCGCCGGCATGGACGTTGTGCGCCCACACCAGAAGCGCAAAAGTCAGTATCAGCCGCATAGGCGTTGTTTGAGGAAACGCGGCACTTCACCCGAGGGCAACATCTGAACTTCAGCATCAGTGCGGCCTTTGTATTCGAGCTTGCCCTCCTTGAGGCCGCGCTCGCCGACCACGATGCGATGCGGTATGCCAATCAGTTCCCAGTCGGCGAACATCGAACCCGGACGTTCGTCGCGGTCATCAAGGATTGCATCGATGTTGGCAGCCAGCAGGTCGGCCAGCAGTTGGTCGGCGGCGGCACGCACGGCCTCACTTTTGGCATAACCCATCGGCACAATGACAACTTCGAAAGGCGCAATGGCAGCGGGGAAAACAATGCCGCGCTCGTCGTTGCCCTGTTCAATGGCAGCGCCGACGATGCGCGAAACGCCGATGCCGTAGCAGCCCATTTCCATGACTTGCTCCTTGCCCTGCTCGTCGATGAATTGACACTTCAGTGCTTCGGCATATTTGGTGCGAAGCTGGAAGATATGCCCGACTTCGATGCCACGGCAGAGTTCGAGGCTGCCCTTGCCGTCGGGCGAGGGGTCGCCTTCGACGACGTTGCGCAGATCGGCTATCTGTGCGGGCTCTGCCAGATCACGGCCGAGGTTGACGCCGGTCAGGTGAAAGCCTGCTTCGTTCGCGCCACAGATAAAATCGCTCATTGTGGCAACGGTTCGGTCGGCGAACACGGCGATCCTGCTCTCACTCACCGGACCGATGTAACCTGGCTTGCAGCCGAGCACAGCGACGATTTCCTCATCTCGCGCAAAACGAAATTCGCCGATCACTTTTTGTGTTTTTACTTCGTTGAGGTCGTGGTCGCCGCGCAACAGCAGCAGGGCAAAGCCGCCTTCCGCGCGCATCACGGCGACCGCCTTGACCATCTTCTGTAGCGGAACACCAAGAAATGTCGCGACGTCTTCGCATTTGATCTTGCCCGGTGTCGCCACCTTTTGCATCGTCTGCGTCGCTACCGCACGCGGTGCGGTTGGCGCGAGCGCTTCGGCGAGTTCGACATTCGCCGCGTAATCCGAGCCGGAACAGTAGGCGATGGCGTCCTCGCCCGAATCGGCGAGGACATGGAACTCGTGCGAGCCGGTGCCGCCGATGGAGCCGGTATCTGCCGCTACAGCGCGGAACTGCAGGCCCAATCGCGTGAAGATTCGCGTGTAAGTCTCGTGCATGTTGCGGTATTCGCGCTCCAGATCACTGTACGAGACGTGGAAGGAATAGCCATCTTTCATCAGAAATTCACGCCCGCGCATGACGCCGAAACGCGGCCGGATCTCGTCGCGGAACTTGGTCTGGATCTGGTAAAAATGGCGCGGCAACTGCTTGTAACTTTTCACTTCGCGCCGTAACACGTCGGTAATGACTTCCTCGTGGGTGGGGCCAATAACGAAGTCGCGCTGGTGGCGATCCTTGAAGCGAAGCAGTTCCGGGCCGTATTTCGGACCGCGTCCCGATTCTTCCCACAACTCGAAAGGTTGCACAGCCGGCATCAAGAGTTCAATGGCGCCGCTGCGGTTCATTTCCTCGCGCACGATGGCTTCGACCTTGCGCAGGGCGCGCAGCCCCATCGGCATCCAGGTGTAGATGCCGCCTGCCAGACGGCGAATCAAGCCGGCCCGCATCATCAATTTGTGAGAGATGATTTCCGCGTCGGCGGGGGCTTCCTTCTGGGTGGCGATAAAAAACCTTGAGGCGCGCATGATTATGATCTGAAACTAAGGTAAAGCATGATTCTACTGCGCCGATCGGCCTTTCCAGCCGCACACAATTGTGAAAGAATCAGCCGCAGTAAGTTATTGGAAGGTTGCAACATGCTCGATCGTGAAGGCTATCGCCCGAACGTCGGCATTGTCTTGGCCAACAGTCTCAACCAGGTTTTTTGGGGGAAGCGTATTCGTGAGCACTCCTGGCAGTTTCCTCAGGGGGGTATCAAGCGCGGCGAATCGCCCGAGGAGGCGATGTATCGCGAACTCCATGAAGAGGTTGGGCTCAGGCCGGAACATGTCGAGGTTCTAGGGCGCACGCGTGACTGGCTGCGATACGACGTACCCAAACAATGGGTTAGTCGTGAATGGCGCAACAGCTACAAGGGGCAGAAGCAGATATGGTTTCTGCTGCGTCTGGTCGGCCGTGATACAGATGTTTCGCTGCGCGCTAGCGGCCATCCAGAATTCGATGCCTGGCGTTGGAACAACTACTGGATACCGCTGAACTCAGTTATTGATTTCAAGCGCGCGGTATACGAGAAGGCGCTCACTGAACTGGCGCGTCACCTTTTTTTCCATCCCGCAGAGCGCCAGCCTAAATGGCCGGATTGCAGCGGCGCAGAATCGCAATGATGGCGCGCGCCGCAATTGTTGTTGGTTTTCTGGCATTGGTTTGCATGGCGAATAATGCGCTGGCCGACCAGGAAAAGCCTTATGATTTCGTAGAGAAGCCTTGGTTGGAAGTTGCGACGCAAATTCCAGGGTTCCCCGCCGAAGGAAACCTCATTGAATTTTATGTTGGTCCGACCGAGCACAACCGGTTTTTCGTCGATGGCAGCTCCATCAATATTGGGGCTGATGGCATCGTGCGCTATGTGCTTGTGCTGAAAACATCTGGCGGCGCCAGCAATGTCAGTCTCGAAGGCATGCGCTGTGATACGCATGAACTCAAGCTGTTTGCGCTCGGACGCTCTGATGGAACCTGGAGCAAAGTCTTGAATCCTCAATGGCATTCGATCGAAAACAAGCTTATTAACCAGCATCATGCGGTATTGAGCCGCGACTTTCTTTGCCCTGCCGGCCATGCGCCACGTGATGGCGCCGATGCGCGAGCTGCCTTGCGCCGAGGCAAACATCCGGATGCACCATGATGCTGGACCAACTGATTACTGAATTCGACAAGGCGCTGCGCACGGTATTCGTACCTGCATCCAGTCGTCGCGAAGTTCCCGGCGCCTCCTTGCCAGAGGCCGATCTAAACGAGGCCGAGAAGCGCCATGCTGCAGCGCTGATGCGCATCAATCACTGTGGGGAAATTTGTGCGCAGGCACTCTATCAGGGCCAAAGCTTGACTTCGCACAATCCAGAAATGCGACAAGCTCTGGAATACGCAGCCTTCGAGGAAACCGAGCACCTTAACTGGACTGAGCGCCGCCTAGCTGAGCTTGGCAGCCGCAAGAGCTTTCTCAATCCGCTCTGGTATGTGGGCTCGCTGGCGATGGGTGTCATAGCCGGCAAATGTGGCGACGAATGGAATCTTGGTTTTCTTGTCGAAACCGAACGACAGGTCGAACAGCATTTGCAAAGTCACCTTGGTAGCCTGCCATTGCAGGACGAGCGATCACGCAAAATTATCGAGCAGATGAAGATGGACGAAATCGGCCATGCCGAAACGGCACGGCGGTTAGGCGCAAAGGAGTTACCGCCACCGTTCAAGTGCGCGATGCGTGTGGTTTCCGGCGCGATGACGCGTACCGCCTACTATCTCTAGCCATCAACGATTTCCCAAGTATGGGTTATCTCGGCGGTCTTGCCGAGCATGATGGATGCCGAACAGTACTTTTCCGCAGATAGCTTGATCGCACGTTCCACGGTTTCCGGTTTTAGCCCGCGACCAGTTACCACGAAGTGAAAATTGATTTTGGTAAAGACTTTTGGATCAACCTCGGCGCGCTCGGCTAGCAGCTTTGCTTCGCAACCGGAAATTTCCTGCCGGCTACGCTTTAAAATCAGCACGACATCGAATGCCGTGCAAGCGCCAGCGCCTGCCAGCAACAGTTCCATCGGGCGCGGGGCGAGATTGCGCCCGCCGGCTTCTGGAGCGCCATCCATCGCGACGAGGTGGCCGCTCCCGGTTTCAGCAATGAAACTCATCCCATCATGCCAGCGAACCGTGCATTCCATAACCCACTCCATCTTGCTTGAATTCGATGCATGGAATTGTATCCGACCCTATTTTTTCATTCCTTAAGGCAGTATTCATTATGTATTGTTACCCGCTACCAAAATAACCCTATATTTTATTATGTTTATATAAATCATGTATTTAAATAGTCTCTTGATGTTTATCAAAAGAGAGCAAGATATTCTTGCACTGCAACAAAATAATGGTTAAGATCACTCCACATTGATCGCTGTAGCAATTTTTCAGCATCAGCAACTTCTCCTCCTCGTCCCCGCAAAGGGGGCGAATTCTGCGCAACCCCTAGGGGTTGCGTTTTTTTTGTTGCAATGCGTGGTTCGGCAAAGGTTTGACACTGCTGTAATGGCTGACATACAATGCGCGGCTTTCCGCATTCTGCCCATGGGGGTTTTTCCCTAGGCTCATTAAAACCGAGGTTTCCTCATGAAAACGTTTTCTGCCAAGCCGCATGAAGTCCAGCGCGACTGGCTCGTCGTCGATGCAACTGACAAGGTGCTTGGACGTCTTGCGACTGAAATTGCAAAACGCTTGCGCGGCAAGCACAAGCCGGTATACACCCCTCACGTTGATACCGGTGACTACATCGTCGTGGTTAATGTCGATAAACTGCGCGTAACCGGCAACAAAGCCGAGGATAAAAAGTATTTTCGTCACTCTGGTTATCCCGGAGGGATTTATGAAACCAACTTCAACAAGCTACAGCAGCGTTTCCCGGAGCGCGTACTGGAAAAAGCCGTCAAGGGCATGTTGCCTAAGGGCCCACTCGGCTATGCAATGCTGAAGAAAATGAAGTGCTACGCGGGCACTGAACATCCGCACAGCGCACAGCAGCCCAAGGCACTGGAGATTTAAGTATGGCCACCAATTACTACTATGGCACCGGTCGTCGCAAGACTGCGATCGCACGTGTATTCATGAAGCAGGGCAGTGGCAAGTTTATTGTCAACAACAAGCCGCTCGACGATTTTTTCTCGCGCGAGACCGGCCGCATGGTCGTGCGTCAACCGCTTGAACTGACGCAGCATTCGGGCACCTTCGACATCATGGTTACAGTGGTGGGTGGGGGCGAGTCCGGCCAGGCAGGTGCAGTGCGCCACGGCATTACACGCGCCCTGATCGAATACGATGCAACCCTAAAGCCTGCTTTGTCTCAAGCAGGTTTTGTAACGCGCGATGCGCGCGCAGTCGAACGTAAGAAAGTTGGCTTCCACAAGGCACGTCGCCGCAAACAATTCTCGAAGCGCTAAAATTCCCGCTTCGATGCTTCCAAAAAGCCGCCTGCAGGCGGCTTTTTGGTCTGTGCGCTACTATCTCACCAAGACTTTACGGAGCTTGCAATGATCAAGGTAGGCGTTGTTGGTGGTACCGGCTATACAGGAGTTGAACTGCTCAGGCTGCTGGCCCAGCATTCTGAAGTGGATTTGGTTGCTATTACCTCTCGCGGTGAGGCTGGTACGCCGGTAGCGGATATGTTCTCCAGCCTGCGCGGTCGCGTCTCATTGGCCTTCTCGGATCCCGCGTCTGCCGCGCTCGAAAAATGCGACCTCGTTTTTTTTGCGACCCCTAACGGGGTTGCCATGCAACAGGCGCCGGCACTGCTTGATGCAGGTATCAAGGTAATTGACCTTGCAGCGGACTTTCGGCTCAAGGATGCCAGTGCGTGGGAAGAATGGTATGGCATGCCGCACGCGAGCCCACACTGGCTGGCCGAAGCGGTCTATGGTCTGCCAGAAGTAAATCGGGAAGCAATCAGGAAAGCCAGCTTGGTTGCCAATCCCGGTTGTTACCCGACAGCAACACAGCTTGGCTTCCTACCCTTGGTAGAGTCGGAATGCATCGACGTTAACAGCCTGATCGCCGATGCCAAATCTGGCGTGTCGGGTGCTGGACGCAAAGCTGAAACTCATATTCTGTTTTCCGAAGCAGCCGATAATTTTAAAGCCTATGGAGTGCCAGGGCATCGCCACCTGCCTGAGATATGCCAAGGTTTGGCCTTGGCGGCAGGGCGTGAGGTTGGTTTAACTTTTGTGCCACATCTGACACCGATGATTCGGGGAATTCACGCAACTCTGTACGCACGCATCACCAGGGAAGTCGATTTTCAGGCAATCTTTGAGCAGCGCTATGCGAGGGAACCATTTATTGACGTACTGCCACCCAAATCGCATCCCGAAACGCGTTCGGTAAGGGCCTCGAATATGTGCAGAATTGCCTTGCATAGACCACAAAATGGCAATACGCTGGTGGTGCTCTCCGTGATCGATAATCTTGTCAAAGGCGCTGCGGGACAGGCGATACAAAACATGAACCTGATGTTTGGTTTCGACGAATGTACCGGACTTTCGCACGTTCCCCTTCTTCCTTGATGCTGCGCCGTCTGCGGAGCAGATTCGGCATGTCAGCGCCGCGGGTGACAGTACGTGCCCATATTCCTTGGCATTGGCGCGCATTGATTACAATTCTGCTGTTAATTGCAACTGCTTTACTGGTAAGTTGGATTTATGTCATCAGTAGTCGTTATTCCGGCTTTGACAATACCTCGGCAGAGCTGGTAGGCAGTCTCCGCAGTCGCGTTGAGGTGCTGGAAACCGAAGCGGAGCATTTGCGTTCAATTAGCAATGGTAGCGAGGCCTCGCTGCAGATTGAACGTACAGTACAACAGAAACTCAGCGAGCAGGTAAAACGGCTGGAGGCTGAGAATAATCGCTTGCGTGAAGATATGGCAGCATTCGAGAGTCTTGCCTCGGGTGACACGAAAAATAATGCTGTCAGCATTCACCGCATGCGGGTGATACCTGCCTCAACCGCGGGGGATGCCTGTCGTTACCGATTCTTTCTGGCGGCACCGGTATCTCGCCCGGCCCGGGAATTCAAGGGGAGACTGCAAATGGTAGCGACAATTCAGCAGGGCGGAGAAACTGTTACCGTGAACATTTCCGACACTGATGCATCAGATCCTCAGAGATTTTTAGTCAGCTTCAAGTACTTCCGCCGTATTGAGGGCAGCTTTATGCTCCCGGCCAACGCTGTTCTCAAGAAACTCGAAGTGCGCTTGATGCAGGGCTTGACTGTAGTGGCATCGCAACAAGTGACGGTATAAGCCAAACAGGAGGGCATTGCCATGTTTTCGAAGAATTCTCACAAGACCCCAAGCCGGATTGACAGCCTTGTCGGTGCTGGTACCAAGGTGGAGGGTAATGTCGCTTTTACTGGCGGATTGCGTGTCGACGGCGAAATCTGCGGCAATGTCATGGCGACAGGTGACCAGTCAAGCACACTGGTTATCAGTGAGCAGGCTCGCATCGAAGGCGAAATTACCGTTTCGCATCTGGTTGTTAATGGCACCGTGGTCGGCCCAATACATTCCAGCGGTTTTCTGGAACTCCAGGCCAAGGCCCGGGTAACAGGAGATGTGGAATACAATACGATAGAAATACACCTTGGCGCCGTTGTTCAAGGGCGGCTGATCCACCAGGGCGCCTCGGCGAAATCAGTTGAATTAAAGCTGGCCAACACCAAATAAGGAATCCAGCCCACAGCATCAGAAAGGAGAATCACATGAATGCACAGACCGAAATGCCCATGCCCCTTAACTTCACCGACAATGCCGTGAACAAGGTGAGGGATTTGATCGCCGAAGAAGGCAACCCCGAACTCAAACTCCGTGTATTTGTCAGTGGCGGCGGTTGCTCAGGTTTTCAGTATGGGTTTACGTTCGACGAAGTCAGCAACGAGGATGACACTGTGCTGGAAAAATCCGGCGTTACCCTGTTGATAGACCCGATGAGCTATCAGTACCTTGTAGGGGCAGAAATAGACTACACCGAAGGATTGGAAGGTTCGCAGTTCGTGATCAAGAATCCCAACGCCACTAGTACGTGTGGTTGCGGATCATCATTCTCGGCCTGAGTCTTCAGTTTCTCCCGAAACAAAGGGCGCAGGGGGCAAGCTCGTTGCGCCCTTTTGCTTTCTGATAGCGCGAGGTAGATGGCGGCGAGTTAATTGCCAAGCAAAGCGGCGCGATGCAACTCGTTGTGCCCCGCATGCTGAAGAGCTAGACCCTCCTTGCGTATTTGTACCGGGAAAAGCAAATGGCAGGAAGCAAGCGTTTGTAGGGAGTTGTCACCAAAGGTGAAAGTACCGCCCCGACTCCATCCAGACGGGTACCGGACTTCAAGTCGATAGGCGATCCAGGCTCGCTATGTCGAGCAATTAATCTGCCGAAGCTAGATTGATACTCTGTACTGCGTCGAGTCTGGCCAACCATACAGCAGATTCGCTATGGAAACGAGCTGTCTGCGCGCTGGACAAGGGCGGAGAGCCAGGAAGCACTACGGATAATGGATTCTTGAAAACGCCGTTGATACGGAATTCGTAGTGCAGATGCGGCCCTGTAGCGAGACCGGTCATGCCGACATAGCCAATGACATCACCTTGCGAAACGCGTTTCCCTTTGCGAAGTCCCTTGGCAAAGCCCGAAAGATGGCCGTAGACGGTTGTGTAAGGCCCCTGATGGTTCAGTATGATTACTTTGCCATAGCCGCCCTTGGTACCGGCGAACTCAACGATGGCATCGCTGGTCGCCTTGACACGTGTGCCAATGGGAGCGCCATAATCAACGCCCGTGTGGGCGCGCCGTTTATGCAGAATCGGGTGGTAGCGCGACATTGAAAAGCCCGAGGTGACCCGCGAGAATTCCAGTGGTGAACGTAGAAAAGCCTTATGCAGGCTTTTGCCTTCAGGTGTGTAATAGCCGCCTCTGTCTTTGCTGTCCTGGAACCAGACTGCCTTGAAATTCTGGCCATTGTTTATAAATTCGGCCGCAAGAATCCGGCCGCTGCGCACGGACTTTCCGTTATGCGTGACCGACTCATACACAACGGAGAAGCGGTCTCCCTTGCGCAAATCGCGATGAAAGTCTATGTCGCCGCTAAATATATCTACCAGCTGGGTGGCAATGTTGTCGGGAATGCCTGCCGCATCGGTTGCACTAAACAGCGAATAATTGATGTCGGCAAATTTGACTGCTATGCGCGTCTCGAGCGGAAGGTTTTTCTGTGAAACACGCAAGCCCTCTTTCGCGTTCTCAAGTTCCAGTACCTGATCCTGCCTGTCATTAAGCGGAAAGATCAGGGAATGCAGTTGGCCGTCGCGGTCCAAGTAAGCCGTGATTATTTTTCCGGGAGACAACTGGCGAAAAACTGCCCGAGCCTCGGGATCTGCTCGCGCGGCGTCGATCATGCTGACGTCTTCTACGCCGAGGCGACCCAGCAATTCGTAGGCGGTATCTCCAGGATGAACCTTTTCCTCGCGGATGAACAAGCCCGGATTCTCATCGACCAAAGTAGCTTGGGAAAGCGCCAACGTTTCAATAATATTCTGCTGCGCTATGTTGGCTTCCTTCCCGCTGGAAACGTTGCCAAATGCGGCAACCACGCCAAAGCAAGCAACAATAACAACAGCCAGACCTGGCAGCATATGACGGCCCCGCCCCGTTCTGCGGCTATGGAGGTAGGCTAAAATGGAACCCTTTTCTTCAATCATCAGTTAGTTGGGCCAGCGTCGGAATTGGCGAGTTTAACAAAAACGCGGCTCCAGACAACCCCAGCTCCTTTTTCAATGATCGATATCGAATCCCAACTGGCGCTGATCAAGCGCGGCGCCGATGAATTGCTGATCGAGGCTGAACTGGTCGACAAGCTCAAGACAGGTCTTCCCTTGCGCATCAAGGCCGGTTTTGATCCAACCGCACCCGACCTGCATCTTGGCCACACAGTACTTATCAACAAGCTGCGCCACTTTCAGGGGTTGGGGCACCACGTCATGTTCTTGATCGGGGACTTCACGGGCAGGATCGGTGATCCGAGTGGCAAGAACGCCACGCGTCCACCTTTGTCGCATGAACAGGTGGCGGAAAATGCCAAGACCTACCAGGCGCAGGTGTTCAAGATCCTCGATCCAGCCCAAACCGAGATCTGTTTCAATTCCACTTGGTGCGAAGAGTTGGGCGCGGCGGGGCTGATTCGTCTGGCTTCGCACCATACTGTGGCACGCATGTTGGAAAGGGACGATTTTTCAAAGCGCTACAGCAATAAGCAACCGATTGCCATTCATGAATTTCTCTATCCTCTGATACAGGGGTACGACTCGGTTGCGATGAAGGCGGATGTTGAGCTTGGTGGCACCGATCAGAAATTCAATCTGCTCATGGGACGTGAATTGCAAAGGCAGTATGGCCAGTCGCAGCAGTGCATCCTGACCATGCCGTTGCTTGAGGGTCTGGATGGTGTCAACAAGATGTCGAAGTCGCTGGGTAATTATGTCGGCATAAGCGAAGCGCCAGACGAAATTTTCGGCAAGCTGATGTCGGTATCGGATACTCTCATGTGGCGCTATTTTGACCTGCTCTCATTTAAATCGGTCACTGAAATTGCCGCGCTTAAAAAACAGGTTGAAGCCGGGGCTAATCCACGTGATATCAAATTCGAATTGGCCAAAGAGATCGTCAGCCGTTTCCACGGCGGCGCACAAGCAGGCGAAACGGCGTTGCAGAATTTCATCGCGCGCTTCCAGCGCAGTGAGATTCCGGAGAATATGCTCGAACTGACAATAGCTGCCGGTGCGATTCCGCAAGTGCTCAAGCAAGCGGGACTAGTGACAAGCACCTCGGAGGCGATGCGCATGATCGAAGCTGGTGGCGTGCGTGCCGATGGCGAGAAAGTCAGCGACAAGGCATTACAGCTAACGGCAGGTAGCGCTGTAGTGCTGCAGGTTGGCAAGCGCAAATTCGCGCGCATAACGCTTACCTGAGACTGACCGGAAGTGCGCTACGCAGCAGCGACGCGTGAGCTTGCGCCATCAATAACGAATAACAGCACGACCACTGCCAGAACCGGCAGAAGGAAGTCAGTAAGCGCCAGGGAGAGTGAATTTTTGAGCAGAAACATGGGCGAAACCCTCTCTTGATCCTTGTTTATCAGGTATCAGCCGACGACTAAGATGCCGGCATGCCACCAGCTAAGCATTTCGAGATGCCCCGATGATGGAAACTACGGCGCCCGAATTACATGATGCCATCCTGCTTTGCGCCGGGGTTTCTGCTATATATCTCATTGTCGCCGTACTGCAACTGATGCAACTCAAGCGCAACAGACCAGCCATTACCCACGCGCGCGAACCCTGGGTGGGAAGACAACTGCTGCCCGACACGGACACACAGTCGCCGGACGATCCGTCATTCCCCCATCAACTGAGGCAGATCGGCATCGAGGCTGGGTTGAAACGGCTGGATATTGAAGTCGAACGCCTGCGCACGGAGCTTCAAGCAACGCGGAATGAACTCAAGCTATTGCGCAATGAGCGCAGTAGCCGGAGTGGGGCTGCGTTTTACAACGAGGCCATGAGCTTTGCCAAAAGCGGCTTCAGTGCAAATGGAATCGCTTCCCGGTGTGGCATTTCAATGAGCGAGGCGGAACTGGTAGCTGTGCTTGCTCGCGATCCCAAGAATTGCAGCCTTGCGAAGGATGAGTTGGCGCAAATCCCAGTAGAGAGTGAAAAGCGACATGACGGATACCGAGCTGCAGCCTGATAGCCTTGATGAAGACACGCTGCGGCGGCGTCTGATCAATCGTATTGCGCTTGCCGGGGTTGCCATTGTGGTATTGCTTGGCGGACTCGCAGTCATTGACAGCTTGTACGTGGCTCCCGCGAGTTCCTCTGCCAAGATTGTCGTAACGCCCATCATGACTGATGCCTTGAAGCCGATTGATGCTGTTGCCGTACCACCGGAGGCTACGATACCGCCCGAGCCACCGCAGCCGCAAGCTGTCCCAACCATCAAGATGTCTGCGGAACCGGAAGAAAGCTCCTCGGCTTCGGCACCGTTACCCAAGCAGTTGCACCCGCTTGCAAAACCGACTCCCATTCGTGCCTTGGCGCAGGATGCGCAAAGGGAGCGCCATTTTGTGCTGCAAATGGGGGTATTCAACAATGTCGATAATGCTCAGGAATTGCTCGCCAGATTGCAGAAGATCGGTGTTCCGGCCCAGATAGAAGCCCGCGTTCAGGTGGGGCCATTCAGAACCAAGGCGGAGGCAGATGTAGCCCGTACCAAACTGAATGCAATGGGTCTCAATGCTGGTTTGTTGATGGCAATCCACCACTAGGTTTTACACAGTATCCTTGCGCTTTTGGCGCAAAAGTACCATGACAAGAACCATCATCTCAACCCCGAATGCTCCGTCGGCCATCGGCATCTATTCACAGGCGGTACTTGCCGGCAACACGCTTTATGTGTCGGGCCAGATCGGCCTCGACCCGAGAACCATGCAAATGGTCGATGGCATCGACGCGCAAATTGTGCGTGTCTTCGACAACCTCAAGGCCGTGGCCGAAGCTGCCGGCACATCGCTCAACAACGCCCTCAAGTTCAACATCTACCTCACCGATCTCGCCAATTTCGCCAAGGTCAATGAGGTCATGGCACTCTACGTGGCCGAGCCCTATCCGGCGCGCGCAGCAGTAGGCGTGAAAGAATTGCCGCGCGGGGCGCTGGTGGAGGCCGACGCCGTAATTCTCGTTGAGTAACACGCCACCAATCGCGGGCGCAGGGCCGGCGCTCGCCGCCAAGCTGGAAAAACTGGGGCTGCATCGCAACGCCGACCTGCTGCTGCACCTGCCGCTGCGTTATGAAGACGAGACCCGCATTACACCGGTGCGCGACGCGGTGCCGGGCGTGGCGGCGCAGTTTGAACTCGAAGTCGTCTCCACCGAGATTGCCTACCGGCCGCGACGTCAATTGCTGTGTCATGTTCGCGATGGCAGCGGCACGCTGCTGTTGCGCTTTCTCAATTTCTACCCCAGCCAGCAAAAAGCCTTGCAACCCGGCGCGCGCTTGCGTGCCTTTGGCGAAGTGCGCGGCGGGTTCTTTGGCACTGAATTGATCCATCCACGTTTTCACGTCTTGCGTGGAGAAGAGCCCTTGCCGCAAGCATTGACGCCGATCTATCCGACGGTTGCCGGTGTCGGCCAGACGACATTGCGCAAGCTGATCGGCAATACCTTGCAACAGGACGCGCTTGACGACACAGTTCCCGACGAGCTACGCGGCACGCTGCACGGGTTTTCCGAAAGCATCCGCCATTTGCACCAACCGCCGGGGGCTGCTTCGGAGGATGAATTGACCCGAGCCTTGCAGCCTTACTGGCAGCGCATTCGTTTCGACGAATTGCTGGCACAACAGCTCTCGCTACGGCGTGCTTATGCTGCCCGTCGGACACGTGGCGCACCGTATCTGCCAGCGAAAAACCGGCTGACCGGAAAGCTGCTCGCGGCGCTGCCGTTCAAGCTCACGCGTGCCCAGCAAAAGTCGTGGTGCGAAATCGCCGCCGACCTGGCGCAACCGTACCCCATGCAACGCCTGCTGCAGGGCGATGTAGGTAGCGGCAAGACCATCGTTGCTGCACTCGCCATGTTGCAGGCAGCGGAGAACGGTTATCAGGCGGTGATGATGGCGCCCACTGAAATCCTCGCCGAGCAGCACTATCGCAAGCTGCGTTCCTGGCTCGACCCGCTGAACATGCAAGTAGCGTGGCTGTCGGGCAGTCTCAGGAAAAAGCAGAAAACCGAAATAGCCGCAGCCATTGCCAGCGGCGACGCCATGCTGGTGGTCGGCACGCATGCGCTGATCGAGGACGATGTCGCATTTGCGAAACTGGGGCTGACCATTGTCGATGAGCAGCACCGCTTTGGTGTGCGCCAGCGCCTCGCACTCAAGCAGAAAGCAGCATCACCGCATCAACTCACCATGTCGGCTACGCCGATTCCGCGCACCTTGGCGATGAGTTATTACGCCGATCTTGATGTATCGGTACTGGATGAACTGCCACCGGGAAGGACGCCGGTAAAGACCAAGCTCGTGACCGAAGGCAAGCGCGACCAGGTCATTGCCCGGGTGCGTGAAGGCTGCCAACAGGGGCGCCAGGCTTACTGGGTCTGCCCACTGGTTGAAGAAAGTGAAACCCTGCAACTCAAGACTGCTGAAGAAACCTTCACGCATCTCACGACCGACATGCCGGACTTGCGCATCGGACTGGTTCATGGACGGCTACGCAGCGAAGAAAAGGCCGCGGCAATGGATTCCTTCACGCGCGGCGAGATACAGGTGCTGGTGGCAACGACGATAATCGAAGTTGGCGTCGACGTACCCAACGCCAGCCTCATGGTGATCGAACATGCCGAACGCTTCGGCCTCGCCCAACTTCACCAGTTGCGCGGCCGCATCGGGCGCGGCGTTGCAGATTCGGTCTGTATCCTGCTATATGCCTCGCCCTTGTCGCAAACTGCCCGCCAGCGCCTCAAGGCCATTTATGAAACCAGCGACGGTTTTGAGATCGCGCGCCAGGATCTGGCACTGCGCGGCCCGGGAGAATTCATCGGCGCGCGCCAAAGCGGCATGCCCTTGCTGCGTTATGCTGATCTCGACGATACGAAAATGGTAGAAGCAGCGCGTGCCGCTGCCGACAAAATGTTGTGCGACTATCCTGATTTCGCCGAGCGACATCTGCAACGCTGGATGGCAGGGCGCGAACAATTGCTGAAAGCCTGAATTGGCAAACTCCATCCAATCCAGTCTGCTGCGCACAAACCGCTTCCTGCCCCTCTTCATCACGCAGTTCCTCGGCGCGTTCAACGACAACCTGTTCAAGAATGCGCTGGTAGTATTGCTCATCTTCAAGGCCGCGAGCTGGACTGCGCTTGCGCCGGAACTGCTTGGCAATCTCGCCGCAGGGATTTTCATCCTGCCGTTTTTCCTGTTCTCGGCCACTGCCGGGCAACTCGTCGACAAGCTCGACAAGGCGCGCATCGCGCGTTTTACCAAACAAATGGAAATTGCCATCATGGCACTGGCCGGCATCGGCTTTGCCGCGCACAGCCTCGCAGTGTTGCTGGGCGCCCTGTTTCTGATGGGCTTGCAATCGACGCTGTTCGGCCCCGTCAAGTACGCCATCCTGCCGCAACATCTGCGTCCGAACGAACTGGTTGCGGGTAATGCGCTGGTCGAAGCCGGGACCTTTACTGCCATCCTGCTCGGCACCATTGTCGGCGGACTGCTTGCTGCACTCGATGGTGGCACGATGTGGATTTCGATAGCTGCATTGTTGATCGCACTTGCCGGTTATGCCGCGAGTCGCGGCATTCCGCCTGCGCCTTCTGCGGCATCCCAGCTGATGATCCGCTTCAATCCCGTCATTGACACATGGCGTTGCATTGCCGATGCGCGCAAGAATCGCGAGGTGTTCATCGCCATCATCGGTCTGTCGTGGTTCTGGCTCTATGGGGCACTGCTCCTGGCCCAGTTCCCCGCTTATGCCAAGCTCGTGCTGGGTGGCGATGAACTGTTGGTAACGCTGCTGCTGGCAGTTTTCACCGTCGGCATCGGTAGCGGATCGCTCGCTAGCGACCGGCTTTCCGGGCACAAGGTGGAACTCGGTCTGGTGCCGTTCGGCGCGGCCGGCCTCACTCTGTTCGGCCTGGATTTCGCGATGGCTTCGCCAGTTCAGTTTTATATGTCGGATCATGCGCCGATACCGCTAACGCAGCTTGTTTCCATGATCGGCACCTGGCACATCCTCGCCGATCTGCTGTTGCTTGGAGCTTTTGGCGGATTCTTCTGCGTACCACTGTATGCCATGATGCAGGCGCGCAGCGCCGAAGACAAGCGCGCCCGAATCATTGCCGCCAACAACATCATGAATGCCTTCTTCATGGTGGCCGGGGCCTTGGGCGCCAGCGCACTGCTGGGTACCGGAATGTCGATTCCGCATCTCTTTGCTCTGGCTGCACTGGCCAATGCCCTGGTCGCAACTGGTTTGTTTTACAGCGCACCGGAGTTCGGTCAACGCTTTGTGGCCTGGGTTCGCAATCTTGCCAATCGCACAGGATAAAATTCGGCGGCAATGAAACACTGGACACTTCACCTTACGCACGATCGCCGCCTTGCGGCCTGGCTTGCTGCCGGAGGCTCGCTGACGGCGCATATCCGCCGCGCCGGGCATGACTTCCGCGTGCGCCGGCTGGTACAGCGTTGCATGTCCGCCTTGCCGGAGGAGAGAGTCCTGTTGGGGCATCGTCGCGGCGTAACGGTGCGCGAAGTTCTGCTAATGGAAGGCGATGTGCCATTGGTATTTGCTCATAGCGTGGTCTCGCAGCGCCGCACGCGCGGTCCGTGGCGCGCGGTCCGTGGCCTCGGTTCGCGGCCGCTGGCCGAGTTGCTGTTCGCCGATCGTTCCATAGTGCGTCATCCCCTGCACTATCGTGCTGTAACTGCGATCGACCCGCTCGGGCAGCGCATCCTGCAGGCCTTGCCACAAACCAAATTCCCGCTCTGGGCGCGCCGCTCGGCGTTTTACAAGCGTGGTGCGCCGCTACTGGTAACCGAAGTATTCCTGCCCGCAATCTGCCGGCTCGAACCATGAACATCACCGTGATCAAGCAACGCCTCGATCTCTACGAGAAGCTGATGCGGCTCGACAAACCGATCGGCATCCTGCTACTGCTGTGGCCAACGCTATGGGCGCTGTGGATTGCCAGCCAAGGCCACCCCTATTGGCCCCTCGTCTGGGTTTTCGTGCTGGGCACAGCGCTGATGCGCTCTGCTGGCTGCGTGATCAACGACTACGCCGACCGCGACTTTGATCCGCTTGTTGAACGCACCAAAAACCGGCCGCTCGCTGCGCGCCGGGTGTCTACCAAGGAAGCTATGGGGCTGGCTGGCAGTCTTTCGCTTTGCGCCCTGCTGCTGATCCTGTGGCTGCCACCGTTGGTGATCTACCTCTCTTTTGCCGCCGTTTTCCTCGCCGTGAGCTACCCCTTCACCAAGCGCTTTCTCGCCATACCGCAAGCCTATCTCGGTGTTGCCTTCGGTTTCGGCATCCCGATGGCCTTCGCTGCCATACTGGAACATGTACCCCCGATTGCCTGGACGCTGCTGCTGGCAAACATCTTCTGGACCATTGCCTACGACACCGAATATGCGATGGTGGATCGCGAGGACGATCTCAAGATCGGCATCAAGACCTCAGCCATTACCTTTGGCCGCTACGATATCGTTGCGGTGATGCTGTGCTACCTCATTGCATTAAGCATTCTGGCTACCGTAGGGTACAAGCTGCACTATGGAGCCGCCTACTTTGCCGGGTTGGCAGTCGCCGCCGGCATTGCCATCTATCACTACACCCTGATCCGCAGCCGTGACCGCCAACGCTGCTTCAAGGCATTCCTGCACAACAACTGGTTCGGTGCTGCGGTGTTTGCGGGTATCGTAGCGGAACTCAACCTCATACATTTACTAACGTGAAGATACAAAAACGGAGCGCCTTGTGATATTCGAGCGCAGTGAGCAAATCAGTAACCCCGCCCTTGGGGCGGGGATGGGGGTGGGGGGCATTCAATTTGCCTTTGCGCATTTGTTCCCGCCGAGGCGGCACTTGCGAAGCTGCGCGTCAACATGAAATATCACGACCTGCGCGACTTTATCGCGCAACTGGAAAAAATTGGCGAGCTAAAACGCGTCGCCGTCGAAGTCGATCCGAAACTGGAAATGACAGAGATCTGCGACCGCGTGCTGCGTGTCGGTGGCCCGGCGATCCTGTTCGAAAAACCCAAGGGCTCGTCGCTTCCCGTACTCGGAAACCTGTTCGGTACGCCGCGTCGCGTTGCGCTGGGCATGGGCCAGGAAGACATTGGCGCACTGCGCGAAGTCGGCAAGCTGTTGGCCTATCTCAAGGAACCCGAGCCGCCCAAGGGCATCAAGGATGCCTGGGGAAAACTGCCGCTGCTGAAGCAGGTGCTCAACATGGCGCCGAAAGTGGTGTCATCGGCGCCGTGTCAGGAAGTGGTGTGGGAAGGCAAGGATGTCGATCTGTCGCGTCTGCCGATCCAGACCTGCTGGCCGGGTGATGTGGCGCCCCTGATCACCTGGGGTCTCACGGTCACACGCGGGCCGTTGAAGACACGGCAAAACCTTGGCATCTACCGGCAGCAACTGATTGGCCAAAACAAGCTCATCATGCGCTGGCTCGCGCAGCGCGGCGGCGCGCTCGACTTTCGCGATCATTGCGAAAAAAATCCCGGTCAGCCGTTTCCGATTGCCGTGGTGCTTGGCTGCGATCCGGCCACAATACTCGGCGCGGTGACGCCGGTACCGGATACGCTATCGGAATATCAGTTCGCCGGGCTGCTGCGCGGCGGCAAAACCGAATTGGTCAAGTGCATCGGCTCAGATCTGCAAGTGCCGGCGCGGGCGGAGATCGTACTCGAAGGTGTGATCCATCCCGGCGAAACTGCATTGGAAGGGCCGTATGGCGACCACACCGGCTACTACAACGAGCAGGCCGAATTCCCCGTGTTCACCGTCGAACGCATGACCATGCGCCGCGATCCGATCTATCACTCCACCTACACCGGCAAGCCACCCGATGAGCCGGCCATGCTCGGCGTCGCCCTGAACGAAGTCTTTGTGCCACTGCTGCAAAAGCAATTTCCCGAGATCACCGATTTCTACCTGCCGCCCGAAGGCTGTTCCTACCGCGTTGCCCTGGTAAGCATGAAGAAGCAGTACCCCGGCCATGCCAAGCGCGTGATGTTCGGCATCTGGAGCTTCCTGCGCCAGTTCATGTACACCAAGTTCATCATCGTCACCGACGACGACGTGAATATCCGTGACTGGAAGGATGTGGTCTGGGCCATTACCACACGCGTTGATGCCAGGCGCGACACACTCATCGCCGACAACACGCCGATAGACTATCTCGACTTTGCCTCACCGGTGGCCGGACTCGGCAGCAAGATGGGCATTGACGCCACCAACAAATGGCCCGCCGAAACCCGGCGCGAATGGGGTCGCCCCATCGTTATGGACACTGTGATAAAGCAGCGGATCGATGAGCTATGGGCGGACCTTGGTTTATAAATTGTTGCCTAAAAAATTCGCGTGATGTGTAACTTTGTTGACGTGAATCAATTTGAGGTTTCCGTACCCACGCGTAGCGGGACGTCAACAATCAACTGCAGCAGACAGTCTTGCGGCCTTGCGGCTTCCGGTTGATCTGGAAAATCAGCGTCCTGCCAATAACTGCCCGAGGTCGGCGGCAATCTTCGCCGCTTCTTCATTGTTGGATATAAAAAGCCGCAGGCGGCCCTGCGGATCATAAGCATATAGTCCCGACGAATGATCGATCGTATAGCGCCCGGGCTTTGATCCCGCCCGCTTCTGATAGAAAACCCTGTAGTCTTTCGCCATCGCGGCCGTCGCATCGAGACTGCCGTAAAGGCCGAGAAAGCGCGAATCGAAAGCAGGCACGTATTGCGCCAGCAACTCCGGCGTGTCGCGCTCGGGATCAAGCGTGACGAACAGCACCTGGACGCGATTCGCTTCGTCGCCCAACAGCCGCATCACTTCGTGCAGCTTGTTCATGGTGGTAGGACAAACGTCGGGGCACTGCACATAACCGAAGAAAATCACCACCGCCTTGCCCTTGAAATCGGCCAGCTGACGCGGCTTGCCACTCGCATCGGCAAGATGGAAATCACGGCCCCAGTTGGCCCCGGTTACGTTGATGGCATTAAAGTGCGCGGGTTCCGGGCTGCAGGCCGCCAGCAGAATGGCCAGTGCGAGTAGCAACGCGTGTAATGCAGCCACACTCCGGCTGGTGTGAAGAGCAATCCCGTGGGAACTTATGACGGACATACGAGCAAGGAACTCAGACTTGGGAAAACCAACTCTAGCATGTAGCCTATACTTTCCTCATTGTTTTGCGGCAGTACCTCGCCGGTACCGGCTGCGTGAAATCGGAGGCATTGCAATGAAGAAACTTAAGCATGAAAACGAGCTGTTCAAAGCCGCCTTGCAGGCGGGCGTGAAGTATGCCGAAAATCGTGGCGTCGTCGAGTTCGAGCCGACCGACTCGGCAAGCGAAAAGCTGCTCTATATCTACCGCCTGCTGGTTCATGACAAAGTAATTCAGCCTTTGCCTGAAGACCAGGTTGCCGAAAAAAGCCTGCGCCACAAGATTGCCATCTGGTATTCCAAACAGCTTCCGGCAGATCACCCGCTCTTGAAATAAATCAGTTTGTAAGCCGCCCGCGCAGCAGGTAGCTGAGTCCATCAACGGCGAGTACCAGCGCCAGCATCGCGATCAGCACCGTCGCCGCTTCCGCCTGCTGGAAGATGGACAGATGGTAGTAGAGCATCTGGCCCAGCCCGCCGGCACCGACGAAGCCCAATATGGCCGCCATGCGTATATTCATTTCCAGGCGGTAGAGACTGTAAGCGATGAATTGCGGCCAGACCTGCGGCAGCGTGCCATAGACGAAGGCAGCAGCACTGCCGCTGCCGGCCTCGCGCAGCGAGGTTTCTGCAGCAGTCGGGGAATTTTCAATCGCTTCGGCGAACAGTCGCCCCAGCACACCGGTGGTGTGCAGCGCCAGTGCCAGCGTCCCGGCAAAGGGGCCAAGACCGGCAGCCAGCACCATCAGGGTTGCCCAGACCAGTTCCGGCACGCTGCGCAGGGCGTTGAGGCCGAAACGCACCGGCAATCGTAGCGCGCCACCAAAGCGACCGGCGGCGGGCAATGCCATCAACACTCCCGCCAGCGCGGCGAGCAGCGTACCGACTGCCGCAACAGCAAAAGTCTGCAAGGCGCCGCTGGCGGTCTTGCCGATGAAGTCGGGCGCAGTTGCCGGCGGAAAAAAGGAAATGGCGAATTCGCTCATCCCGGCTGCTGCTTCACGCGAGAAAAGTGAGGCGAAATCGAGATCGAGGTAGGCGAAACTGGCACTGATGGCGAGCAGCAGCAGGCCACCCGTCATCAGGAAACGCCGGTAAAAATCGCCTGCGCTGTTGACCGCCCCCCTCACGCCATCATCCTGCGCAAGAAGCCGCTGATCGCATCGGCGAGCAACACCAGCAGCAGGAACACCATCAGGATGCTGCTCGCCTCGCCGCCGTTGAGCATTTTCATCGACTGATCCATCAACTGGCCGAGGCCGCCGGCGCCGACGAAACCCATGATGACCGAGGCGCGTACCGCACATTCCCAGCGATACACGGTGTAGGAGGTGAGTTCCTGCATGGCGTTGGGAATCAGCCCGTAAGCCAAGGCGGGCAGCCGGCCGCTTCCGGCTTCGAGCAGCAGACGCGCCGGTGCCGTATCGGTCGATTCGAGGATTTCGGTATAGACCTTGCCCAGCATTCCGCCGTAGGTAATGGCGAGCGCCAGTACGGCGGCGGCGGGACCGAGGCCAAGAACACGCACGAACATCAGCGCCCAGACGATTTCCGGAATCGCCCGTAGCAAGGCCAACACGACACGACATATCCCGCGCAGCAACTCACCGCGCCAGCGTCCCGGTCCGGGCCCGATGCGGGAAATCGAAAGTGCACGCGTGCCGATGATGGCCATGGGAATCGCGATGAACAGGGCGAGCGTAATGCCGGCGGTGGCAATGGCCAATGTCTCCAGCGTTGCCTGGAACAGCAATTCGAGGAACTCGGGCGAGTGCTCCGGTGGCAGAAAACCGGCAAGGAAACCGCCCATCACTTTCAGATTGCTGGCGTCAAACAAGACTGCCGGATGGAATTCGGCAAGTTGCAGCAGCGGCCAGAGAATGACCAACGCGATCATGGCAACGCCCAAGCGCCGCAGCACTAACGGGTCACGCCGTGGCATTCTGCCGGAGCAGGCGCTCACATCCATCTACGCGCTCATATGCCGGTTAACCGCGGCCCCGGTAGTCATCAAGATGCAGCACCTCTGCCGCCGGCTGCGGGTCGGCCAGTACATTCAAGAGCATGGGGTCGCTGGCCTGGGTCGGCACGACATAGCCCTCGCTGGCATAGAGATCACGCAGCATTGCCTGTGTGATGCGCTCTGTGGGCAGGTTGAAGGCGATCTCGCCGCCGCGCAACCCGATGATGCGCGGGAACCATTTGAGGGCGAGGTCCACGGCATGCAGCGAGGCCACCACGGTTGCCCCGCGCTGCCCGGCTTCGGCCACGATCTGCGCCAGCGTCGCATCGGCAAGTATGGGGTCAAGCGCCGCTACCGGTTCATCAGCCAGGATCAGATCGGGCTGCTGGTAAAGCACGCGGGCAATGCCGACACGTTGCAGCTGGCCGCCTGAAAGCCGGTCACAGCGGTCGAACAGGCGCTCGGCCAGATCAAGCCGCGCCAGCGCATGGCGTGCCCCGGCGATGTCTGCCGGATAAAGCAGCGACAACAGGCCCTTCCAGCCCGGCCAGCAGCCAAGGCGTCCGGCAAGAATGGCGTTGATTACTCGCAGCCGCGGCGGAATCGGCGGTGCCTGGTGGATGATGCCGATGCGCGCACGCAGGCGGCGCAACCCGGCGGCAGACAATTGCCAGGGATTCACCCCGAGCACCTCGATGCCGCCTGTCGTCGGACGCAGGGCCACGCCGAGCAGACGGAGCAGGCTGGTCTTGCCGGCGCCCGAGGGGCCGATCACCGCGACGCGCTCCCCGGGCTTCAGACGCAGATCAAGGCCATGCAGGGCGCGCAGGCCGCTGCCGTATTCAAGTCCGATGTGATGGGTGACGAAGGACATAATGAAATTCGCGCCGCCTTGAGGTGGCGTCTTGTCAGGTGCAGCTTATTTGATGAGACCGGCACTTCTGGCCGCCTGCTCGATGCCATCATAGTTCGACGCCCTGGTCGGCACGAACTTCGAAGCACGTTGCAGATCCATCAACGCCTTGTCCGCCGGGTTGGCCGGGTCGAGCTTGAGAAAAGCCTCGGTAAGCTTCTTTGTCAGCGCCGGATCAAGGCCCGGCCGCACGGTCCAGTTGTAGTCGTAGTAGGGCGGCGTGATGGCGAGCACCTTGACGCGCTGGGCGTTGGCATCGCCCTTCTCGATCAGCTTGTCCATGACCGAAGCGTTGAGCACGCCGGCCTCGACCTTGCCCGAGGCGACAAAGGCGACGGTGGCGTCATGGGCGCCGGAAAAGGCGACATTTTTGAAGTCCTTGTCCGGATCAATGCCCGCCTTGAGCAGGAAGAAGCGCGGCATCAGGTGGCCCGAAGTCGATGAAGGCGAACCAAAGGCGAAGTTCTTGCCCTTGAGGTCAGCCAGAGTCCGGGCTGTACTGTCGACCGGCACGATGAACTTGCTGGTGAACTTCTCGTCCTCGACGCGCTGTACGATGGGTAGTGCCTCGCCATTTGTGCGCAGTTTGGCCTGCACAAAAGTGAAACCGCCGAGCCAGGCCAGATCGATCTTCTTCGCGGCAAGGCCTTCGACCACCGCCGCATAGTCGCTGACCGGTGTGAATTGCACCTTGTATCCCGTTTCCTTTTCCAGGTATTCGCCCAGCGGCTTGAACTTGCGCTGGAGTTCGGTCGGCGACTCATCGGGAATGGCCGACACGCGCAAGGTATTGGGCGGGGTGTCGGCAAGACAGGAAGCTGCGCCAAGCAGCAGGGACAGGGAAAGCGCGCAGCGCGCGATCAAGCGAGGTAATGTAATCATGATGATAGCTGGTAGTGGCAGGGAGGATGGCGATCACACTGTTGGCGAGCGCTGCCCCTAGCATATCAGTATCGCCGCATTGCAGACGACTACCAGACGCATGCTCTTGATATCGACCAGATCAGGTCATTCTGGTTTTCATTCCATTCGAGTAATGGTGGGCTGCGATGAGAAAAGCAAAAAATGCTCGGTACCGACTTCGAATTTTTTTCGGGTCGCTGACCTCAATAGCCTGATATGCGAAACTGCCACACCCGTGTTGTTCCAATCGACTTGAATAGGGAGATACAAATGACGTTCGGTGAAGCCATTAGCACCTGTTTCTCAAAATATGCCGACTTTGACGGGCGCGCCTCCCGCGCTGAATTCTGGTGGTTTTTTCTGTTTACATTTCTTGCGTCGGCGGCAGCCGGCATCGTAAGTCAAACCCTGTCGGCGCTGTTTTCATTGGGCGTTCTGCTACCGTCCCTGGCCGTCGGGGCACGGCGCCTGCATGACACCGACAGAAGCGGATGGTTCCTGCTCCTCTGGCTCATTCCATTAATCGGCTGGATTGTCCTGCTTGTGTGGACTGTGCAGGAAGGCAAAGAGCCCAATCGCTTTTCATCTTCGCCATAAGCCCAAACCATAAGGTTCAGGCACCGCTGACCACGGCGGCGGCAGTTCGCCATCGAAAAGTCTGCGTCTCTATATGGAGTTGCGCAGCGACCAAGGACTCAATCTGGTCTCGACCGAGTCGATAAGGCTCCCCCGCAAACTGCTCACCACCGGACAACGCCGCAGA
This sequence comes from Georgfuchsia sp., assembly GCA_049276455.1. GTDB lineage: Bacteria > Pseudomonadota > Gammaproteobacteria > Burkholderiales > Rhodocyclaceae > Georgfuchsia. The sequence goes on along the minus strand of JBASWL010000224.1, from coordinate 58,271 downwards.
GATTCTTGGCTGGATCAGCAGCAGGGGCAAGCAAACATTTCTGATGCAGGGAAAGCAGCTTGCCGAAGCCCTTGGATTGCCGGTGGTGTGTGCAGGCGACTGGGGGCGGGAACGTGGCAAAGCGTTGGGTTATTCATCTACCGACCACGAAGGGTTGGAGGCCATGGACAAGTCAATGAGTTTGCAAAAGAGGGTGCTCCGCACCAGTAACAGAGCCGATGTATTGCCGTCGCTGCGGCTGGCAACAAAAAGCCCACCGATATTCGGTGGGCTTGGAGGGATGCTGGATACGAACTCAGAACTTGTAGCCGATGCCGATACCCCAGCCGTCTATGGTTGTGCCTTCCTTATCGTAGAGATTGGTGTAACTGCCAGTGACATAAGTCGTAGGCGAGAAACTGTATTGCAGGCCAACGCCGTAGGCAAAATCACTACCCGAATCGCTCATCGTCTGACCGAAGGCGCTTGCTTCAATTTTGCTCTTGGCCCAACCAAGCCTGGCATATACCTCGAGGTTTTCTGCGAGCTCTGCTTTCGGCTTCAGAAAGACACCATAGGTGTTCTTGAGGTCGACATTAACGTTGAAACCACCCACATCAACGTCGTCATCCTGGACGCCTGCGGCAAACATGCCTTCTACCGCAAGATTCTTGTTTATTTCATAGCCAATCGTGGCGCCAAGCGTGCCGAGATCGGCTTTGCCCCCCTCTTCTTCATAGGTAAGCCCGGTGTATGCAACCTCGCCATAAACCTGGGCACTAGCAGCCGTTGCGGCTACGACAAGAGCAATGGCAACAGAAATCTTTGTTAATGTGATGTTCATTAATAACCTCATATATGAATTTAATGAATCCAGATAAATAAACCCGTACAGCATTGACGATGCTATCAGGGTTATCTGCGATTGTCATCATCAGGCACTCATGTTGTTGCCATATTACAACAGTGGTTTCACCCATCAGGCAACTTGCAGTTTTCCTGACGGAATTGAAGGATCGGCAATATCGCTGTCATTGACTACAATCACGCCATGGACGATGAGAGCCTAAGTAATGAAGCCGCCCGGCTGCGACCGATGCTGTTGCGGTTTGCCCGCCTACAGCTGCGCGACGAGGCTGCGGCAGAGGACGCCGTGCAGGAGTGCCTGCTCGCAGCCCTGACCGGGGAACAGCAGTTTGCCGGCAAGTCCTCTCTGCGCACCTGGCTGACCGCCATTTTGCGCAACAAGATTGTCGACCAGATTCGCCGTCGTGCCCGCGAACCTTCGTTGCAGGCAATCGATGACGATGGCGAGGAGCGCGATTTCGATGCGCTGTTCCGTGCCGATGGCCACTGGGCCGAGCCGCTATCCGACTGGGGCGACCCGCAGCGCACACTGGAGAACAAGCGTTTTTACGATGTCTTCGAGGCCTGTGTGGAAATCCTGCCGGCGAAGACGGCGCGCGTATTCATGATGCGCGAGTTTCTCGGCCTGGAGACGGATGAGATCTGTAAGGAACTCGCCATTTCCACGACCAATTGCTGGGTGGTACTTTATCGGGCGCGCATGCGTCTGCGCGAGTGCCTGCAACTCAAATGGTTCGGAGCCGAGCCCGGAGGCAACAAAGTATGATGAATTGCAAGGAAGTGCACGAACTGGTGATCCGCGCCCAGGATTCGCGGCTGTCCATGACCGCGCGAATCAGCCTGCGTTTCCACATGATGCTTTGCAACGCCTGCGCGGCTTTCGAGCGGCAGATGGATTTCCTGCGCGTCGCCTGCCGCAATTTTCCCGGCGGCGTTGATCCGGATTAAATATCCGGCGAATTTTTTTTGCGTGCTGTGTAAGGAAGCGGCGGGCACTCCGACGAAGTTTGCAGAGACACAGGATTCGCATCCGCGAAGCGTGCCTCAGCAACCCAACTTCAAGGAGATGAACATGCAAGCCAAACACACCCTGATCCAGTCTGCCGTCGCCAGCCTGCTGGCGCTCGGCATCGTCGCTGCCAGCGGCAGCGCCCTTGCCGACGATGCGGCCAAGGAGAAATGCTTCGGTGTCGCCAAGGCCGGGCAGAACGACTGCAGCAGCAAATACAGCAAGCATTCCTGCGCCGGCCAGTCAAAGGTTGACAACGATCCCAATGACTTCAAGTTGGTGCCCAAGGGCACTTGCGAAACGATGGGCGGTAACACCATGCCCGACGGCGCCATGGACATGAAGAAGTAATCCGGCGGGCAGGCATCATGTACCGTCAGCACACACCCGCTGCAACTTTGCCCGCCAGTGCCGGCATTGGCCTGCGTGCGCCCCACCACCGCGAGGTGCTGGAGACGCCGCCCGATATCGGCTGGCTCGAAGTGCATAGCGAGAACTTCTTCGGCGCCGGTGGTCAACCGCTGCGTGTGCTGGAGATGGTACGTGATCGCTACCCCATCAGTTTGCACGGCGTCGGGCTTTCGCTCGGCGCCGTCGACGAACTTTCACGCTGCCATCTCGACAAGCTCAAGGCGCTGGTCAGCCGCATCGAGCCGGCGGCGATCTCTGAACACCTGTGCTGGTCGTCAGTGAACGGCCGCTTTCTCAACGACCTGCTGCCGCTACCCTACACGCAGGAGGCGCTCGACAATGTGTGCGAGCGCGTCGCCCGCACCCAGGATTTTCTCGGCCGCACCATTCTGGTCGAGAACGTTTCGAGCTACCTGCGCTTCGCCGGGGCGGAAATTCCGGAATGGGATTTCGTCGCCGCCGTGGCACGGCGCACTGGCTGCGGCATCCTGCTCGATGTGAACAACACTTATGTCAATGCCTGCAACCACGGTTTTGATGCACAGGCCTACCTTGCGGCGATCCCCGTCGGCAGCGTCGGCGAGATCCATCTCGCCGGTTACGAAGAGGAGGAAGACGGGCTGTTGATCGATACCCATTCACGCCCCGTTTATGAACCGGTATGGGCACTGTACGCCGATGCGTTGGCCCGCTTCGGCCCGATCGCCACCCTGATCGAGTGGGACAACGATATTCCTGCGCTCGATACGCTGCTGGCAGAGGCCGGCAAGGCCGAGCGTCTGCTCACCACAACGCGGGAGGCATGCCATGCCCGCGCTGCCTAAGCTATTTGAGCTGCAAACGCGCTTTTACGACGGCATTGTTGCCGGCGCGAATGCCGAACAGGCGTTGCTCGATTGCATGATGGAATCCGGCGAGACCGGCCGCCGCCGCATTGCCGCCTACCGCCGCAGCATTCTCGGCAACATGGTCGGCGCGCTGCAAGCAAGCTATCCGGTGCTGACGCGGATTGTCGGCCTGCCTTTCTTTCGCGAGGTTGCAAGCGCCTACTTCCGCGCACACCCCAGCGTCAGCGGCGACCTTAGCGAATACGGCGAATCGTTCGCCGACTTCATCGCCGGATGGCCACATGGCCGCAAACTGGGCTACCTGCCTGACGTGGCGCGGCTGGAATGGCAAGTGCAGCAGGTCTATTACGCCTCCGATGTGAAGACCGACCTGTCCGGGCTCGCTGCCTGCCCGCCAGAGGAGTATGGCGCATTGTGTTTCTCATTGACCCCCGCCTTGGCGCGCATGGACTCGGCGTGGCCGCTGGCCGACATCTGGCGCGTCAATGCCGAGGGCTATGGCGGCGAGATGAAAGTCGATTTCGCGCGGGGCGCACGACTGGCGATCCTGCGCCGCGACGGTCTGGTCCATGTCGAATCGCTGACACACGGCGAAGCGGCATTTCTGGATGCGCTGGCCTGCAGTGACTGCCTCGAAACTGCCGCCGCATCGGCGCAGGCAGCCGAGACCGGATTCGATCTTGCCGCCGCGCTGGCACGCTTCGCCGGTAATGGTGTCTTCGTACGGGCATGGCTGCCCGGAAAAGAGGAAGGGGGACAGGCGTGAGAACTTGCCACGCAACATTGTGCAAACTGTCGGCAAGCACGGCGATACGGCTCGGACAATGCGTGATCGCGCGGATTGAACAATGGATCACGCCGCTGTTCGATCTCGGCATTCGCCTCTACGTTGCCAGCGTTTTCTTCCGCTCGGGCTGGCTCAAGATTTCCGACTGGAGCACAACGCTGCAACTGTTCGAGTACGAGTACCACGTGCCGCTGCTGCCTCCCGATGTCGCAGCAGTGATGGGCACGGCGGGCGAATTGGGGTTGCCGCTGCTGCTCACGCTCGGGCTGGCCAGCCGCTTTGGTGCAGCGGGACTGTCGATCGTCAATCTGGTCGCCGCAATCTCGTTTGCCGACATATCGGACCTTGGCCTTCAGGACCACATACTATGGGGCATGCTGCTGCTGGTGACGCTGCTGCACGGACCGGGCCGGCTTTCATTCGATCACTGGCTCTGTCAGCGCCTGCCTTCGCTGCCCATCAGCCACCGCCCCAAATCAGGCGCAAGGCATTGTTGAAGGTCCAGATGCTCGGTATGTCGATGACGTCGTATTCCGCCGCCAACTCCGGCGGAAAGGGGTCATAGGGCGACAGCAGCATGATGGTTTGACGAACCGCGACATCGATCGCCGTCACGCCGCTCGAGTGATCGAAGCGGATGTTCTCGACGCTCCCGTCGCTGCGCAACGCAACAGTCACCCAGGGATTTTTGTAGTCTTCTGCCTTCGCCTTCTGCAGCAGACTGAACGGCGCATTGCTATTGATGTTGCGACGCCAGACCTCGGCGAAAATAACGACTTCCACATCTGGCAGATAACCGCCCAGCAATGTTCCACGGCGCTGGCTGTTGCCGGCAACGACGGTCTGGCCGCCAGGACGGCTGCCTTCCTTGCGGTTCGGCACCCGTATTTCATCATTGCCATGACCGCTCCCTGCGTCACCCTTCGCCGGCTTGCTGCCCGGCCCGGCGCCACTTGCCGAGCCGCTACCGGTCGTTGCAGAGGCATTGGCTTGCCCGCCTGATCCACTGCCCGCCGGATTGGTGCTGCCGTTTTCGCCCGGTCCGTGATTGTCATCGGCAGAACGGGCGCCAGCCGCCGCTCCCTCCCGCGATGCCAGTTGGGTACCTGACATGCCGGTACCGGAGGGCGCCTGTGTTCCCACATCATTACGTTCACCGCCGCCCGCTTCGGCACTCCGAGACGCCTCCAGCACCAAAGCCTGCTGCCGGGCAGATTTCTCGGCTTGCGCCAGTGCCGCTGCTTCCGTGGCCTGCCGCAGCCCGGCTTCTTCGTCAGCTCTGAGCGCTTGTGCCGCAAGCGCCTGCTGCAAGGCAGCTTCCTGCTGGCTTTCCAACATGGAAACTTCCTGGCGGACAAGCTCCGCTGCCATTATGCTGGCTTCCAACACTGCCTGTTCCCTGGCTTCTGTTTCTGCCGCCAGCTGTAGCACTACCTGTTGCTCCTCCAGGCGCTGGCGGGATTCGGCTTCCGCAGCCAGCCGAAGCGCTTCCTGTTCCTGTTGTTCTTGTTCGATCCTCAAGGCTTCCGCTGCCTGTGCCTGACGCAAGGCTTCTTCTTGCACAATTTCCTGCGCCTGTTGTGCCGCCAATTCTGCTGCGGACAATTGCTCGGATAGTTGCTTTTCCATCAGCGCCATCTGCTGGCGATCCATCTCTTCTGCCATTCTGCGGACTTCGTCCTCTGCCTGTTTTCTGGCCTCGGCCGCCGCTGCAAGTTGCCGTGCTGCCTCTTGCTGCTCAATGCGTCTGCGCTCTTCGGCCTCCTGCGCCTGGCGCATGGCCGCCTGGCGCCGGGCCTCCCGTTCCTGCTGGGCCAACAATCTGGCAGCTGCCAGCCTCTGTTCTTTCTGCTTTCGTGCAATCCTGCGCTTCTCCGCTTGCTTTGCGCGGCGCACGGCTTCCTTCAACCGCTGTTCCTGCTTGTGCGCCAGTCTCACAGCAGCCTTGGCAGCCCGGCGGGAAGCCGTTTCAGCAGCGGTGGATGCCATTACTGCGTTATTGTTTTGCTTCGGTCGTTTTGGCCTGCGGTCTTGTGTTCTTGTCGCTTCCCTTGTTCCCTGACGAGCAACATCCGCTGTGCCTTCAGGTACAGGTTTCGGCACCGTAAACGTTTCACGAATCGGGTTCTTCTGAACGATGATGTTTGGATGTGCTTTTACGCGTGCAGCGTGATTTATTGGGCTAGCCACGGTTTTATCCGGCTTTTGCCCTTTTTTGCGTACCGCTTCCAGCGCCGAAGCCACCGCGAGAACCCTTGTATTCATGGCCACCGATTCCGGCTGTTTGACCGGTTTGGCGGCCACACCGGACCGTGCCGTCATCGGCGGGGAATTGCGGCGGGGCGACGGTAATGGCTTTGCTGGTGCATGGCGGAGAGGAGCCCGGCTGGGCTTTGCGGCTACAGCGGGGCGGCTGGATGGCGCGGCAAGCACGACATGCAAAGGATTGGCACCGGCACTCCGCTGCTGCCCAGGCGCATCGAGGCCAGGCGAGTCTGGCCTGGGGATGCCGATGTGAACCATGAGCACAAGGGCGTGGAACAGCAGCGATACCGCAAGCGCCCTGGCAAACCTCGAATTATCGCGACAGGAGATCTCGCCTGAAGATTTCCTCATGCGAGCCAGGCGGAGGCGAAATGCCCTCTTTAGTACGTTAAGGCGCTGGATCGCCATACTTGGCTCTCGATGACAGGCTTGTCCGGCGATTCCTCAGAACCGAATGTCATGACTTGAATTTGAACGCTGCACTGCCATAGTGGCTGATGCCTCACGCCGACAGCAATGCAAACTTCCCAATGGCCAGCATAGTCACAGCAGTTTCTGCAAGAGAATTTGTCCTCTTCATTTCAGTCCATTCGAAGATCACCTACCACTCCATTTGCCAAAAAAACCAGCAGGCTGTGGTCATGGCGTAATCGTGACGATCAATTGCTCTAGCAATACCGATGCCAGCGCTGTTTATTCAATCGAATCAGCATCTGAAATGAATTAATGGCGCAAGAAAAGTCCAGTCTTGTCGCCGGGAAGCAGCAGGGCCTGCATTAGAATGATCTAACTGGTTGTATTGTCATGGGATATCGCTGTCGCTCTATAGCGACAGCATAATTACTGAAGCAGATCCGGATTGTTCCGGCGTCATTCGCTCAAATTCTCAAGCCAGGCGTCCATCGCGATAGTCGTTCAGTGCCTGATAGATTTCCTGCTTCGTATTCATCACGAACGGTCCGTATTGAGCAATCGGTTCATGCAGCGGCCGGCCTGCGACCAACAGGATCTTCGCCGCATCAGATGCTTCTATCACCACGCCGTCTGCCTTGGCATCGTTGGCAAGAATCGCCATGCGCCGGACCGGTATCTTCTCGCCGTCAATGGTCACTTCGCCGCGATACACGTAGATGAAGGCGTTGTGGCCTGCCGGAAGCGGCTGTGCAAAACTCGTCGCGGCGGGCAGATGTACATCCAGATAAAGCGGGGCCGTCGCATCGCGGCGCACCGCACCCTGGACAGCGTGGCTCTCACCGGCGATCACCGTTACCTCAACGCCGGCTTCCGTAATGAAGTACGGCAAATCGGCCGCAGCGAAATCCCGATACCATGGTGCCGCCATCTTGTCCTTGCCCGGCAGATTCAGCCACAGCTGAAAGCCCTCCATCACGCCGTCTTCCTGCTGCGGAATCTCGGAATGAATCACGCCGCGACCGGCTGTCATCCATTGCACGCCGCCGTTTTCCAGCAGACCCTCATGGCCCGCGCTGTCCCGGTGCCGCATGCGCCCGGCAATCATGTAAGTCACCGTCTCGAAACCACGATGCGGATGGTCGGGAAAGCCGGCAATGTAGTCATCCGACTTGTCGCTGCCAAAGGCATCGAGCAGGAGAAAAGGATCAAGCCGGCTTTGCAGCGGCTGCGACAACACGCGGGTCAGCTTGACCCCGGCACCATCGGAGGTTGCCTTGCCGACGACCAGCTGCTCGACGGTACGCGACCGGCCCACGGCCTCCGTGAATTGAACTGTCTTCGTTGTCATGACATTTCCTTTCCAGTATGGAGGAAGTACTTTGAGAAGCCCGATCAGGCAAATGCTGCGGCCAGATCGGCTTCGGCTTGCGCAAATCCCTGCTGAATCGCTTCCGGCCCCATGTTCAGCCCTTCGGCATAGATGAAATGCAGATCCGTCATGCCGAGAAAGCCCAGTACCGTTTTCAGGTAAGGCACCTGACTGTCTGTCTCGGTGCCACGGTAGCGCCCGCCCCGCGCCAGACCGATATAGACTTTCTTGCCGCTCAACAGCCCTTCCGGGCCTTTCTCGGTGTAGCGGAAGGTCGTGCCATTCCGTGCTATGGCATCGATCCAGTTCTTCAGCTGCGATGGCACACCGAAGTTGTACATCGGCACGCCAAGCACAATCACGTCGGCCGCCTGCACTTCGGCAATCAGCACGTCATCGATGCCAACTCGCGCCACCTGGTCTGCCGTACGGCTCTCGGCCGGCGCAAACAAAGCACCCAGCACGGATGCATCCAGTGCCGGATGCGGATTGCTGGAGAAATCGCGCACCGTCAGTTGTGCGGTCGGGTCTGCCGAGCGCAGGCGAGCGACTATGGAATTTGCAATGCGAGTGGAATTGGCCCCATCACGGCGGGCGCTGGCGTTGATTTGCAGGATGTTCATTTGGATCTCCTTTGCGGTTGGTGATGACTTGGGTACACTTTATTGATGCCAGACCGCTAGCGGAAGCCATTAAAACGGATATCATTGTTCCCGCTATGGAACAATATGGGCCCGATGATCTGCTGATATTCGCGCGTGTCGCAGAAGCGGGGAGCTTCAGCCGTGCGGCAGAACGCATCGGTTTGCCCAAATCCACGGTATCGCGACGCATCTCCCGGCTGGAGGAACAGCTGGGGGAGCGCCTGATGCTGCGCACGACCCGCCGTCTTTCCCTGACCGAATTCGGCCAGCAACTCCTCGAACATGCCCGTCAGGTGGCCGCCGAGTTCGACGCCGTAAAGGCGCTGAGCGAATACCGTCAGGCACAGCCCAGCGGCCGGCTGCGCGTTTCGATGCCAAACGATTTCGCGACCGTGCTGCTGCCCGATATGCTGGCGGCTTTCGTTGCGTTGCACCCGGCGGTATCCCTGGAACTCGATCTCTCGCCGCGTCGTGTCGACCTGCTCGGCGAGAATTTTGATCTTGCGCTGCGCATGGGCGATCTGCCCGACGATACCTTGCTGGCTGCACGGCGCATTGCGGTGCTCACCAGCGGCCTCTACGCCGCACCCTCCTATCTCGCCGAGCACGGCGACCCGGCTGCGCCGGACGACCTGGCCCAGCACGAGGCACTTCGGCTGCTGGGACGCAATGGCGAAGCGGTTGGCTGGACCTTAACGAATGGCAGCCAGCGCTGGGAAGGCGTTCCGCCAGGACGCACCACTGCAAACGCGCCTGAACTGCTGATCAAGCTGGCCTGCGGCGGTGCCGGCATCGCCGCCGTCCCCGATTACTTTGCTGCGCCTGGCGTACGCCGGGGCGAACTGCGCCGAATCCTGCCCGACTGGTGCATGCCGTCGCATACGGCCTGGGTCGTGTTTCCCGGTCGCCGCCTGATGCCCGCGAAGACAAGGGCTTTTATCGACATGCTGGAAACGGCGCTGGCGGGTGTGCTAGGAAATTCAAACAAAGGTGTCTGAAAAATGCCCATGGAATCCTTATGCCGACTCCAGTTCGGAATACTGAAGGACGAGTAATCGGCCTTATGTAAAGCTTTGCATAAGGCCGATTACTTGTCGATGATGCTAGCCCACGACCTGAAGGTTCGGCGGGACCAAACACCAAGACCAATGAAAATGACTGCTGCGCGCAAATGCCCGTTGAAAATAAAGTCACGTGGCAGTGCGGTTGAGCTGCTTGCAAAACTGACCTGATGGGGATTTGGCGCGCCCGGCTGGAATCGAACCAGCGACCCTTGGCTTCGGAGGCCAATACTCTATCCCCTGAGCTACGAGCGCGAGGGCGCGAAGAATAGCGCTTTTCCCGAGGCCCGTCCATCGGGCAAGCTCGGAAGGCAGGGCTAATTCGCTATAATCTGGCGCATCTTTCCGCTGCCATTCTTGCTTTCAGAGGGAATTCCATGTCCGACGAACAAAAATTCAAACTGGTTCCACTTATCGCCGGCACCGGGATTATTGTCGCCATTCTCATCACTTTGGCCGTCGTGATCGGTCGCGACTCGAAACAGGTGGACGAGGAAGAAGTGAATATGCGGATCCAGCCTGTGGCCAAAGTTGAACTTGCCGTAGCAAACACCAGCAGCGGCAGCCGAAGTGGTGAACAAATCGTGCAGACTGCTTGTGCCGCCTGTCACATGACTGGCGCCATCGGTGCGCCGAAGATCGGCGATAGCGCCGACTGGGGGCCACGTATCGCAGTTGGTCTTGATGGCTTGCTGAAGTCGGCTGTGGCCGGCAAGAATGCCATGCCCCCTCGTGGCGGTTCCGATGCCACCGATACCGAGCTTGCCCGTGCGATTGTTTACATGGCCAACAAGTCCGGCGCCAGCTTCAAGGAACCCGATTCACCATAAGACGGCAACAGGCACTAACCCGCTTGCGCAGGTTAGGCCTTGGCGAAATATCAAAAACCTGCGGGTACGATCCTTACAGGCCCGCGTCAGCGCGTAGCGCCAATGCCTTATCGGTATTCTCCCAGGTGAAATCCGCATCCTCGCGGCCGAAGTGGCCGTACGCTGCGGTTTTCTGATAGATCGGGCGCAGCAGGTCGAGCATGTTGACAATGCCTTTCGGCCGCAGGTCGAAGTGCTTCGTCACCAGTTCGGCGATCTTCTCGTCGGAAATCTTGCCGGTACCTTGCGTGGTCACCCATACGCTGGTCGGCCGAGAAACGCCAATGGCATACGATATCTGCACCAGGCACTTGCTGGCAAGCCCGGCGGCCACAATGTTCTTCGCCACATAACGCGCCGCATAGGCGGCGGAACGATCAACCTTGGACGGATCCTTGCCCGAGAACGCACCGCCCCCGTGCGGTGCGGCGCCACCGTAGGTGTCGACAATGATCTTGCGCCCGGTGAGGCCGCAATCGCCCTGCGGGCCACCGACCACGAAGCGGCCGGTGGGATTGACCAGATAGCTGATATCGCCCTGGATGAGTTCCTTGGGCAGCACCGGCTTGATGATTTCCTCGATCGTGGCTTCGCGAATGGCTTCCAGCGTCATGTCCGGCGCATGTTGGGTGGAAACCACCACGGTATCGATGGCGACTGCCTTGCCGTCCTGGTAGCGGATGGTGACCTGGGATTTGGCATCGGGACGCAGCCATGGCAGCTTGCCGTTCTTGCGCAGTTGCGACTGGCGCTCCATCAGGCGGTGCGAGAGGTAGATCGGCAACGGCATCAGCACCGGGGTTTCGTCGCAGGCGTAGCCGAACATCAGTCCCTGGTCGCCGGCACCCTGATCGAGGTCGTCGTCGTAGGCCTTGTTGACGCCCTGCGCGATATCGGGTGACTGTTTGTCATAGGCCACCAGCACGGCACAGCCCTTGTAGTCGATGCCATAGTCGCTGTTGTCGTAGCCAATGCTCTTGAGGGTGTCGCGCGCAATATTGATGTAATCGACTGTAGCAGTAGTGGTGATTTCGCCAGCCAGCACAACAAGGCCGGTGTTGCACAGTGTTTCGGCGGCGACACGCGAATGCTTGTCCTGTGCCAGGATGGCATCGAGAATGGCGTCGGAAATCTGGTCGGAGACCTTGTCGGGATGGCCTTCCGAAACCGATTCAGAGGTAAAGAAATATTCAGACATGCTTGCTGCTCCTAAAATGTTCCCCAATGATCTGCCTGCGAATTTGGCTAAACGCGAGGCTCCTGGGGAATCGAGCAGCGACGCTTTAGCGAAATTTGTTTTCCGACGGCATTGCTGCGGTCTTCTCCGCCTCGCAAGTTGTCCATTTAACTCGGCGGAAGGCGATAATCTACACTTTCGCTTGTTTCGGCGCAAGACTGCGTCCCTCTAACGCTCATGGTCGCCAGCGCCACACCCGAGGATGAAAATGCGTAAAGGCAAATTGAACGTCCCCCACCCCCATACCTCGTCCCTGGGCGGGGCTGCCAATTGGCTTGCTACGCTCGATATCACTATGGGCGTTGATTCTGTTTTTTCACGTTAATGGAGCTCCTGTTCAGGTTTCTGGGTTATCTGCCGCTGCGCGCGTTGCATGCGTTGGGTGCTGCACTCGGTGTCATGGCCTATGCCTTCTCGGAGCGCAGCCGTCGCTTCACCCGGCAGAACCTTGCCATCGCCGGCCTGACGCAACAGGTTTCACCCTGGCGCGTGATGATCGAGGAAGGCCGCGCCGCAACTGAATTAGCCTGGATATGGTCGCATTCACAGCAGGCAATCGTTTCCAAGGTGGTCAGCGTCAGCGGCTGGGACTGGGTCGACAGAGCGCGCAACGAGGGCAAGGGCATCTTGTTTCTAACGCCGCATCTGGGCTGTTTCGAAATCACCGCGCAGTATCTGGCCACCCAGGCGCCGATCACTGTGTTGTATCGACGGCCAAAGCAGGCCTGGCTGGTGCAGCTGGTCGAGAACGGCCGCGGCAACAATCTGTCCATCGCGGCGGCCGATGTCTCCGGCGTGCGCACGCTGATTCGCGCCCTGCGTGCCGGCGAGGCCATCGGCATGCTGCCCGACCAGGTACCCGGCAATGGGGAGGGCGTCTGGGCGCCATTCTTCGGCAAGCCGGCATATACCATGACGCTCGCGGCGCGGTTGGCCGCCAATGGCGCCACGACGTTGCTGATCCATGCCGAACGCCTGCCACGCGGGGCCGGGTACCACATCGAGGTGCAACCTTTTACCGAAACGCTTGCCGGCACGCCGGAAGAAAATGCCGCTGCAATCAACCGCGCCATCGAAGCCCAGATTCGCAAATGCCCCCAGCAATACGCCTGGAACTACAACCGTTACAAAGTACCCGCCGGAGCCGAACCGCCGCCATGACTTCCCTGATAAGCCGCTTATTTAGCTACTTGACGCTGGCACTGATGTGGCTGTTGCACTGGCTGCCGCTGCGCGTAACGAGAATGCTTGGCGCCTTGCTTGGCATCCTGCTCTATTTGGCAATCCCGGAACGGCGACAGATTGTGATGACCAATCTGCGCCTGTGCTTTCCGCAGCAGGACGATTCATGGCGGCGTTCCATCACTCGCCGCCACTTCATTGGTTTCGCCTGTTCGACGCTGGATCGTGCCTATTTCTGGTGGTCGTCCGAGCGAAGACTAAATCGTCTGATCCGGATAAATGGCCGCGAACACCTCAAGGATGCTGCCGGCACGCCAACCATCCTGCTGGCGCCGCACTTCATCGGCTTGGACGCCGCCGGCGTGTTGATATCCACAATGACGCGTGGGGTCAGCATTTACTCGCGCCTGAAAAATCCGGTCTTTGACGCACAGTTTTACGCTGGGCGAATGCGCTTCAACGACCCCCTGCTGCTCTCTCGACAGGACGGCGTGCGCCGGGTGCTCAAGGCCCTCAAGGATGGCTACACCTTCTTTTATCTGCCGGACATGGACTTCGGTGCCAAGGATGCCGTCTTCGTACCGTTCTTCGGCGTGCCCGCAGCCACCATCACCGGCGTATCGCGGCTGGCCAAATTGTCCCGCGCCAATGTCGTGCCCTGTATCACCCAAATGACCCAATACGGCTATGACATCACCCTGATGCCGGCCTGGAAAGACTTCCCCGGCGAGAGCCTGGAAGCCGATACGCGACGCATGAACGCCTTGATCGAAGCCGAGGTAATGAAAATGCCCGAGCAGTATTTGTGGTCGCACAAGCGTTTCAAGACGCGGCCGCCCGGAGAAAAAGGGGTTTATTGAGCCGCGTCTCGCAGCATTGCATGAGATACCAGCGATTACCATTAGCCCATGTTTGCCAATCCTTCCCTCGACGAAATACGCAACTTGTTGCGGAGTGCGAAAACCGTCGCCATCGTCGGCTATTCGCCCAAGCCGCAACGGCCCAGCCACCGCGTCGCGGCAGGCTTGCAGGCGCGCGGCTACCGCATCATTCCGGTGCGCCCGGAGATCAGTGAAGGGCTCGGCGAAAAAGCCTACGCTTGTGTCGCCGACTTGCCCGAGGTGCCAGACCTTGTCGATGTGTTCCGTCAACCGGCGGCGGTCGATGCCATCGTCGATAACTGCATTGCACGGGGTGTGAAAAACCTCTGGTTGCAGGAGGGCGTGATCAATGAAGCCGCCGCATTGCGTGCGCAGGCCGCAGGGATGACAGTCATCATGGATCGCTGCACATTGCGTGACCAAGGATTGCTGGAATGAAAATCCGCTTCACAAAAATGCACGGTCTCGGCAACGACTTCGTCGTGCTCGATGCCATCAACCAGCGCTTCGTGCCAGACCCGGCACAGGCGCGTTTTATTGCCGACCGCCATTTCGGCATCGGCTGCGACCAGATCCTCGTCGTCGAGAAAGCGACGCTACCCGGCATCGACTTTCGCTATCGGATATTCAATGCCGATGGCGGTGAGGTCGAACAATGCGGCAACGGTGCGCGCTGTTTCGTGCGTTACGTGATCGATCACGGGCTGACGGACAAGCACGAAATAAAAGTGGAAACACGTTCAGGCATCATCTCGCCACGGCTTGAGGACAATGGCGCAGTCACTGTCGACATGGGCGTGCCGCGTTTTGCGCCGAATGAAATCCCCTTTTTGAGCAATGTGGAAGCCGAAGTGCACGCCTTGCAGCTCGGCATTGACGAAAGCGGATACGACATCGACATCAGCGTTGTGTCGATGGGCAATCCGCATGCGGTTCAAGTGGTAAGTGATGTCGATACCGCACTGGTTGCCACTGAGGGCCCATTGATCGAAGTGCACGCACGCTTTCCACAACGGGTAAATGCGGGTTTCATGCAGGTGGCCGACCGCCACGCGATACGCCTGCGCGTCTATGAGCGCGGCGCCGGCGAAACCATGGCCTGCGGCACGGGTGCCTGCGCCGCCGCAGTGGCCGGCATCCGGCTCGGTCTGCTTGATTCGCCGGTGCGCGTCGGCATGCGCGGCGGTGAATTGTCCATCGCATGGAACGGGCCGGGACAGCCAGTACTGATGACCGGCCCTGCCGTTACCGTCTTTGAAGGTGAAATCGAATTACCGGAGGATCTGTGACCTCCATCTCCCCATCCCCCTTCTCGAAGGGAGTGACGATTGTTCGCGGGCTTCGCCCGCTCCATGTACTGGCTGTTCCTCCTTGGGACTGCCCTGCGGAGGAACCATGACTGCCGACGAAGTTGCCAGCTTTCTGCACACACATCCTGACTTCTTCATCGACCATGCCGAACTGTTGGCCGAGATGAATTTTTCCAACACGCATGGCGCCAGTGCGGTATCGCTGGTTGAACGCCAGGTCGGTCTGCTGCGCGACAAGGTAAAGCTGCTCGAAGGCAAGCTTGGCGAGTTGATCGGCTTCGGCGAGGAAAACGACATCATCGCCGAGAAGGTGCACCGCCTCGCTGTCGACCTGCAAGGCGCCACTGACCTGTCGCGGGCAGTCGGAGCCCTATATACCCACTTGACGGTCACTTTTGCCGTGCCCTGTGTCGCCGTGCGTCTGTGGGGCGTTGCCGCGGGCGACGCCGAAACGGCGGAAGAGTTCTTGCCGGTGTCCGATACCATCAAGCTGGTCGCCAGCAGCCTTCTTCACCCGTACTGCGGCCCGGCAGATAGCCAGGAGGCCGTGTTGTGGTTCGGTGAACGCAACACGCCGATCCGTTCCCTGACGCAGATTCCGCTGCGCGAGCAGGGCTTCGGCGGCGCCTGCTTCGGAATGCTCGTGCTCGCCAGCGAAGATTCCTACCGCTTCTACCCCGACATGGGCACGCTGTATCTGTCGCGCATCGGCGATCTTGCTGCCGCTTCCCTGCTGCGCGTAGTCGGCTGATCTCTGATCGACTACACTGAAGACTGCCGAGGGACAAGACCGAAAGCCCGCGGCTGGCAAAATGCTTCACGATCGACCGGTGTGCACCAACATCACAGGAGTCAACTGTGTCTGAAGCCTATATCTACGATCATGTGCGTACCCCTCGCGGCAAAGGCCGCCCGGATGGCGCCCTCTACGAAATCCCTCCCATTCAACTCGCAGCACAGACACTGGCTGCGATACGCGACCGCAACCACATGGATACCGCGCTGGTCGACGATGTCATTCTGGGATGCGTCATGCCGATCGGCGACCAGGGCGCGGATATTGCGCGCGTCGCCGCGCTGGTCGCCGGCTATGCCGAGGAAGTGCCCGGCATTCAGATCAGCCGCTTTTGCCCCTCCGGTCTTGAAGCAGTAAATCTGGCAACCGCGCAGGTAGCCGCCGGTTTTGCCAAGGCAATTGTCGCCGGTGGCGTGGAGTCCATGTCGCAATTCCAGCCGACCCTTGACGGCGGCGCCTGGTCGAACGATCCCCAGGTCGCCTCGAAGACATGCTACGTACCGCAGGGAATCAGCGCCGACCTCATCGCCACCCTGGACGGCTACAGCCGCGCCGATGTTGACGCCTATGCCGCAGAAAGCCAGCGCCGCACAGCCCTGTCGTGGGAAAAGGGCTGGTTCCGGAAATCCATCGTGCCTGTGCGCGACGTCCTTGGCGACGTGGTGCTGGACCAAGATGAGCATATGCGTCCCGGCACCACGCTGGAGAGCCTCGCCGGGCTGAAGCCCGCGTTCCAGATGATGGGCGAACAGGGCGGCTTCGACAGCGTCGCGCTGCAACGCTACCCCCAACTGGAATACATCCATCATGTCCATACTGGCGGCAATTCCAGCGGCATCGTGGATGGCGCCGCGGCAGTCCTCGTCGGCAGCAAGGATTTCGGCAACAGTGCCGGCCTCAAGCCGCGTGCGCGCGTTCGTACCTATGCCTCGATCGGCAGCGAGCCGACCATCATGTTGACCGGGCCCGCGGCCTGCACCCGAAAAGTACTCAAGCGCGCCGGCATGACGCTCGCCGACATCGACCTGTTCGAGGTCAATGAGGCCTTCGCATCCGTCGTGCTGCGCTATCTGCGCGAACTCGAACTTGCGCCGGACAAGGTCAATGTCAATGGCGGCGCCATTGCCATGGGGCACCCACTGGGCGCCACCGGCGCGATGCTGCTTGGTACGGTGCTGGACGAACTCGAACGGCGCAATCTGAACACCGCCCTGATCACCTTGTGCGCCGCCGCCGGCATGGCGACGGCCACCATCATCGAGCGCGTTTGATGACGAAGGGAGCTCACATGCAAACCTGCCTGACCCTCTCCGTCGACAAGGACGGTATCGCCCTCATCGTGTTCGATCTGCCCGGCCGGCCGATGAACGTGCTGACGCCGGAATTCCAGAGCGAACTGGCACAAGCCGTCGAAACCGTCGCGGCGGATGCCGCCGTCAAGGGCGCCATCCTCACCTCGGGCAAGGCCGGCTCCTTCATCGCCGGCGCCGACATCAGGCAACTGGCCGAGTCATTCGACCAGGGCATTTCGGCAAAGGAAGGGGCGGCACTTAGCGGACATCTCAGCAAAATATTTCGCCGGCTTGAGACCTGCGGCAAACCCTTCGCTTGCGCCATAAACGGCGTGGCTCTGGGCGGCGGCTTCGAAATCGCGCTGGCCTGCCACTACCGCGTGCTTGCCGAAGACGCCAGCGTCGGCCAGCCCGAGGTCAACCTCGGACTGCTCCCTGGCGGTGGCGGCACCCAGCGCGTACCACGCCTGATCGGCATCGAACCATCGTTGCAGTTTTTGTTGCTGGGCAAGCACCTTCCGGCCCGCGAGGCCCTGAAGCTGGGTCTGGTTCATGCCGTAGCCAAGAGCACTGAAGTGGTAGAGAAAGCGCGCCAGTGGCTGCTCACTTCACCCAATGCCACACAACCCTGGGATGACAAAGGCTACCGGATTCCCGGCGGCGCCGGCGCATTGGCGCACCACGCCCCGCGCAGCTTTATCGCCGGCACGGCCATCGTGGCGCAGACCACGCAGCGCAACTATCCCGCGCCACTGGCCATTCTGTCCTGCATTTATGAAGGCACACAGCGGCAGATGGACGTCGGGCTGCGCATCGAGTCCAAGTACTTCGGACAACTTCTCTCGGGCGTGGTCGCGCGCAACCTGATGCGCACCCTGTTCATCAACAAAGGCACTGCCGACAAACTGGTGCGCAGACCCGAGGGTGTGGCGAAATCAAAAGTGCAGAAGCTTGGCATCCTCGGTGCCGGCATGATGGGCGCAGGCATCGCCCATGTTTCGGCCGCCGCTGGCATTGACGTCGTGCTGCTCGACAGCACCATCGAGCAGGCCGAAAAGGGCAAGCAGTATTCGGTCAAGCTGTTGCAGAAGAATCTGGATCGCGGCAAGACCACGCCGGAAAAAGTCGCCGCCCAGCTGGCGCGCATCAAACCCACCACGGATTATGCCGATCTGGCCGCTTGCGATCTGGTGATCGAGGCGGTATTCGAGAACCGTGCCGTCAAGAAGGGGGTCACCGCGAAAGCTGCGGCGGCCATGCCGGAAACCGCCATCTTCGCCAGCAACACGTCGACACTGCCGATCACCGGCCTGGCGGAAGCGTATCCAAAGCCGCAGGATTTCATCGGGCTGCATTTCTTCTCGCCTGTCGACAAGATGCCGCTGGTCGAAGTCATCGTCGGCAGAAAAACCAGTCAGGTCACATTGGCCCGTGCGCTGGATTACGTGGCGCAGATAAAGAAGACGCCCATCGTGGTCAACGACAGCCCCGGCTTCTATGTCAACAGGCTATTCGTCGCCTTCTTCCAGGAAGGCGTGCTGATGCTGGAGGAAGGCGTTGCCCCGGCGCTGATCGAAAATGCAGGGCGTATGGCCGGCATGCCGGTCGGCCCGCTCGCAGTCAGCGACGAGATCACGCTGGAGTTGCAGTTGAAGGTGATTGAACAAAACATCACCGATGGAAACATGGCGAGTCCGGATTTACCGCGCGTCTTCGCCGTCCTGGAAATGATGGTCAATGAACTGCATCGCATCGGCCGCCGCGGTGGCGCCGGATATTACGACTATGCCGCCGACAAGGCGGCACCGCTTGCCGATGGCCGCATGAAGGGCTTGTGGCCCGGTCTGGCCAAGCATTTTCCGGTCAAGGCCGCACAACCCGAGGTGGAGGAAGTCAAGACGCGCCTGCTCTATATCCAGGCGCTCGAAGCGGCGCGCTGTCTTGAGGCAGGCGTGGTCGAGCATCCTGCCGATGCCGACATCGGTTCCATCCTCGGCATCGGTTTCCCGGCGTGGACGGGCGGCGCTCTGTCCTTCATCGAAACCGTCGGCATGGCGGCCTTTGTCAAGGAATGCGACCGCCTGGCTGATCGCTATGGAGAACGCTTCCGGCCCTCGGCCTGGCTCAGGCAAAGGGCGGAAAAGAGCGAACTGTTTTACCCTATGCCGGCAAGTGCGGCATGAGCACGTTGTGTAGCGTCATGACGAACCTGCCCCAGCGCAAAACTCCTCGGCAACCCGGCACCGTCAAGAACCCGGCGCTCAAACAGCTCACGCCGTCAAAAGGCAATCAAAAGAAAGCCCTCGCCGCAAAAATGGGACGCATCGTGCATCGTTACCAGGGCAAGTAGCGTCAGTCTTCCTCTTCCTGTGGCCGGAAGCTGTCGCTGAGTTTCCTCTGCGTCTGCGGTGGCACCGCGGCATAACGCGCCAGGTCGATGTTGTAGCTGCCCTTGCCGCCGGTGAGCGATTTGAGCCGCGAGGCATAGTCGGCGATTTCCGACAGCGGCACTTCCCCGCTCACCACCACGTTGCCATGACCGCGGGGCTGAGTACCAGTGACATGGCCGCGCCGGCTGGAGAGATCGCCGGCAATGTCGCCCATCGCGGATTCCGGCGTCACCACCTCAATGGTGGCGATGGGTTCAAGGATTATGGGATGGGCAGCACGAATCGCGGCGGCCGCCGCCTTGCGCCCGGCGGTGAAGAAGGCGACATCCTTGCCATCCACTGGATGGCTCTTGCCGTCATACACGATGACGCGCAGATCGACCACCTGAAAGCCGGCGATGACGCCATCAGCCAGCGCCTGATGCACACCTTTTTCCACCGAGGGGATGAAGACGCCGGGGATGACGCCACCCTTCACCTGATCGACAAATTCAAAGCCATCGCCACGCGCCAGCGGTTCCAGCCGCAGGAAGACCTCGCCGAACTGGCCGGCGCCGCCGGATTGCTTCTTGTGGCGGTGGTGGCCCTCGGCCGGTGCCGTCACCGTTTCCCGGTAGGGAATCTTGGGCGGCTGCGTATCCAGCTCCAGCTTGTACAGGCTCGCCAGCCGTTCCAGCTTGCAGCGCAAATGCATTTCGCCAAGGCCGCGAATCACGGTCTCGTGGGTCGTCGGGTGGCGTTCGATCTCGAAGCAGGGATCTTCCAGCACCAGTTTGTTCAAGGTATCAAACAGGCGCTGCTCATCGCCCTTGCGCCGGGTTTCCACCGCCAGGCCCTGCATCGGCCGCGGAAATTCCAGCGGTTTGAGGTGGATGTGGTCCTCGTCGTGCGAATCGTGCAGCACGCAGTCGAAGACAATGTCCTCCACCTTGGCGATGGCGCCAAGATCGCCCGGTAACAGCTCGTCCACCTCGACATAATCCTTGCCCTGCAACTGATACAAATGACCGACCTTGAACGGCCTTTTGCCATCGCCTACGAAGAGCTGGCTGTCGCGCCGGATCGTGCCCTGATGGACGCGGAACATGGCGACGTTGCCCATGTAGGGGTCGGCCATCATCTTGAAGACATGGGCCAGCACATGACGTGCGGGATCCGGCTCGGCATGGAAGGCTTCGCCCTTTGTGCCGGGTTCGCCGCGATAAAAGGGTGGCGGATTGCCCTCTGCAGGATTCGGCGCCAGCGCCGCCAGGGCGTGAAGCAGTTGTGGCAAGCCGGCGCCGCTTTTCGCCGAGACAAACAGGATCGGGACCAGGTGACCTTCTCGCAACGCCTTCTCGAACGACGCATGCAGTTCGCTTGCGCCGGGATCGGCCCCCTCTTCCAGATAGCGGGCCAGCAGGTCTTCGTCTTCTTCCACCAGTTGATCGATGAGGGCGCGATGCGCCTGCTGCACCGAATCGAAATCCGCATCGCCGCTGTCGTGTTCCAGCACCTCCACCACATCGCGGCGATCATGGGCGGGCAGGTCGAGCAGCATGCATTGCTTGCCAAAGCGCTCGCGCAGCTCGGCGACGAGACCGGGCAGGTCGAGGTTGTCGGCATCGATCTTGTTGATCACGATCATGCGCGCCAGATTGCGCGCGGCGGCGGCACGCATCATGCGCTCGGTGGCAAGCTCGATGCCGGTCTGCGCGTTCACCACCACGACTGCCGTGTCCACCCCGGCCAGCGCCGCCAGGGCTGGGCCGGAGAAATCGGGATAGCCCGGCGTGTCGATCAGGTGCAGATGCACATCCTCCCAGGCGAAATTCACCAGGGCCGAATTCAGCGAATGTCCGGCGGCCTTTTCCTGCGCATCGAAATCGCAGACCGTGCTGCCCTTGTCCACCGCGCCACGCGCGGCAATCGCGCCGGCAGTGTGGAGCAGAGCTTCGGTGAGCGTGGTCTTGCCGGCACCTCCGTGGCCTACCAGGGCAATGCTGCGAATCGCTTCTGTGGCATAGCGAGCCATGGCTTCTCCCTTGCGTTTATTTGCAGGCGATTTTAACTCGCGTTCCATGGCCGGCAGGGGCGAAATCAAAACAGCATTGCTCTTGATCAAGAGGCAATGCGACAATCCGGCAACCCCTGGACCATCAAACGGCAGGACATGATCGCACAACTCTTTCCCAACGGCATGCAGCAATACCTTATCGGCGGCCTGCTGATCGGCGCAGGCATCGCGCTGCTGTTTGTCACCACCGGCCGCCAAGGCGGCGCCAGCACTTTTTTCAGCGCGGCCTGGTCGTACCTGCTCAAGACGCCCTTCTTCCAGCAGCCGCTGCTGCGGGACACGCGGCAATGGCGTTCGATCTATGCGCTTGGTCTGCTGCTGGGCGGCGTGCTGTACGCCGTGCTCGGCCTGCCCATCCTGCCCAGCGTTATGCCGGCGTGGAAGCTCGCGACGGGCGGGGTCTTCATCGGCTTCGGCGCACGCCTCGGCGGCGGTTGCACTTCCGGCCACGGCATCTGCGGCATGGCTTCGCTCTCGTCCGGTTCGCTGGCGATCGTATGCACCTTCCTCGCCACCGGCATTATCACTGCGATGACTCTCGCATGGTGCGGAAGCTGACATGATGAATGCATTCACAATGCTCCAGCGACTCGCCACCCTTGTTAGTGGCGTGATATTCGGCTTCGGCCTCTCGTGGGCCACCATGATCCGGCCCGAATCGGTGATCAACTTCCTCACCTTTCGCGACCTCGGCCTGCTGCTGGTGCTCGGCGGCGCCACCACGCTCAACCTGATCGTGTTCCAGGTCATGCCACGGCTCCGCGCGCGCGCCCTGCTCGGCGGCGAATTCGAAAAGCGCCCCTTCACGCTCGACCGGCAAAGCCTGCTCGGCGGCGCGCTGTTCGGCGTGGGCTGGGGCATCTGCGGCGTCTGCCCGGGGCCGGCGCTGACCGGCATCGGCGCCGGCAACCTTGATCTGCTCATCGCGCTGGCCGGCATTTTTGCCGGAACATGGCTGCACGGCCTGTGGGCCAACCGGCAACTGGGCAGGACAAAAGCCGCATGACAGTCCACTTCCAGCGCTCGACGCGACGCCTACTGGTACTGCTCGGCTGCCTGCCGCTCGCCATCGTCGGCCTCGGCCTGCTCTACATGTTCGGCATGGAGTTTCTTGAACACAAGCCGCGCGGCTTATGGCAAAGCATCGAGTGGGCCGCCGAGACCATCACTACAAACGGCTACGGTTACGACTCGTACTGGCAGCACCCGCTGATGAACCTGCTGGTGATTTTCACCGAACTGCTCGGCATGTTTTTCGTCGTGCTGTTCTTCCCGATCTACGTGCTGCCCTTCATGGAAGAGCGCTTCGAGTCGCGCCTGCAGCGCCACCTGCCGCCGATGGCCGGGCGCGTGCTGATCCAGGGCTACGGCCCGGCAGTCGACTCGCTGGTGGTCGAGCTGGGCCAAGCCGGCATTCCGCTGGTGATCCTCGAAGAGGATGACGACCTGGCGCGCTCGCTGCGCGATCGCGGCTACGACGTGGTGGCGGGCAAGCTCGAAGAACAGGCGGACCTGCTTTCCGGTGTCGCCGCTGCCCGCGCGCTGATCACCAACGCCGACGACCACACCGGCGCCACCTTCATCATGATCGCGCGCGAGAACGGCTTCACCGGCACCATCCTCGCTCTGGCCGAAGACCCGCTGCACCGCGCGCCGATGGAAAAGATCGGCGCTTCCGCCGTGTTCACGCCCTCGCACGTGCTCGCTGCGGCGCTCGGTGCGCGCGCCAGCACGCTGATCAACCCGCGCCACGAAGGGCTTCACCAGCTCGCCGACCATGTCGGCCTCGCCGAATTCCGCGTCCACGCCAGCAGCCCACTGGCCGGCAAGTCGCTGCGTGAGCTGCGCCTGCGCCAGCAATACGGCGTCAGTATCGTCGGTCAATGGGTCGACGGCCACTTCAACGCCATCGACAGCGTGTTGCCTCACATCGAACCGGGCGCTATCCTGGTCGCGGCCGGTGCGCACGACAACCTGCGCAAGGTGGAATCTCTCGCCGCGCCAATCAACCGTAGCGGCCCCATCGTCATCGCCGGCCACGGCGCAGTGGGCCGCAAGGTGGTGCAGATGCTGCAGGACGCCGGCGAATCCACCGTCGTGATCGATTCGCATGCCGCTAATGGCGTTGACGTGGTCGGCAATGTGCTTGAACAATCGACGCTTGACCGCGCCAGGGTACGCGACGCCAAAGCCGTGGTGATGGCGCTCTCCAACGACAGCGCCGGCATCTTCGCCACCGCCGTGCTGCGCGACTACGCACCCGAAGTACCGCTGATCGCACGCGTCAACCGCGCGCCCAATGTCGGCCGCCTCTACGAAGCCGGCGCCGACTTTGCCCTATCCGTCGGCCAGGTAGCCGGCCAGATCCTGGCCTACCACCTGCTCGAAGAAAGCAGTGCCGTTCTTGAGCAAAACCTGAAGTTTGCCCGCATGACCACCGGCACTCTGGTCGGTGCTCACCCGTGGCGCGCTGGCACCGGCAAGAAAACCGGCGGCGCGATCATTGCCATCGAGCGCGGCATGAATGTATTCACCGAGTTCGATGAGGCCTTCCGCATCGTCGCAGGCGATGCGCTGTTCATCTGCGGCACGGCGGGCAGTCTGGAGAAGTATGCGAAATCCTACGGGGCATCAGTGGCAGAGAACGCCCAGCCCAGAGCAACTTGATGCAAACGCAAAGCGCCAAAAAACCAAGCAAGTCTGGCATCAAGTAAAACGCGGGCCACGCTTCGCGCGCGGCCCGCGGAACAACTTAGGCGACCTTGAGTATCTCCCTGGGGTTCATGATTTCTTCCATATCGCCCTGTCCTGAATTGCCAATGGGCATAAGGCCGAAGTTCTTCACCAGGAAGTCCAGAATATTCGGCGTAATAAATGCCGGTAGCGATGGGCCGATCCGTATATTCTTGATATCGAGACTCAAGAGTGACAGCAGTACCACCACCGCTTTCTGCTCATACCAACTCAAAACAATGCTCAAGGGCAGATCGTTGACGCCGCATTCGAAGGCTTCGGCCAGGGCCAGGGCGATGCGAACGGCTGAGTAGGCATCGTTGCACTGCCCCACATCGAGTAGACGGGGAATGCCACCGATATCTCCCAACTGATCCTGTAGATGGTTAAAACGGAATTTCCCGCACGCCAGAGTCAGGATGATGGAGTCGGCAGGAGCCGCTTCCACCAGGTCGGTGTAATAGTTGCGGCCGGCGCGTGCGCCATCGCAACCGCCCACCAGAAAAAAGCGCTTGATGGCGCCGGATTTGACAGCGCTGATCACCGTTTCGGCATGGCTCAGCACGGCATCGTGGCCGAAACCCGTCAGCAGGTTTGTGCCCTCGCGGACCTCGAAACCGCCCAGTGCCTTGGCCTTGGCAATCACGGCGGAGAAGTCGTCGCCGTCGATATGCTGGGCACCGGGCCAGCCGACCACGGAAGTGGTGAACACCTGCG
This sequence comes from Georgfuchsia sp., assembly GCA_049276455.1. Taxonomy (GTDB): domain Bacteria; phylum Pseudomonadota; class Gammaproteobacteria; order Burkholderiales; family Rhodocyclaceae; genus Georgfuchsia. The sequence goes on along the minus strand of JBASWL010000224.1, from coordinate 33,154 downwards.
CGGCGTAGGACGAGCGCGGTTCCTGAATGCAATTGGTATTGAAAATGAAGGCTGCCGGCTGATTTTCGAACTCTCGCTGCTGGTTTTGCCAGGCCGTACCAAAATGACCAACCAGAGACTTGTGCGCCTTCAGCTTGGGATAGCCGTGGGCTGGCAGCATTTCTCCGTGGGTGTAGACATTCACGCCGGCAACGTCTGTCTGCTCCAGCAGTTTTTCCAGCATGTAAAGATCGTGGCCCGACACGACGATGGCAGGGCCGGCGACGGTGCCGGTGGAAACGCTGGTCGGTTCCGGCGTGCCGAAGTGATCGATATGCGCCTTGTTGAGCATCGCCATGCAGTCGATATTGACGCTGCCGCACTCCATGTTGAGTCCAACCAGTTCATCGACGGTGAGATCGGTGCGCAGTTGCGCCGCCAGGGCGCGGGCAATATAGGCATACACTTTCTCGTCCGTCACACCCAGCACTGCCGCATGTTCGGCATAGGCCGCCAGACCTTTCAGGCCATAGGTCAGCAGTTGCATCAGCGACTGGATGTCGGCATTCGGGTGGAAAGCCGTGATCGGATGGCGCCGAGCTTCGGCCATGAGTTGCGCTTCTGACAGACCTTCGGTGCTCCAGCGAACCGCCTCCGGCACATCCCTTTTACGGTCCAGTCCCGCCAGCGCCAGCGCTTTCTGCATCATGATTTCGGAATCTTGTACCCAGCTCAGCACCGCTGCATCATCGAAGTTGACATTGGTCACAGTGATAAACAGTGACTGGATAACAAAGCGGTCGAGCTCGGGGTCGGATTTTCCCTGTGCCCGGGCCTCATTGACCAGCCAGGCAATTCCCTCGGTTTGCCACAACAGCAGATCAAAGAGATCGGAGATCTTTTCCGGTTTGCCGCATACGCCTTTGCCGGTCGGGGCGGGGCAACCGGTGCCATGAGCTGCTTGTTCACATTGATTGCAAAACATAAGTTTCCTTTTTTCGAGATCGGTTGGGCTCTGTTTAGGAGTTGAACTTGAAGCGAATTGCTCCCATAGAGAATTCGCGTTCAGGTTAGCTAATCAAGCAATTTATTAACTTGATTCGAATCAAGACAATTCATGCCGACTCATGTATGCCTTTTTCATTTATTGAATCAAAAAATATTGATCCAGCTTATCTCGTTCCCATTCACTCCATCGGCAAAGCGGGAGTGATTACTTCGCAGCTTCGAGCAGTTTTTCTTGTTCTCGGACGAAGCGAGAGAGGTGATAAGCGGCGAGACTCACATCTTCCGGCGCAAGAACATTCGGGGCGTTATACAGGAATGCCGGAAGCGCTTTAGGTTCCAATACCCAAACTTCCCGTGAGCTGCCCGCTACGGTCTCGATGTACCACCCGGGAAACACAACTACGGGTCGCACCGGAAAAGCTTTACCTGTGCTGCCGCTCAACAACTGCTTTATCCAGCTTGCCTGCGCTTTGGCTTGAATCACCGGGTCACGATCAGGAGCGAACCCACCAACCAGAATTTGTTCGCCATCGAAGTTGATTATCGCCCGGCCTCGCATTGGTTTGCTGCGCGTTTTGGTCTCAATTGTGAAAATGCCCGCCGAACCAATGACCACATGATCGACATTGAAATCCTTGCCGATCACGTCATGAAAAACCTTGTAGCCGCCCCCTCGCAAGCTTTCGAGAAACTGGCCCACGGCCTTTTCGCCGTCTTCCGCCAGAATGAGCGTCTGAATTTGTGGCCAGTACTTTCGATACTGAAAAAACATATGGATCAACGCGACAATTGCAATCGCGGTAAATATGAACGGCTGGGGCTTCGTGGGATGTAAATACCTGATCCATTCCAGAACCGCCCAAACTACAGCCATTAAGACGATCAGGAACGGGGCCAACAATTTGTCGAACAACAAATCGACCCGCTGCGACTGCAGCGATTGCCCAGGATTGCGAAGCGGTCTGTCTTTGATCGGCGAACGCGTCTCTGTCTTCATTGGGCCATCAAACCCCGTCCTTCGTAGGCCATGCGTAGGGTCCGCGCAGAAGGTTGGCGATATTCCAGATGATGTCGCCGTGCTGTTTGAGGGCATCCAGATTTTTCATTGCTTGCTCTTGTTTGGCCTGTACATACTTTGCCGAATGTCAATTGGAATATCAAGCCTGAATAGAACTTGATCGACCGGCATCCGCTCGAAAAAAAGGCCCCTGCTGGGGCCTTGTCTTTCCTGAGTCCGAATCTGATTACACATCGATATTCCGTGCATACAACGCATTGCTCTCGATGAAGGCGCGACGCGGTTCAACGTTGTCGCCCATCAGGGTGGTAAAGATTTCGTCGGCGGCGATGGCATCTTCGATCTGCACACGCAGCAGGCGGCGCACGGCGGGGTCCATGGTGGTCTCCCACAACTGCCCCGGGTTCATTTCGCCAAGGCCCTTGTAGCGCTGTTTGCTGAGGCCACGATCGACTTCTGCGAGCAGCCAGGTGATGGCGTCGGCAAAGCTGGCGATGGTGGCTGACTTTTCGTTGCGACGAATGATGGCGCCCTCGCCAATGAGGCCGGCAATCATCTTCGTGGTCTGGCTGATCTGCTTCCAGTCGCCGGAGAGCATGAAGCTGTCGTCGATGTTGGACACGCGCAGGTTGCCGTGGCGCATGCGCTCGATGCCGATCGACCAGTGCTGGTCTTTTTCGTCGTACACAGGCTTGATGGCGAGGTGCGGCAGATGGCTGCTTAAGGCGGCGGCACTTGCGGCAGCTTTTTGTTCGTCGTCAAGTTCAATCACGACGCCACGGGCAAGCACGGTGTGCAGCACTTCGCTGTCGATGAAGTCGGCGAGACGGTTGATGATGGCCTGCGAGGTGATGTAGCTCTTGGCGAGTTCGTTCAATGCAGCGCCGGTGATTTCAGGCACGCCGCTCCTGGGCAGCAGCGACGCGCCTTCGATGGCGAGGGTAAGCAAATGTGCGTTGAGGGCAGCTTCATCCTTGATGTAGAGCTCGTTCTTGCCATGCTTGATCTTGTACAGCGGCGGCTGCGCGATGTAGATGTAGCCGCGTTCCACCAGCATCGGCAGCTGGCGATAGAAGAAGGTGAGCAGCAGGGTTCGGATGTGGGCGCCGTCCACGTCGGCGTCGGTCATGATGATGATGCGGTGATAGCGCAACTTGTCGATGTTGAAGTCCTCGGCACCGATGCCGCAGCCAAGCGCGGTAAGCAGGGTGACAATTTGTTCTGAGGAGAGCACTTTGTCGAAACGTGCCTTCTCGACGTTGAGCACCTTGCCGCGCAGCGGCAGAATCGCTTGGAACTTGCGGTCGCGGCCCTGCTTGGCGGAGCCGCCGGCGGAATCGCCCTCGACTATGTAGATCTCGCTAAGTTCGGGGTTTTTTTCCTGACAATCGGCGAGCTTGCCGGGCAGGCCGATGCCGTCGAGTATGCCCTTGCGCCGCGTCATGTCGCGCGCCTTGCGCGCCGCTTCCCGGGCACGCGCGGCTTCGACGATCTTGCCACAGATGATCTTGGCATCAGCCGGGCGTTCGAGCAGGAAGTCGGTAAGCTTGGCGGCAACCACGTCTTCTACGGCGGGGCGCGCTTCGCTTGAGACCAGTTTCATCTTGGTCTGCGATGAAAACTTGGGGTCGGGCATTTTGACGGAGAGCACACAGGCGAGGCCTTCGCGCATGTCGTCGCCGCTGATGTCGACCTTGGCCTTTTTGGCAATTTCGTTTTCGTCGATGTATTTGTTGATCACCCGCGTCATCGCGGCGCGCAGGCCGGTGAGGTGGGTGCCGCCGTCAGACTGCGGGATGTTGTTGGTGAAGCAGAGTACCTGCTCCTGGTAGCTGTCGTTCCACTGCATCGCTACTTCGGCGTTGATGGTGACGCCGCTGTCGCCGACCTTTGATTCGCCCGCGGAGAAAAATACGTTGGGATGCAGCACTGTCTTGCTGCGGTTGATGTATTCGACAAAGCCCTTGACGCCGCCAGAGAAGGCGAAGTCTTCTTCCTTGTTGTTGCATTGATCTACAAGCTTGATCTTGACGCCGTTGTTGAGGAAGGAAAGCTCGCGCAGGCGCTTGGCAATGATGTCGTAATGGAATTCGACGGCACCAAAAATCTCTTCATCGGCAAGAAAGTGGACTTCGGTGCCCTGTACTTGCGTATCACCGAGCAGCTTCATCGGGCTGACTTCGACACCGCCAATTTGCTCGATGATGCGATCGGTGACGTGACCACGGTTGAATTCGAGGAAGTGTTTCTTGCCGTCGCGGCGGATTATCAGGCGCAGCCATTTCGACAGCGCATTGACGCAGGAGACGCCAACACCATGCAGACCGCCAGAGACCTTGTAGGAATTCTGGTTGAACTTGCCACCCGCATGCAGCACGCACATGACGATCTCGGCCGCCGAGCGTTTGGGCTCGTGCTTGTCGTCCATCTTGACGCCAATCGGGATGCCGCGACCATTGTCGGTGACGGATATGGAATTGTCGGCGTGTATGGTGACAACGATCTCGTCGCAATAACCGGCCAGAGCTTCGTCGATGGCGTTGTCTACTACCTCGAACACCATGTGATGCAATCCGGTACCGTCCGAGGTGTCGCCGATGTACATGCCGGGGCGCTTGCGTACGGCTTCCAGCCCTTCGAGTTGCTGGATCGATGATTCGTCGTAGCCGCCGTTACCTTGCGACAGTGTTGCGGGTTGCTGCTCGGTCATAAATTTTTCCAGAAATACTGATTTGTGCTCCATTCCTGTGGTGCAACAGGCTCACCACAAAAGAATGTTTTTAAATCCTCATCGGCATAACGACGTATTTGAAGTTCTGTTGCTCGGGCAGCATGAACAAAGCGCTTGAATTCGAATCGGCGAGATGGCACTCGATGGTTTCGCAATTCAGGTTGTTGAGCACATCGAGCAAGTAGGTGACGTTGAAGCCAATGTCGAGCGCTTCTGCGGAATAATCGATTTCAATTTCTTCCTGGGCTTCTTCCTGTTCGGCATTGTTGGAAATTATCTTGAGGCTGCCGGTACTGAGCACGAGTCGCACACCGCGGAATTTTTCGTTGGTGAGAATTGCCACACGCTGCAGTGAATGCAGCAGGCCATCACGCGAGAGCTTGATGACCTTGGTGTGATTCTGCGGAATGACACGTTCATAGTCAGGAAATTTTCCGTCGATCAGCTTGGAGACAAATTCTATGTTTCCGAAACGGAACTGGACCTGGGTTGGTGCCAGCACGATTTCGAGTGGGTCATCGTTATCGGAAAGCTGACGCGAGAGTTCGAGCACGGTTTTGCGCGGCAGAATGACTTCCTGACGCTCATGCGAATCAGGCAGGGTTTCGGCAGCATAGGCGAGGCGATGTCCGTCGGTAGCAATGACTCGCATCTCGTTACCCTGCACCACCACCAGCAAGCCGTTGAGGTAGTAGCGAATGTCCTGCTGGGCCATGGCGTACTGCACCAGGGCCAGCAGGCGCTTGAACTGTTTTTGCGTAATATTTATTTTTGTTTTCTCGCCGTCTGCGGCTGCCATGCGCGGGAAATCTTCCGCAGGCAGAGTCTGCAGGTTGAAGCGGCTCTTGCCAGCTTTGAGCTGCAGGCGACGGTCTTCGTAATTCAGGCTGACCTCGGCCGTTTCCGGCAAAGAGCGCAGGATGTCCTGCAACTTGCGCGCGGCAACCGTGAGCGCAGCCTTGTCACTGCCGCTGGTGACTGCAGCTGTGCGAATCTGGATTTCGATATCGGTGGCAAGCAGAGTGAGCTGGTCGCCGTCTTTTTCCATCAGCACGTTGGAGAGAATCGGCAGGGTGTGCCGCTTCTCGACAATGCCGCAAACGGATTGCAACGGAGACAGAAGTTGGTCGCGGGGGCCTTTAAATAAAAGCATCTTTATATAACTCCTGTTAACAATAGGACTTCGGTCTGCTCTGTGGAAAACACGATATTGTAATTAGCAATCATAAACTTAGGCACTGTATAAACGGCTTGGTAACTTGCGTTTGACGCTGTGGATGAATGTGGGCAGTTTTGCTCTTGTGCTTGTTGCGGCCTCTTGTCCACAATTTATACAGCGTTCGCAAAAGGGGTTATGCAAGGGGTTATACAGGGTGCTCATTTAGCTTGTTAGCCCTTTAATGTTTGCGTGAGGACGAGTAAATCATTGTTGATAACGCCGTCCTTGGCGCGCAGACCGATGATGGTACGGTAGGCATGCAGGACGGTGGTGTGATCGCGTCCGCCAAATGCCTCGCCTATCTCGGGCAGGCTGTGGGCAGTAAGTTCCCGTGATAGCCACATGGCGACCTGGCGCGGGCGGGCAATGGCGCGCGTGCGCTTGTGCGAGTACATGTCGGAGACCTTAATTTTGTAATAATCGGCAACGGTCTTCTGGATCAGGTCAAGCGTAAGTTGGCGGTTAGTGGCCCCGATTACATCCTTCAGGGCCTCCTTGGCGACTTCAATGTTGATGTCACGGCCATGAAAGTGGGCGAAGGCGAGAACGCGGTTGAGAGCACCTTCGAGTTCGCGCACATTGGAGCGCAGGTTTTTTGCGATCAGAAAGGCAACATCATCGCTGATATCAATACGTGAAGCTTCAGCTTTTTTCTTGATAATGGCGACACGCATTTCCAGCTCGGGTGGTTCGATCTGCACCGTGAGGCCCCAGTCGAAACGCGAGATAAGGCGATCTTCAAGTCCCTGGATATCCTTTGGATAGGTATCGCAGGTGATAATGATCTGTTTTTTGGCTTCTACCAGCGCATTGAAGGCATAGAAGAATTCCTCCTGGGTGCGATCCTTGCCATTGAAAAACTGGATGTCATCGATCAGAAGCAGGTCGAGAGTGCGATAGAGACGCTTGAAAGTATCAAACGAACGCTGCTGGTAGGCACGTACAACGTCGGAGACGAAGTCTTCGGCATGACTGTAACGCACAGTTGCTCTGGGGTTGGCCAGCAGCACTGCATTGCCGATGGCATGGATAAGGTGTGTCTTGCCAAGGCCGACGCCACCATAAATAAACAGAGGGTTGTATGACGTGCCGGGATTCATGGCGACCTGTTGTGCTGCAGCGCGCGCCAGATCGTTGGCGCGGCCGGTGACCAGAGTATCGAAGGTGAAATCGGCGTTGAGACGGGTCTTGTCGTAGGACGGGTCGCCAATGTGGTTGCGCGATGAAGAGATAGGCAACAGAGAAGCACTGGGCAGCGAAACAGCAGAGTCACTTTCTGATTCAGCAACGGGTTCCGACTTGAGGGATTCACATAAAGTGAGAGTAACGTCGACTGGTTCGCCGTAGAACTCACGGCTCAAGGTTTCGATCTTGTTCATGTAACGCTCACGCACCCATTGCAGGATAAAGCGATTGGGGGCAAGAACGCGCAGGCGGCGCGGCTTTTCGTCCGTATCCTCAAAACGTAGCGATTTGATCCACGTGTTGAACTGTTGAGCGGGTAACTCACGCTCAAACTGGCTCAAACACGCTGACCAGAATTCACTCATTTTCTCGTTATCCCCTGAAAACAGCCAAGATCAAAAGATCCTTCGTGCATGGGATCTTCTTTTGTATAGGATTTTCGCGTGAGCGGGCCCCAGGCGCGAGGAGCAATTCTAGCCGTTTACTGGAAAGTTATCCACAACCTATGAATGATTTTTGCAAGTGTCGGATTGCTGTCTGCTATCTGAACCACAGCTTTATCTTTTGGCTTGGCAGAGTGGCTCGGAAACTATACAATCGCGTGTTTCTCTTCTGGCGGAGGCCCCCTCCATGAAACGTACCTATCAACCTTCCGTCGTGCGTCGCAAGCGTACTCACGGCTTTCTCGTCCGCATGCGCACCAAGGGCGGTCGTGCGGTGATCCGCGCGCGTCGTGCCAAGGGCCGTCATCACCTCAGCGTTTAATTGCCGAGTGGCCCGAGTTGGCCAATGAGCGTGGCCGAGTTCTGTTTTCGTCCGCAACACCGTTTGCTGCAGTCTGCTGAATATACTGGTGTTTTTGGTCAGCGTCGTGTTTTGCGTGGCTCTTTGCTTGATCTGCATTTCAAGCCGGGCACCGCAGAGTCGGCTCGTCTGGGCTTGGTAATTCCCAAACGCAATGCCGCACTCTCGGTGACACGCAATTATTGCAAGCGGGTAGCACGCGAACTTTTCCGCCAGCGTCGTGCCGGGTTGCCAGTAATGGATCTGGTGTTGCGTCTGGCGCGACCCGTTAAATTGAAAAGTCGCGAGTTCCATGGGTTATTGGGGCCGGCCTTGCGTGAGGATTTTGACAAACTACTCAAGCGCTTGCCACGATGAAACGTCTGCTGTTGGCTTTCCTTGTTCTGCTGATTCGCGCTTACCGGCTGCTGGTGAGTCCTTTGTTGGGCCGCCATTGCCGCTTTCATCCCAGCTGTTCCGAATATGCTCTCGAAGCGCTACAGCGCCATGGTCCGTGGAAAGGCTCGCGGTTGGCGTTGCGTCGTATCGGCAGCTGCCATCCTTGGCATGCTGGCGGCTTCGATCCTGTCCCTTGATTAATTTGCTGCCGAGATCCCATGGATAACCGTCGTTTGTTGTTGCTTGCCATTTTCGGCTTTTCGCTGCTGATGATCTGGGAGGCCTGGCAAAAGGAACATCTGGCCCCTGTACCCACCACTACTTTGGCCAGTTCTGCCCAGCCGACGGCGTCCGCAGGTGTTCCAGTGCCGACTGTGTCGGTACCAAATGCTGCCGTGCCGACAACAAGTTCGGTGCAGGAAGCGGCTGTTATTGCCGACAGTACAGCTGCGAAAGCGACGGTGAAAACCGATGTACTTGTCGCCAATATATCAGCACAAGGCGGTGATTTGGTTCGTCTTGAATTGCTCAAGTACAAGGCGACGGGCAATATAAACAACAACTTCCTGCTTTTTGATTCCGATGAGCAGCATATCTACGAGGGACAGAGCGGTCTGATCGGCTCTGGCATGCCCAATCACAAGACGTTGTGGCATCTGGTACCTGGTGACTACGACTTGAAGCAAGGGCAGGATGCTGTCAGCGTGACACTAGAATCGTCGATCGCGAGTGGCGGTACGGTGATGAAAACCTACACCTTTCATCGCGGCAGCTACCTGATTGATGTGGTCTATCGGATAGTCAACCAAGGCGCTGCGCCGCTGCAAACAAATGTCTATTTTCAGATTACCCGGGATGGCAAAGCGCCTGAGGCAGGCCCAAAGCCACCGATAGGGGGTACCAGCACCTTCACCGGGCCAGCAGTCTATACAAATCAGGATAAGTATCAGAAAGTGAGCTTTTCCGATATTGACAAGGACAAGGCCAAGTATGCCACCCACGCCAATGATGGATGGATAGGACTGGTGCAGCATTATTTCGTAAGCGCCTGGCTGCCAAAGGAAGGCGCGGCACGCGAGTTCTATATACGCAAAATTGGTGAAAATCTCTACTCGGCTGGCGTGATCGTGCCTTTTCAGATGGTTGAGCCGGGCGCCAGCGCGAATCTTGGTGTGCAGCTCTACGCCGGGCCGCAGGAACAGGACAAGCTTAAGAAGATTGCCCCAGGGCTGAATCTTGTTGTCGATTATGGCTGGCTGGCGGTAATCGCTCAGCCTATTTTCTGGGTGATGGAATTGATTCACCGCATGGTTGGCAACTGGGGCTGGTCAATCATTCTGCTTACTGTGTTGATCAAGGCGGTGTTTTTCCCGCTCTCGGCTGCGAGTTACAAGTCAATGGCGAAGATGCGCCTGGTCACGCCAAAAATGACCAAGCTCAAGGAAATGTACGGCGATGATCGTGCCCGGCTCAATCAGGAAATGATGGAGCTGTACAAGAAGGAGAAGATCAATCCGCTCGGTGGCTGTCTGCCAATCATGGTGCAGATCCCGGTCTTCATTTCACTTTACTGGGTACTGCTTGGCGCCGTCGAAATGCGCAATGCACCTTGGCTGGGCTGGATCACCGACCTGTCAGTAAAGGATCCGTATTTCATCTTGCCGCTGATCATGGGCGCAACGATGCTGATTCAGACCAAGCTCAACCCGACGCCGCCCGATCCGATGCAGGCCAAGATCATGATGATCATGCCCATTGTTTTTACCGGCATGTTCCTCTTTTTTCCCTCCGGCCTCGTGCTCTATTGGGTAGTCAATAATACGCTGTCGATTGCCCAACAATGGCAGATCACGCGCATGATCGAAGGTGGAAAAAAAGCCTAGCGACACGATTGTTGCCATTGCGACTGCGCCGGGCCGGGGAGGCATCGGCGTTGTGCGTGTGTCTGGGCCTGCGCTCGCCGAATTCGCCGAGCACCTGAGCGGCAGGAAGCCGCAAGCAAGAGTTGCTACACTGGCAAGATTCAAGTCAGCCGACGGTCTCGCCATTGATCAAGGTATCCAGCTGTATTTTCCTGCGCCGCATTCCTTCACCGGCGAAGACGTACTCGAACTGCAAGGGCATGGCGGGCCGGTTGTCTTGCAGATGCTTTTGCAACGCTGCCTCGAGCTTGGCGCACGGCCCGCAGAACCGGGCGAATTCTCCCGCCGCGCCTTCCTTAACGACAAGCTGGATTTGGCACAGGCAGAAGCAGTTGCTGACCTGATTGAGGCCTCTACTGCGGCGGCAGCGCGTTCCGCGCTGCGCTCGCTGTCGGGTGATTTTTCACGCGAGGTCAATGCACTGCTCAAAGGGTTGATCGAGTTGCGCATGCTGATCGAGGCCACACTGGATTTCCCCGATGAAGAAGTCGATGTGCTGCTCGATACTGATGCCGCGCAGCGGTTGCATCAATTGCGAACCGAAGTCGCAGGCCTGCGTGATCGCGCGCAGCAGGGCAGCCTGCTGCGTAATGGCTTGCATGTGGTGATTGTCGGTCAGCCCAATGTCGGCAAGTCGTCGCTGCTCAACCGCCTGGCGGGTTTTGAGCGCGCCATTGTTACCGATGTGGCCGGTACTACGCGTGATGCTCTGCATGAAACCATTCAGATCGAAGGTATTCCGCTTCATGTGGTCGACACGGCAGGACTGCGGGAGAGTGATGACGTGGTTGAACGTATCGGCATCGAACGTAGCTGGAAGGAAATCGAGCGTGCCGACCTGATTCTGCAAGTGGTCGACGCGCGTAACGGGATTACTGCTGAAGACACCTTGATCGCAGCTCGTTTTCCAGTGGCGCTGCCTCGTCTCGTTGCCGAGAACAAGTGCGATCTTGTTGATAAGTGCGCAGCTTGTCGGGATGAGGGCGTGGTAACGCATCTTCAGCTGTCAGCCATGACAGGGGAGGGCATTGATCTGCTACGCCGCGAATTGCTGCGCGTTGCGGGGTGGCGCGAACATGGCGAGGATGTGGTGCTGGCGCGGACGAGGCATCTCGATGCGCTGGCCGATGTATTGCACAGCTTGGACGTGGCGTCAATGCAACTCGCCGAGATCGAGTTTTGTGCTGAAGAGTTGAGTATTGCCCAGGTGGCATTGTCACGTATTACCGGTGAGTTTCTGGCAGACGACCTACTGGGTGAAATATTTTCTCGCTTCTGTATTGGTAAATAGCCAGGGCTGTATTTATCAATAGCGTTTCACGTGAAACGTTAAACAACATCCACGGCGATTGTTTCACGTGAAACGCTATTGGTTTGGAAATGCAATCGACAGGCGTATCATTGCGCCTCTTTTCTGCGGGCAGCTTTTCCATTTCAATGCATTTCCCGACTCGTTTTGATGTGATTGTCGTTGGTGGCGGCCATGCCGGTACCGAAGCCGCGCTAGCCTCTGCGCGTGCAGGGGCAAAAACCCTGCTGCTCACACATAACATCGAAACCCTGGGCCAGATGTCCTGCAATCCATCCATCGGGGGTATCGGCAAGGGTCATCTGGTCAAGGAGGTCGATGCGCTGGGCGGGGTCATGGCGGCTGCGGCAGATGAGGCTGGCATTCAGTTTCGCATTCTGAATGCCTCAAAAGGCCCTGCGGTGCGTGCTACCCGCGCCCAGGCCGACCGGGTTCTCTACAAGCAGGCGATCAGGCATCGTCTGGAGAATCAGCCGGGTCTGACTCTATTTCAGCAGGCGGCAGACGACTTGGTCCTGCAGGGTGATCGCGTTGCCGGTGTTGTCACCCAGCTTGGCATCCGTTTCGAAGCTGACGCCGTGGTACTGACGGCGGGCACCTTCCTTAACGGAATGGTGCATGTCGGGCTGGAGAACTACCGCGCCGGCCGTTTTGGCGACCCGGCATCACTTTCGCTGGCACAGCGCCTGCGCGAATTGCAATTGCCTGCAGGGCGGCTCAAGACCGGCACGCCCCCGCGCCTCGATGGCCGCACCATCAATTACTCGAAGATTCAAATTCAGCCCGGTGACAATCCTGTCCCCGTATTTTCCTTCCTCGGTCGCCGTGAACAGCATCCGCGTCAGGTGCCATGCTGGATCACTCATACCAACGAGTGCACCCACGACATCATTCGAGGCGGACTCGATCGTTCCCCGATGTTTACCGGGGTCATCGAAGGCGTCGGGCCGCGCTATTGCCCCTCAATCGAAGACAAGATCCATCGTTTCGCCGGCAAGGATAGCCACCAGATCTTTTTGGAGCCAGAAGGCCTGACTACGCATGAAGTCTATCCCCAGGGCGTATCGACCAGCCTGCCTTTTGATATTCAGCTGGCGCTGGTGCAAAGCATCGCTGGACTCGAGAATGCGCACATCCTGCGCCCCGGCTATGCCATCGAATACGATTACTTTGATCCGCGTAACCTGAAGGCATCGCTCGAAACAAAATCCATTGCGGGCCTGTACTTCGCCGGCCAGATCAATGGCACGACGGGTTACGAAGAGGCGGCAACGCAGGGACTTCTGGCTGGAGTTAATGCGGCACGGCAGGTTCGGGGCAAGCCGCTGTGGAGTCCGCGCCGCGACCAGGCCTACCTGGGTGTGCTGGTCGATGATCTGGTCACCCGTGGCGTTTCTGAACCCTACCGCATGTTTACCAGCCGTGCTGAGTACCGGCTTTCATTGCGCGAGGACAATGCAGACTGGCGCCTGACTGAAATCGGCCGCGATCTGGGTATTGTCGACGACGTGCGCTGGGATGCTTTCAATCGTAAGCGTGACGCCGTAACGCGCGAAACCCAACGGCTCAACAGCACCTGGGTCAATCCGAAACTTGTACCGGAAGCAGACGCGGTGCGTGTCTTGGGTAAGCCGCTGGAACGCGAATACCGCCTGCTCGATCTGTTGCGCCGGCCTGATGTGAGTTATCAGAGCCTGCTCAGTCTGCCCGGTTCAGGTGCAGGTGAGACGGATCCGGTGGTGATAGAACAGACTGAGATCCAAGCCAAATACCAAGGTTACATCGAACGCCAGCGCGAAGAAATCGAGCGCGCACTGGGAAACGAAACCCTGCTTCTTCAATCCGACCTGAACTATAGCGAGGTGCGGGGCCTTTCTATTGAAGTGCAGCAGAAGCTCAACCAGCACCGGCCGGAAACCCTGGGCCAGGCCTCGCGTGTTCAAGGCGTGACCCCGGCGGCGATTTCATTGCTGTTGGTGCACCTCAAGCGCCTTGAAAAGAAACGCGCATGAAGCGAGTTTCCATTTTGCAGGAGGGGCTGCAAGCACTCGGGATTGTCCTGCCGGAATCGGCCACCAATAAATTGCTGGCCTATGTTGACCTGTTGGTCAAGTGGAACCGTACCTACAATTTGACGTCAATCCGGAATGGCGACGAAATGGTGACGCAACATCTGCTCGATTCGCTCTCGATCTTGTCCCATGTGCAAGACATGCAGAACCTTGCAGATATCGGCAGTGGTGCCGGACTGCCAGGCATCCCCTTGGCCATTGCACGTCCCGAACTAAGGGTGACCCTGATTGATTCGGTTCAGAAAAAGTCGGCGTTCCAGCAGCAAGCCAAAATTGATCTGGCGCTTCCTAACGTAAGCATTTACTCCGGCCGCATTGAAGATTACAAGCGGCATGGTGAATTCGATGCTGTCACCGCGCGGGCGTTTTCCGACCTCCCGACACTGGTAAAATCTGCCGCGCCCATACTGCGTCCCGGCGGCCGTATTTATGCAATGAAGGGTGTGTTGCCGCAGGACGAAATGGCGGTACTGGCTGCCGATTGGCAAGTTGTGGCAACCCCGCGGTTGCAAGTGCCGGGGCTGAATGCCGAGAGACATTTGTTGATTCTGGAAAGAAACTGAATGCACATTTTTGCGGTGGCGAATCAAAAGGGTGGGGTTGGCAAGACCACGACCAGCGTCAATCTCGCGGCGGCACTGGTGCAGCGAGGCCAGCGTACCCTGCTGGTCGACCTCGATCCACAGGGCAATGCGACCATGGGAAGTGGCATCGACAAGCGAGGGTTGACGTGCTCGGTGTACCAGTTGCTGCTCGGCATGGCTGAACTGGCCGAGGTACGTGCCACATCACCCTCCGGCGGGTTCGACGTGCTGCCGGCAAACCGTGATCTGGCAGGCGCGGAAGTGGAGATGGTCGATCTGGAGCGGCGTGAAGTACGGCTCAAGGAGGCACTGGACCAGCATCGTGACGAATACGATTTCGTACTCATCGATTGTCCACCCTCGCTGTCGATGTTGACACTCAACGGCTTGTGCGCCGCGCATGGCGTCGTCATTCCAATGCAATGCGAGTATTACGCGCTGGAAGGCCTGTCCGACCTGGTAAATACCATCAAGAAGGTGCACGCCAACCTAAACCGCGAGCTCAAGGTTATCGGCTTGCTGCGCGTGATGTTCGATCCGCGCAGCACTTTGTCGAACCAGGTCTCCGCCCAGCTCGAACAGCATTTTGGCGACAAGGTGTTCAAGACACTGGTGCCACGCAATATCCGCCTAGCCGAGGCACCCAGTTATGGCATCCCTGGTGTGATTTTCGACAAATCGTCGAAGGGCGCACAGGCGTATCTTGCGTTTGGCGCAGAGATGATAGAACGCGTTAAAACTTTATAGGACAGAGGGGAAAAGTGAATCCACCCAAAATGAAAGGCCTCGGCCGTGGTCTCGATGCGCTTCTGGCGGCCAACAGTGCACCGGAAAGCCAGCGCCAGGAAATGCTCTCTGTCGGCATGTTGCAGCCCGGCAAGTACCAGCCGCGTACCCGAATGGACCCCGGTTCACTTGAAGAACTAGCGGCCTCTATCAAGGCGCAGGGGTTGATCCAGCCGATCTCGGTGCGGCCGGTGGGCAAGGGCCGTTTCGAAATCATCGCTGGCGAGCGGCGCTGGCGCGCGGCGCAGATTGCCGGCCTGACCGAAGTGCCGGTGCTGATTCGAGAGATTTCCGACGACGCGGCGCTGGCGATGTCGCTGATCGAAAACATCCAGCGCGAAGATCTCAACCCACTTGAAGAGGCAGCTGGCCTGCTGCGTCTGATTGATGAATTTGGCATGACCCATCAGCAGGCAGCCGATGCCGTCGGCCGCTCGCGCCCGGCGGCATCGAACCTGCTACGCCTGCTGCAACTGGCCAAGCCTGCGCAGGATATGCTGATGGCGGGCGACATTGAAATGGGCCATGCTCGGGCGCTGTTGCCGCTGGCGAAGGCGGAACAGGGTCGTGTTGCTGCGCTCGTTGTTGAAAAAGGCTACTCGGTACGTGAGACGGAGCGCATCGTGGTGCGCGAGCTAAATCCGTCCACCCAAAAAGTGGCATACAAGGAGAAAGATCGCGACCTGTTCCGGCTCGAAGAAGACCTGTCAGATGCGATCGGCGCAACGGTCAAGATCAGCGCCAATCGCAAGGGTGCCGGCAGCGTCAGCATCCGCTTTGGCAGCCTTGATCAGCTCGACGGATTGATTGAGCGCATGCGCCGCAACTGATGTCTTACGGGATAGCCGCGGTGCTGGAATTTGCCTCGAGCGCATTGACTTTACGGTACAAAAACAATAAACTGCGCGCGCTCTTGACGCAGGGTATTCCTTGGTGTTTTACAAGGAGCGTCAGGCGGCCATGCTGAAAGTGGTTTCCCTGCAGGTGGCAGTGCTGATTCTGGTAGCGCTTATTGCGGGGTTCTGGGTGGGGGAACGCGGCGCTGTCTCGGCTTTGATCGGCGGCAGTGCGTATCTGATACCAAATCTGCTTTTTGTCCTGCGCCTTAAGTTTGCGGCTGCTGCTGGCCGCACCAACGTGGTGACTTTTGCAGTCGGCGAATTGTTCAAGGTCACCGCCACGATCATAACGCTGGTCGTTGTTCAGCGATGGGTCGACCTGCATTGGCTTGCCATGCTGGGCGGACTGTTTGCTGTACTACAGGCCAATTTATTTGCTTTTTTGCTGAAAACCTGATCATGACGACCGGTCTCGAAGAAGCTGCATCCCAAGCCCCCACTGCAGGGGAGTACATCAGCCACCACCTGACGCACTTGAACAATCTCGGTCACAAGCAGACCGCGATTATTGATTGGTCTGTCATCAATCTCGATACCCTGTTCTATTCCATCACCCTTGGCTTAATTACGGTCGGCATCATGGCGCTTGCTGCGCGCAAGGCGACATCAGGAGTGCCGGGCCGTTTTCAGGGCGCAGTCGAAATACTTTTTGAATTTGTTCGTGACCAAGCCAAGGCCATCATTCATTCCGAGGAGTCGCGCAAGTTTGTTGCCCCAATGGCGCTGACCGTGTTTGTTTGGACCTTCCTGATGAACGCCATGGATTTTCTTCCGGTCGACGCGCTGCCGTGGTTATGGCAACACGGGACTAGCGATCACCATGCCTTCATGCGAGTGGTTCCAACCGCCGACCTTAATGCGACGCTCGGCATGTCGCTTGGAGTGCTGTTGCTCTGCATTTATTACAACATCAAGATCAAGGGTCTCGGCGGCTGGCTGCATGAATTGGTGACGGCACCGTTCGGCACCAGCAAGAATCCGCTGCTTGCCTTGCTGCTGGGCGTAGTCAATCTCGCCATGCAGCTCATCGAGTTTGCCGCCAAGACCATTTCCCACGGCATGCGGCTGTTCGGCAACATGTATGCGGGCGAACTGCTGTTCATGCTGATTGCGCTGATGGGCGCCACTTGGGCAGGTACGGGTACCAGTGTTGCACTCTTCGCCGGTCATGTCTTGGCGGGTACTGCCTGGTCAATTTTCCACATCTTGATCGTCGTGCTTCAGGCATTCATTTTCATGATGCTGGCGTTGGTATACATCGGTCAGGCGCACGAAGGGCATTGATCGCAGATTTCGTTTTTGTGTTGTACTTTTAATCAATCAAAAGGAGTTGTCATGGAACACATTCTTGGTTTTGTTGCTCTGGCCGCTGGCCTGATCATCGGTCTCGGTGCGGTTGGAGCTTGTATCGGTATCGGCATCATGGGATCAAAGTATCTCGAAGCATCTGCGCGTCAGCCCGAGCTGATGAACGCACTGCAGACCAAGATGTTCCTGCTGGCCGGCCTGATCGATGCCGCGTTCCTGATTGGCGTCGGTATCGCGATGATGTTTGCCTTCGCCAACCCGTTCGTTCTCCAATAATCGTCTCCAGCACACTTAAAGGAACGTAACCGTGAATCTGAACGCAACCCTTTTCGCGCAACTCGTTGTGTTTCTCATCCTCGCGTGGGTCACGATGAAGTTCGTGTGGCCACCGCTGATGAAGGCAATCGACGAACGTGCGCAAAAGATTACCGACGGGCTTGCGGCAGCGGACAAAGCGAAGAACGACCTCACCCTTGTCGAGAAGCGCGTCGGCGAAGAGCTGCGTCATGCACGCGAATCCGCCACCGAATTGCGCGGCGGTGCAGAAAAGCAAGCCAGCCAGTTAGTGGATGAAGGCCGTGCCGAAGCCACTCGCATCATCGCTGCTGCGCGCGTTGCCGCCGAAGCTGAAGCCGGTGCCGCTGCTCAGCGCGCCAAGGAAGCGTTGCGTGACCACGTTGCCCAGCTCGCCGTTGCCGGTGCCGAGAAGATTCTGCGCAGGGAAATCAATCCTCAAGCCCACGCTGATCTGCTGGCGCAATTGAAGTCGGAGCTGTAATTCACTATGGCCGAGAACGTCACCCTGGCGCGTCCCTACGCCGAAGCTGCTTTCCAACTGGCCAAGGCAGACCCGGCCGCGCTGTCTGCCTGGTTGCAGACGCTCTGCCGCATGGCCGCCGTTGCCAGCAACGCCGAGATGCAGGAATGCATCGCCAATCCGCAACTTGATCCCGAGCAATTGGACAAGCTGTTTGCAGGCGTGGTTGGCGACACTCTCTCGGCCGAGCAACAAAACTTCGTCCGCGTGCTGATTGACAACGACCGGCTCGGCGCTCTGCCCGAGATTGCGCAGTTGTTCAACGAGTTGAAGAACGGCCACGAGGGCGTCAAGGACGCTGCCGTGGAATCCGCCTTCCCGATGGACGATGCCGCAGTGAAGGCGCTTGTTGTCGAAATCGAACGCAAGTTCCAGTGCAGGATCAACGCAACAGTCCGTGTCACGCCCGAATTGATCGGTGGTGTCCGTATTGCTGTCGGCGACGAAGTGATCGATGCATCCGTACGCGGCAAGCTGGCTGCGATGGCTACCGCACTAAAGAATTAGGAGCAATTCCATGAGCAACCTCAATCCCTCCGAAATCAGCGACCTGATCAAGAGCCGGATCCAGAACCTGCAGCTCTCCGCTACGGCGAAGAATGAAGGTACCGTCGTTTCCGTGACCGACGGCATTTGCCGCGTGCATGGTCTGGCCGACGTGATGCAGGGCGAAATGCTGGAGTTCCCCGGCAATACCTTCGGTCTCGCGCTCAACCTCGAACGCGACTCCGTCGGCGCCGTGGTACTCGGCGAATACGAACACATCTCCGAAGGCGATACCGTCAAGTGTACCGGCCGCATTCTCGAGGTGCCGGTCGGCCGTGAATTGCTCGGCCGCGTCGTCAATGCCCTGGGTGAGCCGATTGACGGCAAGGGCCCGATCAATGCCAAGGAGACCGACAAGATCGAGAAGGTCGCTCCGGGCGTGATCTGGCGCAAATCGGTATCGCAACCGGTACAGTCGGGTCTCAAGGCGATCGACGCCATGGTGCCGGTTGGTCGCGGTCAGCGCGAGCTGATCATCGGCGACCGCCAGACCGGCAAGACCGCGGTTGCTGTCGACACCATCATCAACCAGAAGGGGCAGGACCTGTTCTGCATCTACGTGGCGATCGGCCAGAAGGCCTCGACCATTGCCAATGTGGTGCGCAAGCTCGAAGAACATGGCGCTCTCGAATACACCATCATCGTCGCCGCCACCGCTTCAGAATCGGCCGCGATGCAGTACATCGCTCCCTATGCCGGTTGCACCATGGGCGAATACTTCCGCGATCGCGGCATGGATGCGCTGATCATTTATGACGATTTGACCAAGCAGGCCTGGGCCTATCGCCAGATCTCGCTGCTGCTGCGCCGCCCGCCAGGCCGCGAAGCCTACCCCGGCGACGTGTTCTACATCCACTCGCGCCTGCTCGAGCGTGCCGCTCGTGTTTCCGAGGAATGGGTCGAGAAGTACACCAATGGCGAGGTCAAGGGCAAGACCGGCTCGCTCACTGCACTGCCGGTGATCGAAACACAGGCTGGCGACGTCTCTGCCTTTGTGCCGACCAACGTGATTTCGATTACCGACGGCCAGATCTTCCTTGAAACCGACTTGTTCAATGCCGGTATCCGTCCCGCCATGAACGCCGGCGTCTCGGTGTCGCGCGTCGGTGGTGCGGCCCAGACCAAGGTCATCAAGAAGCTCGGCGGCGGTGTCCGTCTCGCCTTGGCGCAGTATCGCGAACTTGCCGCATTTGCGCAGTTCGCCTCTGATCTTGACGAAGCCACGCGCAAGCAGCTCGAACGCGGCCGCCGCGTCACCGAACTGATGAAGCAGCCGCAATACGCACCGATGTCGGTGGCCGAAATGGCGGTGTCGCTTTACGCCTCCAACGAAGGCTTCATGGACGATATTGATGTCGCGCGCATTCTGCCGTTCGAATCTGCACTGCATCAGTACATCAAGCAGAAGCATGCCGCGATGATGGAAAAGATCATGAGCAGCAAAGAGCTCGACAAGGACGCCGAAGCCGAACTCAAGGCTGCGGTTACCGCGTTCAAGAAGTCCTGGGCGTAATCCCTTTCAAGGAGAAAGATCATGGCCGCCGGTAAAGAGATCCGCACCAAGATCAATAGCGTTCAGAACACCAGGAAGATCACCAAGGCGATGGAGATGGTGGCCGCATCGAAAATGCGCAAGGCGCAGGAGCGCATGCGTGCCGCCCGTCCTTACAGCGAGAAAATTCGTCAACTGGCGGCCAATCTTTCGCATGCCAATATTTCGGAATACCGCCATCCGTTTCTTGCCAAGCAGGCCGAGGGAACAACCCAGCGCATCGGCGTGATTCTGGTGACGACGGACAAGGGGCTGTGCGGCGGGCTCAACACCAACGTGCTGCGCCTGCTTGTCAGCAACATGAAAGAGTGGGAAGAGCGCGGCGCCGGCAACAGTCGCATTACCGCGATCGGCAACAAGGGCCTCAGCTTCATGCAGCGCCTGGGGGCCAATATCGTGTCGAGTGTCACTCAACTCGGCGATACGCCGCACATCGACAAGCTGGTCGGGCCGGTGAAAGCCATGATCGACCTGTTCCACGCCGACGAAATCGATACCGTGTATGTCGCTTATACCCGCTTCGTCAACACCATGAAGCAGGAAGCGGTGGTCGAACAATTGCTGCCGCTGACCGGCGAACGCCTCGGCACACCGACGGGTTCGTGGGACTATCTCTACGAACCCGAAGCACAGGTAGTGATCGACGAAATGCTGGTGCGTTATGTCGAAGCGCTGATCTATCAGGCAGTGGCAGAAAACATGGCCTCCGAGCAGAGCGCGCGCATGGTGGCCATGAAGGCCGCCACCGACAACGCCGGTACCGTCATCAAGGAGCTGCAACTGGTCTACAACAAGGCCCGTCAGGCAGCGATTACGAAAGAAATCTCCGAGATCGTTGGCGGAGCCGCCGCGATTGCCGGTTAACGATTACTGTATTAAGGAAACAACCATGAGCAACGGAAATATCGTCCAATGCATCGGCGCCGTGGTGGACATCAAGTTCCCCCGCGAAGCCATGCCAAAGATCTATGACGCGCTTCTCCTCGACGAGAGCACCGAGTTCAGCGAAGCCGGCCTGACCTTCGAAGTGCAGCAGCAGCTTGGCGACGGCATCGTGCGCACGATTGCCATGGGCTCTTCTGACGGCCTGCGTCGCGGCATGAAGGTCAAGAACACCGGCGCCGGGATCTCGGTACCGGTCGGCGGCGGCACGCTCGGCCGCGTGATGGACGTGCTAGGCCGTCCCATTGACGAGCGCGGCCCGGTGCAGCACGAAGAGAAACGCGAGATTC
This sequence comes from Georgfuchsia sp., assembly GCA_049276455.1. Classification (GTDB taxonomy): domain Bacteria; phylum Pseudomonadota; class Gammaproteobacteria; order Burkholderiales; family Rhodocyclaceae; genus Georgfuchsia. The sequence goes on along the minus strand of JBASWL010000224.1, from coordinate 11,805 downwards.
ACCAGCCTGCGCCCAAGTTCGACGAACTCTCCGCCTCTGTCGACCTGCTCGAAACCGGCATCAAGGTGATCGACCTCATGTGTCCGTTCGCCAAGGGCGGCAAAGTCGGCCTGTTCGGTGGCGCCGGCGTCGGCAAGACCGTGAACATGCTGGAGCTGATCAACAACATCGCCAAGCAGCACTCGGGCCTCTCCGTGTTTGCCGGTGTCGGCGAGCGCACTCGCGAAGGCAACGACTTCTACCACGAAATGTCGGATGCCAAAGTCATCGACCAGGACAATCTCGCCAACTCCAAGGTGGCGATGGTGTTCGGCCAGATGAACGAGCCGCCGGGCAATCGCCTGCGCGTCGCGCTGACCGGCCTCACCATGGCCGAGAAGTTCCGTGACGAAGGTCGCGACATCCTGTTCTTCGTCGACAACATTTATCGTTACACGCTGGCCGGTACCGAAGTGTCCGCGCTGCTCGGCCGCATGCCGTCCGCCGTGGGCTACCAGCCAACGCTGGCTGAGGAAATGGGTCGCCTGCAAGAGCGTATTACTTCCACCAAGGTCGGTTCGATTACCTCGATCCAGGCCGTGTATGTGCCGGCGGATGACTTGACCGACCCCTCGCCCGCGACCACCTTCGGCCACCTCGACTCCACCGTCGTGTTGAGTCGCGACATTGCCTCGCTCGGCATCTATCCCGCGGTCGACCCGCTCGACTCCACCTCGCGTCAGCTTGATCCGCTGGTTGTCGGCGAAGAGCACTACACCGTCGCGCGCCGCGTCCAATCCACGCTGCAACGTTACAAGGAACTGCGCGACATCATCGCCATTCTCGGCATGGACGAACTCGCCCCCGAAGACAAGCTGGCGGTTGGTCGCGCGCGCAAGATTCAGCGCTTCCTCTCGCAGCCCTTCCACGTTGCCGAAGTGTTTACCGGCTCACCTGGCAAGTACGTCACGCTCAAGGAGACGATCAAGGGCTTCCAGATGATCGTCGACGGCGAGTGCGACGCACTGCCTGAACAGGCCTTCTACATGGTTGGCGGCATCGATGAAGCCTTCGAGAAAGCCAAGACGCTACAGTAAGCACCATTAAAGGAAGCACAAATGGCCATGACCATACATGTAGACGTTGTCAGCGCCGAAGAGTCCATTTTCTCCGGTTTGGCCGAATTCGTGGCCCTGCCCGGCGAAGCTGGCGAGCTGGGTATCCTGCCCGGCCATATGCCGCTGATGACGCGCATCCGCCCCGGTGCGGTGCGCATCAAGCTGCCGAATTCAGACCAGGAAGAGCTGGTCTTCGTTGCCGGTGGTCTGCTCGAAGTGCAGCCGGGCCTGGTGACAGTGCTTGCCGATACCGCGATTCGCGGCAAGGACCTCGACGAAGCCAAGGCGCTCGAAGCCAAGCAGAAGGCCGAGGAGGCAATGAAGAATGCCGGCAGCGATCTCGACCTAGCCAAGGCTCAGTCCGAATTTGCGATGATGGCAGCGCAGCTCGCCGCGATCCAGAAATTGCGCAAACGCGGTCATTGAGGATTTCGCAGCACCCTACAAAAAAGGCAGTCGAGGCTGCCTTTTTTGTAGGGCACAGATATGAATACTGGACTGACGGAGCGCTCAATGCTGCCCTCTCGTAAGCGCCCACTCCTCAGTCTTGGCACATCCTGCCTGCTTCTGTCCTGAAGCCATCGCCCTCAGCGAGAAACTTGCCGCGGCTCATCAGGAAGTCGATCAATTCCTCTGCTGTCATGTCTGCTGCAGAGCAGGTAAAGAACCGCGCCTCCACTCCAAAGCGTTCGACTATGGCAGAGCGTAGCGTGGCTTTGGTATAAGCCCGGCCATCTTCCATCATCATGTGCATGACTTCATGGCCGTGTATTTGTTCAGACATAGATTGATTCCTTATTCGTAAGAAGTAGAACAGTTATTGGTCGGGCCGCTGTGTCCGGTTATTGACAATCATAAGGACAGAGACGGACAGGTGAAAGTGGTAACCCGGAAAATCGACAGGCGGGATCTTAGAAGCAGAAATATTTGATTTTCGCAAAAATCATGATTTATATACGGAAAGCAACATGAAGTATCCCTGAACCCTATGCCGCATTTTCGATATGCAGCGTACGCGTCGGAAAGGCGATTTCGGCGCCGTGGCTGGCGATGATATCTGCAATCTTGAGCAATACATCCTGTTTAACCACGTGGAAGTGTGTCCACACTGTGGTCTTGGTGAAGGTATAGATAAAAAAGTTGAGCGAGGAATCAGAGAATTCATTGAAGTTGACGATCAGCGTTTGCGTGGCATCGATTTCGGGATGGTTTTGCAGCATGGTTGTTACTTCGGCGATGATGGCGGACATTTTGCCGATGTCGGAATAGCGGATGCCGATGGTTTCCTTGATGCGACGGTGACTCATGCGCGAGGGATTTTCGACCACGATGGTGGTGAATACCGAATTTGGCACATAAATTGGGTTCTTGTTGAAGGCGCGGACGCGCGTATGGCGCCAGTTGATTGCTTCGACGGTGCCTTCAATCTCCCGGTCCGGTGAGCGAATCCAGTCACCGACGCTGAACGGCCGGTCCATGTAGATGCTGAGGCCACCGAAGAAATTGGCAAGTATGTCCTTGGCGGCGAAGCCAATGGCAATGCCGCCGATGCCGCCCGCGGCGAGCAGACCGGAGACGCTGAAGCCAAGGGTCTGCATCATGATCAGCGCGGCGGTGATAGCGACAGTGAGGCGGCAGAGTTTCGACAGGGCGTCGACAGTGGTGTAATCCACTTCTTCACCTTTCTGCACGCGTATGCTGACGTAGCGTTCGCCAGCAAGATTAATCAGACGGAACAGGAACCACGCCAGACAGGCCACAATGCCGACATCGCGCAATGTTGCCGCCAAGTCGAAAAAGGGATCGTCGGCATAGCGCCGCGCGATGCTGGCAGCGAAGGCAATGCCGACCACCCAAATCGCTACCGGCAGTGGGCGACGGGCGGCATTGATCAGCGCATCGTCCCACAGATTTTCTGTTTTACCCGCCAGGCGCGCCGCCTTGCGCAAAGCTGCGTGGGCCAGGTAATTAACTGCCGCAGTGATGGCAATGGAGATCAATACCTTGGCAAGCCAAGGCTCGGCAAGAAAAGAATAACCGAAACGTTCGGCGAGATCGTGCACTAGAGTGCCTCCTTGTACGGCCAGAGCCAAATCAGGCTGGCCGGAAAATAATGCTGACTATCCGGCGGAAATCCGCAGCAACAGCGCACCTTACGCCTTCCAGCAATAAAGAAGACGCGCAAGCGTGCTATGCCCAGCTTCCGTCGTAGGCGAGGTGCCCCTCGATCAACGTGTAGCGCACGCGGCCTTGCAGTTCGTGGCCAAGGAAGGGCGTGTTCTTGCCTTGGCTCTTGAGCGATTCGCGCGTGATGCGATAAGTCGCGTCGGGATCGAAGATGCAGATGTCGGCAGCGGCGCCGACTTTCAATGTCCCGGCCTCGATGCCAAGAATACGCGCCGGGTCTGCTGTAATGCGCGCCAGCGCTTTCGACAGAGGCAGCTTGAGTTCACGTCCCCATCTGAGCGCGAGCGGCAGCAGTAGTTCCAGCCCTGTGCCGCCGGGTTCAGCTTCAGCGAAAGGTACCTGTTTGCCGTCGTCATCGACCGGGGTGTGATCGGAACAAAGGGCGTTGATCGCGCCACTCGCCAGCCCCTTGCGCAACGCCTGCATGTCGCTCTGTGCGCGTAGCGGTGGATCGAAGCGCGCCAGCGGGTCGAAGTAGCCGATTTCTGTCTCGCACAGATGCAGGTGATGAATCGATACGTCGCAGGTAACGGCAATGCCGGCCTTGCGTGCACCTTCGATCATCTCCAGTCCGGCGGCGGAGGAAATTCTGCGCACATGCAGGCGCACGCCGGTCTCCTGCGCGAGCTGCAGCATGGTCGACAGGGCCACGGTTTCGGCTACCACGGGGATGCCGGCGAGACCGAGGCGGGCGGCGACTTCGCCGTCATGTGCGACGCCGCCATTTGCCAGGTACGGATCAACCGGCGGTAGCCACACTGCAAAGCCGAAAGTTGCGGCGTACTGCATCGCGCGCAACAGCACTTGGCTATCGACGATGGCGCAACTGGCCTGACTGAAAGCCATGCAGCCGGCTTCGGCCAGTTCGGCCATTTCCGTGATGCGTTCACCATTGAGACCAATGGTCAGTGCGCCAACGGGATAGACATTAGCAAACCCCGGTAGTCGCGCGCGGTGCTTGAGCATTTCAACCAGGCCCGGCTCGTCGAGCGGCGGGTCGGTATCGGGCGGGCAGGCGAGGGAAGTCACGCCACCTGCCACCGCCGCCGCCATTTCGGATTCCAGGGTCGCCTTGTATTCATAGCCCGGCTCACGCAGCCGCACGGCAAGATCAACCAGCCCGGGCGCCACCACGCAACCGCCGGCATCAATGATGACGGCTGACTCAAAGCCCTTGGGTGCATCGCCGATCGCGGCTATCTTGCCAGCCGCAATATAGAGATCGGCCTGCTTGTCGAGATTGCTGGCCGGATCGATGACGCGACCATTCTTTATGTGCAGTTTCATTCTCATTTCTCCGCCAGCATGCTCATCACCGCCATGCGCACGGCGATGCCGAAGGTTACCTGCGGCAGAATCACGGCCTGCCGGCTGTCGGCCACCGCCGAATCGATTTCAACGCCGCGGTTCAACGGCCCCGGGTGCATCACGATGGCGTCGGGCTTGGCCAGCGCCAAACGTTCCGGCGTCAGGCCGTAGACCTTGAAGAACTCCTGCGGGCTGGGCAGCAATGCGCCCTGCATGCGCTCGTTCTGCAGGCGCAGGGTCATCACAACATCGACGCCGCGCAGACCCTCGTTCATGTCGTTGCAGATGCGCACGCCCATGCGCTCGATGCCGGTTGGCAGCAGGGTCTTCGGTGCGATGACGCGTATTTCGGGTACGCCGAGCGCGGTGAGCGCGAGGATCTGCGAGCGCGCCACGCGCGAGTGCAGGATGTCGCCGATGATTGCCACGGTGAGGTTGCTGAAATCCTTCTTGTAGTGGCGGATGGTGTACATGTCGAGCAGGCCTTGCGTCGGATGCGCATGGCGTCCGTCGCCGGCATTGACAACGTGGATATGGTTGCTGCCGTTGGCCGCAAGGTGTTGCGCAATCAGGTGCGGTGCGCCGCTCTCGGCATGGCGCACGACGAACATGTCGGCCTGCATCGCGGTCAGGTTGTCAACCGTGTCGAGCAGGGTCTCGCCCTTGGCGGTCGAGGAAGAGTTGATGTTGAGATTGATCACGTCGGCGGAAAGGCGCTTGGCCGCGATCTCGAAGGTAGTGCGGGTGCGCGTCGAATTTTCGAAGAACAGGTTGAACACGCTTTTGCCACGCAACAGCGGCAGTTTTTTTGCCGCACCCTTGACCGGCTGGGCAAAGGGTATGGCGCGATCGAGGATTGCCATAATGATTTCTCGCGGCAGGCCATCGATGGTGAGCAGGTGTTGCAGCTCGCCGTTCTTGTTGAGTTGTGGATTGGATGCTTTCATAACCCGCCTCCGGCCACGCAATATGAGCAAAAAAGTTCCATCATTGTTTTTCCCCGGGATTGCCTTGTTGCGAAAAGTAATCGTGCAGGATGGTTGCCGCTGCTTCGGCGTCCAGCGTTTGCTTGCGCTGTTTCCAGTTTTTCCCTTGCGCCGCGAGCCGGGATTCGGCTTCGATCGAACTGAGTCGCTCGTCGACCAGTGTTACCGGTAGCCGGAAACGGCCCTCAAGCTGGTGGGCGAAGCGACGACAGCGCAATGTCATTTCGTGCTCTTCGCCATCCATACCGAGCGCGAGGCCGACCACGAGTTGTTGTGGTTGCCACTCGGCGATGAGCCTGGCGATCGCATTGAAGCGCGTGCTGTTGTCTTCCGCATCTATTGTGGTTAGCGCGCGTGCGCTGCAGAGCAGCGGTTCGCCAACGGCAACGCCGATGCGACGGGTGCCGAAATCAAAAGCCAGCACGGAAGCGGCAGAGGCGCAGTTCTGGGCAGAGGTCGGATGGGCAGCTATCACGCGTGCCCCGCCACCTCTGACAGGTTGGAGAAATCGATACCGAGCAGATGCAGCGCGGCATCGAGGCGCGCCTCGGGCGACAGGTCGAAAATGACGCGGGGATCTGCCTGCACCGTCAGCCAAGCGTTTTGTGACAGCTCCCACTCAAGCTGGCCCGCTGCCCAGCCGGAATAGCCGAGCATGACCAGTGCCTTCGAGGGTTCTCCGGTCTGGCCAATGGATTGCAGGACGTCACTTGAGCTGGTGAGGGCGATATCATCATTGACGCGTAGTTGCGATTGCCAATGCAGGGCCGGGCGATGCAGTACGAAACCACGGTCGGTTTGTACCGGGCCGCCGAAGTAGATCGGCGCCTCGGTGGCCGGCATCTTATCGTCATAGGCGATGTCGACGCGTTCCAGCAGCATGCCAAGTGTCATTTCTGTCGGGCGATTGATGATTACGCCAAGCGCGCCTTCGGCATTGTGCTCGCAGATGTAGGTGAGGGAGCGCGAAAAATTCGGGTCTGCCATGGCGGGCATGGCGATCAGGAAGTGATTGGCAAGGCTGACCGTGTCCATCAGGATTGCATTGTAACGCTATCCCGCTTCCGCAAAATCTTTTGCGCTGTACCAGCGCCACAATGCCCAGAACGCTGCCACTAGCGACAGCAGCATGAGTGCAAAGCCGAGATGATGCGCCCAGGCGCCGTAAATTTGGGAGCGTTGCAACTTGCCGAAGTGGCCGAGCAGGTAGATCCAGTCATGCGGTCCATCATCACCCGTATGGCCGCCGAGCAAAATCAGCTGTGGTTGTCTGGCATCGTAGATATAGGGTGCCAGATCGATGAGACTGATGCTCGTCCACCAGGCGCCAACTGCGCAGCCGAAGGCGTCGCGGTTCTGCCACAGCAGCGCGCCGGCCATGATGAGCGGGAACAGGATCTGGAACAGGCTGCCGCCGAGAATGGTCATGAATTCGCCCAACGGAATGAACAGGATGTGCCCGGCTTCGTGAATCGGCAACAGGATGCTGTGCATGAAGGACTGACCCATCTCGCCGTCGCGATAGTCCATGTTCGCGATGCGAAAGCCCCACACCAGCAGGAATACCAGTATTGCGCCGCGGCTCCAGATTTGCGCATTGCTCACGTTTGGCGGTACATGCAGGATGCGGCCGAGGATTTTATTGCGCCATTGTTCTGTCTCGGTGGCTTGCTCTGTTTCCTCCTTGCGCAGCGAGGGGGGCACGAAGCTGTCGCGCAACAGCCACTTGGCGAAATAGATGCCGCAGGCCGGGCATTGCTCCGCCGGCGCCGTGTCGTCGGGTTGACGCACATGGCCGCATTTCGGGCATTTCAGGAAACCTGGAGGCATTGCGAAAGATTACCATCGCCCTGACGTACTGGGCGATATCTACGCTGCCTTTTGCAACGACTCGGGTTTGCTCTTTCAAATTGACACTGACCGCAGTGCCTCCATGCAGACCTGTCGGATGCGGCTTGTGATTTGCGCGGCATCATCGACCAACAGCAGGCTTGCGGCACCGAACACCTTCCCGAGTTGAGTCGCACCGGTACTGCCGCCAATGCACAGACAGACGCAGGCAGTGCCCTCAGCACGTGCTTCAGCCAGGGCTTATCGGGTATCACCTTCAGCATATTCCTGATCGTAAGAGAAACCATCGGTGATCAGGATCAAGAGGCGGTTGGGTAGCCAGATCCCGGCTTCCCCGCGCAGGCGGGGACGACAAACTCGGGATTTATTAGTCTCTATTTACTTGCAACGCTACACTAGAACCATATCAGAGCAGAGGCGTCAGTTTTTTCAATAGACACTCAGCATAAATATTGAGGCGATCAAGCTTTTTCCGGTCCGCGTTGTCGGGGATTGCAAGCGTGATGAACTCCAGTTCTATCGACGCAAATGGCAGCGGAATCAGGAACCGATCCCAATTGCTGCCATGGACCGAGCTGCTGACACTGACGCGGCACAATACCAGCGAGACGCCAGCGCGGTGTGCCGCGATCACTGCGCCTGGCTTCATGTGGTGGCGGGGACCACGCGGACCGTCGGGTGTAATAAGAACACGTTTCCCCATATGCAGTGCGCTGACCATATTGGTGAGGGCTTCGCTACCGCCTTTCGACGATGAGCCGCGCACGGTTTCAAACCCCCAGCGTTCGACCAGATTCGCCAGCAGACTACCGTCGCGACTCAAACTGATCAGCGCCATCGATTGCGTGTCGGCAAAATGTTTCCACACTGGCAGCATATCGCCGTGCCAGAAGGCGATGACGGCTACACCCTCAGGCAGTTCGCCGGATACGCGAATGCGCCAGGTGCGTGCCAGATGATAAAAAATGGCTGGCGCAAGAAGGGCCAAGCGCCGACGGAGTTTCTTCAACATATCGAAAAGTGTTCAATGTCCAATGGCCAAAGATTCCGGGATCTCCAACCTTGAACCTTGGGTCATCAAGCTTGTCATTTTGCAAGATACTCCGCGATCATTGCCAGCAGGGTTTCTTCGTCGTAAGGCTTGCCGAGGTAATTATTTGCTCCCAGTTGCAGCGCATGGTTGCGATGCTTGTCTGCAATGCGCGAGGTGATAATGATTACGGGCAGCGACTCGTAGCGCGCATCGGCGCGCAGGCGGCGCAAGAGTTCGAAGCCATCCATGCGTGGCATTTCTATATCGAGCAACATAACGCAGGGAACTGCTTCGGCCAGCTGCTCCAGTGCATCGACGCCATCCTTCGCCGTCATCACGCGGTAGCCGGCGCGGTTAAGCAGGTGGTCGGTGATCTTGCGCACCGTGAGCGAATCGTCGACCACCATCACTAACGGTGGCAACGCGGCTTCTACATTTTCGGGCGCGTTAAAAGAGCTTTTTGATTGCCGTGCGTTTACCAATGTTACCGGATTGACGATCAACACCACCTCGCCGTCACCGAGCACGGTAACCCCGCTGATGCCCGGTACATGTGCCAATTGAGGACCGAGGTTCTTGATCACCACCTCCTCGCTGCCAATCAGAGCATCCACTTCGAGCGCAATGTACTGCACGCCGCTGCGCAGCATGATTACCCAATGGCAGCGCTGCGGCAGTGGTTGCGCCGCACTCTCTCCCAACAAGTGTGGCAGGTAATGCAAGTCAAATTGTTGTCCCTGCCACTCCATCATGGCAGTAGAGCGCAATTGCAGCATCTCCCCGGCCTTCATCTCGCTGGCCTGCACCACCATCGATGATGGAATGGCCAAGTTGCGTGAGCCGGATTTCACCAGCACGACCGGTACTACTGCCAGCGTTAGCGGCAGATGCAGCGAAAAAGTCGTGCCGTGGTTCGCTTGCCCCCTTACATTGACATGACCGCCCAATGCGGCGATTTCGTTCTTGACTGCATCCAGGCCGATGCCGCGTCCGGCGTTTTCTGACAAGTGGCTCGCCGTTGTGAAACCGGGCCGGTAGATCAATTGTTCCAGCTGCATTTCACTTGCATCCTGTTCCGCAGTGAGCAGGCCGCGCTTGACTGCTTCATCGCGAATTCGCGGGTAGTCAATGCCGCCACCGTCATCACCGACACGAATTTCCACCTCGTTACCGGCCTGCAGCAGTGTCAGCTTTACTTCACCCTGCCCTGACTTGCCGGCTGCGATGCGCTGCTCGCCCGTCTCGATGCCATGCACGACGGCATTGCGCAACAGATGTTCAATTGGTCCTGTAACGCATTCCAGAACCGAGCGGTCAATTGCCACCCCGCCGCCTGTTATTGAAAAGGCGACGTTCTTGCCGGTCTCCTCGGAGGTCATTCGGACCACCCGCTTCAGGCGTTCTGAAATCGAATCGAATGGCACCATGCGCACAGCCATCAGGTGCTGCGTCAGTTCGCGCGCGAGGCGGGTCTGCTGCGTCAGCGCATCATCCACTCGATCCAGGTCGAGTAGCAGGCCGCTCTCCACGGTTGCGACATCGTTTACGCCTTCGACAAGGATGCGCGTCAGTTCCTGCAGGCGCGTGAAGCGATCCATTTCGAGTGGATCAAATTCCGGATCCCACTCCTGGGTACCATGTGACTGCTTATTTGACTGAATTTGCGACTCGGCCTGGATCTCCAGTTCGCGCAAATGCGCGCGCAGGCGCGTCACGTTTTCCGTCAGATCACCGAGCGAAGCACGCAAGGATTTTGTGCTGCCCTCGATGCGTGAGCGCGCAACTGCAATCTCGCCCGACTCGTTCACCATGGTGTCGACCAGATCGGCATGCACGCGCAACATTGGCCGCGGTGCTTCCACGCCAGCCTTCGGCACAGCGCCCAAGGCACCGATCCGGATGGCAATGCGATCGAACCCGGTTTCCAGTCCATCAATCAGCGCCGGCGTCGCAACTTCTCGGGTCTGGGCTTCTGCAACACGGGTCTCGATGTCGTGTAGGGCCTCGCCGATATCGGCCGCGCCGGCCATGCGCGCACTACCCTTGAGCGTATGCAAAATGCGTTGCAGCGATTCGGTACCACTACTGCCAGACCCGCTGCCTTCGTTACGCCAGGCGCGGAAGCCGGCAGCGGCAGCAGGAACGAGATCCTCGCACTCTTCAAGGAACAGGGGAAGCATATCGAGGGATTGCGCCCCGATTTGCCTTGCATCTGCAACTGTCGGCGCGTTTGTGCGCAATGTCTCTGATTGTGATTGTTGCGGTGGTGGTGGAGTCAGGTTGTCGGAACCCAGGGCTACGGAGACCGGGGAGGTTGCCTTGTCATGTGCTTCCTCGCCCAGCTGCCCGGTGGCTTCATCTTGCTGTAACGACGGTGTTGTGCCCGGCGCGAGCAGGGCATCGAGATCAGCCGGACCACACTTTAATTGGGCAACGAAAAAATCGAGCGCTGAAATTATTCTTGCTACTTGCTCGAATTTGCCTGACTGGTGCTTGTAACCGGGAACAAGAAATGCCTCAATGCGCCGTGCGCAGTCTTGTGTTGCCTGCACTGCGCGTAGCTGCCCAAGCTGCTCGAAAGTGCCGGCAATTTTTTGCAGTCGCTCGATCACGCCAGCCAACGCGTTGCTGTTGGAACTGTCACGAAAGAAAGCGTCAAGCACTTGTTCGACCCACTGCAGATCATTGCGCAGACCCCGTTCTCCCTGATGCAGGGTGCTGCGACTGCTGGCGCGTTGTGCCAGCGCTTGCAATGAAGGCAGCTCGTGGGGCTGGAGCGTTTCTCCGCGCTGCAATGTGTTCAGGCGGCTGGTCAGTACATCCACCTGTGCAGCGAAGTCGACATCGAGAACATCGAATCGATTGACCGCATTCCCGGTGAGCAACAACGCAGTTGCCACCTCGTCGGCCAAGGCGTCACTGTGAAGCAGCGGGTTCTTGCGCAGCAGATTTGCCGCATTGGCCAGCGCGGCCACCAGCCGAGCCAGATCGACATGCCCCAGTTTTTGCGCCAGCGTTAATAGTTGTGCGCTTTGTTCGTGAAAACGCGGCAGGGCAATTGCCGCCCCGGCGCAGAACTTTTCCCAGTTGTCGATGACGGCGGCAAGATGCTCGCGCATCTCGCGTAGCGTTGCTTCACGTGGATCATCCACGGTGATCTCGACCGGCACCAGTTCACGCAAACGGTAGGCAGAGCGTACCAATTCGATTTGTTCGCTGCTGCTGGTGGCTACGGCGACGCCATGGAGTACGTCGCGCATCAGGCGCTCATTCACTGCATGGGCACCTTCAAGCAACATGCGCACTTGTGCATCGATACGTCCACACAGGCGGCGGGCGGCAT
>JBASWL010000223.1:0-5520 GCA_049276455.1 Georgfuchsia sp. | reverse complement strand
CGCACAACCTCCGCTTCCTGGCGAAAACGATCCTGGGCTCCGCGCAGATGAGGATGGCCATCTATGCCTCATTCATTGTTCCCGGCATCGTCACGGTGATGATCTGCCTGCTTCTGTATGGATTCACATTCAAGTTCGTGCCGCTGATGTCGGGGATATTTCCTCCGGAGAAGTGGCCAGCTTCCGGAAAGTATCTTTTTGCAATTTCAAATTACGTCAGACATTTTGGGGTTGCCACCTTGGGTGCCTTGGTGGTGATGCTGGTCGCCTTCTTCTGGTCCATCGATGGGTACGTCGGCCGCTATCGTCGTCAGCTCGATGAATGGCCTGTTTATTCGATGATCCGCGCCTACCAGGGCGCCATGACGCTGGTCACTCTGGCGATATTGGTGGGTGCGGGAAGTTCGCTTAACGAAGCCCTCAACGGGACCATCGGCAACTCCGGCCGCTGGGTCAAGTGGCATTTGCGCCGGGTACTCGCGCATCCGGCCCTGGTCAGCGAAGCGCCGGGCAAGGCATTCGACACCGGCCTGCTGCCGCGAAAGATATTGAACCGGGTCGTTGATCGCGCCGAGCGAACCAATTTCGGCGACGCATTGAAAGCGATCGGCCTCGGCGTGATGGCCGATATTCAGAAAGAAGTGGAAAGCAAAGCGAAGCTTTTGAATTCAGTGATGCTGCTTATTGCCGGAGCATTGATGGCAGGTCTCGTGTTCGGGTTCCTAGACACCATGTACTCGATCCAGGATGCCATGAAGAAGTTTTGATAAACCATCAGGAGTTGATTATGAAGATCATGTCTCGTCTCAAACGCAGTCGTCGTCAAACAGGCTTTACCTTGATCGAAGTCGGTATCGTGCTGGCGCTGATGGGCGTCGCGTTGTTTTTCACGCTGTCAAAAATGTCGGCAAACTCCGACCAAACCCGGTCGCAGAACTTTGTTTCTGACTTCTCCGGCATCGTCACCGATGCCAAAAGGTTGTATGCGACACAGCAGGCTTATACGGGGGTCACGATTGCCATCCTCCGTGACAACAATGTGTTTCCGGCGACATGGAATGTCGGCGGCACGGTGACCGGTCCTTGGACGGGAGCCGTCACCACGGCGGCAGCTACGCTGGTCACCGCGGGTGATGGTCTGACCATTACCGTTCCCAACATACCTCAAGGTGTTTGCTCGGACATTGTTCGCGCCATGGCCTCCGGTGTCGATGTGATCAGCGTCGCGGGTACCAACGTCAAGGCGTTCCAGAACACGATCAATCTGGCTACGACTGGTACGCAGTGCGCCTCGGCCGCAAACGTGTCGATCGCGTTCACCTTTGGGAAGATGTAAGGCGACGGCAATCCGGAAGCCGACTAAAGCCTGCGGAGCGAAGGTTTCGCGGGCTTTTTAACGTGCTGTGCCGCGGTAAAAATGAACCTCTCGGATTGGCGGATCAATGCCGAGGACGGGCTCGGTGTTTCGTTCCCGCATGGAGAGAAGGTGCGCGGTTCCTGAAAGCGAACCAGATCTCGCCATCAATCGGGCAGTGGAAACCCACAACGCGATCAACAATGAACGCTCCAAATCCGATTTCAAAACACGGTTCATCCGTGCAATGCCGGTTCAACGTTTGATTCAGCAAGGAGTAGGCCATGAATTTGAGAAGAGCTAAGCAAGCTGGCTATTTGTTGATCGAGGCCGCGCTTGCTCTCGCGCTGTCCGGTATCTTGCTGTACTACCAATTGGGACAGCAGCAGCGCGCGCTGGCAGAGCAGATGGGCGCTACGCAAGGCGATCAAATGAAAACCCTCGCTGATGGGCTGAATGCTTACACGGTTACCAATTACAGCACCATTCTGAATAACACCTCGGTGACAGGGATTGCGCTTACCAGGCAACCGACTGTAGCCGAGCTTGCGGCTCTCGGGTTCTTGCCAACTGCGTTTTCCGCGAACAATTTCTTTGGTGGTGGATATACCACCAGCCTTAGCTTGAATCCGCCGGCATGCGTACTGCCCAACTGCAACATCATGGGGTATGTCGCGATGACCACGCCAATTTTGGTGAGCGGCGTCTATAACCCGAATGTTGTCGGCGCAGCGTTGGCGAAAATGGGTGCTGATGGTGGCGCCAGCAACGTGACAGCGCCGGCGACGATCTCCGGATTCAACGCAGGCTGGTCGATCCCGAACCCTGTTGGGGGTACCCCGGCCGGAATCCTGGCAATGCGTGTTGGATCCGGAGCAGCGCAGTTCGCTCAATTTCTCCGAAGAGATGGCTCTTTGGCAATGCTCGGCAACCTGGACATGGGGAACTTCTCAATTTCAAATGCAGGAACCATTTCTCTCGGGGCGGTTGTGTCATCCGGAGCCGCATGTACGACTAACGGAACGCTTGCCCGGGATGCTACAGGTAACGTCATGGCGTGCGTCAGCGGCTCTTACCAACAGGCCGGTGGAGGTCAGTGGAAGAATCCGGTAGCCAATTTCGCTGCGCTGCCAGCTGTCGGTAACATGGCCGGGGATGTGCGTCTGACAACCGATTTTGGAAGAGCCTACAGTTGGACTGGCGCAGCCTGGTCGGCATTGGCGGTTGATCAGAGCGGTAATCTGACGATACCGAACAATTTGAGCGTTACCGGTTCGTCAACGCTCAATACCCTGGCAGGAAATCTCCAGATAACTACAACAGCGACATCTGGCGTTGCCTGTTCACCAAACGGCCGATTGGCCCAAGACGGTACGGGTTTGCTACTTACTTGCCATTCCAGTGTTTGGCAAAAAGCACAAGGTGGAGGGAAAACTCTATCATCCAATTTGCCGGCTGATTATTGCCCATCAACAACGACAACGTGGACAGGAAGAGTATTTGGTATTACGACTACGTCTGGCTATAAAATCGATGCGGCTTGTAATTTGAGTGTGTACAACTACACAAATTCAACCTCATCGTTTATTGGCAATATTGCTTCTGGATTTGTGTCTGTCACCTCTAGTTTCGGCGGCTGTGGCCCTTGCGGGACAGAATTAACCATGTATACAATAAGCCCGACTGGATTGACTATTGCCACTTACACTCTTAATACAGATGTTTATGGTGCCAGTGCCACTGGGGGGGACGGCTTTTACTCGTGGGCAAGTTAGGCTTGCCAATCCGGAGTGTGGGCCTCAATTTCAGGAGACCCAATCAAGTCATGGGGTCTAATAGGTGGGGGGGCGTTACTTGCCTCTTCCAATGTTGGCTCATTCGTCAGATCCAGTGCCGGCATTTTGTGATACCCACATATCGTTGCCAATCCAGTAGCTGGATTCCTGAGGGTCTCCTTGAAGTAGAGTATAGGGTTTGGGAGGCATGAGTAAGGTTAGACCTTCAGGCAGCCATACCGTCAACCCGACCAAGAACGAATTAGCAGAGCACATTATTCCCGTATGAAAATCTATCTCGCAGGCCCCGATGTGTTTCGCGCTGATGTTGAGTCTTGGGCTGGATCTGCGCGAGAACTCTGCCGTCGCTACGGATTTGAACCTCTGTTGCCGATCGATCATGACGAAACTGCGCCTGACCGTATATACCAAGTCAACATCGACATGATTCGCAAAGCGCAGATTGTCGTCGCCAACCTGGATCCATTTCGCGGTCCCGAACCGGATTCCGGAACCATTTTCGAGTTGGGCTACGCTCATGCGCTTGGCAAGAAAATCTGCGGCTATGTGACACGTCTCGATACGGTCGCCCAACGCGTCGAAATTGCAGAAGGCCGATGCCATTCGCAGTCATCCAACGGTGGTCGACTTGCAGACCGCAACGGGATGCTTATTGAAAATTTCAATCTTCCTGTCAACTTGATGTTGGCTGTGCCGACCCATATCGTCGAAGGTGGACTTGAGGCATGCCTGCAGTCCATCAGGGCACGGCCCACGATAGCATAACCGCGTATCGTGTTTCTGCACCCAGTTCCGCCGCAGTCGAACTCGACCACCTTGCCGGCTTGGTTGTGATGCAAGCTGGTGTCCAGGTTGTTGACTTTTTGGGAGCAAGAAAAGCATAGGAGCAGATCGCCCCTGGTAGCTGGATAAGGGGCGATGAGCTCACGTTTGATCGCAGCATTGAAGCGGCACAAATCTGGCATCCAGGCTTGCTATTCAATTTGGTTCACGGCACGATGCGCCACGTGAAATAAATCATTGTTGATCTGCTCGTGCAATTCGAGCTGGATCAAGAGTTTCTCTACACAACCTGGAGGTAACACCACATGAACAAGTCCGAACTCGTCGAGATCATTGCCAAGGAAGCTGACATCAGCAAGGCCGCTGCCGAGAAAGCGCTGTCCACTACGACTGCCGCCATCGTCAAGGCTGTATCCAAGGGCGACTCCGTTACCCTGGTTGGCTTCGGCACCTTCAAGTCTTCAAAGCGTGCCGCTCGTATCGGCCGTAATCCCCAGACTGGTAAGGAACTCAAGATTGCGGCGACCACCGTGGCACGCTTTACTGTCGGTGCCACGTTCAAAGCTGCCGTTGCTGGCAAGAAGACCGCGAAGAAGAAATGACAACGTAGGCTGCCCTGCACGTTCAGCCGGGCAGCCGCTTGTCGTGTCCACCGCGAATCCGCCTCGCTACCAGGAACATTGTGTCTGAAACAGCCTTCTGCTACCACTGCGGCCAACATCACCCTATTGAAGAGATGCGCCAGATATTGACCAAGTGCGGCAAACGCTGGCGCTGTGTCAAAAGCATTGAGGCAGCAAAAGTTGGAATTGCCGATCGTGGCGCCTTTGGCCGGCGAATTACGGAAATCCACAAGGCAGAAATACAATTCCAATAGATCGGGATGTCGAATCCTGAGCGGGGTTGGCACCTGAATCAGCACCTCTTGAACATTGAACGAACATGGATAGCTAGGGTAATCAGCAATTCTGACCGGCAAAGTGGTGCCAATTGCAGCAACAGGCCGCGCGTGAAAATAAGCTCTTGAATGGCCGGTATGGTTGGCGGAACTGCTGTTTTATGATTTCGCATGAAGGGCAAATCATCGGCCAATCCGGCCGTTGGAGTTAGCCGGAACGTGTGGCCGGTATAGCGCAGGTTGCCGACGTTGGCAGCCTGGATTACCTGAACGTCAGCTTACCCATCCCACGAACTCACACTCCGTGCCCAATGCAGAAGTTTGTACCGCCCATCAGTGTAGTCGGCTTTGCGTCCAATATCGGCTATTCAGCGGGATGATCGATAACCCCAGAAGCTGCCGTACCTGTCGCGAATAGAAAGGATGGCGCTTGTCAATGTCCACTTCTTACCCCTTGACCGTCTTAAACAGGAGTTCCCGCGCTGGATAGTTAATGCGAAACGCATGCGGCGCTGCTAACGCTTGATCGAGAGCGTCGCTGGTGATCGGTTCGCCGTTGAGCTTCACGCTCCAGAAATAGGGATCGAAATATTTGAGCTCTGCGCCACCTTCATCGGAATCGCCACGTTCAAGCACCTCGTCGCCGGTCGGCCGATATATGAGAGTTGTCGTATAAGCCATCTCTCCTG
>JBASWL010000222.1:0-2856 GCA_049276455.1 Georgfuchsia sp. | reverse complement strand
CTACCTACAGAAATCTCACAGTTTCTATCTCAGCGATAATATTTCTGTCAGTCCTTCTAGAGAATCTTGCTTTGATTACGCTGAAACCGTGTCATCACTGTGTCATCATTTTGCAATCAAATACCTTACGGGGACATGATCTGTAAATTACATTGGTGTCATCGTGGGGTAATCTTTGGCAGCCTCCCTGATTAATTAGCACTCGAATCTGGAAGGTTCCGTTTCAGCCCCTTTTCTCCAACTGATGACGGCCGGAGTAAAACTACGTGAGCCGCATGGAGTGAAATGCGAAATGCTCAAAAAGATTACAGGGACTGAGAAATCTCGAGCAATGGCTTCAACCCAGCGCCAAAGCGGGAGATGGCGGCGCGGTGCAGCTTGAGTTCGCTATAAGGCAAGTATCGGAATCCAAGTTCGGACACCCGTGAAAACGCCGGCCGATTCAATTGCTGCTGGACATCTTTTTTCCGGTTGTCGGGGGCGACAAGAAACAGAAAACTGTTGCTGCCCAACTCGACACCAAGTGCCAGGTCGAGCATTCGCACGATCCCGGAGTAGATGGAGGTCGAGTGTTCGACCTCGAAGGCGGCGGAAACACGTCCTTGCTCCCGCTGAATCCATATCACATCAATCAGGCGGACCGAATCCATACCTGCTGCCAAATGTTCAGGCAGCGCGTTGAGACATCTATCACCCAAATATCCGTCGCCGTAGGACCGGCCTCGATCATTTGCCGCCACCCAGACATCAAAGTCTAGGGCCAATCCCAAGTCTCTCAGCCACCCTTGGATCTCGGTATGCGTCGCATCGCTTTCCGCCTCATGTTTTCGAGCCTTGGCTGCCGCTGTGCTCTCTTCACGCACTTTCAGTAAGTCAGCGTACCAAGCTGCCACTGCGTTCAGGTCATCTGCCCTTGGGGGCGCTGGATAGCGACCACTACCTATGTCGAACATCAGGCCGCCGATAGCCCCAAGGTCATTTGATAACTTGCCGCGGTATAAATCATTGAGTCGGATAAGGCCTTCCCGCATGGACAAGAAATGATCCCAGCGCCCCAGCTTGACGTTGGCGCCAGTGACGGCGTTGTAGCCGTTGACGATGGCGGTGTTGAAGGGTGGCACTATCGTCGGATGAATGAAATAAAGCAGGTTTGCTGCCGCCGGTCCCAATCCCTTTATACCGATCGCGTCCAGGCGGCGGATGGCTTCAATAATCGCTCCGGCTTCGTTGCAGCAATCGCAGACGCTCAGCAGCCTTCCAAAGGCTCGCTGATTTTCGGCGTTCTCATAGATATCGGGAATGCGTAGTTTTGGTTTCCACAGAAACGCATGGTCTGCCCCTTTGAATATCTGCCGTTGTTCCGCCACCGACTTGACCACGGTCTCGAGCGACGATCCCCGGTAAGTATTGCCAAAGGTACCGTCCTCGATCTGACGGATGACGTGACCAATCCCTTTGCGGATTGAGCGAAAGTTTTTGAGGCGCTCCTCCCAGAGAAACCAAGTATTGTAGGTGCTCAGGGAATCCCGCTTCCAATGATCGATCAGGTCGTCCAGGGTATCAGCCACACATCACTCCAATTTTTTCATTTTGACGGCGTCCTGTACCGCATCCCTGGTGCATCTATGGATTCACTGGTTTGACAGGAATCGTTAGCTCAAACGCGGTAATTCCACCATCGGAACGTACGCCAGCATCCCCGCCGTGGGCCCGCATTATTGATCGGGTAATTGCAAGACCAAGTCCAGCCCCTTCGCTTAAACGTTGTCGCGAAGAGTCCGCACGATAGAAACGATCGAACAACCGGGGCAGGTGTTCGGGCGGAATGGTTTTCCCGGAATTTTCAACGGTCAATTTCACAATCGAATCGCCAGTGTCATCGACATCGACGGCTATGCGACCGCCTGTTGGGGTATGACGTATAGCATTCGAAAGCAGGTTACTGATGGCCCGGCGTAACATCAGCCGGTCACCCGGGACAAGGCCGCTTCCGGAGCATGTCAGCACGATAGTCTTTTCCTCCGCAAGCGCCTCATAAAACTCGAACAAGCTTTTTACTTCGTCAATCAGGTTGAGAAGCTCCCGGTTGGGAATGATAAGGTCATTGTCTGACTTGGCGAGGAACAGCATGTCCGAAATCATCCGCGACAGACGCTCGAATTCCTCCATGTTTGAGGCCAGCACATCGTGGTACTCATTTAGCGTTCTGGTTTTCGACAGCGTGACTTGGGTTTGCGTCATCAAATTGCTGACGGGGGTACGAAGTTCGTGAGCGATGTCGGATGAAAAGTCCGATAGCCGGCGGAAGGAATCCTCCAATCTGGCCAGCATTTCGTCCAGCGTTTCCGCCACCTCGGCAAGTTCGACAGGAAGGGAATCCGCCGACAAGCGCTGGTTGAGGCGGTTTGCGGTAATGCCCGCTGCATTGCGGCGAATTTCCCGAAGAGGCGCCAGTCCCCGACGGGCCACTACCCAGCCGAGCAAACCAGTCAGCAGCGCGGCCAAACCCACGACTGTCCAGAGCGCCACCCGGAACGATCGCATGAAATGCTCGTGGTGGATCATGTCGGTGGACACCGCCACGAGCATCGGAGCCGCACCTTCGATACCGGTTTGCACTTCGGCGGAAATCCCGCGAAAGAGCCGGTTGTTCGGGTCGGTCCAGAGCATCGGGCGCAGGGGCCGTCCGCCTGATCCCGCAAGCAGTTCAGGCGGGAACCTCGCACCTTCGGTCGAGTAAAAGGGTTGGCCACCCGGTTTCAAGACGAGCACTTCCGAGCCATGTTGCCCGACCAGCGTATCTTCCAGTTGCCTTGGCAGCGCTTCCAGTTCCCGGTCGGAGTGAACTTTCTCCAG
>JBASWL010000221.1:0-2052 GCA_049276455.1 Georgfuchsia sp. | reverse complement strand
CTCGAGGGTTTGCCCGAATCAGGCGAGACAAGCATCACGTTGCAGACTGCGATCGGAGCCTCGCGCTCCGTGATCCCGCCGGTCTGCCCCTTGCCAGGGTTGGCCCTGGTGTGACGCTTGATCATATTGACGCGTTCCACAACCACCCGGCCGGCGCCGCGATCGACCCGAAGGACCTTGCCCTTCTTGCTCTTGTCGCGGCCGGCGATGACCACAACCTGATCGCCCTTCTTGATCTTCGTCTTTTCTGTCATCGCCGCCTCCTACAGAACTTCCGGCGCCAGGGACACGATCTTCATGAACCTGCGCTCACGAAGTTCCCGCGCCACCGGTCCGAAGACGCGCGTGCCAACCGGCTCTTTTTGCGCGTTGATGAGTACCGCAGCATTGTCGTCGAAACGGATGTATGACCCGTCCTTGCGGCGCTGGGACTGCCGCGTCCGAACGATCACCGCCTTGACGACCGTGCCCTTCTTCACCTGTGAGTCGGGCGCCGCTTCCTTGACCGTGCACACGACAACATCACCGATCCCGGCATACCGTCCGGCGTTCGAGCCGCCGAGCTGGCGGATCGCCATCAGACGCTTGGCCCCCGAGTTGTCGGCGACCGTCAGCATTGTTTGCATCTGAATCATGGTCGCCTCCTCACGAAACCCGTTCGATCACGCGCATGACGCGCCAGTGCTTGGTCCTGGAGAGCGGACGGCACTCGGCGATTTCTACCTTGTCGCCGACCTTGCAGTCGTTGTTCTCGTCGTGCGCCGTGAACTTCCGGGCCCGCTGCACGAACCGGTGATAGAGCTTGTGCATTGCCAGCGTGTCGACCTTGACCACGACGGTCTTGTCCATCGCGCTGGAGACCACGGTCCCGACCTTGGTCGTCTTGTGGGTCGTCTGACTTCCTTCCATGGCCTACTCCGCTTCCCTCAGCCGCTCGGCGAGGATCGTCTGGACCTTCGCGATGTCCCGGCGCACGCTCCGGATCTTGATTGGGTTGTCGATCTGGCCGGTCGCCTTTTGAAACCGCAGTTTGAAGAGTTGCTCACGGAGCTCGTGCTCGGAGTTGTTCAGCTCTTCGATCGATCTTTCTCTCAGTTCACGCGCTTTCATTGCACCTGCCCCCGGATCACGAAACGGACTTTGATCGGCAACTTGTGCGAAGCCAGTCTCATCGCCTCGCGTGCCACCTCTTCCGTGACCCCCTCCATCTCGTACAGAATGCGCGCCGGCTTGATCACGCAGACCCACTCCTCAGGCGCGCCCTTCCCTTTGCCCATTCGGGTTTCAGCCGGTTTCTTGGTGATCGGCTTGTCGGGAAAAACGCGAATCCAGATCTTTCCGCCGCGCTTCACGTGGCGGGTCATGGCAATACGGGCAGCTTCGATGTGCCGGGCAGAAATCCAACCCGGCTCGAGCGCCTGCAGCCCGAAATCTCCAAACGCAAGTTCACCGCCACGCGTCGCCATCCCTCGGCGACGACCGCGCTGTTGCTTGCGAAACTTGACCTTCTTTGGCATCAACATGGCTGCACCTCACCCCTTACAGCGATCGCCGGTGGGCTTTGCTGCGATGCAGCTCGCCCTTGTAGACCCACACCTTGACGCCAATCGCCCCGTACGTCGTGAACGCCTCGGCAAAGCCGTACTCGATGTTGGCCTTGAGGGTGTGGAGAGGCAGGCGTCCCTCCTGGTACCACTCCGAGCGGGCGATTTCCGCTCCATTGAGTCGACCAGAGCAGCGAATTTTGATCCCTTGCGCGCCAAAACGCAAGGCGTTCTCCATCGCGCGCCGCATCGCCCGGCGGAATGTGACCCGGCGGATCAGTTGCGAACCGATCGATTCGGCGATCAGTTGGGCCTCGATCTCCGGCCGCTGAATCTCCTGGATGTTGATATGGATGTCCTGGCCGTATTGGGCGCGCAGGTCAGCGCCCAGCTTGTCGACCTCGGCACCCTTGCGGCCGATGATGATCCCCGGGCGCGCGGAAAAAATGTTGACCCGGATCTTGTTGGCCGTGCGCTCGATGTCGATTTCCGCCACGCCGGCATGCTG
>JBASWL010000220.1:0-84694 GCA_049276455.1 Georgfuchsia sp. | reverse complement strand
GAGTAAAACGGGGCAGGTGCGCTTCAAATTGAAGCGGTTTGTAATTGAATTCGTGTGTAATTCGGTCATGCAATCTCAGTCGTCGCCAGCTTCAGCAAAATCGCCGAGTTATTCGAGGTGCCCTATTATTTACTCACTCCATCAACTATAGTCGCAGGCGTGTCAATAAGCCGATGAATCGGGCCGATACGACAATCAGTCGAGGGGGCGCGCTGCTCACTTCGGGGGGAGGAGGGAGGAACTATGCGAGTAGGCATATGTCGTGTGAGCATGGTGCCGACCTCGAACGGCAACTTCATCCGCCGTTCGGCCCAAGCTGCGGAGAAGGCCGGATCCAGTTATTTTTGGATGCTCGAGCACGTCGTACTTTTCGGCGCTTATCCTGAATCAAAATGTCCCCATAGCGCTTTTCACGGCACCGAGGTTCCGTTTCCCGACCCCGCTCCCCTACCCGGAGTCTGCGCAAAACCAAGGTATCAAGGCATAATCGTACAAACAAGAATTTTTAAGGAGGATCGCCATGACCGGCCAGCGCTACCATAAATCAAGAGAAAACCTGAGAGGGAATTTGCCATGAGTACGGGAAAGAATAGCTGGCGAGATTCATCGTTCAATGCGGCCGAACGGCTGGCCATCATCAATGTCTTACTAAGCTTCGGCTATTTTCTCGATGAGATGCAGATGGAGAATTACTTCGGTCTGTTCACCGACTCTGCGACGATAGAGGCATGGTTCGACAATAAAAAGATCTTCGAAGGGCAGCATTTTCAAGATGAGACCGCGAAACGGCGTGAAAGATTCAAATCCGGGAAGATTCAGCGCCGGCACGTAATAAGCCCTCCCCGGTTCGACGAGCAGACGGACGACACGGCGTGCGGCCAAATTTATTTCCGGATATACCAGACGGTGGATGGAGGAGAAGTGACCCTGGGTATCATCGGGGTTTACGAATTTGCGGTAGTCAAGCGGCAAGGTCAATGGTACATCGACCGCTGGATCGTACAGCTGGATTCGAAACCGGATCATATCTAAGAAGATGCTTCAGGAAAGATATCGAGCGGGGCGTTCGTCCCTCTCCTATCGGTATGCGCAATTTGTTCCAATTGAACCAGTGAGACCGTCATATGAAGACAATCGATCAATATAAGGAAATGCGCCGTGAACTCGACACAAATCAGTTGGTGCGAGAGGCTAAGGAAATCACCGGGCTGTCGGAGTTCGGCGATGAAAACCTGGTCGATCGGCTGGACAAGTTGCTCGACTGCGTTTCCAGGGATGTCGATTTCCATGCGCAAGGTCTGAAAGAATTCAGGAAGGAGACCCTCCGTGTGCTGGTTAATCGGTTGCGATTCCAGAATGATCTCAAGCTGCATCCCGAGATACTGGACGAGGATGTATCGGACCCAATCTTTATGTTAGGTTTGCCACGTTCCGGCACGACCAAGACGCTAAGAATGATGGGCACGGACAAAAACCTGCTGAAGACCTATATGTGGCAGGGGATGAACCCGGCACCCTTCCCGAATGCCGTGCCCGGACAACCGGATCCACGCATTGCGGCTGCTCGTCATGGCGACTTTCTTTTCGAAGGCCACGACGAGGTGCATGCAGGCCACCTCTTTGCGGCAGAAGAGATTGATGCGGATATCAACCTGTCCGATTTGTCCTTTAGTGAGAGGTTCCACACCATGCGTGCGCCATCGCCTTCATGGATCGAGTGGACGAATTCGCGGACTGAGCCGTCTGACCACGAAAACTATCTTTACCTGCGTTCTCTGTACCAATATCTCCAATGGCAGCAAGGAGGCCGGCGCAACAGGCGGTACTTGATAAGACACCTGTCTTCAGCCGAGCATTTGGACGAAGTGATCAAGTTGTTTCCCAAGGCGACTCTCGTCCATGTACATCGGCATCCCTACTCCTGCATTCCCTCCTGCTTGAAGCTTGTTTGGGCGATGTGGAAGGTGCGGATCGACAATGTCGATCCGCTATTTGTCAGCGAATTCATGGTCCCATGGCTAAAACAAGTGACGGAACGTTGCATTGAGGCCCGCGATCGCCTGGGCCTCAATGGTCGTATTATCGACGTGCCGTACGAACAGGTAAGAAATGATCCGATGCCCGTGTTCAGGGAAATTTACCGGCGTGCCGGCCATGAGCTGACAGCCGAAGCCGAACAGGGAATGTTGCAATGGGAAGACAAGAACGAACAGGGGAAACATGGCGCCCATGTCTATTCGCTGGAGCAGTTTGGGTTGAGCGAACAAAAACTCGATGACATGTTTGGCGCATACATTCGACGTTTCTTTACCGCTTCCTTCCCAAACATCAGCCCTGCTCCACCTTCCCCAAAAACAAACTAGGTTCTCTTTGACATTGAGAGTAGTCACCGATTGGGAACACCACGCATGGCGCTGACAATTATAGATACGATGATCAATTGTAATCGGCGGGGAAGGTGTCCCCATGGACACGTGATTACAATGTTTTCTTGCCACGATTTACTTGTTGACCCAGGTATCGAGGCCGTCGTGAATTTCATCAAAAAAAACAGGTGTCATGCTCATCCTGGAAGCAGCCTGATACGATAGAGGAGTTTTTGTATGCGATTCGGATTTCACATGTTGATGATAGATCCTGCCGAGTATCTCGCTATCGCACGTGCTTGCGACAAGTGGGGATGGGATAGCCTTTACCTTCCAGATGCTCCCTTCTACCCGGAGAAGGTGTCCGCACCCTATCCTTATTCGCGCGATGGTAGCCGATGGTGGCCCCTTGATTTCCCGGTTCTCGATCCGTGGATCGCCATCACCCACATGGCTACCGTGACCGAACGCCTGCGCTTCATTCCCTCGGTGCTACGCATGTCGGTGCGCAAGCCCTTGCTCGAAGCCAAGATGGCGTGTTCGGTTGCCGCGATTTCCAACGATCGCCTGGCCATTGGTGTCGGGCTGGCCTGGATGCCAGAAGAATTCAAGTTCCTACACGAGGACAAGAAGACGCGTGGCGCGCGTGTGAACGAGGCCATCCAGATATTGCGTCTGTGCATGGGCGGCGGTTTCGTCGAATTTCACGGCAAACACTACGATTTTGACCGTCTGATCATGGAACCGCACCCGAAAAAACGCATTCCCATCTACGGTGGAGGTTCCACCGAACCGGCTTTGCTGCGTGCCGCGCGTTATTGCGACGGCTGGCTGGGTATCCATCACGCCGAAAATGAAATCCGGGAGATCGTTGGGAAGTTGAATAAGGAACGCCGGGAAGCCGGGCGTGACAAGGAGCCTTTCGACATAATCCTGCAATGCCCGCAAGCGGTTACCGTAGACGACATCCGTCGTATCGAGGATCTGGGGGTCACCGAACTCTGGGTAACGCCCTGGCTGGCTCTGGGCTATGCCGAGAAATTGGGGAAAGATGCCAATAAGACGTATTGGCCGCAAATCCCGCTTGAAGATAAGCTGCGGGCGATTAAACAGTATGGAGAGGAATTCATCGCCAAATTTCGTTAAGACTGCTGGGCGGTCACTTAACGGGTATGCCTCGCGGCTCCCCGGCAATGGACGTCCGCCGACCGGTTTGGAACGGATGCTGCGTATGTAGTCGGCCCTGCAAAATTCAATTTCAACCCAATCCCGATCTCGCAAATATCATGATGGTTAGCTCAGCTTGAGCTACAGGCGGGCGTAAGGCCTGGACGGGCCATTGCCCTTAACAACCAACGCAGGTTGGTCGGCGGACGTGGCAATGGTAACGTCCTGATTTTCTGGGATAAGGCCCACTTTTAGGCGAATTTTGCACTTAGCCCAACCGTCGCGTTTGGGTTTTTTGCATTTACACTAAATATAGGACCAATATTGGTCTATATTGAAACTGAGGTGTTCATATGTTGCGACTGAGCAAATTGACCGACTACAGCACTGTGATCATGTCCTACATGGCGAAGAAGCCCGAGGATATATATAGCGCGGCTCAAATGGCATCGGCGCTTGGTATTGGTGCACCCAGCACCAGCAAGATTCTGAAGAAGTTGGTGCGGCACGGTCTGGTGCAATCCCTGCGAGGGGTAAAAGGTGGATATCTGCTGGCGCGACCGCCGCAGCAGATTTCCATTGCCGAGGTAATTGACGCTATGGAGGGTCCGCTTGGCGTAACCGAATGCAGCATTGAGGTGGGCCTGTGCGCACAGGAGGCCAACTGCACCATAAGCCACAGCTGGCGCCACCTCAACCAAGTGATTCGCCAGTCCCTGGATCAGGTATCACTGGCCGACATGAACCATTCATCTGCAAGGAGAAAATGATAGAGAGGTAACTCAAATGGGCAGCATTGATCTCGACAAACTCATCCGCCAAGAGTATCGGCAGGGTTTCTTCACCACGCTGGAGTCCGACACCGTCCCGTGCGGGCTGACAGAGGACGTGGTGAGCCTGATTTCGGCCAAGAAGAATGAGCCGGAATTCATGCTGGAATGGCGTCTCAAGGCCTATCGCCACTGGCTGACCATGAGCGAGCCCCGCTGGTCGACGGTGCAGCATCCGCCGATCGACTATCAGGACATCTCCTACTACTCAGCGCCGATGTCCAACAAGACAGGGCCGAAGAGCCTGGATGAAGTCGATCCTGAACTGTTACGCACTTACGAAAAACTCGGTGTGCCTTTACACGAGCGCGAACTGCTCGCTGGCGTGGCCGTGGATGCGGTGTTTGACAGCGTTTCGGTAGCCACCACGTTCAAGGAAAAACTCGGCACGCTCGGCATCATCTTCTGCTCCTTCTCAGAGGCCGTACAGGAGCATGCCGAACTGGTGCGGCAATACCTCGGTTCGGTGGTGCCCTATACCGACAACTACTTCGCTACGCTTAATTCAGCAGTATTTTCAGATGGTTCGTTCTGCTACATCCCGCCCGGCGTGCGCTGTCCGATGGAACTGTCCACCTATTTTCGCATTAATGCGATGAATACCGGACAGTTCGAGCGTACGCTGATCATTGCCGACAAGGGCAGCTATGTCAGCTACCTCGAAGGCTGTACCGCGCCGATGCGTGACGAAAACCAGTTGCACGCGGCGGTAGTGGAACTGATCGCGCTCGAAGACGCCCAGATCAAGTACGCCACGGTGCAAAACTGGTATCCCGGCGACAAGAATGGCAAAGGCGGCATCTACAATTTCGTCACCAAACGCGGCGACTGCCGCGGGGCCAATTCAAAGATATCCTGGACGCAAGTGGAAACCGGCTCGGCGATCACCTGGAAATACCCCAGTGTAATTCTGCAGGGCGACAACGCTGTGGGCGAGTTCCACTCGGTGGCGCTGACCAACAACTACCAGCAGGCCGACACCGGTACCAAGATGCTGCACCTCGGCCGCAACACCAGGAGCACCATCATCTCCAAGGGCATATCGGCCGGCCACGGCCATAACGCCTACCGCGGATTGGTGAAGGTGGCGAAGAGCGCCGTCGGCGCGCGCAACTATTCGCAGTGCGACTCGCTGTTGCTGGGCGACCAATGCGCGGCACATACCTTTCCCTATATCGAGGTGAAGAACCCCACCGCCCGCGTCGAACACGAGGCCACCACCTCGCGCATCGGCGAGGACCAGCTGTTTTATTGCCAGAGCCGCGGCATCTCCGCCGAAGACGCAGTGACGATGATTGTGAATGGCTTCTGCAAGGAAGTCTTCAAGGAACTGCCGATGGAATTCGCCGTGGAAGCGCAGAAGCTGCTCGGCGTCAGTCTGGAAGGCAGCATCGGTTAGCGAGGTGCATCATGCTCGACATCAAGAACCTGCACGTCAGCATCGACAACAAACCCATCCTGCGCGGCATCGACCTCACGGTAAAAGCCGGCGAAGTACACGCCGTGATGGGGCCCAACGGCTCCGGCAAAAGCACCCTGGCCCAGGTGCTGGCGGGCCGCGACAACTATGTCGTGACCGCTGGCGAAGTGAATTATCTCGGCCGCGACCTGCTTGCCTTCACGCCCGAGGAACGTGCGCGCGAAGGCGTCTTTCTCGCTTTCCAGTATCCGGTGGAAATTCCCGGCGTTGCCAACATCTATCTGCTCAAGGCCGCCTTGAATGCGCTACGCAAGCATCGTAGCGAAGCGGAACTGGATGCGGTGGACTTTCTGGCTTTGGTCAAGGACAAGCTCAAGTTCATGGGCATGGACGAAGCCCTGCTCTACCGCCCGGTGAATCAGGGTTTCTCCGGCGGCGAAAAGAAGCGCAACGAGATATTGCAAATGGCGGTGCTGGAACCGCGGCTCGCGATCCTCGACGAAACGGATTCCGGCCTCGACATCGATGCGCTCAAGGTAGTTGCCGATGGCATAGAGAGCATGCGCAGCCCTGATCGTGCCCTCATCCTGGTGACGCATTATCAGCGCCTGCTCAACTACATCGTCCCGGACCGGGTGCATGTGCTGTCGCAGGGCCGCATTGTCCTGTCGGGCGGGCCTGGCTTGGCACTGGAACTGGAACAGCACGGCTATGGCTGGGTTGATGCTGGCAAAGTCAGCGAAGTGGGAGCGTCACCATGAATGTCGCCGCATCCAGCCATTATCTGAACGATTTCAATCGCGCCAGGGCCACCCTGGCCGGCCAGCACCTGCCCTGGCTCGACGACATCCGCGCTGAAGCCGCAGGGGACTTCCAAGCTCACGGCTTTCCGACGCTACGCGACGAAGACTGGAAATACACCAGCGTCGCGCGCATCGAACAGGGTAATTTTTCGCTGTCGGCAGCCGCGTCCCAGCCAATCACGGCAGGGCAAATCGAAATGCTGGAGCTTCCGGAAACACAGTTGCTGGTTTTTGTCGATGGCCGCTATCAGCCCGCGCTATCGCGCATCAATGGATTGCCTGCTGGCGTCACCATCGCCGGCGTCGCCGAGATGCTGGAACGCGAACCGGAAAGGCTGCAAACGCTGCTCGCGCGGCAAAGCCGCGACTACCCATCCGGTTTCGCCGCACTCAATGCCGCCTGCATGATCGACGGCAGCTATGTTTATCTGGCGCACGGCGCGGTACTCGATGCGCCGCTGCATTTGCTGTTTGTCGCCACACAGGACAATCTGGCCGTTCATTCACGCAACTTCGTGGTGGCCGAGTCGAACAGCCACGCCTGCATCGTCGAACATCACGTCGCGCTGGGTGCGGTGCGCTATTTCACCAACGTCGTCACCGATATCGTGGCCGGACGTAACGCCAGTATCGAGCACCACAAGCTGCAGGATGAAAGCACCGGCGCCTTTCACATCGCCGCGACCAATGCCTGGCTGTCGCAAGACAGCCATTTCGTCTCCGGTTCGTATGCCTTCGGCGCTGCGCTGGCGCGCACCGACATCAACGTCGCGCTTGACGGCGAGGGTGCCGAATGCTCGCTCGACGGCCTGTACATGAGCAACGGCCGTCAGCATGTCGATCACCACACCTGCGTCGACCACAATCGGCCGCACGGCACCAGTCGCGAGTTCTACAAGGGGGTGCTCTCCGGAGCTTCGCGCGCCGTATTCAACGGCAAGGTGATCGTCCATTCCGGCGCGCAGCACAGCGACGCATCCCAGACCAACCACAATCTACTGCTGTCGGCACAAGCCGAGGTTGACACCAAACCCCAGCTTGAAATCTGGGCCGACGACGTCAAGTGCAGCCATGGCGCCACAGTCGGCCAGCTCGATGACAACCAGGTTTTCTACCTGCGCTCGCGTGGAGTGGACTATGCAGCGGCGCGCGCCCTGCTGACCTATGCCTTCGCCGCGGAGATGGTGGATCGCGTCAGCCTGCCGCCACTGCGTGCCCGGCTCGACCGCTTGCTGCGCGTACGCCTGCCGCAATCAAGCGAGGTGCTGTCATGAATGGCCCACCCACAGGGCTGCAAGTGGCGCCAGCCTTCGATGTGGAAAGGGTGCGGCGCGATTTCCCCATCCTTGGCCGCCGCGTGCATGACAAGCCGCTGGTCTATCTCGACAATGCCGCCACCAGCCAGAAGCCGCGCAGCGTCATCGACTGCGAGTCACACTACTACGAGGAATACAACGCCAACATCCATCGCGGCCTGCACCGCCTGAGCCAGGAGGCCACAGACGCCTACGAGGCCGCCCGCGACTATATCCAGCGCTTTCTCAACGCCGCCCAGCGCTCCGAAATCGTGTTCGTGCGCGGCACCACCGAGGCCATCAACCTGGTGGCGGCGAGTTACGGCCAGCGCCTGCAACAGGGTGACGAAATCCTGATCACGGCGATGGAACACCATTCCAACATCGTCCCTTGGCAACTGCTGTGCGAACGCAGCGGCGCGGCACTGCGCGTGGTGCCGATAAACGATCATGGCGAACTGATGCCGGATGCATTCGAGCGCAGGCTCGGCCGGCGCACCAGACTGGTTGCCCTGACCCATCTGTCGAATGCGCTGGGGACGATCAATCCGGTCAAGCGCCTGATCGCACAGGCGCATGCCAGTGGCGCGGTGGTGCTGATCGATGGCGCCCAGGCCGTGCCGCATCTCAAGGTGGACGTGCAGGATCTCGATTGTGATTTCTACGCCTTTTCCGGGCACAAGATATACGGTCCCACCGGCATCGGCGTGCTCTACGGCAAGGCGGCGCTGCTCGACGCCATGCCGCCCTGGCAAGGCGGCGGCGACATGATCAGGCAGGTCACTTTCGCCAAAACCACCTACAACGACCTGCCCTACAAATTCGAGGCCGGCACGCCCAACATCGCCGGCGGCATCGCGCTCGGCGCCGCCATCGCCTATCTCGATGCGCTGGGTCTGGAACACGTCGCCGCCCATGAACACGACCTGCTCGCCTATGCCACCGGGCTGGCGGCGTCAATCACCGGCCTGCGCCTGATCGGTACTGCGCCCGACAAGGCGAGCATCCTCTCCTTCGTCCTCGACGGCGTGCATGCTCACGATGTCGGCACCATCCTCGACCTCGAAGGCGTGGCGGTGCGCAGCGGCCACCACTGCGCCATGCCGGTGATGGCGCATTTCGGCGTGCCGGCCACGGTGCGCGCCTCGTTCGCAC
Source organism: Georgfuchsia sp. (assembly GCA_049276455.1). Classification (GTDB taxonomy): domain Bacteria; phylum Pseudomonadota; class Gammaproteobacteria; order Burkholderiales; family Rhodocyclaceae; genus Georgfuchsia. The sequence continues at coordinate 75,658 of JBASWL010000220.1, read as the reverse complement.
TCTACAACACGCGGCAGGAAGTCGATGCGCTGTTCGCGGCGCTGGCCAGGGTACGAGAAGTGTTTCCATCATGAGCGATCTGCGCGACCTGTATCAGGAGGTCATCATCGACCACAGCCGCCACCCGCGCAATTTCGGCAAGCTGAATGAGGCCAACCATTGTGCCGAGGGCTACAACCCCCTGTGCGGCGACAAGCTGACGGTCTATCTCATGATTGACAACGGCATCATCCGCGACGCGAAGTTCGAAGGCGAAGGTTGCGCCATTTCCACCGCCGCTGCCTCGCTCATGACAGAAGCGTTGAAGGGGAAAACGGAAGTGGAGGCCGAATCCCTGTTCGCCAATTTCCACACCCTGGTGACCGGCGCACTATCCACGACACCAACAGTCCCGCTGGGCAAACTTGAAGTACTTGGCGGCGTGCGCGAATACCCGGCCCGGGTGAAGTGCGCCACGCTGGCCTGGCACACGCTGAATGCTGCATTGCGTGACCAAAGTGGCATCGTGACAACGGAGGACAATTTATGAAAGTTTTGGACTGGCTGCATCGCAGCGGTAATCAAACGCCCAATGACGCATTAAAAGCCAAAGTCATCGCTGCGCTACGCACCGTGTTCGATCCGGAGATTCCAGTCAATATCTACGATCTGGGACTCATTTATGCGTTGGACATCGATCCGGACAGCAGCGACGTCAACATCCAAATGACCCTGACCGCCCCCGGCTGTCCCGTAGCGGAAACCTTTCCCGGCACTGTAGCTACTGCCGTAGGACAGGTGGATGGCGTAAACGACGTTGAGGTCGAACTGGTGTGGGAGCCGCCCTGGTCGCAGGACATGATGGACGAGGCGGCACGCTTGGAATTGGGGATGTTGTGACATGTCCGACTGGATAACCGTTGCCGCACAAGCCGAGTTCCCGCCCGGCACCTGCCGCACCGTGGATGTGGAGGGAACACCCGTGGCAGTATTCAACATCGACGGCAACTACTACGCCATCGAGGACTTGTGCACGCACGAAGCAGAGACGCTTTCCGATGGAGACACTGATGGGCTGGAGATCGTCTGCCCGCGCCATGGGGCGCGCTTTTCCCTTGCTACCGGAGAAGCGTTATCGCCGCCAGCCTACGAGGCGGTGGCGACCTTTCCCGTCCGCATCGAAGCGGGCGTGGTACAAATCAAGGGCGACTCGTGTTGAGAAGTTGTGCCACAACGATGGCAGTAATTCATGGATCAAGTTCCCGATCGGCTTTAGCCGCGAATATGAAATCGCTTTCGGTCAGACCGTCAATCTTGTGAGTCCAGACGGTCAGGATGACTTTCCCCCAAGCCAAGTAAATATCGGGATGGTGCCCTTGCTGCTCCGCCATTTCTCCGACCCTGATGGTGAAGTCAAGTGCCTGCCGAAAGTTTGGGAAGTCATATCTTTTCTCAAGATGATGTTCGTCGATGCAGTTCCAGCCTCCACTCAATTCGTGTAACAAATGAATGAGATCGTTGCCTTTCATAGCGGGCACTCCGCCCTTGCATGGAATGCATGTCCTGCTTGCCAATTCGCTCATGAAATCCTCCTAACGCGGTAACTGTCGCATCTTGCGATGCCCTGATTATTTCCGCAGCTTTCGCCTGTCAACCAGGGATTCAGCCAACAACTTGACCTGCCCCTGCTCGTCCTGCTCTTCCAGTCGTACCATGAAGCCCCACAGAAAAGCTACGTGGCGCAGCACATTGTCCCGCGACTCCCCCAAGGTCCGCCCCTCGTAGCGGATATGGCGCAACGTGAGGGAACGATCACCGTGCAGATCCACGTTCCAGACCTGGATATTCGGTTCCTGACTACCGAGATTGTATTGATCGGCAACAGTTTGTCGCAAGAAATGATAGCCCTGCTCGTTGTGAATGGCCTCGATCTTAAGCTTGTCCTTGCTGTCGTCATCCAGAACCGAGAAGAGACGAAAATCGCGCATCAACCTGGGAGAAAGGTACTGGGCAATGAAGCTTTCGTCCTTGAAGTTGCGCATGGCGAAATCCAGGGCGGCCTGCCATTCGCTGCCGGCAATGGCGGGGAACCATTCGCGATCCTCATCGGTCGGCTGTTCGCAGATGCGTCGCAAGTCACGCCACATGGCAAAGCCGAGGGCGTAGGGGTTGATGCCATTGAAATGCTTGCCGTTATAGTTCGGCTGAAACACGACGCTGGTATGCGACTGAAGAAATTCCAGCATGAATCCGTCGCTGAGCAAACCTTCGTCATAAAGGTGATTGAGCAGCGTGTAATGCCAGAAGCAAGCCCATCCTTCATTCATCAGCTTGGTCTGACGCTGGGGATAGAAATACTGACCGATCTTGCGCACGATACGTACCACCTCGCGTTGCCAAGGCTCCAGCAACGGAGCGTTCTTTTCGATGAAATAGAGCAGATTTTCCTCGGGCTCCTCGGGATAGCGTTTATCCAAATTTTTCGTTTCCCGTTCCAGCTGAGGCGGCAAGGTACGCCATAGCTCGTTCACCTGTGATTGCAGGTAGGCCTCTCTTTCCCGCTGTCGCTCTTTCTCCTTGAGCATCGACAGTTTTGGCGGCCGTTTGTAACGATCAACACCGACGTTCATCAGGGCGTGGCAGGCGTCAAGCAGATGCTCCACCTCGTCCTCTCCATAACGCTCCTCACATTCGGCTATGAAATTGCGGGCAAATACCATGTAATCGACGATGGTTTCCGCAGCGGTCCAGGTACGAAACAGATAGTTGCCCTTGAAGAAGGAGTTGTGGCCATAGGCGGCATGAGCGATGACGAGCGCCTGCATGGTCATCGTGTTCTCTTCCATCAGGTAGACGATACAGGGGTCGGAATTGATCACCATCTCATAGGCCAGTCCCATCTGGCCGCGCCGATAGCGCTTCTCGGTGGCGAGAAAGTGCTTGCCGAACGACCAGTGGTTGTAATATACCGGTATACCTATGGAAGCATAAGCATCCATCATCTGCTCGGCTGTAATGAGCTCGAACTGGTTGCGGTAGCAATCAAGACCGTAATGTTTGGCGACGCGACCGATTTCCCCCTCGTAGCGGTCGATCAATTCAAAGGACCATTCTGACTCTACCGGCAGGGCGTATGCTTTTTCCATGCTGTCAGACTAGCCTCTTCTGGAATAGCTCACGAAATACGGGATAGATGTCGGTCAGTCCCCCGATGCGCTGCATGGCGAACCGCCCGGCGTTGGCGGCGCGGACTTTCTCGTACTCGCGCCACAGGTTCTGCGGCTCGTCAGTGGTGATTTCGATATAGGCGTAGTACTGCACCAGAGGAATGATTTTTTGGTCGAGCAGCTCCTGGCAATAGGGCGAATCTTTTTCCCAGTTTTCCCCATCGGAGGCCTGGGCGCAGTAGATATTCCAGGCGTTCGACCCATAGCGTTCGCGGATGATGCCGAGCATCAGTTCCAGGGCGCTCGATACCACGGTGCCGCCCGATTCTCGCGAAGTGAAAAAATCTTCTTCATCCACCTCAACCGCATGGATGTGATGGCGGATAAAGACGACATCGATGCGTGAATAGGTGCGTGTGAGGAACAGGTAGAGCAACATGAAAAATCGCTTCGCGATTTGTTTTTTTTCTTCGTCCATTGAACCGGACACGTCCATCAGGCAGAACATCACCGCATGGGTTGTCGGGATGGGAATGCGGATGCGGTTGTTGTAACGCAGGTCGAAGGTATCGATGAAAGGTACGCGCTCGATCTTTCGCAGCAAGTGAATGACGGTCTGGCGCAGTTCGGCAGCCCGCCTTGAATCACCCGCGCCGTGCGCCTCCAGATCCGTCAGTTCATCCTCGGCGCGGCGCAGCTCCTTGCGATAGTGGGAACTGACGGCAATGCGGCGGCCGGTGGCGCCGCGCAGTGAACGCACCACGTTGATGTTGGACTGCGCGCCGGTCTGCGTATAACCAGCACGTACCCGCTTGTATTCGTCGATGCGCGAGAGCTGTGTCTTGACCAGATTGGGCAGGGCCAGATCATCGAAGAAGATGTCGAGGAATTCTTCGCGCGACAGGGTAAATACGAAATCGTCCAGATTTTCTCCCTCCATGCTGGCCTCGTTACCACCACCATCGCTCGCGCCACCCAAGGGCCGATTCACCTCGTCGCCGCTATTGAAACGGTCATTGCCCGGTTGCACGATGCGCCAGCGCCCGCCGCGTGAATGGTGGAACTGAGGTTCGGAAATGTCTTTGGCCGGGATGCCGATCTTCTCGCCATTGTCGATGTCGGTGACGCTGCGGCGGGCAATCGCTTTCTCCACCGCTTTCTTGATCTGGCCTTTGAAACGACGCACAAAACGACCACGGTTAACCGTGCTCTTGTTCTTGCTGTCGTAACGACGGTCAACAATACGGATCATGAATGCTCCGGTCCTTTCTCCGGCGGCCATCCGGCATTCGCAGAACCCGCGCATGGCCGCTTGTTCAGGTCAGCTTGTTCAAGTTCGTTCTCCCGTCAGGACGACTTGCGTACCCGCAAGTACCACTCAGCCAGCAGACGCACCTGCTTCTCGGTGTAACCCTTGGCCATCATGCGGTTGACAAAGTCTTTGTGCTTGCGCTGGTCATCGGCACTGGCCTTGGCATTGAAGGAAATGACCGGCAGCAGCTCTTCTGTATTGGAAAACATCTTCTTTTCGATCACTGCACGCAGTTTTTCATAGGAGGTCCATAACGGATTATGCCCATCGCGCCCGGCGCGGGCGCGCAGGACGAAGTTCACCACCTCATTGCGGAAGTCTTTCGGATTGCTGATACCGGCGGGCTTTTCAATCTTTTCCAGTTCATCGTTGAGAGTACTGCGATCAAGAATCTCGCCGGTGTTAGGGTCGCGATATTCCTGATCCTGGATCCAGAAATCAGCATAGACGACGTAGCGGTCGAAGATGTTCTGGCCATACTCGGAATAGGATTCCAGATAGGCGGTCTGTATCTCCTTGCCAATGAATTCGGCATAGCGTGGCGCGAGGAACTCCTTGATATATCCCAGATAGCGCTGTTCCATCTCCGGCGTGAACTGCTCCTGCTCTATCTGCTGCTCAAGCACGTACATGAGGTGTACCGGATTGGCCGCGACCTCACGATGGTCGAAATTGAAAACCCTGGACAGAATCTTGAAAGCGAAGCGGGTGGACAGTCCGGTCATGCCCTCATCCACCCCGGCGAAATCACGGTATTCCTGATAGGACTTGGCATTCGGATCAACATCCTTGAGGTTCTCGCCATCGTAGATTCGCATTTTTGAATAGATAGAGGAGTTCTCCGGTTCCTTGAGGCGCGACAACACGGAAAATTGCGCCATCATGCGCAGGGTATCTGGTGCGCACGGCGCCTTGGCCAGCGAGGAGTTGTCGACCAGCTTTTCGTAAATCCTGATTTCTTCCGAGACGCGCAGGCAGTAGGGCACCTTGACGATGTAGATGCGGTCAAGAAAGGCCTCGTTGTTGCGGTTGCCCTTGAACGTGACCCATTCGGCCTCGTTCGAATGCGCCAGCACCATGCCGTCGAACGGGATCGCGCCGAAACCTTCGGTACCCTTGTAGTTATTCTCCTGGGTCGCCGTCAACAACGGATGCAAAACCTTGATCGGCGCCTTGAACATTTCGACGAATTCGAGCAGGCCACGGTTGGCCAGACACAGTCCACCGGAGTAGCTGTAGGCGTCCGGATCGTGCTGCGAATATTCTTCCAGCTTGCGGATATCAATCTTGCCCACCAGTGAGGAAATATCCTGGTTGTTCTCATCGCCCGGCTCCGTCTTGGACACGGCGATCTGCCTGAGTACCGAGGGCCTGAGTTTGACGACACGGAATTTGCTGATATCACCGCTGTACTCATGCAATCGTTTTACCGCCCACGGCGACATGATGGTGTTGAGGTAACGCCGTGGGATGCCGAAATCCTCCTCCAGCAATGCGCCATCCTCTTCGACCCGGAACAGCCCGAGCGGCGATTCATATACCGGAGATCCCTTGATTGCATAGAACGGAACTTTCTCAATCAGCGATTTGAGTTTCTCTGCCAGGGAGGACTTGCCACCGCCAACCGGGCCCAACAGATAGAGGATCTGTTTTCTTTCCTCCAGTCCCTGCGCAGCATGACGGATATAGGCGACGATGTTCTCGATCACCTCTTCCATGCCGTAGAAATCGCGGAACGCCGGATAGGACTTAATGATCTTGTTGGCAAAAATGCGCGAAGTGCGTTGATCGAGGCGCGTATCCACCAACTCCGCCTCACCAATCGCCATCAGCATGCGTTCGGAAACAGTGGCATACGCCGTAGCATCGCGATGACAGACCTCCAGATATTCCTGAAGTGACATCTCCTCTTCCAGCGCGGATTCGTAGCGATTCTGGTAGCGATCAAAGATTGTCATGACACGCCTCCTTCATTTCTGTAATAGCCATGAAAGGTGTCAATGTCTAATCAATTGGATGCACTCTTTTGTAAAAAATTCCTTACATTGAACTTGCCAACCAACTTTATCCTGCCGTGAGAACGTCATCTGTTTCCAGCATAGTGCACGGATCAAGAGCAACCAAGCCAGTTCTGTGGAAATCGAACTTTTTTCTTCATCGACAATCCAACTTAATGTCTGCAGGCATGAGACACAAGGAGGTGAGATGGCGATGAAAAGTCAATACTGGCAGGAAACAGGAAACCTGATAGTCGGCATATGGTTATTCCTGTCTCCATGGGTTTTCCGCTTCTTTCACTGGGCAGATATGGATACGATGAACTTCCTTGTGATGGGAGTGGCAATTGCGGCCGTTGCCGTCCTCGCAAAGTACATGCATGCCTTATGGGAAGATTGGGTGACGCTGGTTCTCGGCGCATGGATGGTTGTTTCACCCTGGATGCTGGGCTTTACCCATAACACCGTTGCGTTCGTGGATGCGGTCATAGCCGGGTTGTTCGTGGTGGGAATAGGCCTTTCTGCAACGTATAGGGACACGCATCATATGGACGACAAAAGCGTCGGGGCGCACTGAAACAGAACCGGAGCGCCAGGTTGCCGACGTGTGCAGGAAAACGCTGTTTGAGTCCGGTAGTGATCCATTTGATGTTAAAGGGTCGAGGCCGGAGAAGGAAGGTGTTTTGCCCAGATTCATGCATTTCAGGAATGTGTAGCCATCTGGCACGACGCATCAGCAACTACTGAGGGTTGAAATTCGCCTGGCGGCAACCTTCCCCATCTGCATCGGAGCAACTATGGTGCATATCAGGATGGGCAACTTCAGGTGCCCATCCTGATCGCGGAGGCGTCGTGTCATGAATCCAGGTAGTCCGCTCAATGAGATGCATGGCTTGGAGTCAGAAACCTGTGCCGTCGGGCAAAAATTGTTCTCTCATGCCGCCGCACGTCGTCCCACTCTTTATCGCGGGATCGAGGGCAGTCTGCTGACGCAGGCCATGGCGGATGAACGGTTGCTGACCTCCCTGCTCCGCCTCATTGATGTTCTGCCTCAGCTTGGTGATTCTCGGCAAGTAGCGGCACATTTGCATGCATATATCGACGAGGCCGGGGTTTCCGGCTCGGCAGGCTGGCTGTTGCAATGGGCAGCACGACCGTCGCTGGCATGGCTGGTCCGGAGGCAGTCGAATCGTCTGGCGCATCAATTTCTTGCCGAGGAATCCACTACTGGCCTGACCAGGGTGATCACGCACCTGGCGCGAGTACCAGCACAGGTAGCCCTGGATGCGGTGGGTGAAGCTGTATTGACGGACGCGGAGGCCGATATCTATCGGGAGCGCAATTTGCGCCTGTTGCGGATTGGCTCAAATCCACCCCACCTCTCGCTCAAACTCACTGCATTGACGCCGCGCTTCGACCCGCTCGATCCAGTTGGCTCGCGCCGCCGCGTCTTCGCCCGGTTGGCGCCCATCGTGGCTGCCGCCGATGCCAGCGGCGCCACAATCACGGTGGACATGGAACAGCATGAATTGAAGCCGCTGATCCTGCGCCTGTTTCTCGATATGCTGGAAGAATGGCCCGGGCGCTGGCAGCCGGCCATTGCGCTGCAAGCCTATCTGCCGGAAACTGCTGCCGATATTGATCTGCTGCTCGACGCTGCGCAGCGCCGCAGCCGCAGGCTCGGCGTAAGGCTGGTGAAAGGCGCCTATTGGGATCAGGAATGTGCCTGGGCAGCGCAACGCCATTGGCCGCTGCCTGTGTTTCGAAGCAAGGCGGAAACGGATGCGCAATACGAACGTCTGACGCGCTATCTGCTCCAGCATGCCGACAGCCTGCATCCGGCCATCGCCTCGCACAATCTGCGCAATCAAGCGGTGGCTCTGGCCTGTGCGCGACGACTCAAGTTGGCGCCGCCGCAATGGGAAGCACAGATGCTCTATGGCATGGCAGAACCATTGCGCGATGCCGTCGCGGCGAACGGCGTTACGCTGCGAATCTATGTGCCGGTGGGCGATCCGGCCATCGGCATCGCCTACCTGATCCGGCGTCTGCTGGAGAACACGGCTTCCACATCGATCCTGCGGCAAAGTTATGTGGAAGGTCGCAGTTTCGAAACATTGATTGCCCCGCCTTCCATGACGAACCAGGGCAAGGTAAAGGAAACTGCCGCAGTGTTCACCAACCTGCCTCTGCTCGATTTTTCGCGCGATGAAGAACGCGCTGCATTTCAAGCGGCCTTGGTTGGCGTGCGCGCCACGTTACCGCGACGGCATGCGCTGGCACAGCCGGTTGGGAACTACATCGCACGCAATCCTGCTGATCCCGACGATGTGCTGGGCAGTGTCGATCTGGCCGGGCCGGAACATGCGAATGCCGCACTGGCGAGCGCAAGCGCGACGTTTCCTGCATGGCGCGACACGCCGGTGGCTGAACGAGTACGACTGTTGCGACGCACTGCAGATCTGATCGTGGCTGAACGCCGCTCCCTAGCCGCGCTCGAAGTACTCGAGGCGGCGAAGCCCTGGCGCGAGGCAGACGCTGACGTGGCTGAGGCTGTGGATTTCCTGCGCTATTACGCGGTGCAAATGGAACATCTCGCCAGCTGGCGGGAAACCATGCATTTCCCCGGTGAGGACAACCATGTTGCCTACGCCCCGCGCGGCGTGGCAGTGGCCATAGCGCCGTGGAATTTTCCGCTTGCGATTCTGGCTGGCATGACTTCGGCAGCGCTTGTCACCGGCAACTGCACGGTGATGAAGCCAGCTTTGCCGGGACTGCTGATCGCACACCGCTTTCTCGAATTGCTGCATTGCGCCGGCATGCCGGATGGTGTCTGTCAGCTGCTGCCGGGCGATGTCGATATTGGTGCGTTGCTGGTGACCGATGCGCGCGTGCATGTCATCGCCTTCACCGGCTCACGAAAAGTCGGCTTGCAGATTCTCCAGGCCGCGCACACACCGGCGCCAGGGCAACGCCACGTCAAGCAGGTGGTGTGCGAAATGGGCGGCAAGAATGCCATCATAGTGGACGCGGATGCCGATCTCGACGATGCTGTGAGCGGCATCCTGGCTTCGGCCTTCAGTTATTCGGGACAGAAATGTTCGGCCTGCTCGCGCCTGATTGCCGTCGGTCAGGTGCATGACCGGCTGCTGGCGCGTCTTGCCGAGGCGGCAGCCACGCTGCCTTGGGGGCCGCCGGAAGATCCCGCTTGCACTCACGGCCCGCTGATCAACGCTGCCGCGCAAAAGAAAGCGCAGGACTATATCGAGATCGGCAGGTGTGAAGGCCGTCTGGTCTGGCAAGGCAACGTGCCAACGCGCGGCAACTATGTGGCGCCAGCTATTTTCGCTGACATCCGATCCGGACATCGGTTGGCGCGCGAGGAAATTTTCGGGCCGGTGCTGGTCGTCATGTGCGCGCCCGATTTCGAGACGGCTATCAGCATGGCGATGGACAGCGATTACGCGTTGACTGGTGGGGTCTATTCACGCCTGCCGACCCATCTGCAAATGGCGCGGGAGAATTTTCGTGTCGGCAATCTTTATCTCAACCGCGAAATTACCGGCGCTCGTGTCGGCGTGCAACCGTTCGGCGGCGTCAACCTGTCCGGCATTGGCGTGCAAGCCGGCGGAGATGACTATCTCAAACAGTTTCTCTGGAGCCATTGCGTCGCCAGTAACACCATGCGCCACGGTTTCATTCCGAACGATAAATGCGAACGACGGTCAAAGATAAAGGGGAAGAACAAGTAGGGAGTAATCATCATGGCCAACCTGCATCGTTTGCCTGAATTGCGCCTGATCGGCGTCGCTAGTGCGCTCGGCGCGCCGGGGCATGGCACGGAGCAAGGTCCGTCGACGCTCAAGATACTGGGCGTTCTCGACGCGCCACGGCGGGCAGGTCTATCCGCGCAATGGGAAGCTACCATTGTTCCTGCAACCGATCGACGCTGGCCGGCTTTGAAGGATTTGTGCAACAGGCTGGCCGATACAACGGCAGCAGTCACTGCCGATGGTCATCTGCCAGTCGTCCTCGGTGGCGATCACACCATGGCGGCAGGCACCTGGCGCGGCGTCGCGCGCGCGCTGAAGAAGCCGCTCGGTCTGGTGTGGATCGATGCTCATCTCGATGCACATACGCCGGACAACAGTCCCACCGGTAATCCGCACGGCATGCCGCTGGCGGCGCTCTTGGGCGCCAAGGTGGCAGGTCTGGAAACGATTGCCAGCCCGCTGCTTGATCCGCAGCGCATCGCGCTGATCGGCGCGCGCAGCTGGGAAAATAGCGAACTGCAATTGCTGCATGAATTCGGCGTGCGCATATTTCCGATGGATGAAATTCACCTGCGTGGCCTGACCGCCGTGATGGACGATGCGCTGAAGGTGGCGCAACGTGGTAACGCGATGTTCGGCATCAGCCTCGACCTCGATGCCATCGATCCGACGCAGGCGCCTGCCGTAGCGACGCCTGCACCAGACGGCCTCAATGCCGCGCAGTTGCGCCAGGCACTGCGTGGGTTAGCCCGTCATCCCGACTTCGCCGCGCTGGAAATCGCCGAATACGATCCCGTTCGTGATGTCGACTACCGCAGCGGGCGCTTAATCGTCGATCTCATCGAAGCATTCTGTCTGCCGCGGGCCAAGGACTTGATGATCTGGGAAAACCGCTACGGTGCCCTCAACTACGCGCCAATGCCAGTCGTGTTGTCACGGGGCAAAGGCTGCCGGGTATGGGATGCGGATGGCCACCGCTACCTCGACATGATGGCCGCCTATTCAGCGCTGTCCTTCGGCCACGCCCATCCGCGCCTGGTGGCGGCGCTCGACAGCCAGGCCAGGCGGCTCGCAGTTACCTCGCGCGCGTACTACAACGACCGCCCGCCCTTGTTCCTCAAGCGGCTCACCGAACTCTTTGGTTATGAGCGCGCCTTGCCGGTGAACACAGGACTCGAAGCGGTGGAAACGGCGCTCAAGGCGGCGCGTAAATGGGGCTACCAGGTGAAGGGCATTGCCGATGGCAAGGCCGAGATCATCGCCTGTAAGGGCAATTTTCATGGTCGCTCCATCGCCATTGTCGGTCTCTCCACCGAAGCGCAATACCGCAACGGTTTCGGCCCCTTCCCATCAGGACTGATCACCATCCCCTATGGCGATGCTGCGGCGCTGGAGGCGGCGATCACGCCGCGCACCGCCGCGTTCCTGGTCGAACCGATCCAGTGCGAAGGCGGCATCATAGTTCCGCCCAAGGGTTACCTCGCCGCCTGCGCAAGAATCTGCCGCCACCACGACGTGCTGCTGGTCGCCGATGAGGTGCAGACCGGACTCGGCCGTACCGGACGCCTGCTCGCCTGCGAACATGATCAAGTGCATCCCGACGGCGTGATTCTTGGCAAGGCACTCGGTGGCGGCCTGCTGCCGGTTTCCGCGTTTCTTGCCGACGATCGCGTAATGCGTGTATTTACTCCCGGCGATCACGGCAGCACTTTCGGCGGTAATCCGCTGGCCGCGGCAGTGGCGCTGGAAGCCCTGGCGCTGCTGGAGGAAGAAAAACTGGTGGCGCATGCGGCCAAACTCGGCACCCATATGCAGGCGCGGCTCAAGGCCATCAAGAGTCCCTACATACGAGAAGTACGCGGTTGCGGTCTGCTGGCCGGCATCGACTTGAATCCAGACATGGTGGATGCAAAGAGATTCTGCGAAATCCTGCTGCAGCATGGTGTGCTTTCCAAAGACACACACGAGACGGTCGCCCGCTTGGCGCCACCATTGATCATCACCCGCGCCGAACTGGATTACGGAATAGATGCGGTGCAAAGCGCGATCAATGAATTGGACAAGCAACTGGCTACAGCCTGAAAACATCCCTCAAAGTGTCGAACGGCTATCTATACTGAAGCTTGGGATTGTCGGCACGTAATTCCTTTACGAGTAAGAGGAGACGAATCATGTCGCTTATAACCTTGCCAAAAATGATGGTATCGGATAACGATGGCTGGTCAGACATTGTGCGCATGCATCCCACGGCTACGAAGTTGATGTTGTACTTTGTCATGCCGATGTCACTGATTCCGCCGTTGATGTATGCCTATGCCCAGCTTGTTCATCCCGGTGTCGTATTTGCTTTGGTGCTGCCACCGCTGACAGGTGGCGAGGCGCTGTTGGTCGGCGCGATGTTCTTCCTTGTCGAACTGGCCATGGTGCTGCTGATGGCGGCCTACATTCAGGAACTGGGCGGCGTGGCTGACATCCACCCGGACTATGCGAAAGCCTTCACGCTGGCTGCGATCGCACCGACGCCCCTGTGGCTGTCGGCGCTGGCGTTATTTGTGCCAAGCCTGTGGTTCAACGTGTTGGTTGTTGTAGCCGCATGGCTGGGCAGCGTTGCGTTGGTCCGGCATGGCGTGCGTGCACTGCTACGCGTAAGAAGTGAAGAAAATGCGCGTCGGCTTACCAAACTCATCACGGTAACCGGCGCTGCTGTGTGGATTGGATTGATGCTCTTGCTGACAATGATATTGGGGATGGTGCTCGGCTGGCGCTAGCTAGGCATCCTTGGGATATTCATTTCGAATCTCCATAAACCATACGGTATCTTCTGCTTCATTTAAGTCTCATTGTCCTTGGATAAACACAAGAGCGTTGCATAGGGTTGCGGCAAGACTAAATGGGAAATTCACGGCGGCCCTGGTTGTCAGTGGCCTCGTCGCCGCATTTTCAAGAAGAGACTAGCTCGCTGACGAGCTCCTTCAATGCCGCCACTTCTGTTTCCAGCTCGGTCAGCCGCTGCTCAAGCCTTTCCATGCGGCCGCTTGCCGCCTGTCCCTGCTCTCCAGAATCGGCAAATCCCGCCGTGGTTGCCTGTTCGCCGGCATCACTTGAGTCGCCACTGAACAAATGGCTGTAGCGCGATTCCCGCTTGCCTGGCTCGCGTGGCAGCTGTTTAACGAAGGGCCCATCTTCGCGCTGGCTGAGCTGGTTCAATACTGCCTCGACTTCAGTTACATCACCGAAGCGGCACAGCCGGCTGGCACGGCTGCGCAGTTCTCCCGGCGTCTGCGGACCACGTAAAAATAGTTCGCAGACGATGGCGAGTTCCTGTGGCGAGAATTTCAGCATGCCGTAATTGGTATTACAGAATCGATGCTGGAACTTGGGCACGCGGCTGCCAAATCCACCCACTTCATTGACGTGGAATTTCCTGATCAGGCCGTCCACCACCTGCCGGACTTCTGCCTCATCCAGATCCAGTACCGGGTCGCGGTTACTGCGCTGGTTGCAGGCGTTGGTCAGGGCGTTGAGCGACAGCGGGTACTGCTCGGGCGTGGTGATTTCCTTTTCGATCAGGCAGCCGATGACGCGGGTTTCGTGGAGCGTAAGTTCAATGTTCATATCATCACTTCAAGTTATTGCTGGATGCACCTGGGTTGGGTGGTGAGGATAACAGCGGAAGCAAGCCTTGTTGCTTGCCACTGAATCAGGACCGGGCAGCATTTTGTTGATCGGCTGTAAACTAACCACACCAGGTCTGGTTCAAATGAGCAGGCCATTAATGGAAGACCAATAGATATCGACGTGGATTACGGCCTGTTGTTGCAGGATAGACCGGGAAGTGGCGGGACTCTCAAGGACATAAGCGAAGTGCAAATGATAAAGGCGATAGCAAGACTTTCCCCGCGCAAACTCGGCGCCAAGATCAATGCCATTCTGGTCGTCTATTTCGTCTTTGCCCTGGCGGTGATTCTTCTTACCCTGAATGTTGCGCACCATCTGGAAGGTGGCGCGGCTGCAATCAACGAAGCCGGCAAGCAGCGCATGCGCACCTATGGCCTTGCCTATTATCTGCATCAGTCGCTGGATGCCACCCAGTCGCCCAAGATCGCGCTGGACGAGGTGCGCCGATTCATGCGTGACTTCGAATCCACACTGCACATGCTGGAGATCGGTGACCCGCAGCGCCCTTTGTTCCTGCCGCGTGATCGGCGTGTCCAGGAAAGAATGCGCGGCCTGCGCTACGAGTGGGACGCCAATATAAAGCCGCAGATCGAAAAACTGCTGGCGGCAAGTGACGAAAACGAGCGCCGCGGCCTCATGGCGGCTTTTGACATATCGGTGCGGCGCTATGTGCCGATGATCAACGAATTGGTGCTGATGGTGGAACGCAGCAACGCGCGCGATACCTCCCTGATGTACTTGTTCCAGAATGCACTGGTTCTCTTCTCGCTGCTGGGCACGCTGCTGCTGGGTTATCTTTTTCGCAGACTGGTGATCAGGCCGGTCGAAATGCTCAGGGCCGGTATCGAACGCATGGCTGCCTCCGATTTTGAAGTGCGCCTGCCGGTCGCCTCACAGGACGAGCTAGGTGAGCTTGCCACCGGCTTCAATCGCATGGCCGATCATCTTCAGGATCTCTATGCGACGCTGGAGCAGCGCGTGGCTGACAAGACCCGCAGCGTCGAGGAGAAGAACCGGGAACTGGCGCTGTTGTACGAGGTCACCGCCTATCTGGCGGAACCCGCGACGCTGGAGATCCTTTGCAGGGGTGTTCTGCTCAAGCTTTGCGACCTGCTCGGCGCCTCGGGCGGGGTTGTGCGCATGGTCAATGCGGCGACGCGCGAGCTGGAAATCGTCGTCAGTCACAATATGTCGGATACATTCGTCAAGGCCGAGGCGCGCTTGCCGCTCGGCACCTGCCTGTGTGGCAATGTTGCCGCACAGGGCGCTTCGATCGCGCAAAACCTGGCGCAAGAACCGCAGGGAGTCGCGTTGCTGAAGAACTGCATGGGCGATGGCTATGCTGCCATGGCCGCCATACCGATCCTTTCCAAGAACCAGGTGTTCGGCATTTTTACCCTTTTTTTTCGCGAGGAGCGCATGCTTGCCAGCGACGAGCTGCGTCTGCTGGAAGCGATTGGACAGCATCTGGGCGTGGCGATCGAGAACCTGCGCCTCGCGGTGCGGGAAAAGGAAATGGCTGTTTCGGAAGAACGCAACCTGCTGGCACAGGAACTGCACGACAGCATTGCCCAATCGCTGGCTTTCCTCAATATCCAGGCGCAGATGCTGCAAGGCTCGCTACGTGGTGGTCAACTTGAAGTTGCAAGCGCCGAGCTCGCGCGCATGCGCGAAGGCATACAGGAGAGCTACGACAACGTACGCGAATTGCTGGTGCATTTCCGTATCAGGGTCGATCATGCCGAACTCGACGATGCGATTCGCAGCGCCCTGGAGAAATTCGAAGGCCAGACCGGCATTGAGACGACTTTCAACATGACCGACTATCGCGCCTCATCGTCCGCGGTCAGCACAATCCAGGTGTTGCACATCATCCAGGAAGCGCTGTCGAATGTGCGCAAGCATGCCGCGGCAACCAAGGTGAATGTGGACATGCGTTGTGATGATGTGCCGCGCATCTCGGTACACGATAACGGCAAGGGCTTCGATCTGGCACAGGTCGTCGAAGAAGGCGGCTCGCACGTAGGCATTGGCATCATGCGCGAGCGCGCCCATCGTATCGGCGCGCGCCTCGAAATCGATGCGGCGCCGGGACGTGGTACCTGTGTTACTCTCGTGCTGCCCCAATAAGCCTAATGCATATCGTGGAAAAAACCATACGCGTCCTGCTGGTTGACGATCACACGCTGTTCCGTAGCGGCATCAAGGCGCTGTTGCAACGGCATGGAGCGTTTGAAGTGGTTGGCGAGGCGGGCGATGGCCTCGAGGGTGTCAAGCGCGCCAAGTCGCTCAAGCCCGACGTCGTCCTGCTTGACCTGCACATGCCCGGTATTTCCGGACACGAAGCAGTGCAACTCATCATCGAGGAGGTGCCGGAAACCCATGTGGTGATGCTGACCGTCTCGGAAGATGCCGACGATCTTCTCGATGCCTTGCGCGCTGGTGCGCAGGGCTACCTGCTGAAGAACATCGATGCCGATTTCCTTGTCGATGCGATACGGCGTGCGGCCGAAGGTGAGGCGGTCATGTCAGCCCAGATGACAGCCAAGTTGATGCATAGTGTGCGCGACACCAAGACGCCCGTGCCGGCAACGGCCGATCACGACAGACTGACGCCACGTGAGCGCGAGATCATCGTATTCCTCGTGAGCGGTGCGAGCAACAAGGAGATTGCCCGCGACCTCGATCTCGCCGAAAGCACGGTGAAAATCCATATCCAGGGCATCCTCAAGAAACTTGGCCTGACGAGCCGCGTCCAGGCCGCCGTCTATGCCGTCGAGCATGGGCTAGCCCAGAAGAACTAGTCACAAAGAACTAGTTCGCCCAACGGTTTTCAGTCGACCGGGCTAACAACACCCCCTACTCACGCATCGCCCTTTTCGGTCTACGGGCGAATGGACGCTGCGTCGCGCTCTCCCTACCATTCTCAGTAACGGAAACCTGTCCGCGAAAAATGATTTTGGCACCCGCTTTTCTATTGGGGGAGAGGCAAAGATGAAAATTCTAGTCTGCTATGACGGTTCGGAACCTGCCAGGTCCGCACTTGAGAAGTCAGTTGCAATGTTCAAGCAGTTCAGCCCGGAAATTATCGTGGTGACCGTTGCCGAAGAACCGGCCGACGCCAGCAGTTACGACGATGAAGCGTTCGAAGAGTGGCGCGCGAAGCGGGAAGCGAATCTTAAGCAAGCGGCTGAGTGGGTCAGCGAGCAGGGGCTCGATGTGGACGCGATTCTGGCGATTGGTGATCCGCGCAAGATGCTGGTGGCGGCCGTCAGCAAGAAACAACCGGATCTTGTCGTCATCACCAGCCGTCCGCCCAAGGGCGGCGTGAGGTTCGGCAATGTCACCGTCAGCGTCAGCGACTACCTGATCCACCACATTGGTGATTGCCCCATCCTGATCATGCACTGATCAAGCATACCCCGCGATTGTGGCAGCGCGCTTTTCGATACCAACTTTCAGGAAAGAAATTTGAAAATGTCCGAAAAATCAGATGACAAAGCAATGGGCTGGCTGGATTTGCTCGATTTCAAGCGGCCTGAAATCGGCGCCCTGCACAAGACGTGGATGGCGTTTTTCATCACCTTCTACGTCTGGTTCAACATGGCGCCGCTGGTGTCGACCATCATCAAGGAAACGGGCCTCACGCTGGACCAGCTCAAGATTCTTGCCATCTGCAATGTGGCGCTGACGGTTCCTGCCCGAGTCATCGTCGGCATGATCTGCGACCGGATCGGCCCACGCAAGACGTTCTGCCTGGTGCTGTGGACAATGGCCGTGCCCTGCGTCTGGTTCGCCTTTGCCACCACCTATACCGAGATGCTAATAGCGCGGTTGATTCTGGGTGCGGTCGGCACTGGTTTCGTCGTCGGCATTGCCATGACCTCGCTCTGGTTCAAACCAAAGGATGCGGGCTTTTCGCAGGGCGTCGAGGCAGGTCTCGGCAACTGGGGCTCGTCGGTGGCGGCGATCACCCTGCCGTTCATCGCCCTCAGTCTGCTCGATAGCTGGCGCTGGTCCATCGCCATCAGCGGCATGGTGATGTTCCTGTATGGCATCTACTACTGGTTCGCAATTACCGATGGCCCGGTCGGCACGAAGCGCCCCCTGGCCAGGAAGGCCCAGGCCATCGAGGTATCTACCTGGGGCGATCTGGTCAAGGCGATTTTCTGGACTATCCCCATCGTCGGCGTGCTGTCCCTGCTGGTACGCACGGTGACGAACAAGCAATATATTTCCGCCGAGACTTCATACATTCTCTATGCCATCGTGGTGGCGGGCGTGCTGTACCAGGTTGTGGCGCTTATCAAGGTCAATGCGCCGATCCTGAGGAAGGGTGTGCCCGAGGACGACCGGTACAACTTTACGCAAGTGGGCACGCTCTGCGCATCCTATGTCGTCACCTTCGGTGCCGAGCTGGCGATCGTTTCGATGCTGCCCTTCTTCTTCCAGAAGACATTCGAGTTGAGCCCCGTAATGGCTGGCCTCTTCGGCTCGCTGTTCGCGGTGCTGAACTTCTTCTCACGCGCGCTTGGCGGCTATGTGTCGGACCGCACCCCCACTCGCAAGCTTGCCCACCTGATCTATCTTGCCGGCGTGACGGGAGGTTTCGTGCTGATGAGCCTGATCGGGCCGCAGTGGCCATTGGCAATGGCGGTTCTGGTGGTGATGTTCTGTGCCATGTTCGTGACCGGCGGCTGCGGCACCACCTTTGCGCTCGTGCCCTTCGTCAAGCGGCGCATCACCGGCAATGTAGCGGGATATACCGGCGCCTACGGCAATGTCGGCGCCGTCATTTTCACCACCGCCTATACCTTCCTTACCGACAGCCAGTTCTTTCTGCTCATCGGCTGTTCGGCGGCGGTGGTCTTTGTCCTCTGCCTGGTTTTCATGAAGGAGCCCGCCGGCGCCTTCGCCAAGGAATATCAGCTTTCCTCCGTCGATAGAAAAATGATGGCGGCTGGCGGGCATTGATGCGATCGATTTGTTGATTTTTTAGTGAAAAGGTAACTCGAATGATTTTGAATAAGCAAGCACAGCGTGGCCTCGTGGCGATTGCCGCCTTGTCCTCGTTTTCACTGGCAGCCTTTGCCGCGGACAGCTTCACCGAAGCGCTGACGGGCGGCAAGGCTTCCGGCAATCTTCGCTACCGCTACGAAACCGTAGCGCAGAAAAACGCCCTCAAGGACGCCAAAGCATCGACCCTGCGCCTGCGCCTGGGCTATGAGACCGCCGAATACCAGGGCTTTGGCGCCTTCGTTGAGGCTGAGCACCTGACCACACTGGGTTCAGAGAGCTACAACAGCACCATCAACGGCAAGGGGACTTATTCCGTCGTCGCCGACCCCGAATTCACCGAAATCAACCAGTCCTACCTCAGCTACTCGGGTCTGGCCAACACCAGGATCAAGTACGGCCGCCAGCGCCTCCTGCTCGACAACCAGCGCTTCGTCGGCAACGTCGGCTGGCGCCAGAACGAGCAGACCTTCGATGCCTTCACGGTGGTCAATCAATCGCTGCCAGATACGACGATCACAGCGGGCTATATCAGCAACGTCAATCGCGTCTTTAGCGACGACAGTGCGGCCGGCAACTTCCACATGAAATCGCCGATCGTCAATGCCAGCTACAAGGGCTTGAGTGCGGGCGAACTGACCGGCTACGCCTATTTTCTCGACTTCGTCGACGCCCCCGCAATGTCGTCGCGCACCCTGGGGCTGCGCTTCACGGGTGCACAGACGCTGGACGACGGGCTGAAGCTGCCGTACGCCATCGAATACGCCAAACAATCCGACTACAAGAAAAACCCGGCGAATTACGATGTCGACTACCTGCTGCTCGAAGGCGGCCTGGCCAGGGGTGTCCACAGCGTGAAGCTGGGCTATGAAAAGCTCGAAGGCAACGGCAGCAACGCCTTTCAGACACCGCTGGCAACGCTGCACGCCTTCAACGGCTGGGCGGATATGTTTCTGGCGACACCCGCTGCGGGGTTGAAGGACGCTTATCTTGCCGCCGGGACGGCAGCTTACGAAGTGAAATTCAACGCCGTCTATCACGACTATCGAGCTGAAAACACGAGCGCGCGTTACGGCACCGAATGGGATATGCAAGCCACCAAGGGTTTTGGCAAGCACTATGTAGTCGGCATCAAGTACGCTGACTACAAGGCCAAGACCTTTGCCGTCGATACCAGGAAATTCTGGCTCTGGGGCGAAGTGAAGTTCTGAGCAGGACCAATTGCCGGCCGCGCTCACGGGAACAGGCGGCCGGCGCTTTATATGCACTGATCATCCTCAATTAAAGGGTAAATCATGAACACGACCAATAACACTGCGGCCATGGCTACAAGATCCAGCGGGGCAGACATTGCCGATTGGCGCCCCGAGAATGATGGTTTTTGGGAATCCAGAGGCAAACACATCGCCAGCCGCAATCTCTGGATATCCATCCCCAGCCTATTGGTTGGCTTCGCGGTGTGGATGATGTGGAGCATCATCACGGTGCAGATGATCAATGCCGGCTTTCCGTTCAAGCCGGCGGAGTTGTTCACGCTTTCCGCCATCGCCGGTCTGACCGGTGCCACGCTGCGCATTCCCTCCAGCTTCTTCGTGCGCATCGCCGGCGGCCGCAACACCATTTTCTTCACCACGGCGCTGCTGATGATTCCGGCGCTCGGCACCGGCATTGCGCTGATGGACAAGAGCACGCCGCTCTGGATATTCCAGGCGATGGCCTTCCTCTCCGGCTTTGGCGGCGGCAACTTCGCCTCATCGATGTCGAATATCAGTTTCTTCTATCCGAAGCGCATGCAAGGTTTGGCACTTGGTCTTAACGCCGGTCTCGGCAATGCCGGCGTGACCACCATGCAGATCGTGATCCCGCTGGTGATGACATTCGCGATGCTGGGCGCGCTGGGCGGCGAACCCGTGGCGCTGGTGCAGGCATCGGGCAGCCTGATCGGGAAGAGTCCGGTAGGCGCCATGACCTATATCCAGAACGGCGGCTTCGTCTGGCTGTTCCTGCTGGTGCCGCTGGCTTTCGCCGGCTGGTTCGGCATGAACAATATCCGCTCCGAGGAGGTGTCGCCCAACATCGGCTCGCCGCTGAATGCCATGACGAAAATTTCCGGCATGCTGCTGATCGGCTTCGTCACTGCCGCCATCGGTCTCTACATCATCTTGCCGGCGCCGGTCGGACTGGCCGCACCGGGCTGGGCCAAGTGGTTTGTCCTGATTGGCATCCTGACCGCGACCGTGTTCCTGATGAAGCTGATCCCGGGCGACATCAAGCCCAACCTGCAGCGCCAGTTCAAGATCTTTGGCAACCGCCATACCTGGGTCATGAGCATAATCTACACCATGACCTTCGGCAGCTTCATCGGCTACTCGGCCGGCTTCGCCCTGGCCATGAAAGTCATTTTCGGCTTTCAGCACATCGTCGGCGCAGACGGCATCATGACCCACACAACGGTCAATCTCAATGGCCCCAGCGTGCTCATGTACGCCTGGATCGGCCCCTTCATCGGCGCCCTGATCCGCCCGGTGGGCGGCTGGATTTCCGACAAGGTGGGCGGTGCGCTGGTGACGCAGATCGTTTCCGTGGTGCTGGTCGGTGGCGCACTGGGAGCCGGCTACTACATGCATGCGGCCTACCTGTCGGCAACGCCGGAACAGTACTTCACGCCCTTCCTGCTGCTGTTTCTGGTGCTGTTCGCGGCTTCCGGCATCGGCAACGGTTCCACTTTCCGCACCATCGCCATCGTGTTCCCGAAGGAACAGGCCGGCCCGGTGCTGGGCTGGACCTCGGCGGTGGCCGCCTATGGCGCCTTCATCATCCCGCAGGTATTCGGCGAACAGATCAAGGCCGGCACGCCGGAGAGCGCGATGTACGGCTTCGCCATTTTCTATGCGGTGTGCCTGCTGCTGAACTGGTGGTACTACCTCGGCCCCAGGGCCGAGATCAAGAATCCGTGATGTAGAGAAGCCGGGTTGCATTCTTCCCGGCCCGCCCAATGAATTCAGGAGCAAATGTATGAGCCATTTCCTTGACCGGCTGACCTATTTTTTCCAACCCAAGGAGTCTTTCTCCGGCGACCATGGCGTTACTACCGGCGAAGATCGTACCTGGGAAGATGCCTACCGCGACCGCTGGGCGCATGACAAGATCGTGCGTTCCACCCACGGCGTGAACTGCACCGGTTCCTGCTCGTGGAAGATCTACGTCAAGGGCGGCATCGTCACCTGGGAAACCCAGCAGACCGACTATCCGCGCACGCGCTGGGACATGCCCAACCACGAACCGCGCGGCTGCTCACGCGGCGCGAGTTACAGCTGGTATTTGTACAGCGCCAATCGTGTCAAGTATCCGCTGGTACGCGGCCGTCTGCTCAAGGCCTGGCGCGCTGCGCGTCTGAACCTCGATCCGGTCAATGCCTGGACTTCCATTGTCGAGAACGATGCGAAGCGGCGCGATTACCAGCAGGTACGCGGTCTCGGTGGCTTTGTGCGTTCGAGCTGGGATGAGGTCAACGAAATCGTTGCTGCCGCCAACGTCTACACCATCAAGAAATACGGCCCCGACCGCGTCATCGGCTTCTCGCCGATCCCGGCCATGTCGATGGTCAGCTATGCCGCCGGCAGTCGTTACCTGTCGCTGATCGGCGGCGTCTGCATGAGCTTCTACGACTGGTACTGCGACCTGCCGCCAGCCAGCCCGCAGATCTGGGGTGAGCAGACCGACGTGCCCGAATCGGCCGACTGGTACAACTCCAGTTTCATCATCGCCTGGGGTTCCAATGTGCCGCAAACACGCACGCCCGATGCGCACTTCTTCACCGAGGTGCGCTACAAGGGCACCAAGACGGTGGCGGTAACGCCCGACTATTCCGAAGTCGCCAAGCTCTCCGACATCTGGTTGCACCCCAAGCAGGGCACCGACGCCGCGCTGGCGATGGCGATGGGTCATGTGATCCTGAAGGAGTTTTACTTCCCCGACGGCGGCCGTGAGCGCAGCGCCTACTTCGACGATTACGTGCGCCGCTACACCGACATGCCGATGCTGGTGCTGTTGAAGCAGCACACCCTGCCGAGCGGCGAGGTCATCACCGTGCCCGACCGCTATGTGCGCGCCTCCGATTTCGCCGACAAGCTGAACCAGGCCAACAACCCGGAATGGAAGACGGTCGCCATGGACGAGTCCGGCCAGGTGGTGCTGCCCAACGGTGCCATCGGTTTCCGCTGGGGCGCCGACGGACGCGCCGACCAGGGCCAGTGGAACCTCGAAGCGAAGGATGCGCGCGACGGCCATGAGGTGAAACTCAAGCTGTCGCTGCTGGAAGGGGAGCAGCCGAGTGCCGAGACGGCCAGGGTAGGCTTCCCCTACTTCGGCGGCATTGTCACCGAGCACTTCCAGAACAACGTACAGACCGATGTGCTGGTGCGTACCGTGCCCGTGCAGCGCATCATGCTTGGCGGACAAGAGGTACAGGTCGCCACGGTATTCGATTTGCAGGTTGCAAATTACGGCGTGGCGCGTGGTATCTCCGGCGAGTTGGCAGCCAGGAACTTCGACGACGACACCCCCTACACACCTGCCTGGCAGGAAAAGATCACCGGCACGCCGCGCGCGGATGTCATCACGGTGGCGCGCCAGTTCGCCGAGAACGCGCACAAGACGCACGGCAAGTCGATGGTGATCATCGGCGCCGCGATGAACCACTGGTATCACAGCGACATGAACTACCGCGGCGTCATCAACATGCTGATGATGTGCGGCTGTATCGGCCAGAGTGGCGGTGGCTGGGCGCATTACGTCGGCCAGGAGAAGTTGCGCCCGCAGACCGGCTGGACCGCGCTCGCTTTTGCGCTGGACTGGATTCGCCCGCCGCGTCAGATGAACTCCACCAGCTTCTTCTATGCGCATACCGACCAGTGGCGCTACGAGAAGCTGGACATGGAGGAAGTGCTTTCGCCGCTGGCTGACAAGAAGCTCTATGGCGGCAGCATGATCGACTACAACGTGCGCGCCGAGCGCATGGGCTGGCTGCCGTCGGCGCCACAGCTCAAGACCAATCCGCTGCAGGTGGTCAAGGATGCGACAGTGGCCGGCCTCGATGCCAAGGACTATGCGGTCAAGGCGCTGAAGGATGGTTCATTGAAGATGAGCTGCGAAGATCCGGACGCGCCGCAGAACTGGCCACGCAACATGTTCGTCTGGCGCTCCAACATCCTCGGTTCGTCGGGCAAGGGGCACGAGTACTTCCTGAAGCATTTGCTCGGCACCAGCAACGGCGTGCAAGGCAAGGATCTGGGGCGAGAGGAGGCCAAGCCCACGGAAGTTGTCTGGCACGACCAGGCCCCTGAAGGCAAGCTCGACCTGCTGGTCACGCTCGACTTCCGCATGAGTACCACCTGTCTGTATTCCGACATAGTATTGCCTACCGCGACCTGGTACGAAAAGAACGACCTCAATACCAGCGACATGCATCCCTTCATTCACCCACTGTCCACCGCCGTTGATCCAGCCTGGCAGTCACGCAGCGACTGGGAAATCTACAAGGGCTTCGCAAAGAAGTTTAGCGAGGTCTGCGTTGGCCACCTGGGTGTGGAAAAGGAACTGGTGTTGGCGCCCCTGATGCATGACAGTCCAGCCGAACTGGCTCAGCCTTTCGGCGTGCAGGACTGGAAACGCGGCGAGATCGAACTCATCCCCGGCAAGACGGCACCCAATATGGTGGTAGTGGAGCGCGACTACCCTAACGTCTACAAGCGTTTCACCGCGCTCGGCCCCTTGATGAACAAGGTCGGCAACGGCGGCAAGGGCATTGCCTGGAACACGCAGACCGAAGTGACGCAGCTCGGCGAGTTGAATGGCATGGTGCGCGAGGACGGCATCAGCAAGGGCATGCCGCGGATCGAGACCGACATAGACGCCTGCGAGGTGGTGCTGCAACTCGCGCCCGAGACCAATGGCCATGTTGCCGTAAAGGCATGGGCAGCGCTGGGCAAGCAGACCGGCATTGATCACACGCATTTGGCGCTGCACCGCGAAGACGAGAAGATCCGTTTCCGCGACATCCAGGCGCAGCCGCGCAAGATCATCAGTTCACCGACCTGGAGCGGCATCGAGTCCGAGACCGTCTCCTACAACGCCGGCTATACCAATGTGCATGAGATGATTCCGTGGCGCACCCTGACCGGGCGTCAGCAGTTCTACATGGACCATCCGTGGATGACGGCCTTCGGCGAAGGCTTCTCCAGCTACCGTCCGCCGGTGGACCTGAAGACGACGGCCGAGATCCAGGGCATCAAGCCGAACGGCAACCCCGAGATCGCGTTGAACTTCATCACCCCGCACCAGAAGTGGGGCATCCACAGCACCTACACCGACAACCTGCTGATGCTCACGTTGAGCCGCGGCGGTCCCTGCGTGTGGATGTCCGAGGATGACGCCAGGCTCGTCGGCATCGTCGATAACGACTGGATCGAGTTGTTCAACATCAACGGCGCGATTGCGGCGCGTGCAGTAGTCAGCCAGCGCGTCAAACCCGGCATGGTGATGATGTACCACGCGCAGGAAAAGATCATCAACACCCCGGGTTCTGAAATTACCGGCATGCGCGGTGGCATCCACAATTCGGTGACGCGCATCGTGTTGAAGCCGACACACATGATCGGCGGCTACGCACAGTTCAGCTACGGCTTCAACTACTACGGCACCATCGGCACCAATCGCGACGAGTTTGTCGTGGTGCGCAAGATGAACAAGGTGGACTGGCTGGACGAACCGGCAGCACAGGCAAAAGGAGTGGCAGCATGAAAATTCGCGCGCAAATCGGCATGGTGCTGAATCTCGACAAGTGCATCGGCTGCCATACTTGTTCGGTTACCTGCAAGAACGTGTGGACCAACCGCAAAGGCATGGAATACGCCTGGTTCAACAACGTCGAGACCAAGCCCGGCATCGGCTATCCGAAGCAGTGGGAAAATCAGGACAAATGGAACGGCGGCTGGACACGCAAGGCGAACGGCAAGATCGAGCCGCGCCAGGGCGGCAAGGGCAAGCTGCTGCTGAACATCTTCGCCAACCCCAATCAGCCGCAGATCGACGACTACTACGAGCCGTTCACCTACGACTACGACCACCTGCAGTCGGCACCCGAGATGAAGGCGGCACCGACCGCACGTCCGCGCAGCCTGATCACCGGCGAGCGCATGGAAAAAATCGAATGGGGCCCGAACTGGGAAGAAATTCTCGGCGGTGAATTCGCCAAGCGCAGCAAGGACAAGAATCTGGAGGCGGGTTTCGAGCAGGCGCAGAAGGACATGCTCGGCCAGTTCGAAAACACCTTCATGATGTACATGCCGCGCTTGTGCGAGCACTGTCTGAACCCGGCCTGCGTGGCATCGTGCCCCTCGGGCTCGATCTACAAGCGCGAGGAAGACGGCATCGTGCTGATCGACCAGGACAAGTGCCGCGGCTGGCGCATGTGCGTCTCCGGCTGTCCCTACAAGAAGATTTATTACAACTGGGAAAGCGGCAAGGCCGAGAAGTGCATCTTCTGCTATCCGCGCATCGAGGCGGGCCAGCCGACCGTGTGCTCCGAAACCTGCGTCGGCCGCATCCGCTATCTCGGCGTGCTGCTCTATGATGCTGACAAGATCGAGGAAGCGGCTTCGGTTGAGAACGACACAGAACTTTATGAGGCCCAGCTCGGTCTGTTCCTCGATCCGAATGACCCTGTGGTGCAGGAACAGGCACGACGTGACGGCGTGCCGGAAGCCTGGATCTCTGCGGCTCAGAAGTCGCCCGTGTACAAAATGGCGATGGACTGGAAAGTGGCACTGCCGCTGCACCCCGAATACCGTACGCTGCCGATGGTCTGGTACGTGCCGCCGCTGTCACCGATCACTGCTGCCGCGAATGCAGGGCAGGTCGGCATCAACGGCGAAATCCCCGACGTCAACCAGTTGCGCATCCCGGTCAACTACCTCGCCAATCTGCTGACAGCAGGCGATAAAGCACCTGTGGTGCGCGCGCTGGAACGCATGCTGGCAATGCGCGCCTATCAGCGCGACAAGCATGTCGACGACCACATCAATGACGCGGTGCTGAAACAGGTCGGCATCAGCCAGACCGAGGTCGAGGAGATGTACCACGTGATGGCGATCGCCAACTACGAAGACCGCTTCGTCATACCGACCACGCACCGCGAGTACGCCGAGAACACCTTCGACGTGCGCGGCGGTTGCGGTTTCTCGTTCGGCAACGGCTGTTCGGAAGGCAGCAGCGACAAGAGCCTGTTCGGCGGCAGCGGGCGGCGCACGATTCCGATCAAGGCGGTGGTGTAACGCTCATGCAGTGGATGATTGCACCCATGATGATGAAAAAACGCAAAAGCAAATTAAACGCCCCCCACCCCTGTCCTGCTCCAGGGCTCGCCCTGCATGGCTCGCCCGTTTCGGCGGCGCAAAGCGGTGCTTTGCGAATTCCCGCCTCAACCCCCAGGGCGGGGTTATTGATCAGCTTGCTGCGCTCGATTATCAAGAGGAACTCCGCAGTAAGCCTGAGCAGATTGCGGCTTCGCCGCGTAACTGTTTTACACGCCAAACATGGATAACTTTACACAAGCAAACAACGCCAGCCGTACCCTGCGCGTGCTGGCAAAGCTGCTCGGCTATCCCGATGCGGAACTGCGCCGGCATCTGCCGGAACTTCGCGACGCACTGCATGGCGAGGGCGCGCTGTCGCCCGCTCTGTGCAGCAGACTCGACGAACTGATTGATGAATTGACACAGGCAGATGCGCTCGACGCCGAAGCAGGCTACGTCGAACTGTTCGATCGCGGTCGCGCCACCTCGCTGCACCTGTTCGAGCATGTGCACGGCGATTCGCGTGAGCGTGGCCCGGCCATGATCGATCTGGCACAGACCTACGAGAAGGCCGGTCTGTACCTGGCACCGGAGGAACTGCCCGACTACCTGCCGGCGGTGCTCGAATTTGTTTCGACCCAGCCGCCGCAAGAGGCGCGTGCCTTCCTGGCCGAAATGGCGCACATCCTCAATGCAATCCATACCGCCTTGCAGCGGCGCCAGAGTCCCTATGCCAGCGTGCTCGGTGCGCTGCTCGAACTGGCTGGCGAGGAAGTGCAGGCGGTCAAGCTTGCACCCGAGGAGCCTCTCGATGCGAGTTGGGAGGAACCGGAGGTATTTGGTGGCTGCTCGTCAAAGGGACAAGTCAACCCCGATCAGCCGCAGCCCATTCATATTGTCCACAACTCCACAATCCATAAAGGAGACCGAGCATGACTTCCTGGCTCAACACCCTGCTGTTCGGCTACTACCCCTACCTCTGCCTGACAGCTTTTTTCCTCGGCAGCATGCTGCGTTTCGACCGTGACCAATACACCTGGAAAAGCGACTCCTCGCAAATGTTGCGGCAAGGCAGCCTGCGCTGGGGCAGCAACCTGTTTCACATCGGCGTGCTGGGCATCTTCTTTGGCCACATCGGTGGCTTGCTGACGCCGCTGGAGGTCTGGCACACGCTGGGCCTATCGATGGTCAACAAACAAATGATCGCGATCTACGGCGGCGGCACCTGCGGCGTCCTGGGTCTGACCGGTGCCTTGCTGCTGGCTCAGCGGCGTCTGGGCGATGTACGCATCCTGAAGAACAGTTCGCCGATGGATATCATCATCCTGCTGCTGCTGGCAGCGCAACTGGCGCTGGGCCTGCTGACGATTCCGGTGTCTTTGCAGCACATGAATGGCGGCGAAATGATCAAGCTGGTGGAATGGGCACAACACATCGTTACTTTCCGCGGCAGCGCTGCCGATTACCTGGCCGATGTCTCGATCCTGTTCAAGCTGCACTTGTTCCTTGGTCTGACGATTGCGCTGATCTTTCCATTCACGCGCCTGGTGCATGTCTGGAGCGGCTTCGGTGCACTGACTTACCTCGTGCGTCCCTATCAGATGGTGCGTGCCCGCCGTCTGAATCTGCCTGCTGGCCACAACCTGCCACAATAGTCCGGGGCCAGGCCCTGAAGAGGGCCGCCCATGCCGAAACTTGAGCAGACCCTCCTGGATGCAAAGGAATTAAATAATTAAAATTTCTGAACATCCACTCTGGCTCGCAGGTTTCCGCCCCTTCTTTACCCTCGCCTTTCTTGCCGGAATGGCGCTGCCCATTCTTTGGGCGCTGGTGTTCTCCGGCGCGCTGACGCTGCCGGCGATGCCGTTCAGCGTAGTGCAATGGCATGCGCACGAAATGTTCTTTGGCTTCGGCTGGAGCGTACTGGGCGGATTCCTGCTCACGTCGACCAAGAACTGGGTGGGCATTCGCGGCTATCACGGCAACGCGCTGATCCTGCTGGTTGCCGCCTGGCTCATCGAACGTGCCGGCATGTGGTTCGCGGGTAGCCTGTCGCCATTGCTCTTTGCCGTTACAAACAATTTTTTCCTCGTGGCAATCATCGCCATGCTGCTATGGACGCTGCTGCGCCACCGCGAAACCGATAGCTATCGCACCGGCAACCTGTTCTTTTTGCTTGTCCTGCCCGCATTCCTGCTCGCCAAGAATCTGCTGTTGAGCCAGTCCTGGTCCGCCGTCGGCTACAGCATGACGCTGGGACTGTTCCGCATGGCTTTTCTGGTCATGCTCGAACGCACGCTGACGCAATTCATGAAGGGCGTGTTCCAGGCCGATATCCTGCGCAACAACCTGCTCGACTGGTCGATCAAGCTGCTGGCGCTGGCATTCGTCTTCGAAAGCCTCCTGCCGCAATGGCTGGCCGCCGTGATTGCGCTGCTGCTCGCCCTGCTGCTCCTGTTGCGCCTGATGTTCTGGAAACCGCAACTGGCCCTGCGCCGGCTTGATATCGGCATCATGTACCTTGGCTATCTGGCGCTCGCCGCGCAACTGCTGGTCATTTTTGCCGGCATTCTGCATCCCGCCGCCTGGGTGGGCAGCGTCTCGGTGCATGTGTTTACTTTCGGCGTCATGGGTTTGATCATTCCGGCCATGCTGATTCGCATCTGCAACGGCCATACCGGTCGCAAAGTGGTGTTTGATGGGCGCGATAAACTGGCGCTATGGATCATGATGGCTGCCTTCGTCCTGCGCATCATCGCACCGCAGTTTTCCCCGGCCCTCTATCTGCGCTGGGTCGATATCTCGGCGGTGTGCTGGTTTGCCAGTTTCGCGTTGCTTGGCTGGCGCTACATCCCTTTTCTGATGCAAGCGCGCGTGGATGGTAAAGTGCACTAGTTGTTCTGATACGCATCGAGCATATCGCGACAGACTTCTATGCAATCTGGCTTTTTTGGCCACTATCAGTAGCCGCGTTTGGCCAGACCCGCTGTGAGCAGGCCTTTCCTGATTTGCCTTACACCAGCCACGAGCTATAAAGAAACCAGATAGTGTTGATTGTGGTGACGCGGGAATCGTCATTACAGCTGTTGCGAACCAAATGGAGGAGATCACCATGGGACGCGCTTTTTTGAATGGATGGATGAGCTTGCCGACCTGCGGCGATGTCTATCTCGAGCATGGCTTGCCACGCCGGGTGTGGGTAACGGACAGTGCCAATGTCAATGTTGAACGGCTGATGAATGAGGTCGCCGATTTGACCGGACTACTTGTCATCCTCGGGGCTTGGGAGCCGGGCGAGAATGAGGAGGGCATGGAGGCGGAGCTTAAGGTGAATCCCGCCGATATCGATTTGATCCTGCAGCAGTTGGCCGGGTTGGCGGCAGAGACGTTTGCCGATCGTTATCAGAAGGCGATCGACAGCGAAGACGTTGATTATGACGAAGAATCTTTTGCCGAGTCCATGCAGACTGCCCTCAACCTATGTGGTCTGCACTGGGATCAGGTGAATGAGGGGGCGCTTCGACAGGAATTTTGCCTCGCATTGCATCAGGCCAGCCAAGAGATAGCTGCCCGCTACGAGCACTAGGCATCATCGGTTACCGCCTGCCGCAATGCCGGCGTTACATGCGAGGAGGTTGATATGACCATGCACCATCTACCTTCTGTCCGGGAATTTATGGACGACTATGTCGATACCCTGTCGCCAGAGACAGATATTATGGAAGCGGTTAAATTCCTGTTGCAAAAACGGGTTACCGGCGCACCCGTGGTCAACAGCAAGGGAGAGTTGCTGGGTATGCTCACAGAACTCGATTGCATCAAGCTACTCACGCTGGGGGACGCGGACTGCGTCCTACCCAAGGGGCGGGTGAAAGACTTCATGACCAAGGCTTCCGCAGTGCAGTCCATTCCACCCGATATGGACATCTATTACGCCGCAGGACTCTTCCTCGAAGTGCCCTATCGACGCTTCCCGGTGGTGGAGAATGGCCGCGTGGTGGGCGCCATTACGCGCTTTGACATTCTGCGTGCAGTACAAAGTCGGCTGGCCCAGACAAAACAGCCCGCCGTTTCCTTTGCGGTAGCCTAGACGGAAACGGCAGTACAGGTTTTCCTCACTTGACGAAATTTATTGTTGCTTCCTTTTCCATGCGCTTGCGGGTTTTGACCGGGATGTAGTTGCAGAACGGTTCCTCGGCCAGGTAGTCGCCATACACCGCGTCGGCGCGGGCGCGACAACCGCCGCAGACGTTGATGTACTCGCACTCGCCGCACTTGCCGGTGTATTTCTTGAAATCGCGCAGCTCGTTGAAGACCTTGGAGTTGAACCAGAGATCCTTGAACTTGACCTGCTTGACATTGCCCACCGAGGAGTGGAAATAGGAGCAGGGCTTGAGGTTGCCGAAGCAATCGATGAGACAGATGGTCTGCGCGGCAATGCAGCCCTTGCCGCCGCCGGTGGAAAAAGTCAGCGAGCGGCGCTTGAACTTTTCCCCTTCGGCCTTGGCGATCTGCGGCACGATGCGGTAATAGTGGGGCGCACAGGTCGGGCGCATGAGGATCTCGTCCTCGATCTTCTCCTGCTGGTAATGCCAGGAGAGAATTTCCTCGTAATCTTCCTTGGTGATGAGTTCGCTCATGATGTCCTCGCCGCGGCCGGTGGGCACGATCATGAACATGTACCAGGCAGTAGCGCCGAGAGATTTGGCGGTCTTGAAGGTGGCGCCGATGTCGTGCTGGTTGCGCTTGGTAAATGAGGAATTGATCAGGAACTTGATGCCGTTGCGCTTGAGTGTCTCGGCGCCGCGCACCACGCCGGCAAAGGCGCCTGGCGATGCGCGAAAATCATCGTGAATTGCCGCACAGGAGCCGTCAAGCGACAAGGAAACCATCTTGATGTCGGCTTCGATCATCTTGCGGCAGACCTCGTCCGTGATCAGCATGCCGTTGGTGGCCATGCACATGCGCAGACCCTTGGTGGTGCCGTAGCGGGCAATCTCGAAGATATCCTTGCGCAGCAAGGGTTCTCCCCCAGAGAGCACCATGACGGGCTTGCTGACTTCGCAAATGTCGTCGATAAGCCGGAAGGCTTCTTCCGTTGAAAAATCTCCCTCGGACGACAGCATGTCCGATGAGCAACGGCAGTGCACACACTTGAGATTGCAGCGCTGGGTTGTTTCCCAGGCTAGCCACTTGGGGATGAATTCTTCATTTTTTGCTGACATTGCCACTCCTGCGGTGGTTGTGTTGACCCCGGCGGGGGAACCGGATTTGCCGATACTACTATTGTCTTGGTACCTGTGTCAGCCTTGATAAAACCACACATAAAAAGTGGTTTGACTCGTGAGGTTGCTGGCAATAGTTTTTGGTTTTGATGCAAAATCCGGGAGAACACAGATAAGGTCTGTGTCCCATCATCGTGAGCCTTTTGCCGCAAGTCATGTGTGGTGGGCAGAAAATTTATCTAGTTATTGCAAAAAATCAGCGGCTTGCAGTCAAATGTATCCTGTCGGGCTCGCAAAGATGGACTTGTTCGGCGCTTACTCAATCGATTTTTTGCCTGGCCATGTTCTACGGCAGTTGATTTTTTCGTTCGAAACACTGGCAAATGCATTACATTTGCCAACCTGAATCCACTTTAAGCAAGGGCAACACATGGCAAACAAAGGGCAAAATTTACAAGACCTGTTTCTTAACCTGTTGCGCCGCGAGCAGATTCCGGTATCGATGTTTCTCGTCAATGGCATCAAGCTTCAAGGCCAAGTGGAATCCTTCGATCAGTATGTGGTTCTGCTCAGGAGCGCGATCACTCAGATGGTCTACAAACATGCGATTTCGACAATCGTGCCGGCGCGCCCGGTTAACATCGCTCAGGAAGCCGGTGCTGAATAAAGCCTGATTTGATCGCAGCTTTCCGGATGCCTTGAGGAAACGCTGATCAGGTTTGTTCTTGGCAAGCCTGCAGACCATGCGCTGACTGCTTGGTCTTGCGCTGAACTGGCGCGGGACGATTGAGTAAATCTAGCCAGCAATGTCCCGCGGCCGTGAAGGATGTTCGCTCACCACATAGGGAGCGAATTCCTGATCCGCCGTGACGATATGTTGAGAGAACCAGCCATTAACGAGGTATTTGACTTCCCCGGCTATTTCGTCCAGCGTCATCTGGCGCGCTCGCCCCAGCAAAGCGGAAAGCATCTGACGTAAATTATCGTGCAGGCGGCAATGCACCTCCAGACCAGGGTAATGCGCAGCAGCCATCAGGGCTTCTTCATCTCGCAGATGTATTCGAATGTAATCGCCGAGAGTTGCCAGCGTTTTTAGCACACGCACCTCGTTGCTCTCGTCGTTGAAACTTGCCGCCAAATCGAAAAACTTTCTGTGCTGCTGATCGATCCGTGGGATGCCAAGTTCAAAGCGGTCTGACCATTCGGCATACTGCAGTGGCGGTATGCGGTCTCTTTGCGATGAAGGATCAAGTTCGCTGGCAGGACTTGTGTCTGTAGACCGCGAAGTCTTTGGTGTAACAATTTTGCAATCTTCAGTCATCAGGTGTTCCTTGAATTGCCCCAGCATCAGTAGACACTTTCTGGCTGGTTGAAATTCAGTATTCTAAGTGCCGGGTGGTTGAATGCTCACTGGAGATTTGTTAATAAATGTCAGTGCGGTGCTACATGGATGCTGCCTGTGGCTAGCGCGATCTCGCGCAGGAAGCAGAGTAATCCGACTACAAGCAATAACATGGCCGTGACGAAAAGTGCTGCGATGATATTGCCCATTTCCGCTTCAGTGATCGAGCTGACGAACAGGGTGGCGATGAGAATGCAGACCAGTAGCGCGCAGCCTGTGCACAACCCGATTGCCCAGTGGATAAAGCGGGCGCGGCGCTCAAGAATGGTCATTTCGATCTGAGTCGTAACCAGTGCGCCTTCGTGTGCATGCGGCAGGTTGCTATCCAGTACGCGAAAGCGATCCACTACCCGTCCCAGGCGATTGACCAGAACCGAGAGAATTGCGCCGACACCGGTGAGCAGGAACACCGGTGCCACAGCAAGTTGGATAACGTGGGCTACGCTGTTGATACCGGAAAGCGCTTGCAAAATTATTTCCCTTCTCTGTTTGCGAATACGAGTATGCGGTAATTCCGGCTACCCATAATCGGGTAGCCGTTGGGTACTTACCTTACTTGGGATCTGTCTGTGGGGGGAGAAAACATCAAGAGCATCCCCGACGTGACTATCCCCACTACAGAATCGACCATCCAGTCCGTCAAGGAATTTGTGCGGTAGGGGAAAAAACCCTGGACGTACTCATCGAATGCGCCCATTGCGATAACTGTCAATGCTGATTTGATAGTACGACTGACCCTGTTGCCGCCACTTCCCACGAATAACAGGAAAGTCAGTATTGCATACGCAATCGAATGCAACACCACCCCCGAAGCGAATAGCCCAATCTCAGCACGTGCCCCAGGAATAGACCCGATGACAAGCATCGTCAGGTACAAGGCGATTGCACAGCGGCCGCACGGTTTTTGCAGATTTGGGGCAAACAGAATCCGGGAGAAAGTGCCTCGCATTGCTTGACCGTACTTGATGATAATGCGCATGCTATTACGGCACAGCATCAGGAACAACGGCATGTTGATCATGTACAGCGATCCGGGCGACGAACCAGATTGCCAGCAAATTTACTGCTACTGCTATGTAGCCAACCGATCCGTATCCAACGAGCTTGCCCGAATTGTCTTGTGTGATCATGAAGCCTGCCAGAGATGTCGCCAGTCCCATCGCAAGGGATTGCACTGTAGCGTTGAGCGACATGAATGTGCCGCGCAGTTTGGGTTGTGCCGCAGAGGTAATGATGGCTCTCGCGGGAATCATGCGCCCAGAGACCAAGACAAAGAATGCGGTGGTGCAGCCTACCCACGCCCACAGCGGTATGACTCCAATGTGGGTAACCACTATTAGAGGCAATATCGCGCTTGCCGCAACCAGGCGAAAGACCTTGGCCTTGCCACGCAGATCCGCCCAATGCCCAATTTGCCGCACAGTGAAAAGTGTCGCTATGCCTCCGACCAGATAGACGAGAGGGATGTCGCGTGGCGAGATGCCGACGTTGCCTACGGAATAAATGGTGATGTAGGGAATAACTGTGAAGCCGGAAAAAATGATAAGCGCAGAATACAGCAATGCATTCATATGGTTAATGTCTCGCAATACTTCGAATATCGAAGAGAAGGGATGGGCGCGTTTTTCTGCGCTCAAATGATGGCGCATTTCCGGCAGGAAGCGTAGGCCGATGAATATGAACAGAATCGTGAGAATGGCGATGAAAATGAAGGGTGCGCGCCACTGGAAATGGTTTGCCAGCCATAGCGATAGCGGTACGCCTGCGACGGACGAAATGGAAAATGCAGCCGACACTGTACCGCTGGCTTTGGCTCGCCTTTCGTAGGGAATGACGTCACCCACCATGGTTTGAACTAATGCCCCCATTATTCCGCCAAAGGCCCCAGCCAGGCCGCGGGCAACGAGCAGGATGCTATAGCCTGAAGCGAGTCCACAAGCCAGTGTGGCCAGGCCAAACAGGGCAAACACCATCAGTAGCAAACGCTTGCGTTCAAAACGATCGACAAACGTTGCTGCGAGTAACCCGGATATGGCCGCACTGAAGCTGTATGACGCAACGAGCAAACCGAACTCGTACGCGCCTATACCGAACGCAGCCATCAGAATTGGCCCCAGCGGCATCATGATCATGAAGTCCAGGATGTGACTGAACTGTATGCCCGCGAGAGTGAGCAGGAAATACCGTTCGTGCTGTTTGGTAAGCGTTGGATGCATTAAGGGAAGGGTGTACTAGCCGCCGACCTGCGCTGGCAACTCTCCCCGCACGCTATTGATAAACCAGACCCGGCTTGCCCGCGCCAAGTCGGCGCGGGTAACAATACCTTCTCTAACCTCACTGTTCTCGAGCAACTCTGCCCGCAGTACACCCGGTAAAAGCCCACAGGAGACAGGTGGGGTGAAGCGTGTGCCATCTAGTTCGACGACGACATTGCCTCGTGTGAATTCGGTGATTTCGTCGCGCTCGTTGAAAAGCAGCGTGTCGAAAATATCCTCGCCAGCAGGCGCATGGGGTGCGTAGATTGAGCGTTCACTGGTCTTGTGGCGCAGAGTTTCGCAGTCGCTGTCAATGGGCGCCTTCGCCAAGGCAATACGCACCGTAGCGGGATTGGCTTCCAGCGCATGGGTTTCGAGCTTCACTCTGCCGTCGCGCGACAGCAACATCCGGACGCGCCAGATGCCGTCCGGATGTTGCCGCGCATTATCGACAAGTGCGCGCTGTATCTCGTCGGAATCGCAGACGAAACCAAAATGTTCCACACTGCGTTGCAGGCGCTGCATGTGACCGTCGAGCAGCCAATAGCACCCGGCCTCCAGGCGGAGGGTTTCGATCAGGTCGAACGATGCCGTGGCGCGCAGCAGGAAGCGGCGCTTTACCAGCCACTCTGCATATTCTGCCGCGGCGCTGGAATCGAGGGTAATGCCGCTGCCGAGGCCACAGCATGCAGTGTCGGTCTTCGCGTCCACCGCCACGGTGCGGATGGCGACGTTGAAGGTGGCGTGGCCGTTGGGACGGATCAGTCCGATGGCGCCGCAATAGGCGCCACGCGGTGCCGATTCCAGTTCTGAAATGGCTTGCATGGCTGCCACCTTGGGGGCACCGGTCACCGAGCCGCAAGGAAACAGGGCGCGGAATATATCAACCAGCGCTACTTTCGTTTTTGTCCTGCAGCGTACGGTCGAGGTCATTTGCCATGCCGTCGGCAGCAGCTCAATGTCGAACAGCCGGGCCACTTCG
Source organism: Georgfuchsia sp. (assembly GCA_049276455.1). Taxonomy (GTDB): domain Bacteria; phylum Pseudomonadota; class Gammaproteobacteria; order Burkholderiales; family Rhodocyclaceae; genus Georgfuchsia. The sequence goes on along the minus strand of JBASWL010000220.1, from coordinate 38,518 downwards.
ACCGAGCCGGTCTCGGCCACGCGCGCAAGATCATTCCTCAGCAGGTCGACGATCATCAGGTTTTCTGCACGCTCTTTGATGGAAACGCGCAACGCAGTGGCATCTGTATCACTGCGCGGAGCGGTGCCCTTCATCGGCCGCGTGGTCAGGGTACGGTCTGGCGTCCAGTCGAAGAACAGTTCGGGCGATACCGAGGCGAGCTGCCAATCGCCACCATCGATGAAAGCGCTGTAGCCGCCGGGCTGGGCTTCGCACAGTGCGGCGTACAAAGCTGCGGCGCTGCCTGAGAATTCGGATTCCAGTCGCGCCGTGTAATTCACCTGATAGTAGTTGCCATCATTAATTGCGGCTCGAATGGTCGAGATGCCGGCATCGACGGCCTCGCGTGGTGTTGCCATCGACCAGTGTCTACAGGCAAAGTTGCCATGGTTGCCTGCATCCGGTGTCGGCGCTTCATCATGGCTGTACACCGCGAATGCGGCGAGGGGTAGCCCTGACTCCAGGGTACTGGTGCGCAATGCGGGGTCGAATGCGGACGCCGCCTCATAGGCGACAAAGCCGACGACCCAGTGTTCGTCACGCGCTGCTGCTTCTGCCTGTGCAATCACGGCTGGCACTTCGGCCAGCGTGTGTGCAACGAGCAATCGATGTGGATGGGCAAAGCGCATGCGCCAGCGGCCACCATCGATATCGGGAAAGTCGACTTCGCAATACATGCTGGCAGTGTAGCAATGAGGCCGCTTATAATCAGCAAATGGGGTATCGACTTTCAAAAATCTACACGCGCACCGGCGACGAAGGCGCCACGGGGCTGGGTGATGGCTCACGCACCGGCAAGGATGCCCTGCGCATCGCCACCATGGGCGATCTGGATGAGCTCAACTCGCTGTTGGGTCTGCTCTTGTGTGAGGATCTGCCCGAAGAGGTGCGCACGTTGCTGTCCGGCATCCAGAACGATCTGTTCGACCTCGGCGGTGAAGTCTCGATTCCCGGCCATACCCTGCTCGGAGAAAACCAGCCGGCCCGGCTTGAGACGGCGATCGATCGTTTCAACGGCGAATTGCAACCGCTCAAGGAATTCATCCTGCCCGGCGGCAATCGCGCCGCAGCCATCACCCACCTCGCCCGCGCCGTCTGCCGCCGCGCCGAACGCAAGTTGGTGGCTCTGGCGCGCGACGAAGCCGTGACGAAGACCTCGCGTCAATATGTGAATCGCCTCTCGGATCTGCTGTTTGTTCTGGGCCGCTGGCTCAACAAGGCGGCCGGCGGTTCGGACGTGCTTTGGCACAAGAATAAAAACAGTTAATACCGTTTTCTATCACCGATCAGCCGGATCAGGTCGCTGCTGACGCTGCGCAGGCGCTGATTCAGCAACATCAGCAGTTCCATCAATATCTTCACTCCTATGCGCGGCTCGTCAGCAATGATGCGGGAGAGACTTTCACGGTCGAGTACCGCGAAAAGCGTATCGACCATGGCTATGCAACTGGCAAAGCGTGGCTCACCATCGACCAATGACATTTCACCTAGCGTCTTGCCGGGGGCTGCCGTGCTAATGCGTATCGGCAGCCCAGAAGCATCGAGTTTAACGATTTCCACGCAGCCCTCGATGATCAGCAGCATGAAATCGCCAATAGTTCCTTCGCGAATAATTTCAGTGCCAGTAGGCGCCAGATAACATGTCATGTAACTGGCCATGATCTCGATCTCGTGTTGTTCGAAATCCTCGAACAGCTTGATGTGATCGATAACTTCATACATGCGCTCAACTAATGGGCCAGCATCACCCTGTGGCGTAAGATTTGGAAAATGGGAGCGCATGGCAGTCATAACATCGTCATTATAAACGGCCCGCCAGGATTGCCAATGTGGTGAGCAGCCAGCCAGCTACGGCAGCAATCAGGTGCGGGTCAGTGAACAGTTCCCGCGACGGGTCGCCACCGCCGCCGCGCTGTTGCAGGCGAAACATATAGTGCAGCAGGCCATAGAGCACGAAGGGCACGGTCAGCATCAGATGGTTGCTGCCATGCAGGGTCATGGTCTCGTTGCTTACGGTATACAGGCTGTAGGTCACCACCGTACAGGCGGCAGCGACGGTGAGAAACTGGTCGAGCAGGACTTCCGAATAATGGTCAAGCACCCTGCGATGGCCCGAGGCATCTTCGGGCAGCGCCGCCAGTTCGGCACGGCGCTTGGCAAAGCCGAGAAACAGTGTGAGCATGAGGCCGCACAACAGCAGCCAGTGCGAGGGAGCAATACCAATGCCGATGGTGCCGGCCAGCAAACGCAGCATGAAACCGGCGGCTATCAGGAACACGTCAAGCACGACCACATGCTTGAGGCCACACGTGTAGCCGATATTGAGCGCGATGTAGAGCAGGAATATCCACGGCGCCGCACTCGCCTCGAAGGCCAGCCAGAGTCCGCTGGCGAGGCAGGCCGCCATCAGTGTCAGCGCGGCATTGACACTGATGGTGCCACTGGCGAGAGGTCTTAGCCGCTTGGTCGGGTGCAGGCGATCCGAAGCACGATCAAGAAAATCGTTGAAGATGTAAACCGCCGACGACAGCAGACAGAACACGACAAATGACAGCAGTGCCTGTTCCACCTTGGCAGCATCGTTCCAGGCATGCGCGAACAGCAGTCCGACCAGGACGAAGCCGTTCTTCAGCCACTGGTGGGGGCGCAGCAATCTGATCAGCGGTGGCATGGCGCTTCGGGAAAATATCTTTCGCAAAAATCGCAGGCCGTCTGAGGCAGCCATGTGGGTATTGCATAGTACTTGCGTTTCACCGTAGCCAGTACGGTGTCGCGATAGTGCGCGTAGTTGAAGCTGTGTCCGAGCATGAGATAAAAAGTTGTGCCGCGCAGCACGAAGGTCTTTACCCGTATGTCGTGAAAATATTTCGCGTATTCGATGGGTTGAGGTGCGCTTTTCTTCAGGATCAGGATGTTCTTGCCATCCAGTTGGCGGAAGTCGGTGAGGATGTCATCGTGCCGTGCATGGCTCGATGCTTCGCCGAAGACGATGAAGTAATGGCGACTGTTGAAGCCCTGCGTCACCGCATCGGCATAGCCATCGCTGGCGAGGACATAATCCTTTTCGTAGGGTTTGAGTTGTGCCGCAATCCGTTTGCCCTCGAAGGCGAGCACTGCGCTGTCGTACCACTTGCTGCGCTGCCAGGTTTCGAGCGGAAGTTGCGAAACGACAATCGCTACGGCCATATGCAGTACCGCAAAGCCGGCAAGGAACCGGCCGATTCGATTCAGGACCGGCTTGTCGAGTTTCAGTGCCAGCAGCATGAAGACAAAAGGCAGGAAGGACAGCACCCAGTGCATGCCGATAGTTTTGATCATCGAGAGTAGCGCAAACAACAGCAGCGGCACAAAGGCCAGAATGGCCAATGCTTCCGCTCGGGTTGCCCCCATCGAAATGCGCATTACACGTGGAAGGTTCCCCACCACCAGTGGCGTCAGCAGATACAACATCATCACACCGTAAAGTAGTGGTGTTTTCCAGGACAGACCTGCATGGCCGTGACGGTTGATGAAATTGAACATGAAGTTCGGCCAGCAGTGGCCGGCATTCCACCACACCATCAGCGCCAGAGCAGGCACTACGCAGAGGTAGGCGATGGCGAGACCTGCCAGCTTCTTCCGGCTTAGCCGCCACATGGCGTCAACGAGATAGGCGAAACCCAGAAAGGCGACGAAATATTTCGACAACACCGCGCCTGTGAGGAATATCCCGGCGAGCAGATACCAGCCATGACTGTCATCACGCCGCGCGCGCAGCCAGGCGAGCCCTGAGAACACCGAAAAATAAATCAGCGGCGTGTCGGTGGTAATAAGCACATTCCACACTGCAGCCGGTGCAAGCAGGGTGAACAGCGCAGCCCACCAGCGTCGATCGTCATCGATCTCCGGCCAGATGCGCGGCAGCATGTACGCTACGACACCGGCCAATACAAAGGGCTGCAATATCGAGGTCAAACGCAGCCACCAGGGGGCTTCGCCGAGCGGCAATTGCGCCGCCAGCCACCAACCGATCATCGGCGGATGATCGTAGAAACCCCAGTCGGGAATCTTGCCCCACCAGATGAAGTAGGCTTCATCGCCTGTGATTGGCAGTACCACGGCCAACCAGAAGCGGAATACCAACAGGGGCACAAGTGCCCAGAATAAAAGCTTGCGAGGATTGGCGTTCAAGGTTCTACGTCCAAAGTCCACTATTGAAACCCGGAGAGCCGTGCAGCCTTGAACCTTGGATTCAACGCGCTGCCAGCACGGTGCGCCGCTTGCGCACCGCTTCGGCAAGAATATTCAGCACTTCCAGACTGTCTTCCCAGCCGATGCATGGATCGGTAATGCTCTGACCATATTCGAGCGGTTTGCCCATAACCAGATCCTGACGCCCTTCCTTGAGATTGGACTCGATCATCACGCCGCTGATGCGGTCATCGCCGTTGGCCATCTGGCTCGCCACATCGTGCGCCACCTCAATCTGGCGCTTGAACTGCTTGTTGCTGTTTGCATGCGAGAAGTCGATCATCAGCCGCGCCGCGAGGCCTGCCTTGCCCAGATCCTGGCATGCCGCATCGACACTGGCCGCATCATAGTTCGCTGTCTTGCCGCCGCGCAGGATGACGTGGCAGTCCTCATTGCCGGACGTGGACACGATAGCCGAGTGGCCGGCCTTGGTCACCGAAAGAAAATGATGCGGACTCGCCGCCGCCTTGATTGCGTCGACGGCGATGCGGATATTGCCGTCGGTACCGTTCTTGAAGCCAACAGGACAGGACAGGCCCGATGCCAGTTCACGGTGAATCTGCGACTCAGTTGTACGCGCACCAATGGCACCCCAGGCGATAAGGTCAGCGATATATTGCGGAGTGATCATGTCTAGAAATTCGGTGCCCGCAGGCAAGCCCATTTCATTCATTTCCCACAAGAGCTTGCGCGCCAGGCGCAGCCCCTCGTTGATGGCAAAGCTTCCATCCAGGCGCGGGTCGTTGATCAGGCCCTTCCAGCCTACCGTGGTACGCGGCTTCTCGAAATAAACGCGCATCACGATCACCAGGTCAGTGGCGAGACGATCGCGCTCGGCCTTAAGGCGCCCGGCGTATTCAATCGCCGCTTCGGGATCGTGAACCGAACAGGGACCGATAACGACCACCAGACGGTCGTCAGCGCCATGCAGTACGCGATGAATGGCCTGACGTGCTTCCCAGGTAGTCTGTGCAGTCGCTTCGGTTTCCGGCAGTTCTCGCAGCAGATGGGCAGGGGGAGCCAGTTCCTTGATTTCCCTGATGCGGAGGTCGTCTACGGCATGTTTCATGGTGATGGGGTTGGGCTGGATCAGGAACGAATTTTACCGCATGGGTGCAATCAGATAGACCGTACCGTGATGGAATTGTCTTGCCTTCTGCCCGTACTACTGGCTATGCTAGGAAAACACAACGGGGATGACATGCTGTCAAATGCGGATCGATCCCGACTTGAGGCTGGAAAGTTGTTCGGCTCGGTCGGACTGGAAGAAGTCGGGCATCTGCTTGATGCCTGCAATATTGAAACCATCGCACCGGGCGCTCATCTGCTTGAACCGGGGGTTCCCAATTACCATCTCTATCTGGTACTGGACGGCGAACTATTGGTCTATCCCGGGGGCGCCGGCCTGCCCGAGCATGTGGCGCTCGGGCTCGGCGACTGTGTCGGAGAGATCTCGCTGATCGACGGCCAACAGGTTTCCGCGCTTGTCGTCCCTTCGCGCGAGACGCGGCTACTGGTGATTTCCCACGATATTCTCTGGGCCATGATCGAACGCTCGCACGGCATCGCACTCAACCTGCTCGGCATTCTTGCCGGACGCTTGCGCAACGACAATCTGGCTCTCGTCGCCAATCAGGCGGACAGCCTGGAATTCGAACTGGCCGTGAGCGTCGATGCACTGACCGGACTGCACAACCGGCGCTGGATGCAGGATGCCTTCACCCGCGCCATGCAGCGTTGCGAGCGCGATGCCACACCTCTTTGCCTGATCCTGGTCGATATCGACAATTTTCGCCGCTTTAACGGAAAATATGGCCATGTCATTGGAGATGGTGTGCTCCGTCAGGTGGCTAATAATCTGGTCGAGGGCTTGCGTTCGCAGGATTTGCTGGTGCGCTACGGTGGTGAAGAGTTCGCCCTGTTGCTGCCGGAGACCAGTCTCGACCATGGCCGCCAGATTGCAGAACGGCTGCGAATCTCGGTAGCTAATCATGCTGCGGTGGCAGGCAACAATGTGGCCGAATCAGTCACCATCTCCTGTGGCGTTGCCGGCATGGGTGTCGACAACTCGCTCGACACCCTTCTAGCCGCAGCAGATGAAGCGTTGTTACGTGCCAAGCACAACGGTCGTAACAGGGTCGAAGGCGCTGTACGATAAAACCATCCAGGCGACATCATCAAATACCACCCAGATGATCTTCTTGATAGCCACAAATAAGCGTCAGTGATATCTCTGACCTGTTTCCCGCAAATTGTTCCTCAAGGCTCCGGTTTGGCCAGATGGGGCAGTTTGTTGGCAGGACTAAATCAGTCGCGATTTATTCGCTGAAACTGCTTGACGTTGACTCAAGAAAGGCGCCTACTGAAAACGCTTCGGCGATTCAGGTTGGGATGGATTCTCGAACCAACAATTGATGATCCGGTTGTTGTTATTACTGCTCGTTGTTGTGCGCACCCCGTTACTGGTGTACCTGATGCGAACAGGCAGCGACCAACCTCTAAACGATGTTTGAGGATTGTCTGATCTGGAGAACCGGAGTAGCCAACAAAGGGTGCGGTGCAAGTCGTGCCACGTTTGACGAAATGAATGGAGGGCAACCTATCGATGAAATTTCCGACAGTGCGACTCTGAAACCGGTAAACACAGGCCGGCATACGTCACGGTGACGTGACGAAATGAAACCACGCCTAGTGGTGAATCCGTGAAGCCCTGCGAGTCGACCGCGGGGCTTTGCATTTGCGGCATATTCGTGACTGTCGTTACGCCGTTCCGCCCACCGTAAGCCCATCAATGCGCAGCGTCGGCTGACCAACACCGACCGGCACGCTCTGGCCCTCCTTGCCACAGGTGCCGACACCTGGGTCGAGTGTCATGTTGTTGCCGATCATCGACACGCGCATCAGCACGTCGGGGCCATTGCCTATCAGTGTCGCGCCCTTGACCGGATAGGTAATCTTTCCGTTCTCGATCATGTAGGCCTCGGCAGCGGAAAAGACGAACCGGCCGCTGGTGATGTCGACTTGGCCACCGCCAAAATTGGCGGCATACAATCCATGCCTGACCGAAGCGATGATTTCCTCGGGCGACTTGTCACCGTTCAGCATGTAGGTATTTGTCATTCTCGGCAGCGGCAGGTGGGCAAAGGATTCGCGACGGCCATTGCCGGTCGGCGCAGCGCCCATCAGGCGCGCGTTGAGCGAATCCTGCATGTAGCACTGCAGGACGCCGTCCTCGATCAGCGACGTGCATCGAGTCGGGTTGCCTTCGTCATCAATGGTGAGTGAGCCGCGACGCTGGTTCAGCGTGCCATCGTCCACCACCGTGACTCCCGGTGCCGCGACACGTTCGCCGATACGGCCCGCGAAGGCTGAGCTGCCCTTGCGGTTGAAGTCGCCCTCCAGGCCGTGCCCAATCGCCTCATGCAACAGGATCCCGGGCCATCCTGCACCCAGCACCACAGTCATGGAACCTGCTGGCGCGGGACGGGCGGCGAGATTGACGCTGGCCTGATGCACGGCCATCTGCGCATAATCGCGTAAAACCTCATCCGTGAAATAGCGATAGTCGAACCGTCCGCCGCCGCCAGCGGAACCCTGCTCACGGCGACCATCCTGCTCCATGATGACCGTGACGGAAACTCGCACCAAGGGCCGCACATCGGCGCCGAGATGGCCGTCGGAACGGGCCACCAGAATGGCTTCCCAACTGCCTGCAATATGTGCCATGACTTCCCTGACGCGACCATCCTCGGCACGTGCGAATTGCTCCAGGCGTTCAAGCAGCTTCACCTTTTCGGTGTCTTCGAGTGAGCCAATCGGGTCGGTAGCCGCATAGAGCGCCGGCGTGGCCGCACCACGCAACAGCGACAGGCGTTGCTCGCCACCGGCAGCAGAAAGGGCACGCGTGGCACGTGCGGCGGAAGTCAATGCCGGCAGGCTGATGTCGTCGGAATAGGCAAAGGCAGTCTTCTCGCCTGCAATCGCCCGCACACCGACCCCCTGCTCGATGTTGAAGCTGCCAGACTTGACGATGCCTTCTTCCAGGCTCCAGGCCTCGGAACGTGCGTATTGAAAATAAAGGTCGGCGTAATCAATACGATGGCCGAACAATTCACCAAACACCAATTCGAGTTTTCCTGGTGTCAGTTCGTAGGGCGTAAGCAGATATTGCTCGGCGGTGGCATATAGTGAGTCAGTCATTTGGATTGTCCGAAAATTCTTCTTCAAAAGACGCAGAGGAAAACGAGGCAACAACAATAATCTTCATATGCCTGTCTATGTCCGACTTTCTCTGTGTCTCTGTCGTTCAGTTGTTTTGCAACCCTAACACGCGATGGTCAAGCGCTGGCAGCATGGTACGCACTTCGGCAAGTCGTGCCGGATCAAGTTCCGCGATTACAACACCGGTACCCTTGTCCATCCGTGCCAGCACATCTCCCCAGGGATCGATGATCATGCTGTTGCCGTGCGTAAGGCGGCCAGTCGGGTGACGGCCGCCCTGGGCCGGTGCAATCACATAGCACAGATTCTCGACTGCACGCGCACGCAACAGCAATTCCCAGTGTGCCTGGCCGGTGGTTTCCGTGAAGGCAGAAGGCAGTACCAGCAAATCAATCTGGCCCAGGCTGCGGAACAGCTCGGGAAAACGCAAGTCATAGCAGATCCCGAGTCCAATCCGGCCAAAGGGTGACTCGAAGGCAATCGGCATGCTGCCAGCTTGAATCGTCGTGGCCTCATCGTAACGTTCCCCGCCTCTCTGGAAGCCGAACAGATGGATCTTGTCATAACGTGCAACCACTTCGCCCTGCGGATTGAACACAATGCAGCTGTTGCGCAATTTGTTCTCGTCGTCAGCGGCCAGCGGCAACGAACCCCCGATCAGCCAGATGCCATGACGCTGGGCAGATTCGCGCAAAAAATCCTGGATCGGTCCGCTGCCGAACTGCTCGCGTGCTGCCAGCCGGTCTGCATCGTGAGCACCGATCATGGGGAAATACTCGGGCAGGGCAACCAATTGCGCCCCTTGGGCTGCGGCGCTTTCAATCAAGTCCTGCGCATTCTTTAAATTCGGCGCTACTTCCGGCGCCGAGATCATCTGCACAGCTGCTATCTTCATTTGCCTTTTTCCTTGTTCGCCGCCGCTGCCGGTTGCGCACCGATCTTGTCGACCTTGGGGTCAGACCAATCGCCTGTGACAGCAAAGTCATATGCAAAAGCTTTGTCGAATGGGCTGCCGAACAGCTTGTTGAACACCCAGGCCGTCGCACCGACGGCGGGAGACACAAACAGGGCGCCAACCGCTGCCGATTCGCTGACGGTAGGCTGCACACGCACTTTGAGATCCTGCGTTTCCTTGTTGAGATCAACACTGCCCGCCATCTGCACTCGGGCAGCAGGACCCCGGATTTCCATATCCTGTGTATCGAGTACACCATTGATGACGGTCATCTGGCCTTTTACGGTATCGAAGGCAAACCCCTCGCTGAAAATATCGCGAAAATCGAGCGTGATACGGCGCGGGATCGACTGCAGGCTAAGAATGCCGAGCAGACGACCAACACCGGGTTCGAGTTTGTTGAACTGTCCCTTGCGGGCATCCAGCGTGATTTTTCCATTGAGAGTCGCGAAGTCGAATTCGTGGGGGGCGCCCTTCCACGCAAGATGGCCATTTAGATCGGCATTGCCTCGCTTCACCATGTTGGGATAGCCAATGCGGTTCAGGTAGCGTTCGATGCTGCTCGCGTGCAGCTTGAAATCGGCCTGCGTCTCGGAAGCGTCGATCGCTGGCGCGGATGCCAGGCGCCAGCGCCCCTTGCCTTCCAGTGCACCATCGTCATTGCTTAGGCTGAAGTTGGCATTCCAATCGCCCCCATCATTGTCTGCGACAAGGTGCAACTCACCATAATCACGGCCCTCAAGTGCCAAATGGTCGAGCGTCAGATCGAGGTTGGGAAGTGCCTTGAGCGTATCGACCGCTACTGAACTCGCCGGGGCGATCTCGGGCAGCGCAAAGCGCGTGATGCGGCCGGAAAGTTTGGCGCTGTCACCATCGTCCCATTCGAGTTTTGCGGCCAGCTCTCGACTGTTGACATCGGTCAGCCATGCGCTGGCGGGTCGGGCCGCGCTGATTTTGACATCGTGGAAGATTCGTCCCAGCGCCAGCACTTCTGCGCTGCGCAGTTCAATACGGTTCGGCATAAATTCTTCCGTCGCCTTGGTCGCTGGAGGCTTCTCACTGCTGTCGCTTAGCAGGGTATGCCACAGATCGGCATTGATGCGCGGCTGGAATATCGCCACTGTCAGGCCGCGTTCCGGTAGCCGTGCTGCCACGTCGCCGACACTGACCAAACCACGCTCGAAAACGTTTTTTGCATCCTGACGATAAACGAGTTGGGCATGCAAACTGCTACCCAGCGAAAGCTCGATGAGGTCGTGATTGAGGCGATCGCGCGGCGTTTTGCCAAGCAAACGTGCATCGGCCGGCTTGTACTCGATCAACAACGGCATTGCTTCCATTGCCGATTTATTGAAGGGTTCGGGAAGGCTGGAACTCATACCCACCAGGTCGCTGCTGATACGCACTTCTGCGGATTTCTTGCGCGCCTTGACGGTGCCGCTCCAGCGTGAGCTACCGGCAAGATTTTTCAGCGCCGCGTAAGCAAATTGCTTGCGCAGTTGCGCAGCACTCGCTTCGCCGCCAATTTCGGCCAGCACGCTACCATCGCTTTGCGACATCAGATCCAGCTTCAGTGGCTGGCCGAGCATCGTGGCTGTCACGCCCTTCGCACTCAGTCTATCGGTACTGAATTCAAGATTGCCGCGGACTCCATCCATGGGCGGCACAGCGGGATCAAGCAGCAGACGGTTGGCGTCAAAGCGGTAGTGGCCGCTCACTGTTGATTGATTTATTCGGCGCAAGGGCAGTACCAACTGCAAGCCGAGTTCACCGTTGCCGCTTGCCGTCATATCCTCGGTGAAGTGATTGATCTTGGTACCGACCGGGCTCGCCTCGATGAATTTGAGAAAGTTCATCGTTGGGCCAACCGCCGTGCCTTCCACGACGAGTTGTTCGTCCGCATTTGCCAGATCGGGAATTACCGCCTTGGTCGGACCAACATGCACGCCGAGGATGCGCCCCTTATTGGCAGAGATAGTCATGGCCGGGCCGTCGAAATCGATAACCCCGGCAACGTCTTCAATCTGCGGCCAGCCTTCGGCATAGCTCAGTTCAGCGTCATGGAAAGCCACGTGGATAAGAAAAATGCCGCTTCGATCGGTAAATGGAAATTTGCCCAGATCGCCTTTAAGCTTGAGCGTGGCTTCAGTGACCTTGCCCTGCGTCAGTCCCGCCTGCAGAAAAGGCCCAACCGATGGGCCGGCCTGTAGCGGCATGTAGCGCCAAACTGCTGCGCCATCGGCACGACTCAAGCGCGCATCGAGATTGATGCTGCCCTTGCCCTTGTCGGAAGTCTCGTAGGTGCCGCTCGCCACGCCCTCCGCATCCGCGTTGCGGAACTGTGCCCTGGACAACTTGAGTTCGGTTTGCCGACCGTGCCTTTCCCAGTGTACTTGTGCATCCAGCGCATCGAAAGGCAAGGGTTGATGAAAGACGGCCGGCAACGATAACAATGATTTTCGTCCGGAGATAAACAGCATCCCGGCCGCTTCGTTGCCCTCGATGGTGCCGCTGATGCCGCTGATGCCAGGTTGATTGTCGACCGAGGCAATAGCCAGATTGTCAAAGCTGCCGCTGATGTTGTAGCGTATCAAGGGCCACTGCTGGCCCTGCCAGCTCAAGCGGAATTGATCGAGCGCTCCGCGGGGCGCATAACTGGCGAGTTGACGGCGAAAATCAACTGGCACGGGGAGAAATGCCGCAAGCGACGAAAGCGCCTGAAAATTGATTTTGTTGACCGTGAAATTGCCTCCGGTTTCGTCGCGTTCGACATGAAGGTCCATGGGTGCAACGACAACCCCGTCATTCGTTGCCAGTGTCAGTTGGCGTGTGGAAAACTCGATGCCCTTGCCCAGTTTACGGGCAGACAAGCGACCGTTGAGATGATGCAGTTGCAGCATTGCCAACTCCGGCGCCAGGCGGATGTGAACATCCGCCAGCGACAGATCCGCAGTCACTGCAGTGGGCCTTAAACTGGCGAAATCGAGCCATATGCGTGCAGCACCTTTGCCCTGCGTCAGTTCCACCGGATAGTCGACCCAGGCCTGCCAGTCAGCCAGATTGGCATATTCAACCTGGCCGTAAATCTCGCCCTCCCAATGTTCGAAATCGGCGAGGCTGTCGCCGTCGAATACGCCGCGCACATCAATTTCTGAGGCAAGGCCTGCCGGAGGCGACATCGTCATGCCGAAGCGATGACGACCTACAACTGTTTTTTCCAGTTGCAGGTTGAGATGGTTTAGCGTGAGCGGCGGCGCCTGACGCATTTCGTCGCTCCAGGTCACGCTGGCATCGCTGATCACCAAGGAATACTGATCGAGAACCCATGCGGAAACGTCTGGTCCCGACTTGTCCAGTTTTACTGGCAGACCGGCGATAAACAGATGCCCCCCGGCATCGCGCCGTATTGCCAGCACTGGCGCATTCACTTCTAGCCGGTAAAAGTGCGGGGTCAGCTTGAGTAGTGAAGTCCAGCTGACGACGCCGATAACATTATCAAAACTCAGCGCCGGCCGTCCGGCCGTGTCCTTGATCGCGAGGCCATGCAGTTGCAGTCGCGGCCGAATGCCCTGCATGTGGCCATCGATACTGCTGATCGTGACCGGCAGATGAAGGGCATTCGACAGCTCACGTTCGATGTCTACGCGGTAGTTGTTTATCTGGGGCAGTAGCACAAAACGCAACAGCAATGACAAAACGCTGAAGGCAAACAGCAACATGCCAAAAAGCCAGACAAAAGAACGCAACAAACGTGACATTGCGGGATGACGAAAAAATGGCTGACGCTGGATCAAGGGTGGGGTGAAGGCCATGTAGCGCGATGGTGGAACCCACCAGCGGATAGAATATCTGACAGGGCAAATTCTACCTTACCGACCGGGCACTATCCGATGACAGAACCCGCCAAATCCATCCTGGAGCCTGCTTCAATACTGCGTTACTCGCGCCATATGCAGCGGCTGTTCCAAGCCCGGCCAACGCTTTTTCCTGAACTCGAAGCCATCTGGCGCACTGCGTCGACTGCAAAAGCATTCGCACAATGGCTCGCCGAGCGACGCCCCGACGAAAACAATCTCAAATCCGTGTTGCGCCAGTTCAAGCAATGGGCGGCAAGCTGGATCGCGCTGCGCGACCTCGCCGGACTGGCTGATCTGGCCGAAGTCACCCGCAGCATGAGCCAGATTGCCGAACTGTCGCTACAGGTGGCCCTGCCGGTGTTGCAGGCGCCTCTCTACGAACGCTACGGTGCGCCGCGCAACCAGAGCGGTGAAGTGCAAAGCCTGATCGTGATCGGCATGGGCAAGCTTGGTGGTGGCGAACTGAACGTGTCGTCCGATATCGACCTGATCTTTGTCTATCCCGATGATGGCGAAACCGCAGGTGGTACGCATGGCGAGATTTCCAATTTCGACTTTTTCACCAAGCTCGGGCGACAGCTCATCAATGCCATTGCTGACATCACCGAAGATGGCCAGGTGTTTCGCGTTGATATGCGACTGCGGCCGAATGGTGACTCCGGGCCGCTGGTCTGCAGTTACGAGATGCTGGAAAACTATCTGATCAGTCAGGGCCGCGAATGGGAACGCTATGCCTGGATCAAGGCCAGACCCATGACCGGAAGCCGATGGGAGGAACTGGAGGCCATCCGCAGCCCCTTCGTTTTCCGCAAGTATCTCGACTTCGGCATCATCAATGCCCTGCGCGAACTGCACGGTCAGATTCGCCGCGAAGGGGCAAAGAAGGATATGGCCAACCACATCAAGCTCGGCCCCGGCGGCATCCGTGAGATCGAATTCATCGCACAGATGTTTCAACTCATTCGTGGCGGGCGCGACATCGGATTGCAGATCAAGCCGACGCTGGAAGTGCTCGCCTGCCTTACACAGCGGAACCTTATAGATGCGCAAGCGCAAGCGGAACTGGCCACAGCCTATGATTTCCTGCGCCGCCTCGAACACCGCCTGCAATATCTCGATGATGCACAGACGCATAGTCTGCCTAACAGCGAAGAAGACCGGCAACTAGTGGCTGAAGCCATGGGGTTCGATGCCTGGCTGGCACTGATGGCGCAGCTCGATCTGCATCGCGGCAATGTCACGCGTCACTTCGAGGCACTGCTCTCCGACCCGAACCGCGAAGCTCATTCGCTTGCCACGTTGTGGGATGAGGCCGAGGACAGGGAACGCACTGGAAACGAACTGGCACGACTTGGTTTCAAGGATGCTGACAGCGTAGCCCAGCGGCTTGCCGCTACGCGTGGCGGCACACGCTATCTACAGATGTCGACATCGGCGCGAGAACGTTTCGACACGCTGGTGCCACGCGTGATCGAGGCTGCGCTGGACACCACAATCTCGGTGCAAAGCCCCGGCCGTACGCTGGTACGCATTCTCGATCTGCTCGAATCGGTATCACGCCGCGCTGCCTATTTGTCGCTGTTGCTGGAATATCCGCAAGCGCTGCAAAAGGTAGTGCAATTGGTCGGCAGTTCCGGCCGTATTGCACGCTATCTGCAAACCCACCCGATCCTGCTCGACGAACTGCTTGACCCGCGCCTGTTCGAGTCCGTGCCCGACTGGGCCGCCTTTCGCCATCAACTCAACAAGCAGCTGGAAGACGCTGCCGCAGACACCGAGCAGCAAATGGACATTCTGCGCGAGGCCTATCACCCCCAGGTTTTCCGCCTGCTGGCGCAAGATGTTTCCGGTTTGCTGACAGTAGAGAAACTGGCCGATTACCTTTCCGAACTTGCCGATATCATGATCGATGCGGCGCTGCGACAAGCCTGGAAGGCCATGCCGACACACCATCTCGATGCGCCAAAGTTTGCTGTCATCAGTTACGGCAAGCTCGGCGGCAAGGAACTTGGCTATGGTTCCGACCTGGACCTGGTTTTCCTCTATGACGATGAATACGAGAAGGCGGGGGAACTCTATTCGCGATTGTCGACCCGGCTCAACACCTGGCTTTCGGTGCAGACCGGAGCCGGACAATTGTTCGAGACCGACCTGCGCCTGCGCCCCAATGGTGAGGCCGGGCTGGTGGTAAGTTCCGTTGCAGCATTTCGGAAATATCAGCTCGAATCAGCCTGGGTCTGGGAACACCAGGCCCTGACGCGTGCACGCTATTCGGCGGGTGATGCTGGAGTCGGCCAGACTTTCGAGCAGATCCGCATCGAGGTACTGCGTCAGCCGCGCGACCTGGACAAGCTGCGCAAGGAAATCATCGCCATGCGGCAGAAAATGAAAGACGCACATGGCACAAAAGCCGACGAAGCCAAAACCTGCTTCAACCTCAAGCATGACAGGGGTGGTCTGATCGACGTCGAGTTCGCCGTGCAATATCTGGTGCTGGGCTATTCACATCAACATCCTGAACTGACCGGCAACCTCGGCAACATCGCCCTGCTCAACATCGCCGCCGGACTGGGACTGATTCCCGTCGAGCTTGCCGAAAAAGTGCGCAATGCCTATCGCCACTACCGCCGCACCCAGCACGCGCTGCGCCTAGATGACGGCGGGCGCTGCGTGCCGCCGCCATCGGTCAAGGTACAGATAGCGGCCGTTACCGAACTATGGCAGCGCGTATTTGACTGACCCCGCAACACAAGGTCAGCCATCGCTTCCTAACCATTATTGGCGAAGAAGGCAAGGCAGTCGAGGTGAAGAAAGTGCCGCAACGGCCCTGATGGTGGAAGTCTGCCTATTCGAGACTCACAACGGGTGGCGTTACTGAGCGCTTGAAACCGCCGTCGAAGTGGTCATTCGAAACGATTTATTACTTTGCCTCTAACGATCGGATGACCGATCGTTGTAATGAATTCGGCCGATTAAGCGCAGATCTTATTTTCCCTGAAGCGGTTGTCCCCCCAACATCAGTCTATAGTGACTAAATGCCATGCATTGTGCCGGTTTCGACAAGGTGGATCTGCATGATCAGGATTCGACAAAGCTAAGCAACAAGCGAGCAATAGCCAGCTGTTTCCCGCCAAATGCAAAGATAGCTTTAAAGCAGATCAAGAAGCGCGTAGCGGATAGTGTGCCTTGGTTGAACCGATGATTTCGCCTGTTGGTTCATTAGCGCTATTGCGTATTTACAGTCAGCTGAACTTCCACTGACCGCATCTCTACCCGATTTGCCGATATAGCGGGTGTTCCACTTGCAGCCACCTCAAGCAATGGAAAATCCGAGTGCACGCCCGAATATCAGCGCTCGCGCAACGAGCAGAAGAAGGTTGAGATGCTTCGCCCATCTCAAGTCGATTCTGAAACTTGATCGCTTGAGGTTACGCGGACTCAGTGGCGCTACCGATGAATTTACGCTTGCTGCTACAGCGCAAAATCTATGGCGTCTGGCCAGGTTCGTATAAGATCCACTAATTGACAGGATAAGTTCGCATCCAAGCACGACGTCCAATGACTACTCATTACGTCTGCCAAAACGTCAGGTTCTTTAACAGAATCTGCTAATAGCCGGCAATAGGCGCAGTCACAAGATTGTCGTACAGGCAACGCTAGTTCAAACACACAAAAACCTCTTTCGACTTCGTCTCTTGTTGCGCCGTCTTGGGTAAACTTGCGCGATCCATTTCCCTGTCCGCCACCATGCCCGTCAACTACGCCACCCCTTCCGCTGATCATCTCCATTCCGTCGCAGGTGTGCGTCTCGGCGTAACCGAGGCCGGCATCCGCAAGAAGGATCGCAAGGACCTGACGCTGATTGCTCTCGATGCGGGGGGCAACGTCGCCGGAGTTTTTACCCAGAACCGTTTCTGCGCCGCTCCGGTGACGCTGTGCCGCGCGCACCTCGCACAAGGCACCGACGTGCGCGCGCTGGTGATCAACACGGGTATTGCCAACGCCGGCACCGGCCAGCCTGGCATGGATGCGGCACTGGCGACCTGCGCGGCCGTGGCAAAAACACTGGGTATCGATGCGCATCAGGTGCTGCCGTTTTCCACCGGCGTGATTCTCGAACTGCTGCCGTCCGAGCGCGTGATCGCCGGGCTGGACGCATGCAAGACCGACTTGCGCCCAGATGGCTGGCACAACGCAGCACACGCCATCATGACTACCGATACCGTGGCCAAGGCCGCTTCGCGCCGCATCGACATCGGCGGCAAGCCCGTTACCATCACTGGTATCTCCAAGGGCGCGGGCATGATCCGCCCCAATATGGCGACCATGCTCGGCTTTGTCGCCACGGATGCCGGCATCGCCGCACCACTATTGCAGCAACTGGTGAAAGACGCGGCCGACGCGTCGTTCAACTGCATCACCGTCGATGGCGACACCTCGACCAATGATTCCTTCATTCTCATCGCCAGCGGCAAGAGCGGGTTGCAAGTCGATGTGGAATCCGCGCCGGAATGGCCGGCGTTGCGCGAGGCCATTATCGCCGTCACAGTCGAATTGGCGCAGGCCATCGTACGTGATGGCGAGGGCGCCACAAAATTCATCACCGTCGCCGTCGAGGGCGGCAAGGACAAAGAAGAGTGCCGCAAGGTGGCTTATGCCATTGGCCATTCACCACTGGTGAAGACGGCCTTTTTTGCCTCCGATCCCAATCTTGGCCGTATTCAGGCTGCTGTCGGCTATGCTGGCATCGATGACCTCGACGTGGCGCGGACACGCATCTGGCTCGATGACCTATTAGTTTCCGAGAACGGTGGTCGCGCCGCGAACTACAGGGAAGAAGATGGCGCCCGCGTGATGCAACAGGCCGAGATCACCGTGCGCGTCGATCTCGCACGTGGCAATGCCAAGGCCACGGTGTGGACCTGCGACCTTTCCTACGACTACGTCAAGATCAACGCCGATTACAGAAGCTGACCCGCTCGACAACCTTGCGTCTTCTCGATCCAGCTATCCCAGTCCAACTGACTGACCTCGGGTGCGGTTTCAACCGGTCAGTGCAATATATTGGCTGAATCGTTCAGAGGCCATATCAAGCAATTCAGACCCTTCGTCTAAACTGGGCTGCTCGGCATTATCATTACCGGCATACCAACCTCTGCCGGAAATACTACCCAGATGCCGAACAAATTCCTTGCTGCCGCATTTGCCTTTCTGCTTCTGGTTTCGACAAATGTCAAGGCAGAGCCAGACGGTTTCCGCGCGTTCGACTTGCCGCAGCACGGCAGCCTGCAAATAACGGTACCGCTTACGTGGAATGATCAGCTGAGTCAGCGGCAAGAGGGGCTACCGCCGACCATATTATTTACGCCGGAGCACGGCCACGGTTTCAATGTTCAGATCATGCCGCTATGGCCGAGACAGGAAATAGCGATACCGGGCCTTGAAGAGATCAGGCGCCTGATAAGCAAGGCTGCCGACGATGAGAAATTGCTGGCCGTGGAATCAGATATTCCGATCCATGAAATTCAAGGTACATCGGGCGATGGCTATTACTTCAATGTCACTTACCGCGTTCCCAAGGTCGACGAATTCAACCAGATGACAAGGGGCATGTTGCGCGTTGGCGAGCTGGTGCTGGCTTTTACCATTTTCTCCAGCGATGGCGCGGAAACCTCCATGACACAGGCACTGACAATGTTGAAGAGCGTCCGGCAGGTGGCAGCTGTGCAGCACTGACTTGTATCTTCAATCCCATGTGGCAGCCCAGAGTCAGTGCGTTTGGCCGGTTTTGTTCCGTCGGCGGGCATGTCCTCACAGAAGCCCTGGCCCAGAAAAAGGCAATCCATGAAGCGGATGTACCACGTTCCAATCTCGAAATTACGCCAGACTGGCTGATCGCAGTGTTGTGCAAAGGCATTCCCGGCGCACGCGTTCTGGATTTCGAGGCTACCGGCGGCAGCACTGGCACCTCGATACGCCAGGGTCTGCGCCTCGCCCTTAACGATGAGGCGTATCAAGGCGGTGTGCCATCGCACCTGTTCACCAAATGCTCGAAATATTTCAACCAAAGAGTAATGCTTGGCTTCTCCGGCATGATCCATGGCGAGGTCGGCTTCTATCCGCTAATCCGCCCGCAACTGGCCATCGAGGCCCCCGGGGCTGTCATGCTTGCGTCGACCTCCCATCGTGGTGCTCAATGGTCTTGATGGAGGACATTGTTGCTACCAAGGGAGCAAGATTTTCTCCACCGAAACGCACATCTCGTACTGCCAGATGGAGGATTTACTGGCCAACATGGCGCTTTGGCATGGGCATTTCTGGGACAGCCCGCAACTGAGAAATGATCTGGGCTGGCTGCGCACACCCGCCGATTTCCTTAACACCATCGCGCCACTTGGCTTCAGGTTTCTCGCCAGGCAAGGTATCAAACACTCCCATGCCGTGATTCCGCCAAGCCTGCTGGCGCGCACTGACAAGTCATGGCGGGCGCTCGCCGCCTCATTCCAGCTCAACCTGCGCGATGCACGCACCTTCCTGCACGGCGATCCGCATATCGGCCAGGCCTACATCACAAATGAAGGTCGGATGGGCTACGCCGACTGGCAACTCGTCATGCAGGGCGGGTGGGCTTCGATTTCGCTTATACGACCGCATCAGCGCTGACCATCGAAGACAGAAGGTTATGGGAGGGCGACCTCTTGCGCTTTTATCTCGACCGCCTGCATGCAGCTGGGGGCCCTTGCTGGCATTCGACAAAGCCTGGCTCTGCTACCGCCAGAACATGGTCTATCCCTATTTCTGCTGGCTGATGACCATTACCGGCGCTGTCATGCCATTGATGCCTAAGATGCAGCAAGAGACTGTCGCACTCGATATCATCGGGCGCACGGCAAACGCCATCTGCGATCTGGAGTCGCTCCGGGCCATCAACGGATGACCGCACGCAACCAGACGTCAACCCATTACAAAATACGTCGCGATAGCGGCTTCAAAGGAGGCATGGCCGCCGGAAGAACTGCGGCGGCCAGATGTCTTACAACGCTGGGGTATCGATATCGTCCGGATCCACCGTGGGTGCCATGCTGTCCGGGTACTTTGTCTTCTGCTCATTCAAGAGAGCCTGATGTTCGGCTTCTTCATCCCTGAGTTCCTCAAAGAGCTTTCGTACGTCCGGATCCTTGATGCCCGGCAATGCATCATTGAAAAAGTCATAGGCTTTGATTTCGGACTCCATCGCCACTTCCAAAGCATGCCGCGTCGACATGTATGGCCTGGGCTTGCCCATTCCCGGCGCCTCGACTTCCTCGACCATTTCAGCGCTGACGCGTGAGGGGGCATCGCCGAATAGCGCTTTCCTTCTATTGGCCAGTTCTTTGCCATGTTGTTGCTCGTAGCCCGCCATCATGGAGAAGAAGTCTGCAGCATCGCCGCGCTCACCTCCACCGAGCTGGTCGACAAACAATCGGTAACGCTCTTCCGCTTCCTTTTCGATCAGCACGGCTAGATCGAGTGCATCTTGTAGCGACATTGTTGCGAAATCCAGTTTAGCAGCCATCAATTTCTCCGTCGGGGTAGTAAAGTATTGCCAATAATATCCTATCTTCGGACAGGGCAAGATGATAATTTCTATTCTTATGGGATATTCTGGACATTGCCCAGAGCGGCGGCTACAGGGCCTGCTCTCGTTCAGTCGGGACAATACGCCCAAATAAGAACTCACACTGGCCAAGGGATGCAAATTCGGAAGATGCCTGGCAGTCATTTCCACCGGAAAGCGGACTCTCTTATTGGCAGTCTTAACCTGTAAGTGTTGTGGAATCTTATGGGAGAAACCGCGCCAAACGCGCATAACACTTGGATTTTTGCGGGAATACCGTTAGGCTTGATGGTGTGTGGGTAATGTTTCAGGCTAGGGAGGCTCAGGGCTTGCGTACCTCACCGCACTTTTCTTTCCTCAACTCGTTAGGACAACCATGGCAACCAAATCGAAAACACCAAGCAAAGTAACCAAGAAGCCGGCCGCCAAGAAGGCAGCCCCGAAAGCAGCGCCTGTCGTCAAACCGATCAAGGAAGCATTGACGAAGGCTGGGCTGGTCGCCCAACTGGCGCAAGTGGCCGACGTGGAAGCAAAGGCAGTGAAAGCGGTTCTGGCCGCTCTGGAAGTTACGGCACTGGGTTCTGTCAGCAAAAAGGGCCTTGGCTCGTTCGTGCTGCCTGGCCTGCTCAAGGTCACCGCACAGAAAGTTCCGGCAAAAGCCAAACGCTTTGGCAAGGATCCGTTCACCGGCGTCGAACGCTGGTTCCCGGCCAAGCCGGCGAGCGTGCGCGTGAAGGTACGTGCGCTCAAAAAACTGAAAGACGCAGCACTTTAGAGACTGTCTCTAAACCAGACATCTCGAAGGTCGTCGGTCTGCGCTTATCTAGGCAACGACGGCCTTCGACAAGCTCAGGCCGAACGGAAACATTGCATCGAATGCGGGACTGTCGATGACCAGAACCGCATGCTTAAAACACGCATTCCGGAATGCTTTGGCATTCGGCATCGCATCGTGCAGGGCACATGCATTGGGTTAGTAGCGCCAAATTGGCGTCAGCAGAGGCAAATGCTGGCGCGCTGGGTTTTCTAACCGCTCTGGCACAATAGGTGGCGCAATGAACAAGCCGATTCCCTTCCATGAATTGCACCGCGCGCTGGTGATCAAGCTGCGCCACCATGGCGACGTGCTGCTGACCTCGCCGGTTTTGTCGGCGCTTAAAGCTCAGGCGCCGCAATGCGAGATCGATGCACTGGTGTATGCCGATACCCTGTCAATGCTGGAAGGCCATCCGGCACTCGACAGAATTCATACCATTGATCGTCGCTGGAAGCAGCTCGGCATCATCGCACAAGGTACCGCTGAATGGCACCTGCTCAGTGCCTTGCGTGCACGGCAATACGATCTCGTGATCCATCTCACAGAGCATCGTCGAGGTGCCTGGTTGACGCGCCTGTTGGCGCCACGTTTCAGCGTTGCACCGAGGCTGCCCGGACGCGGTAGTTTCTGGCGGGACAGTTTCTCACATCATTACCACCTCGACAAAACCGGCCGCCGCCACGTGGTCGAGTACAACCTCGATGCCCTGCGTGCGCTGGGCATTGATCCTCCGCCCGAGTTGCGCAAACTGAGCATGGTTCCGGGCAGAGAGGCAGAAGCAAGGATTGTCGAACTGATGCAGAGCCATGGGCTTGCGCTCAAGAGCTTCATCCACGTGCACCCCACGTCGCGCTGGTTGTTCAAGTGCTGGCCAGCCGAGAAAACTGCAGCTCTTTTGGACGCGCTGCACGCACAGGGACATCAGCTTGTTCTTACTGCCGCGCCGGATGCAAAGGAGATGGCCCTGATTGCATCGATCATGGCAGCAACAAACGCACCCTGCGTCAATCTCAGTGGAAAGTTGTCGCTCAAAGAGCTTGCTGCATTCACGGCCCAAGCGCGACTCTTCATTGGCGTCGATTCGGCGCCAATGCACATCGCTGCCGCGATGGGTACTCCGACCGTCGCACTGTTCGGCCCTTCCGGCGACAAGGAGTGGGGGCCATGGCAGGTGTCACATCGCGTCGTTACCACCGACCATAGCTGCCGACCCTGTGGTCAGGCCGGTTGTGGTGGCAGCAAGATCAGCGATTGTCTCGTTACATTGCCGCTGGAGCGAGTGCTGAAAGCCGTGACCGAGCTTTTGCCATGAAGCTGGCACTGGTTCGTCAGAAGTACAACCCTTTCGGCGGCGCGGAACGCTTCGTTGAGCGCGCCTTGCAGGCGCTGAGCGGGCAGGGCACGTCTGTCACGCTGATCACACGCGAGTGGAAGGACACTGCAAATAGCGAACGAGATGTCCGCATCTGCGACCCGTTTTACGTCAGCCGCAGGGGTCGCGATGCAGGCTTCGCGCACGGCATACAGCAGATCATCGCGAGCGGCGAATTCGACCTGGTACAGAGTCACGAGCGCATTCCAGGCTGCCATCTCTTTCGTGCAGGCGACGGCGTACACGCCACATGGCTTGACCTGCGCGCCCGCGTTCAATCTCCGCTGGCGCGCATGGCGACACGCCTTCACCCTTGGCATCGCTATACGCTGGCAGCTGAAACGGCGTTGTTCCACCATGCCGGCTTGAGGGCGGTAATCTGCAACTCGGAAATGGTGAAGCGCGACATCGTCGCGCGTTTCGGCGTAGCTGATGCCAAGCTGCATGTGATCCACAACGGCGTAGATCTCGATTACTTCCATCCCGGGCTGCGCGAGCAATATCGCGCGCAAACACGCGAGTCATTGGGAATCGCGGAACGAACACCTTTAATTCTGTTCGTCGGCTCGGGATTCGCGCGCAAGGGATTGTCCTTCCTGCTGCGCGCACTGGCCGGGATGTCGAATCGCGATGCGCATCTTGTTGTGGTCGGTCGCGACAAGCATCAAGCAGCGATGGAGCGATTGGCACATGAGCTCGGCATCGCTGCTCGCACACATTTTCTCGGCGGGCAGACCGATGTGCGGGCCGATTACGCGGCGGCCGATGCATTCGCCCTGCCCACGTTGTACGACCCCTTTCCCAATGCCGTGCTGGAGGCCATGGCCTGCGGTTTGCCGGTCCTGACCAGTCCTGACAGCGGCGCAGCGGAACTGGTTACGCCAGCCTGTGGTGCCGTAATTGATGTGCTTGATTACAAGGCGCAGGCGGCGGCACTTGATCAATTAACCCAGGATCCCGGCGCAATATGCCAGGCTGCGCGCGATGCCGCCGCAACCTGTTCGCTCGCCGACATGACGGCAAAGCTGACAGCGCTGTATTCCACCCTCGCCGCTACTTGAGATTGTCTGGCATCAGGTCGCGCAGGCCGGCAGCCATGTGCTGGCGGCACAACTCGATGAACTGATGCGACGTTGCCGTGCGGTACTTTTGCTTGTGTACGAGGATGAAGAATTTCCTGTCCATCTTCAGGAACGGCACCTTGAGCTGCACCAGGCTGCCACGGCGGAAGGCCTCGCGTAGAGCGAGGCGCGAGATGCAACCGATGCCCAGCCCCGACTCGACGGCACGCTTGATGGCCTCGGTATGTGAGAGTGCCAGCTTGATCCTTACCTCGGGCAATCCACTGGCGACGGCAAGATCGAAGGTCTCGCGCGTGCCCGAGCCAGGCTCGCGCACGATCCAGTCCGCTGCTGCCAGATCGGCCGGGGTCAGGCGACGCTTTTTCGCCAGTGGATGATGAGGTGCGGCGAACACTTCCAGTGTATCGTCTCCCCATGGTATGACTTCAATATCCGGGTGCTGACAGCGGCCCTCGACCAGGCCGAGATCCAGATCGAAACTTGCCACCTTGGCGATGATGTGCGCCGTATTCTCGACATCGAGTGTGATCTTGCTGCCTGGATGGCGCTGCATGAAGTCGCTCACAATCAGGGTGCCGAGGTAGTTGCCAATAGTGAGCGTGGCGCCAACTTGCAACTCGCCCGGCGCATCCTGGGCATGCAGCATGGTTTCCAGTTCGCGCGCACGATCGATAAGTTCGGCGGCGTGTGGCAACACCGAATTGCCCAGCTCGTTGAGCCGGATGCGCTTGCCAACGCGATCAAACAATTGCGCGTCGAACAGTCGTTCCAGTTCTGTAAGTGCAGCGCTGGTAGCCGATTGCGACAGA
The DNA here is from genome assembly GCA_049276455.1 of Georgfuchsia sp. Taxonomy (GTDB): domain Bacteria; phylum Pseudomonadota; class Gammaproteobacteria; order Burkholderiales; family Rhodocyclaceae; genus Georgfuchsia. The sequence continues at coordinate 13,539 of JBASWL010000220.1, read as the reverse complement.
GCCAGTTGATTCGCCGCGCGCGACACATTCTGGTGACGGGCGACGGCGACAAAGATTTCAAGCTGTCGCAGGGTTAGTTTCATTGTGAACTCATTATCTATTTTATCGATCGATGTTATCTATATTAATCGATTCAACTAGTATGCAGAACCGGGTAGAATTTGTTTGTCAAAATTATTCAGCAGGGAATTCGTCATGGCCAACATAGGCACCGAACGCGTTTTGAGCGTACATCACTGGAACGAGAGCCTTTTCAGCTTCACTACCAGCCGTGACCCGGCGTTGCGCTTCGAGAACGGGCATTTCGTCATGGTGGGCCTTGAAGTCGAGGGCCGGCCATTGATGCGTGCCTATAGTATCGCCAGTGCCAATCACGACGAGTTTCTCGAATTCTTCAGCATCAAGGTGGAGGAAGGCCCGCTGACCTCGCGCCTGCGGCACCTGAAGCCCGGCGATCCGGTTCTGGTCGGCCGCAAGCCCACTGGCACACTGACCATCCATGATCTGCTACCGGGCAAGCATCTTTACCTGTTCTCGACTGGCACCGGTCTGGCGCCGTTTCTCAGCATCATCAAAGACCCGGAGACATATCATCGCTTTGAAAAAGTCGTGCTCGTCCATGGCGTTCGTCAGGTTGATGAACTTGCTTACAAGGAAGTGATTACCGAGGAACTGCCCTCGAATGAATACTTTGGTGAAGATGTGCAGCAGAAGCTGATTTATTACCCTACCGTAACGCGCGAGCCATTCCGCAACCGCGGCCGCCTCACCGACCTGATCGAAAGTGGCAGGCTGTTTGAGGATATCGGTTTGCCTGCGCTTGACCCCGCTGTCGACCGCGCCATGATCTGCGGCAGCCCGACCATGCTCAAGGACACCAGCGAGCTGCTCAATGCCCGCGGCTTCAAGATTTCGCGGCATATCGGCGCGCCGGGCGACTACGTCATCGAGCGTGCGTTTGTCGAAAAATAAGGCCGGGAAGTAACGTCGTATCCCACGGGGGATTCCCTCTATCATCGCAAGCGAATGTTCGCTGCGTGCATATCGCGGCAGGTAGTGCTCTATGGCCGGGCAGCAGCAAGTGCTCGGCTATAATTCGTCGACCACATTTTGCTCCGGCCCGCACCGGTTAACCCTGATGATTCCTGCCGCCCTCTCGGGCATTCTTTATCGTCGACTGCTGGGCTATGTGCGGCCCTACTGGAAGTTGCTTGTCTTGGCGATGTTGCTGACGGCGGTCACTGCATCCACCGAATGGATGCTGGCGGCATTAATGAAGCCTCTGCTTGACCAGGGTTTCACCGGCCAGGCGCCGCACTACCTCTATCTCGCTCCGTTGGCAATCATCGGCTTGTTTATCGTACGCGGCTTGTTTGGTTTTGCCGCCTCCTACGGTATGTCCAGGGTATCGAACCAGGTTATTTTCGATATTCGTGGCCAAATGTTCGAGCGCATCATGCGCCTGCCGACCAGCTACCTGCACGACAATCCGTCGAGTCGCCTGATCACGCGCGTTTCCAATGACGTGAACGGTGTTGCCGGTGCTGCGACATCCGTCATCAACACAGCCCTGCGTGACAGCCTTTCCGTGATCGGGCTGCTCGGCTTCCTGATTTACAGCAACTGGAGGCTGACGTTGTTGATGGCGGTAGTGGCGCCGCCAATGGCGTTCATCGTACGTACTTTCAGCAAGCGCATGCGTTCGATGAGTCGCGCCAGCCAGGAAGGCATTGGGGCCATGACACAGGTGCTGCAGGAAAGCATTGATGGACACAAGGTGGTCAAGGTGTATTGTGGCGAGGCGCAGGAGGTGAAGCGCTTCGACAAGATCAACAACAATCTGCGCCGTTTCGCCATCCGGCAGAACATCGCCGCGGCCGCGACTGTCCCTCTGGTCCATATTTTTGCCTCCTTCGCAGTCGCTTTTGTCGTCTATCTTGCGTTGTCACAAAGTGCGACAGGAGGTATGACGGCAGGCGGTTTCATGTCCTTCATCATGGCCATGATGCAACTGTTGTCGCCGATCAAGAACTTGGCTGACATGAATGCGCCGCTGCAACGTGGTCTGGCGGCGGCCGAAAGCATATTTACCCTGCTCGACGAAAAACCCGAGGATGACCGTGGCAAACATGAGATTGTTCGAGCCACCGGCCGTATCGTGATGGAGGGCGTGCGCTTTCGCTATCCCGGCGCCGAACGCGAAGCACTCACCGGCATTGATCTCGTGATCGAACCGGGGCAGACCGTGGCGCTGGTTGGCCCCTCGGGCGGCGGCAAGACCACGCTGGCAAACTTGCTGCCACGCTTTTATCATGTAGCTGCGGGCCGTATCATGCTCGACGGCTACGATCTCGAAGAACTGAAACTGTCCAGCCTGCGTGCCAATATCGCGCTGGTTAGCCAGGAAGTCGTGCTGTTTGACGACAGCATTGCCAACAACATCGCCTACGGCAGTCTGGCAACAACGTCGCGCACTGATGTTGAAGCTGCCGCGCGAGCTGCCTACGCGCACGATTTCATAGTTAGCATGCCGCAGGGCTACGACACGCTGATCGGCGAGAACGGCGTGCGCCTCTCGGGTGGCCAGCGCCAGCGCCTCGCCATAGCTCGCGCGCTGCTGAAGAACGCGCCAATCCTGATTCTCGACGAGGCCACTTCGGCACTCGACTCTGAATCAGAACGCCAGGTGCAGGCCGCGCTCGAACACCTCATGGAAGATCGCACCACGCTGGTGATCGCCCATCGTTTATCGACCATCGAGGGTGCCGACAAGATCGTCGCTCTGGAACATGGACATGTGGTGGAACAGGGCAAGCATGCCGAACTGCTCGCCAGCGATGGCCTTTATGCCAAGCTGTACCGGATGCAGTATGCGCTGGAGCACACAACGTGAAAATTGTTCATACAGAAGCCAGTTGCGGCTGGGGTGGACAGGAGATACGCATTCTCGAAGAGTCGAAAGGCATGATTGAACGCGGCCATCAAGTTACCGTGCTATGCCCGGCTGAATCGCGTATCCATGCCGAGGCAGCACGCTGGGGCGTTGCCACCGAAGCGTTGCCGATCGGCCGCAAGAACCTCGCCGGCCTGCTTGCCCTGCGACGCTGGTTAAAATCGCACGAAGTCGACGTACTCAACACGCATAGCTCGACCGATAGCTGGCTGGCAGCACTGGCCTGCGCTTCCATCAACAATCCGCCACCCATCGTGCGCACCCGTCACATTTCCGCACCGATTCCCGACAACGCACCGACACGCTGGCTCTACACAAAAGCCACGCGCCATATCGTCACCACCGGCGAAGCCTTGCGGCGCGAACTGATCGAACGCAACGGCTATCCGCCGGCGATGATTACTTCGGTGCCGACCGGAATCGACCCGGCGCGCTTTGCGCCCGGTGACAAACAGAAAACGCGCAAAACCCTTGGGCTGGATCCGGAGTGTCAATACATCGGCATTGTGGCCACGTTGCGCAGCTGGAAGGGGCATCTCTATCTGCTCGATGCTTTTGCCGCGCTGAACGCCCCCGGTTGGAAACTGCTCATCGTTGGCGACGGGCCGATGCGCAGCGCCCTTGAGACTCGGATTGCTGAACTCGGTATCAGTGATCGCGCCATTCTCGCCGGGCAGCAAAAGAATCCGGAGGATTGGTTGCGGGCGCTGGACATTTTCTGTCTGCCATCCTATGCCAACGAAGGCGTGCCGCAGGCGCTGGTGCAGGCAATGCTTTCCGGAATACCGGTAATTTCTACAGCGATAGGCGCTATTCCGGAAGTACTCACGCACGACATCAATGGTCTGATAGTTCAGCAAAAGGACAGTGCCGAATTGGCCAGCGCCTTGTCGGCTTTGCTGAACGATCCAGACCGCAGAAGAACGCTGGGCTTAAACGCCAGGGCCGAGAGCGCATCACGATTCGGTCGAAAATTGATGCTCGAAAAGATGGAACGGATTTTCACCGGCATACTAAACCGAACATGTACATTTCATGGAGCCTAGCGATCCAATGCTAGATTGGCCGAAGATAAGTCAGGACCCGAACGACCAGCGATCTTTCCGCATATGGAAGGATCAATATGATAAAACAATAACAAAAATGGAATTGTTCGCCAAAAGGAGAAAAGACGAAAAAATTTTGTCGCTCATCGGCGCCGGGAGCGCATCTTCAAAAGTGCTTGATATAGGTTTCGCCGAGCATACCCTGGAATATGTCGATAACCCAAACTGGTTCCATAGGAAATTACGACAGTTCTATGCGGGCGCCGTATATGGCGTTGACATCAACTCTGAATTGGTCGCAAAGATTGTCGCACAGACAGGGTGGAACAACTTACTTGCGGCAGATGCAACCGATGGCAGCCATCTCCTGGACGGCGGCGATTTTGACGTGATCCATGCGGGCGATATCATCGAACACCTGTCGAACCCCGGGGGCTTCCTGACGTTTTGCCGCAACAACCTTAAGGCTGGTGGCAGAGTCATATTGACGACCCCTAATCCGCTGGCGTGGAGGACACTGAGGCGCTGGGCCGGATTTGGCTGCACAGTAGCCAATCTTGAACATACGTGCTGGATTACGCCGACAAACATGAACGAGCTTTGCCGGCGCTTCGGTTTCGAATTTGCCGAATCACATTATCAGGTCAAGAGCAGGAAACGCAGCCTCCTGTACTGGATTTTCTTCCCGCTGGTATTCCGCTTGCGCGACTTTCTGTTTAATGACTACATATACATCATAAGAAAGTTGGGGTAGGAGGACATGCCGATACAAGCCATTGTGTTTATCGCCACGGATAACTTCTTGCCGTGGCTGTCGCTTGCCGTCGCTTGCGCCATGAAATCCAATCCGCATTCGACCATATACATCTACGACCTTACCGGAGACAAGTCGAGACTGATAGCGGATTACTTTTCGGATAGCGAGGAAATCCATGTCATTCCGTGGGGTAGAGAGAACTGGCGTTGGCCATCGTGGGCCGATTCCGTCGGATTCGATTTTTTTTGGCCCAATTTCAAGGCACGAGAGCAAGTTAAGTATCTCTTTCGGCGGCTCAGGTTCCTTGTCACTGGCAAGAAAAAGTCGGCATGGCTTGTCGATAAGGGCGAATTCGTCGAGCAGAAACGCAACTTCATCCGCATCAACTGCCAGAAGCCGCTCATATTCAGGGATTTCACCGCGCGATGGAATATCCCGTTTTGCTACGTTGATGCAGATGCCATGTTGCTGAAGGATATTGACGGTTGCGTCGATGGTGATTTCGACCTGGGCGTTACGGTCATGGATCCCGATCAATTGAGGCTTGGCGTCGATTCCGGTTGCGGGAATAACGCTGTGCTTCCCTACATGGCGATCAATGCGGGGGTTTTTTTCGTAAAGCAGCCAGAGACCATGCGTCGCATAGTCGAAGACTGGTTGGCCATTTTGGAGGCGACACCGCATACCCTGAGCGAACAGACCGCGATCTCGGTGTTGATACAGACGACGTCCAGCGACGATGCGCCATTCGTTGCTGCGCCAAAGTTGCTTTGCCTGTCTCTTCGTTCTGCTTCCGCCATGGTCAAAACATTTCCCTGTTCGACCCATAATTTCTGCCGGATGAAGCCCCATGACGTGCGTTTTCCTGACAATGCCGCCATTGTTCATTTTGTTGGCTCGCTAAAACAGAAGGAACATTGGCCGGCAGTTGAGGCGTTGGTTCAGAAATATCTGGCCGCGTGATCCATGGATCCGCAAAGAATTTTGGTGATCAACGTAACGCGCATCGGGGATACGTTGTTTTCTTCCCCTGCGATCAGGGCGATAAAGGAATATTGGCCGAATGCAGTCTGCGACGTGCTGGCGCATCCGAAGCGGGCGGAAGTTTTTGAAAACCTGCCCTTCATCAACAAGGTGGGGTGCATAACCAAGGGTGTCGCCCCGTTTCTATGCAGGTTATTCGGACCACGCTATGACGTTGCGTTCGTTTATGGGTTTGATCAAGCGTTGGTCAAATATGCCACGCGCGCTGCAACTCACGTGATAGCGTTCAAACAAACCGACCCGGCCTTAAACAAGCGGCTGTTCAGGTGCGTAGATCCTGCGCCGTTCCAAGGCGAGCATGCAATTAAACAAGCTTTGCGTCTTCCCGCGGCTATCGGGATCAATGCGCAGAACATGCGAATAGCGTATTTCTGTACTGATGACGAAAAGAAGTGGGGGATGGAAACGCTGTCGCACGAGGGACTGGGATCTGGCTATCCCTTAATTGGGCTTCAAGTTGCCAGCTTCCCGACGAAACGCTACAGAGACTGGCCGATTGAAAGTTTTCTTCATCTGTGCCGGGAAATCAGAAGCCGCTTTCCGAATGCGAAGTTCCTGATTTTCGGCGGGCCAGAAGAACGGACACGGACAGACTGGCTGAAAGCGGAACTCAATTTCGGGGTTTCCTCGTTTGCGGGGTGCCTCACCTTGCGCCAAACCGCCGCGCTTATGTCTTGCATTGATCTGTATGTCGGCGTAGATACCGGACCGACCCATATCATGAGTAGTTTCGACATCCCAATCGTCGGGCTCTATCATTGCCTGTCGTCGCGACAACACACAGGGCCGCTCCAGCATCCGCTCGATTTTTGCATTGATCACCCACGAACTGGCTTGGATTGCGACGAGACAACTTCGATGGCCGACATTTCCGTCGCACTGGTTTTTGACCGGGTTGTGGAAGCTCTCGCCGCACGAAGGAAATAGCGCATGCCAAACCGCGATGAAACGCGTTTCGAATTCGGCAAGAACTGGCAAAGCTACAGCAGTCTTGTCGACGACGAAAGGATTGATCCCGCCGCCCGGCGTCTGTCATCAATGCTTGGTCTTGACTCCCTGACTGGCAAGAGTTTTCTCGATATTGGCTGTGGCTCCGGACTTCATTCCCTTGCGGCAATCAAGATGGGAGCGACGCAAATAAAGGCAGTCGATCTCGATGCGAATTCGGTCGCCGCGATGAACAGTCTGATGGAGCGTTTCGGCCTGGCAGATCATGCAGTAGCCAACGTGCAGAGCGTGTTCGATCTAGATCTGGCACGCGACGGCCAATTTGATATCGTCTATTCTTGGGGGGTGCTGCACCATACCGGCAACATGAATCGCGCCATTCTTTGCGCTGCAAAGCTGGTCAAGCCGGGCGGACTGTTTGCGGTGGCCCTGTATGGGAGAACGCTCTACTGCGGCATCTGGAAGCGCATCAAGTGCTGGTATGTATCCGCTTCGCCGGAAAGGCAGACATGGGCTGAACGTCTCTATATCCGCTTGTTTGGCTGGTACCTGTTGTTGCGTGGCAAACGCTTGTCGACGCATATCCGCAACTACCGCAACAAGCGCGGCATGGATTTCGAGCATGATGTGCGCGACTGGATCGGCGGCTATCCTTACGAGTCGATTCGCCCAGACGAACTTGATGCATTGCTGACGCCGGCTGGATTCAGGCGCGAGCGTGCCACGATCAAACGTCGCTCGGGACTATTCGGTTCCGGCTGTGATGAATATGTGTACCGATGCGCTTCGCCTTCGTAACTACTAACCTTGCCGGCGGCGGCGCGGAAAAGGCGCTGCTGAAAACTGCGGCCGGGTTGCATGCGCGCGGGCACGATGCGGACTTGTGGTTGCTTGAAGCCAGGATCGATCATGCGATTCCGGAAGGGATTTCGGTGCATAGCCTGGGTTCGCGCGTCGGCCACGGCTGGCTGCAAAAACGGCTGGCGGCCCGCCGCCTGCGGCATGGCATTTCAGTTAACGGGCCTTATGATCTGCTCGTATCGACGTTGCCTTTCGCCGACGAGGTGGCTGATCACGCCAAGCTCCCCCGCCACTGGTGCCGCATCGCCAATACGCTTTCGGCAGAAATCGACACCTTGTCGAAGACCGACGCGGGCAAAGCGGCACGGCGTCTGGCCCGCTACCGCAGGCTATATTCGGCACACCCGCTGATTGCTGTGTCGCGAGGCGTAGTTGATGATCTGCGCCAGGAATTGCATCTGCCATCACGAATTGAATTGATTCCAAATCCATTCGACAAAGCCGCCATTGCGTCTGCGGCGCAAGAATCGGCCGCTGTGCCAAAGCGCCCTTATGTCATACACGTCGGCCGCTTCGCGGCGCAGAAGCGGCACGACCTGCTGCTGGATGCGTGGGCCAAACTTGATACGGAGCATCTGCTGGTCCTATTAACGCCGGCATGCCCGCAGCTCGAAGCCATGATCGAGCTGCGCGGACTGGGTGAACGGGTTGTCATCGCCGGATTCCAGACCAACCCTTATCCCTGGATTGCGGCGGCGGATCTCCTGGTGCTTTGCTCGGACCATGAAGGACTGCCCAACGTGCTGATCGAGTCGCTGTTGTGCGGTACTTCTGCGGTCTCCACGGATTGTCCTTCGGGGCCGCGGGAAATTCTTTCCGCATTTCCGGAGTGCCTTGTGCCCTGCGGTGACGCGGAAGCGCTTGCAAATGCAATAAGCCGCTGCCTGTCCAATCCGCCAGATGTCTCGCGTGCGGATATGGACGCCTATGCGGTGAATGCCGTGGTTGCGAAATACGAACTGTTGGCGGCCACCTGATCATGTGTGGAATACTGGGATTTGTTGGAACACGTTGGCGCGAACAGGCGCCGGCGGCATTGGCCGCGCTCAAGTCGCGCGGTCCCGACGCACAGACCGTGCTCGATCTCGGCGAGGCGACATTGGCGCATGCGCGCCTTGCCGTGATCGATATCGATGGCGGGGTGCAACCGATGTCGACCGTCGATGGCCGCTTTACCATCGTGTTCAACGGCGAGATCTACAACTTCGCCGACTTGCGCAATGAACTGCTCGGCGCCGGGTGCAGTTTCGGCACCCGCTCTGATACAGAGGTGCTGCTGCAAGGCTACGCTGTTTGGGGTGAAAAGCTGGTGGAGCGGCTCGATGGCATGTTCGCCTTTGCGATCTGGGATCGTGCCGAACGCCGGCTATTCGCTGCGCGCGATGCATTAGGCATCAAGCCGTTCATGTTTGCGGCCATTGATGGCGGGCTAGCTTTCGCCTCTACACTGGCGCCATTTCTGGCGCTGCAGGATTTTCCTCGGCGCCTTGATGCCGAGGCCTTGCGCGATTATCTGGCGTTCCAGACGCCGCTGGCACCACACACTTTTCTCGCCGCGGTAAAGCAGTTGCCACCGGGACATTGCCTGCGTTTCGATGCATCGGCGAACACGCTGACGAGTGACAAATGGTGGTCTGTTCCACGGCCATTACCCTGTAATGACGATCGCGAAACACTGATCGCGCGCATCGATGCGGCACTGTGCAAATCGGTTCGTCGTCAGTTGGTGGCCGATGTTCCGCTCGGCGCATTCCTGTCCGGCGGCATCGACTCCAGCCTGATGGTGCGCTACATGGCTGAAGCCGGCGCACGACCGCTGCGGACTTTCAGCCTGCGTTTCGCCGACGAGGGTTTCGATGAAACCGCTCATGCCCGTGCCGTCGCCAATGTGTTCGGCTGCGAGCACCACGAACTCGAGGCGCCCTCGGTGAGCGGCGAGGTCTTCGTTTCAGCCATTGCCGACCTTGACCAGCCGCTGGCGGATCCGGCCTATGTGATGACCCATGCCCTGTCGCAACTGACCCGACAGCAGGTGACGGTGGCCATCAGCGGCGACGGTGGCGACGAATTGTTTTGCGGCTACCCGCGCTTCCTCGATACGGAGGATATAAATCGGCAGCAGCCGGGACAGGCCTTGTTGCGGCGATTGATCGATGCAGGTTTCGCCCCTGCCGCGCTGTTGCGGCGCAGTTTGTGGGGCCGTGAACTGCTTCACTACCGCCGGGTGGAATTGGGGCCCTGGCCGGGGCGCAAAAATTTGGCGCGATTTCTGGCGCCGGACATTCGCAACGCGGCCCATATCGACGACACCCTCGGCCTTTGGCTGAAATTGATCGACTCGCTTGGTGGGCGAATGGACACCGCCACGCTGATGCGCGCCGATTTGTGGACCTATCTCTCTGAAAATTGTCTGGTCAAGACCGACCGCGCCAGCATGGCATACGGCCTTGAAGTACGCGTACCCATGCTGGGCAAGCCGGTACTCGATGCGGTACTGACGCTGCCTGCCGAAGTACATCTAATGGACGGCGGTAAATCGCTGCTGCGCGAGATCGCCCGGCGCAGCTTGCCCGAAACCGTCTGGAACCGGCCCAAGCATGGTTTCTCGGTGCCGCTGGAAAGCCTGTTTCGCGGGCCATGGCGTGAGGTCTGTGACGATGCAGTAAGCCGCGCGGCTACAATTGCCCCCTTCCTCAATTCGTACGCTATAGCTAATGCATGGCAAGAAACTCTCTCTGGTCGCGGATCGCGCCGTTTGGCTTACACGCTTGTCGTGCTGCTGCTCTGGCTGGATCGATACTCCCTGAAATTATGACGTGCGCTGTTTTCGCGGGCTCATATTCCAGCTCAAATGGGTTTAGATAGCCGCAAATCGCCTGAATGCAGTGCATCGTTTTTTGTTACCCGTGACCAGTAGAGCAGGAAAGGGGAAATCCAGAATTTATGCGGGCGGCGAAATAGAAGTGATTCAGCAAAATAGGGCTGGCCTACAAGTGGAGAACCTGCTCTTATAGGGCGCGAAACGCCCACAAAAGGAGAGCAGGGCATCTGTACGAGACCTGCTTGCGCCCTTCGGCAATCGGGTTCGCTGTTGGGGCTCCAGATCGATGTGGTAGCGGCCTATGGCGCCATGGATTACATGATGACCAGCCTTCCTGAGCAGGAAGCCTTTTGGACTCAACGTCATTGAAGCTCAGGCTTGTGGTACTCCAATGCTTGCTGTGAATGCCCAACCTTTCACTGAAACCATTGCAGCAGGGAAAACTGGATTATTCTATGAAGATCCGCGACGGGATGTCGGTCGTGATTTCAGGATTCCATTAACTCGGTTGGCCGAGCTACCCATGCATATTAATCTCCAGAGAGGGACTTCTCATCTTCAATGTTTCTCGGAAGTAGCTTTCAATGAACGAATCCGACAGATGGTCGAGCATATGTCAACGACATCACTGTAGTCATGGTTCCCTCCTCTCGTAATGCAGGAATAAGCTTGGACAAGATTCTCGTCATACGCCGCGACAACATAGGTGATCTGGTTTGCACCACGCCTCTGTTGGGGGCATTGCGGACACAGTTGCCATCCGCCCATATTGCCGTGTTGGCCACCCGCTACAATGAGGCGGTTCTCAAGGGCAACCCAGACATAGATGCGCTTTATTCTTATACCAAGGCCAAGCATCGCCACAAGGGAGAAAGCCTGCTGAGTATCTACTGGTGCCGTCTCCGGATGCTGCTGGATTTACGTCGCCAGAATTTCGACTGGATACTATTGCCCGGTGGTTTTCAGGCAAGTGCGTTGCGCCTGGCAAAATTTATTGGTGGACGGCGGATATTGGTGCGTGGTCCTGAGGATGAGGTCGCTGGTTCCCATGAAGTGGAGCAGAGCTGTCATCTGCTGGAGCGCATGGGGCTATGCTTTGAGACGCCCTTCGCCAGAGTGGTGGCCGACGCTACAGAGCGGGGAAAAATCGCGGCCCGGATGGCCGACGCATGGCATTCAATTCCACATCGTATTGTCGGTCTCCATATCAGCGCTCGCAAACCTTCTCAGCGATGGCCTGCGGAACGGTTTGCCGATTTGGCGAAGCGAATATCCCTGGAAGAGGATTGTGCCCTGATCCTGCTCTGGGCTCCCGGCCCGAGTAACGACCCACGACACCCCGGTGACGATGCAAAGGCCAAGGGGGTTCTTTCACTTTGTGAAGGAATTCCTGTTCTGCCGCTGCCTACCGGGCGACTTGAAGATCTGATCGCCGCCTTGTCCTGTTGCGATAGTGTGGTGTGTGGTGATGGTGGGGCGATGCATCTGGCGGCCGGCCTGGGCAAGCCCGTCGTTGCCCTGTTCGGACAATCGGGAATCGAGCGCTGGCGGCCTTGGGCTGTGCCGCAGGCAGTGCTACAGAAACCTTCTATGGATGTGGTGGATATTACTGTGAATGAAGTTTTTTCGGCCTGGAAATCGCTTCAGTGCGCCTCGTCCCAGTTCGGTCCCGCACCCACTTCCACCAGTAGCGGTACGGCAAGCTGAGCAATGTTGCCCATGAGCGAGGGCAACGCCTTTTGCACGCTTGACAGTTCTGCCTCCGGCACTTCCAGCACCAGTTCGTCGTGAACTTGTAGCAGCAGCTTCGCCGCCAGTTGTTGCTCATCAAGCCAGTCCTGTACCGCAATCATCGCGAGTTTGATGAGGTCAGCGGCGGTGCCCTGCATTGGCGCATTGATCGCGGCGCGTTCGGCGCCCTGGCGGCGGCCGGCGTTGGAGGACTTGATTTCAGGCAACCACAGGCGACGACCAAATACGGTTTCGACATAGCCCTTGTCGCGTGCTTGTTGGCGCGTCTCTTCCATGTAGCGCGCAACGCCGGGATAGCGCGCGAAATAGCGATCCATATATGCGCTGGCCGCACTGCGTTCCAGCCCCAGCTCACGGGCGAGTCCGAAGGCCGACATGCCGTAGATGAGACCGAAGTTGATCACCTTGGCAGCGCGGCGCTGGTCGCTCGTCACTTCCCGCGGCGTGATGCCGAAGATTTCCGCCGCTGTGGCGCGATGTACGTCCTCGCCCTTGGCGAATGCGTCAAGCAGACGCTCGTCGGCGGAAAGATGCGCCATGATGCGCAACTCGATTTGCGAGTAATCGGCCGAGACCAGAATGTGGCCTGCCGGGGCAATAAAAGCGGAACGGATGCGGCGGCCTTCCTCGGTGCGGATCGGAATGTTCTGCAGGTTGGGGTCGCTCGATGCCAGCCGGCCGGTTACCGCAACAGCCTGCGAGAAGCTGGTGTGCACCCGGCCGGTAGCGGGGTTCACCATGCGCGGCAGCTTGTCGGTGTAGGTGCCCTTGAGTTTGGCGAAGCTGCGGTGTTCGAGCAGCAGCTTGGGCAGCGGGTAGTCTAATGCCAGTTGCGTCAATACTTCTTCATCGGTGGAGGGGCTGCCCGAGGGAGTCTTCTTCACCACCGGCAATTGCTGCTGGTTGAAGAGAATTTCCGCGAGCTGTTTCGGTGAGGCCAGATTGAAGGATTGGCCAGCGAGCTGGTGTGCCTGGCGTTCGAGTTCCATCAGCCCTCGCCCGAGCTCATCGCTCTGCTTCGCCAGCGCAAATACATCGATAAGTATGCCGTTGCGTTCCATGCGGTAGAGCACTTCCGCAACCGGCAGTTCCACATCGCGATAGAGGCGTTCCAGTTTCTGCTCTGCGGCAAGTTGCGGCGCAAGCACTTGATGCACGCGCAGGGTCACGTCAGCATCCTCGGCGGCATAAGCACCAGCCTGTTCCAGTGCCACTTGTGCGAACGGGATACGCGACGCACCCTTGCCGGTTACGTCGTCATAGCTGATGGTCAACAGACCGCAATGGCGCGACGTCAGCGCGCCGAGGTCGTGCGACTTGTCGCTTTCGAGGATGTAGGATTCAAGCAGGGTATCGT
>JBASWL010000219.1:0-2293 GCA_049276455.1 Georgfuchsia sp. | reverse complement strand
GAACAGCTTTTGATAGATTTCCAGCATCGTGCGGCAGACGTAGCGGTTCTGGTCAGGCCTGCCGTTGGGTGCGATCCGGTAGGCCGCGCCGGCCGGCGACAGAAACAGCTTGCTGTTCGGGTCTAGGCCGCGGTAGGCATCGGGTTCGCCCAAGCCATGCCCATCGCCGCTGCGTTCGCGGAAGTAGGTGGCCAATGCGTCATCGAGTCGACTGCTGCTGAAGTACAGCGGACGCAGTTTGCCGTTGATTGCCGTCTCGGCGCGCAGTTCCGATTCCCGGCAAACGCTGCCGTCGGGGTTCAGATAGTCGCGTACTTCGAGTCGGGCGATTTCGAGGGGGCGCAGGCCGGTGGCGAACAACAGAAAGTAGAGCGCCAGATCGTGCCAGGTGCGCGCTGTGCGGCCCTTGATGCGCAGCGCGCCCTGAGTGACTTCCTGGGGCGACAGCACCCGTGCCGGACGGCCGCCCGGCGGGGGAAGCGGATCGAAGTTTTCCAGGGCGGCGAGGATCGCGATGCGGTGCAGGCGTAGCCGCCGCACAAAGGCGGCGCCTTCTTCCTTGAGTCCGTCGACGCCGACCACCTGGGTGAGTTGCACCGCGATGGTTTTGATGCGCCGCTCGACGGCGGTGCGCGACAGGCCAAACCGTGTTGCCACCGTTTCGTAGGTTTCGCCGTCGATCACGGCACATAACATCTGAATCGATTGCTGCGCGTTTTCCTGATACAGGTCTGTTTCCTTACGGCCTTGCATATTGCATTTTCTCCCGTGCGCTATTCGATCGCCATAAGTCTCGATGGTCGAGTTCCTTCGCCTCGATCGCCAGGCGAAATCGCCGGGAAAGACGCGGGGTTTCGTCATCAGGTCGGCAGCGGGGCAGCCGATAGCGATCAATGGGGGAACTTGCGCGATAGCGCAATCCATGGGGTGAATCGACCGCATATTCGATCCGGGAGTTCCAACGTCATAGTCATTACGCCGCACAGCGGTGGACGAAGGTCGGTAGCCTCCTTGGGTTTTGTCCGTCATCCCTGTCGGCCTTGTTCGATGATCCAGCGGCGGATGTCTTCAGCGCGCCAGACGGTCACCCGTTCCGAGAGCTTGACCGGCTCGGGGAACGTGCGCGCCTGAATGCGCCGCCACAGGGTCGATTTGGAAATGGGAACGAAGGCCAGCACCTGCGGCTGGCGCAGGAAACCGGTTTCGGGCAGCGTCAAGGGCTGAACTGGAGAGATAGGCGCAGTGGGAAGGGGTATGGAAGTCGCTGCTGTTGCGGCAGTGCTGGAACGGATGTTGGGCATGAGCGGACCTCGTCACGGCGGGTGCCGGTAAAGGGCATGACCTGCTCTTTACGGCAGCGCTAGGTCAGGATGGCGCAAGCCGATAGGGAACGCGGAGCTCAACGGCATGCTGCGGGCGTCCCAATCGCGCGGCATGGAAGGAGGGGTAAAAGAGTGGCATCCCTGCCCGAGCGGACAAGGGTGTCCGCGGCAAGAAAAATCAGTCGATCCGTTCTGGATGCGCAGAAGCTGAAGCAGCGGCGGATCGCCGGGCAGGGGGCAGGTATCGACTGCGACGCCGCGATGGGAGCGGAAGGGTCCGTTACTCGATGATCGCCTTGACGATCGGCGCGGCGCGGGACTTGCCGCCACCTTATTCGATGTTTCGGGCCGACACAAGACATTGTGTGCGGTGCGCCGCGAAACTGGCAGGAGATAGGGGGGATTGGAGATGGCGTTTGCATCCAGTGGCGCTGGATGCATGAATTTACTTTTCCGGTTCGATGAAGGGGGTTGAGATTGGTTCCAAGTGCGAGAGCATGAATTGTCGAAATTTCTCGATGTTCATGAAGGAGCATGACCATGGCGAACGCCATCGTTACCGCGCAGGGGAGTTCCGCCGCAGCGACCCTGCTGGGGCAAGGCCCCGCCCGTATCCCTACCGGCGGCAAAATCCGCGCCGGCATCAAGGTGCTCACGAAGAAAGCCGCCGAGCAACCCAAGGCGAAGGCGATCTATGATCAGGGCGTGGCCGCCGGCCAGTCCTATGAGCAGATCGAGCGCGCCATCGCCGAAGCCCTGCCCAATCTTAAAACACCGCTGGTGCCGCGCAACGTGCCGTGGTTCACCGTGCGGGCGCAGGATTTTCCCAATCCCGAAATCGCTCGGGAGATTCTCGAGGCCCATGGCGAGGACCGGGGCGAAGGCCGGCGCCTGTACCGCTTCCCCGTGGTTTTCCCTTCCGACTACTGGCAGACCGTGATGCCGCACGAACTGGCGGCCTGGGGCATGCA
>JBASWL010000218.1:0-1846 GCA_049276455.1 Georgfuchsia sp. | reverse complement strand
ATTGAGCCGCGAAATGGACATACCCCGAGTGCCGACGCCGTGTCTGTGGCGCAAGGCAACACGACTGTGCGCGATAAACGCGAGTGCACAGCCGACTCGGCGTGGTCATAGAACCTGGCATGTGTGCACGCTCCTTGCATGGGAACCGGGAGATCTCGGGTTTGACCAGTCGTTACAGGCTGGCCCGCATCGGGAAGGCGAGGAGCCGTAGCCGATGATGAACGAACCCGAGAAGTCAGACTCGGCCATAGTAGCTGTGAAGCCGGCGAACAAAACCGCAGTATCAAAAGCGGTAGCGGAGCTGGTGGAGCCAAGGGCCGGGACCAAGGGGAACACGGAACAGCCACACACGCGACGGACCCAGTGCCGCGGTAGCGTGTCCCAGAGGCTTGACCGTGTACGCAACGCTGCAAGGCAGCGGAAGAAGGAAAAGTTCACAGCGCTACTGCACCACATTGATTTTGATCTGCTACTGGAATCGTTTCTGGCGCTCAAGCGCACAGCCGCTGCCGGGGTGGATAAAGTCACGTGGGAGGACTACGACATGCAGATACAGGAAAACATCCAAGACCTGCACAAACGGGTTCAAAGCGGCGCATACCGGGCACTGCCCGTCAGACGGGTATTCATACCCAAAGCCGACGGCAGACAACGCCCGTTGGGAATAGCTGCACTGGAAGACAAAATCGTCCAGCGCGCCACCGTTGCGGTGCTCAACGCCATCTATGAGGAAGACTTCCTCGGTTTCTCGTACGGGTTTCGGCCCAAACGGGGACAGCATGATGCGATGGATGCACTGTCGGTGGCGATCAGCAATACCCCTGTGAACTGGATACTCGATGCCGACATCAAAGGCTTCTTCGATGCGGTCAACCAAGACTGGTTGATACGTTTTCTGGAGCACAGAATCGGTGACGAGCGCATCATCCGCCTGGTGAGAAAGTGGCTCAAGGCGGGCGTTTTGGAAGAAGGGCAATGGCAAAGCAGTGACATGGGAACCCCGCAGGGCGCGGTCATATCGCCCCTGTTGGCCAACATTTATCTGCACTACGTCTTTGACCTGTGGGTCAAGCAGTGGCGAAAGCGAGAAGCCAAAGGCAAAGTGATCGTGGTGCGATACGCCGACGATATCGTTGCGGGCTTTGAGGTGGAGTCGGACGCAAGACGCTTTTTGGACGCGATGCGAGAGCGGTTTGAGCAATTTGGGCTTGAACTGCATGGGGAGAAAACACGCCTGATCGAGTTTGGCCGCTTCGCTGTGGTCAAGCGGAAGCGGCGTGGACAGGGCAAACCGGAAACCTTCACGTTTCTGGGTTTCACATTCATCTGTGGCAAATCTCGCAGTGGCGCATTCTTGCTGCAGCGCAAGACGAGAGCAGACAGGATGGTGGCTAAACTAGTGGAAATCAGAGAGCAAATGCGAAAACGGATGCATGACACGATACCTGAACAAGGCGCGTGGCTTGAAGCGGTTGTGCGCGGGTTCAATGCGTACCATGCGGTACCGACCAACTCCCGTGCAATCGGATCATTTCGTTACCACGTGGTGGAGATATGGTTGAAGTCGTTGCGACGACGCAGCCAGAAGTACAACCTGACGTGGGAGCGCATGCTCAAGCTGGCTGCTGCTTGGCTTCCCACCCCAAGAATCCTTCATCCATGGCCGCAACAGCGCTTTGCCGTCAAATACCCGAGGTAGGAGCCCAGTGCGTGAATTGCGCACGCTGGGATCTGTGCGGGGGGCGCTCAGTAATGGGTGTCTCTTCCGCGATTGCTAGAGGTGCCGCCCGGTCGGGCGGCTGAGAAACACTCTTCGAACCTGATCTGGGTCATGCCAGCGTAGGAA
>JBASWL010000217.1:0-8784 GCA_049276455.1 Georgfuchsia sp. | reverse complement strand
GTTGAGCGCATTTTGAATTGCCGCGCGTTGCTCCGCGGGCAGGTCAAATGCGCTGCGCACGAGCGCGGGGGCGGACGCTGTCTTGAGGGCTCCGGCCAAGCCTGCTTTCGCCTTGTCGTCCATCTCGCGCAAGCGGCGGGTGAATACTTCGCCCATGCGTTCTTCCAGACTCGTCGTGGCGAGATCCGCCAGCGTCTTGCGCGCGATGGCAAACACTTCCTGCTGGGTCCGGCGACTGATGGCCTGATTCAGGTTATGCGCGTCGTTTCTCAGCGCTTCCTGCCGCTTGGCACTCAGGGCATCGGCTGCCTGCCGTGCTTCGTCGAGCAGTCGTTGACGCTCGACTTTTGCGTCGTCCGTTGCCTTGCTCAGGAGCGCTGCCCGCTGCTGGTCGAACTCCTCGTTCTTGTGCTGGAACTCGTCGCGCTCCTTTTGGGCTTCGGCCTTTTTCGCATCCGCATCCGCAAGCTCCTTGGCGATCCGCTTCTCGCGCGCGTCGATGGCGTCGAGAATGGGTCGGTAAAGAAAGCGCTTCAGCAACCACACCAGAATGAGGAAGTTGACGACTTGCGCGAGAACGGTGAACCAGTCGATCAGCATGGCTTACTTTCCAGCGGTCTGGGCAATGACGTGGTTCCAGAACGGGTTGGCAAAAATGAGGATCATCGAGACCACGAAACAGTAGATGGCGGTCGACTCGATCATCGCCAGACCGACGAACAGCGTCCGGGTGATGGTGGCGGAGGCATCGGGCTGCTGCGCCAGTGCACCCAATGCGGTGGCGACCGCACGTCCTTCGCCAAGTGAAGGTCCGATGACCCCTATGGCGATGGTCAGGCCGGCGGTGACAATCGATGCCACCGCGATAATAGTCATGCTATCCATGGTGCGTCCTTTCGTGGTTGACGTTCTGTTTCATTGCTTGGGCTTGGTCCCGTCTTTTGCTTCAGTCCTGGGCTCTGTTTCGGCTTCAGGTGTGGCTTTGCGTTTACGTGTAGCGGCCGCGATGTAGACCGTGGCGAGGATGAAGAAGATGTAAGCCTGCACCATGCCGGTGAGCAGGCCGAGCGCACTCATGGCTATCGGGAAGATGAAGGGCGTGATGGTCAGCAAAATGGCGAGGATCATCGTTCCGCTCATCATGTTGCCGAACAGGCGCACGGCCAAGGCCAGGGTGCGCGAGAGTTCGCTGATGATGTTGAACGGCAGCATGATTACCGTCGGTTTCAGGTACTCCCTGAAATATCCGCCGAGTCCGCGGTCCTCGATGCCGAACATCGGTACCGCCACAAACACGCAGACCGCCAGCGCCGCGGTGGTCGAGAGCGAACCGGTCGGGGGCTCATAGCCGGGAATGATGGTGAACAGGCTTGCCATTGCGACAAACAGGAACAATGTACCCAGAAAACTGAGGTATTTTTCAGGCGTGCGCAGGCCGACCTCTGCAATTTGCCCGTTGATGGCAGTGACGACGATTTCCAGCAGATTTTGCCAACGGGATCGTTGCAGCTCCATGGAAAGCTTGCGCGTCACGAGTTTTGAACCGATGGCCAGCACGAACATCAATCCCCAAGTAAACGCGATCGTTGCGTTGAGCTTGAGAAACCCGTATTGCCAGAAGACGATGCCGTCGGGGCTAAGGTGCATGACTTTCTTCCAGTGACCGCGTCGGTGGGTTCTCTTCGGGCGCCCGCGTCAACCGGATCACGACGACTCGTGCCAAGACAAATCCGAGCAGACACGGCAGGAGCCGCTGCCAATCACCGCTCGCAACAAAGTAAAAGCCGGTCAGCGCTACGCCCATGCGCAGCAGCAAACTGCCGAGAAACAGGAGCGCCGGTCGTCTGGATGAAACACCGCGACGCACCGTCCACCACAGACCAACGTAAAACATCGCGCCGAGCGTAGCGCCCGCCGCCAATGCAAACCCAAGAGTCAACGCATCATTCATGGCCATTGCTTTCCTGCTCGTGAATTTCCCTGTCTTCCTTGGTCACCCAATGCCAGGCATTGAGGCAACCCAGACCCAGGCCGATGGCCAGCAGCATGAGCGTCCAGGAATGCCCGCCCGGATAGCGCGCATCCAGCCAAATCCCGAGCGCCGCACCGAGCAGCGTCGGTACCGCCACCGACCAGCCAACGATGCCCATCATGCCCAGGCCGGACCAGACGGTCTCGGTGACATGACGCTGCGCCCTGAGCTTGCGCGCCGCTTTCACGCCTACCTCATGGCTGAATTCCGTCGTGCCCTCGGTGGGTTTCATTTCCGGATCTTTACTCATGATGAAACGCCGCGAAACGACGAATGAATCCGCTCTCCAGCTTTGCCATCACCGAACGCACGCTCTTCTCATGTTCGTCCAGATCGAGAAATTCCCGCTCCACCGCTTCGTGCAGCTTAGCCAAGTCTATTCCCGCGATCGCATTGCGCACGGAGACCAGCACGTCGGCGCCGGTCTTGACCAGGACGCCTCCATCGATGGCCATGCAAACCTCGCCTTCCGCTTCCGTCTCGAACACCAGTATCCCCGGCACAAGCGCCGCTACGCAGTCAAGCCGGTGGGGGAGGAGTCCGAACGAGCCTGAGCGAGTTTCAGCAACCACGCGCGACACGCCGGTTTTCTCGGCGAAAATCTTGAACGGCAGGAGAACCTTAAGATTCATGCGTGCTGGTTGCATGTTCCGCTTCCTCTTGAGGTTTCGCCGCGCGCTGGCCGGGTTTGGGCTCCGTTTCGGATTCCGTTTTGGCTATTGTCTTCGCTTCGCCTATGGCCCCGATCATGTAGAGCGCACTCTCCGGGTAGTCCTTGAACTCGTCGCGCAGGATGCGCTCGCAGCCGTCCAACGCGTCCTTCAGGCTGACGAGCTTTCCCTTTAGGCCAGTGAACTGCTCTGTGGTGAAAAACGGCTGAGTCAGAAAACGCTCTAGCAGACGCGCACGAGCAACCACGTTGCGATCCTCCAGCGAAAGCTGCTCCAGTCCGAGCATGGCGATGATGTCTTTGAGTTCCGCGTATTGCGCGAGCGTGCGCCGGATTTCCTGCGCGAGGGCGTAATGCCGCTCGCCGATGATGCCTGGCGTAGCCATCTTGGAGTTGGACTGCAGCGGGTCGATGGCCGGGTAGAGGCCCTCGCTCGCTCGCTTTCGCGAGAGCACGATCGACGCGGAGAGATGCGAGAAGGTATGCACTGCCGCCGGATCGGTGAAATCGTCCGCCGGCACGTACACCGCCTGGATCGAGGTGATGGCGCCGGTATCGGTGTTGGCGATGCGTTCTTCCAATCTCGACAACTCGGTACCCATTGTCGGCTGATAACCCAAGCGCGACGGCATTTGCCCCATCAAGCCGGACACCTCCATGCCGGCCTGGATGAAACGAAAAATATTGTCGACGAGCAGCAGCACATCGCGATGTTCGTCGTCGCGAAAATACTCGGCCATGGTCAGCGCCGCATGGCCGACGCGAAAGCGGGCGCCCGGGGGTTCGTTCATCTGGCCGAATACCATCACCATGTTCGGCAACACGCCGGCTTCCTTCATTTCGCGATAGAGTTCTTCGCCTTCGCGGCAGCGCTCGCCGATGCCGCAAAAAATACTCACGCCCTCGTGCTGCCCGACCATGTTGTGAATCATCTCGGTGAGCAACACCGTCTTGCCCACCCCTGCCCCGCCGAACAAGCCCGCCTTGCCGCCGCGCTCCAGCGGCATCAGCACGTCGATGACCTTGATACCCGTCTCGAATACTTCGGACTTGGTGGAACGCCGCCCCAGCGGCGGCGGCGCGCGATGCACGGAACGCCACTGGACATCGGTGGGTGCCGCTTCGCGGTCGATGGCGTTGCCGAACACGTCGAACATGCGCGAGAGAATCCCCTTGCCCACCAGCGCCTGCAACGGCCCGCCCGTGTCCTCCACCACCATACCGCGGGCCAGACCTTGCGTCGGCGTTAGCGCGATTCCACGCACGTGACGCGCGTCGATCTGAGCCAAAACCTCGATGACAATTTCCCCCTCCATCGCGTGCAGCAGGGAGTAGATAGGCGGCAAGCGGGCATCAAAACGAATATCCACGACGCTGCCGCGCACCGACGCGACCACACCGAGATTTGGTGCATCGGCCTTAGGCGTAGCCTCTGTCATGTCAATTTTTCCTCGTTACGTCCGTGCGCATCCGATCACGCAATGGGTGCATTATTTTCGCCACTTTGACGCCGCGCTACTGTACGCCAGCGTACATAGCAACAGGGCAAGGGGCGCTCCTGCACTTCAGTTCTCCGTGTCCGGCTCGAAGAACAACCAGCGCACCTGCGGAAACGCCGCGCGCAAAGCGCCTTCGCAGCGGTTGATCGCTTCAATCAACTTGGGCGCCGAAGTGCTCTCTGTCATGCGCGCCTTGACCGCTACCACGACATCGGCGCCGTTCTGCAGCGTGATCAGGTTCAGCACCTCGGTAATCTCCTCGCGCGCTGTCAGAAAGCGTCGAATCTCTTCCTGCATCGCAGGGTCGGCGCTCTGCCCAACCAGCAGCGCTTTGACTTCAATGCCGACGAATATGGCGACGATCAGCAGCAGCACGCCGATCGCAAGGCTGCCAAGGGAATCGTACAGAGGATTGCCCGTCAACATGGTTGCGCCTACCGCGAGCAGTGCCAGGCTCAGGCCCAATGTCGCGGCAATGTCCTCGCCGATCACCACCAGCAATTCACTGCGCCGGGTCTCGCGAAACCAATGCCACAGGGACTGGGCGCCGCGCAGCGCATTGACCTGGGTCAGGCCCTTCCACAAGGACACCGACTCGGCGGCAAAGCTGACGGCCAGTACGACGAGCGCGATCCAGGGGTCCTCCAGCGGCCTGCCGCTGCCCATCTTGTGCATGCCTTCGTAGATCGAAAACATGCCGCCCATGCTGAACAGCATCAGGGCAACGATGAACGACCAGAAGTAGATCGCGCGTCCATGACCGAGCGGATAGTCGGCATCGGGCGGCCGCGCCGAACGCTTCAGTCCGAGCAGCAGCAGGCCCTGATTGCCGCAGTCCGCCACCGAGTGCACAGCTTCGGCGAGCATCGCAGTGGACCCGGTCACCCACGCCGCAATGCCTTTGGCCACGGCAATGAGTGCGTTGGCGCCCAGCGCAAAAAAGATTGTCGTAGTGGAATCGTCATGTCCGGCCATCGGCGTTCCCGTATGAGATTACGCTGGCATCCCGCGCTCCGGAATGGCGGCGCATGGATTCATGCATAGCGGTTTTATCGTTCATTCTTCTTCAGCAGATCGGCACCTGTACCCATTGGAATCTCTCCGCCCTCGTTTTCCCATCGCGCAATCGCCCGCGGATTCACGCTCATGGTTTCGCCTGTGCTTGAACAGGATATCAGCTCAGATGTTTCGCTCGATGCGGCGTTCCACAAAGCAATGACCGCCACCTCGGGCTGGTGAGAGTCATGGCCGAGTACGCTGAGTGATGCCGTACCGAGCGTGAAATGCTGCGCTTCGACTAGCGGCAATCCGATCCAGCGCGCGGCGAGGACGCAGCCGAGTTGGCCGTGCGAGAACAGCGCAATATTTCCCTCCAGCGCGCGCAGATGCGCGATGAGCCGATCGGCGCGCTCGGAAACCTGTGCGGGCATCTCGCCCTGCGGACAACCATCCCGGAATATATTCCAGTCCGTCCGCTGCTTGCGTATGTCCACCGAGCGCTGGCCGTCGTAGTCGCCATAGTCCCATTCCGCCAGGTCCGGTTCAATTACGGCCGTTGGACTCAGCCCGGCCAACTCACAGGTTTGTTGCGCGCGTTTGAGCGGACTAGTCAACACTTGGGTAAATTGGATATTTCGCAGACGCGGTGCCAGTTCCCGCGCTTCGTCCTCGCCGTGTGCGGTCAGAGGAATATCCGTGCGACCGGTGTGCCGGCCGGAGAGCGACCACTCGGTTTCGCCGTGTCGAACGAGGTAAAGACACAGGGGCATCGATTGGCTGACTACCGAACTCATGCACTTTCCATCGCGACACTGTATTCGCCGCGGCGCGCCGCACTGTTACACCTGGCGCGATGGTACAAAGCCTGCTGTGCCGCTGCCGCGTTGGCCTCCCTGCCTTGCCAAATCTCCAAGGCTGGTTGCTGGATGGCGCGGGCGAACGAAAACGCCAAGGCCCAGGGCAGGCGCGACTTGAACCTCGCATTCATGGCATTCAAACGCGCCGAAGCCAGTTCGGCGGATTGGCCGCCCGACAAAAAGGCAATTCCCGGAACGGCAGCGGGAACGGCGCGCAAAAGACAGCCCACCGTGGCATCGGCCACCTCGTCCGCCCCTGCTTGCCTGGGACAGGCCACTCCAGGCAGCACCATGTTGGGCTTAAGGATCATCCCTTCCAGCATGACTCCCTGGGTGTAAAGCTGGCCGAAAACCTCGCGCAGGACTTGTTCCGTTATCTCGCTACAACGCTCCAGCGTATGCGCGCCTTCCATCAGCACTTCCGGCTCGACGATGGGAACCAGTCCCGCTTCCTGGCACAAGGCGGCGTAGCGCGCCAGAGCGTGTGCGTTGGCCTCGATGCACGCGCGGCTGGGAATACCATCGCCCAGGGCGATCACCGCGCGCCACTTGGCGAAACGGGCGCCCATTTGAAAGTATTCGGCCAGACGGTCGCGCAGTCCATCCAGACCTTCGGTTATTTTCTCCCCGGAATGACCCGCCATGTCCTTTGCGCCGGTATCGACCTTGATACCGACAATGATGCCCGCATCAGTAAGAACTTTGACAAAGGGCGTGCCATCCTTCTTCTGCTGCCGGATCGTCTCGTCGTAGAGAATGGCGCCGCAGATGCTCTCCCCCAGGCCGGGCGTGGTCACGATCAACTCCCGATACGCGCGCCGCGCCTCCACGGTCTGGGGAATACCCAAACTTGCGAATCGCTTATTGCAGGTGGGATTGCTTTCATCCATCGCCAGCAGACCCTTGTCGGCGGCGACCATAGTCCTCGCGGTTTCTTTAAGCACTTGTGCATTCATTCTGGATTCTCCAATTCCGGCTCCGGATCTTCCGCCGCTAGATTTCGGCCAACCACTTCCGCGCCTCAGCGGCGTCGACGTGATCGAAGTATCGGATCATCGCATTCGTGAACGGCTTGCAGAAAGTCGCCATGCCGCGCTGCCACTGCTTCTCCCCGACCATCGCGAGTCGCTCGATGTCGGCGAAATGTTTGACGCCAAACTTGAGGTCCTCCCAAGCCGCGCTGACTTCCCAGCCGTGGAATCCACTCATGTCGAACAGGAGGCGCAATTTTCCGCGCTGCCGGGCGAGCCGCTCGAACTCGGGCACGAAATGCGCGTAGTCTTCCTTCACCAGTTTCCCGCTAACGTGAACGACGAGAATCTTGCCGTCGTTTTCTTCATTGAGTTGTATGGTCATTTGGGGCACCTTTGATTTGATTCAAGTTATGAAAACTCCAGAGTGCGAGTACCACCCCGGGGATGTTTTCTTTACGGCGAGCATGTTCAGCCCTTTCGCAACAGCAGGATCATGCCGGCCAATGCCGCCAGTAGCACCGCCCACAGTGCGATGGCGATGCGCGTAGCTTTTACGGCGCGATCTTTCTCCCACCAGGTTGCCGGGCGAAGGCCCTGGATCAAAAACGTCGTTACGCCGGCCAGGTTTACACAAATCAGATTCATCAGGAATAGTGACAACGCACCCATTGCCGGCACTGAATGCCCGCCACCCAGTAGCAACCCGAACGCCACCAGCGGCGGCAACAGCGCGACTGCCACCATCACCCCGATCAGCGTCGTCGACACGCCCGTCGTGAACGCCAGCGCGCCCGCCGCGCCTGATGCCAGAGCAACGACGATATCGCCTATTCCCACCGCATCACGCGTCGCAATTTCCGGCGATGCCGGGTCGATGTTCAGCAGCACACCGATGATCACCGCCAACACCATCGTCGTCCCGATCCCCGCCAGGCTCGTCTTCAACGCACGCCACAGCAACGGCAAGTCACCCAAGGTCGTGGCGAGCGCCAATGCCATGTTGGGTCCAAGCAGGGGTGCAATCACCATCGCCCCAATGATGATGGCAACACTGTTGTAATACAGACCGATGGCCGCCACGATGGTGGATAACACCACCATGGCCAAATAGACCCGTGAGCAGAGCGCGGCATCCTTGATGTCCTCGTACAACTCCTCCCGACCGATCCGCTCCGGCGATTTTTCTTCCGGCGCGGGTTGTTCTGGCGTGGCGGCCGGCGCCGGCTCGGCGCGCGGCAATGTCGCCTCGACAGGCAGAATCACCACCCGGTTGCCCTCCTCACCGGTGTACCGCTTTTCCAGCAAATCCAGCACCGCCTCGCTCTGTTCCGCATCCAACAAAATCCGTACCAGCACTTCCTCCTCAGCTAGCCGGATCTGGCGATATTCGATCACCTGATGCTCTTTGAGAAGTTCGCGGACTTCGCCGCTGTCCTTCTCCTTCAACACCATTTCGATCAGGCGTAGTGCCATCGCGGCGGATGGGATTAAACGCCCCAGGTTACCGGCGCCTTGCCCGTCAGGGAGAGATCCAGTAGCTCCAAAAGCGGAAGACCTCGCTGGAACAGATGGACACAGCCGCCGGCATCCTCATCCTGGTCCGTCGGCTCCCTGAGTTTCGCCTCGTCCGCCTTGATCGCTGCCTTGAGGGTGGTTATCGCTTTGGGCAACTGTTCAACGGTAATAATGCCCTTGGCGTCGGTGGAATCCTTGCCGAGGACGCGCAGCATCTCCTTGCCACTGTGTTCGAGCA
>JBASWL010000216.1:0-6774 GCA_049276455.1 Georgfuchsia sp. | reverse complement strand
CGCTGTAGAGAATGGTGTTGCCGTCGCCGCTGGCAGTGATGCTGTCATTGCCCCATCCGCCCGAGAGCATGCTGGACCTTAAAGGTACCGTAGTCGAATTGTTTCAACGATCTTCATCATCAACCTCCTATAAATTCGAACCCGGCTGCCCCGGCAACGCTGTGGTCATCGCAACCTCACGACGACCGCGCCGTTTCAATCCGATACGACTTCCCAACGCTGCCGCTATCTGCTCCCGAAAGCGTTCATTGCCCAATGGCAGACCTTGCCGGGTAGATGCCCTGATCTCATCCATGGCTTCTTCGTCCAGCTCGGCCCGGAATAATTTGCTGTATGCCGCTCTTCGGGTTTCTTCCCAGCTATCTATCCCGTGATAAAGCGCATGGTCAGTGATGATGTCGTTGTCCTGACCGAGTCCATGATGGCGATAGCTCGACCAGCGATATTCACCGGGATCCTTGACCATGCCGGCCCGCACCGGGTTGAGTTCGCTGTAGCGATAGCAGGTGAGCAGGTATTCCTCGGCCTGGATCAGGCTGCTTTTGTAGCGGCCTTCCCATACGGCGCCGCTTCGCCGATAGATGCGGTTAACGTACTGCGCATAGCGGCGACCCAGCGATTGCATCAGGCGCACGGGTGCGCCGCTTTTGGCTCGGCGCCTATGAACTTGTATCCGTTTGTGCCGAGCTCTTCGGCCTCGTTCAGTACCGGTGTGTCGAAGGGTAGTGGGCTTCGATAGGCTCAGCCCGAACGGTGCAGTCATGAAGCCATGCGCCAGCCGAAAAATGCCGCGTTGGACGATGTGCAGCGGATGGTCAGCGAACAGGAGGCACTGGCGGCGCGTGATGTCAG
The DNA here is from genome assembly GCA_049276455.1 of Georgfuchsia sp. Taxonomy (GTDB): domain Bacteria; phylum Pseudomonadota; class Gammaproteobacteria; order Burkholderiales; family Rhodocyclaceae; genus Georgfuchsia. The sequence goes on along the minus strand of JBASWL010000216.1, from coordinate 5,922 downwards.
TTAGCTGGATGGTCAAATGTTTCTGCCTCCGCAATAAAGCCGCAGTTCTCCCCCACTAGAAACTTGCGGAAATTATCGGCCACTAAAGATGTCTCCCCGGTCTGTCGGGCCGTCGTTAGCACGCCAAAGAATGAAACATACATATGCATTTGAATTGTTGCAAGCAATGCAGTTCGGCTTGCAGGCCGTTTATATGACTTTGGTTATATGGCTTTTTCTGTAAAACCATTGAGGCGCAATGGTTTTTTATTTTTTAAAAATATTTTTTGTGCTGACCGGAAACTGGGCCGAATAACTCTAGTAATTTGGCATTTGAACCAAACGCGACCTGATAGCGGAGCCGATTTGTATTTTTTGCGATGGCCGCAGGCCCGTGACGATCCACCCATGGATTGCCACGCCCCTCAGGGGCTCGCAATGACTGCAGGGAATCACCTTGGAATGACAGGCAATCCGGGGTTCCTCAAAACTTGCCGGCCCATGTCCTTATTCCTTGCATGATCATCTCGACTGCGACGGTTCCGACATACAGGGCCGTAATGCGTCCAGCGACCTCGATATACCTTTTGATGATTGGCTCACGATGCGGGCGGACGATATCGTGCACTGCCTTGAGGGCGAGCATTATTGCAACTGATATGAACACGGCTGCAATGATGGCACTACAGGCATACAAAACTTCGTGCCGTTTTCCAATGACGACGCTGGCACTGATCGTTCCCGGCCCGATCAGCACCGGCATGGCTATCGCACCCGCCAGACTCTGTGAGTCACCCCTTAGCACTTCGATGGCAGTTGGTCCGCGAAAGACGAACTGAAGCCCGATAAGAAGAAAGATCACGCCGCCGAATATCTGAAAGGATGCAAATTCCGCCTGGACAATGCTGGAGAAAATGACATCGCCCAGTATGGCGAAGCTACAGAACACAGCGGTAGCAACGAGACTGCCATGGACAAGCACCTGGGTGAAGCGCTTGCGATCCAGTTTCTCGACTACGTCAGCCAGGTAAATAATGACCAGAAAGGGGTTGAGAAGGACCAGTAGTAGCGCGGAGGATTTCAGGAGATCGGTCATATTTCCTCATAATTGGCTACAAAATTCAGCCAGGTAAATGGATTGGCGGAGCACGAGCAAGCTAAAACTGCAACTGATTTCCGGCCTTCGCCTGAATAACAATACAGCCACAATCATCGCCTCAGGTGGCCACAAAATTGACGTATGTTAAACTTTGCCCAGTTATCTGATCTGTTGCCTTTATTTTGCCACCGATGATCTTGAAGCATCTGGAAGATCGTTGTCGATATGTGTTTCGGGGTAATCAGGTTAATTCAGGCAACTACCAGTTGAAGAAGCGCCAGCAGCCAACTTCAGGTTCAGCCGGCACTTTCAAGCGTTTATCAACGCAAACAAACAGCGATTCCAGCAAACCAAATGCTGGCAATCTACTCGGACTGGACAGGTCTGCATGTAGAAACCCCTGTTCTCCGCCGCGCCCTCTGGTTTCACTTGCAGGGCATCTCTTTAACGCTTAGTGCCAATAGGCCCGGCGTTTTGGTTGCAGCTTAACTGCCGGCCTTCGTTGGCGTGGCAGCAACCGTTATCTAAAACCCCAGGGCTGAACAGCTTTTGGCTATTTGGAGGTATTTATTATGATTACTGCTCGACAAACCAGACTGGCACAGTTCCTTGACAAGGGCAGTACTGCTCACAACTGGAGAGACTGGAAATGGCAGCTCCGCCACACCATCCGTGACATCCCCACGTTCGAGAAAGTGATTGGTATCCACTTTGCAGACGAGAAACGCCAGCAGCTTGAAGCAACGCTACGCAAGTTTCCCCTCGCGATCACGCCCTACTACGCGTCGCTGATAGATACGGCAGAGCCCGAGCTCGATCCGGTATTCCTGCAAAGTTTTCCGAGTCCCTCGGAGCTCATCATGCAGAAGGAGGATATGGCCGATCCTCTGGCGGAAGAACGTGACTCGCCAGTACCGGGACTGACCCACCGCTACCCGGATCGTGTGTTGCTGCTGGTGAGCAACATGTGCTCAATGTACTGCAGGCACTGTACGCGCAAGCGTCGCGTCGGTGACAAGAACACGAACCCGGACAAGGAAAGCATCAGCCGCGCGATTGACTACATCCGCAACACGCCCCAGATAAGGGACGTGCTGCTTTCCGGCGGCGATCCATTCCTGTTGTCGGACAGCCGGCTCGACTGGATCCTTACCGAGTTGCGCAGCATCGAGCATGTGGAAATCGTGCGCATCGGGACCCGTACGCCGGTGGTACTGCCCTATCGCATCACGGATGACCTGGTGAACATGCTGAAGAAGCATCATCCCTTATGGATCAACGTGCACTTCAATCACCCAAGGGAACTGACGGCTTCGGCTACCGAGGCCCTGACCAAGCTGGCGGACGCCGGCATCGTTCTCGGCAATCAGTCGGTGCTGCTGGCTGATGTCAATGACTGCCCAAAAATCATGCGCGCGCTGGTGCACGGTCTGGTAAAGCGCCGCGTTCGCCCTTACTACATGTACCAATGCGATCTGTCGGAAGGGCTCACTCATTTTCGCACCCCCATCGGCAAGGGCATCGAGATCATCGAGAGCCTGCGTGGGCATACCAGCGGTTTTGCCGTCCCCACCTACGTCGTCGACGCGCCGGGTGGCGGTGGCAAGATTCCGGTAGCGCCGAACTACATCGTCTCCTGGTCAACCAACAAGGTGATCCTCAGAAACTACGAGGGGGTCATTACGACCTACCGTGAGCCGGACGAGTACAAACCCATTCTCTGCGACCGGAACTGCGAAGACTGCCGGCTTCAGCTCAAGCTCGACAGCGCTGATGAGCGCAATGCCATCGGAATCGAAAGGTTGCTCGCCGACTTCGACGATACCATCTCGCTTTACCCCGGCCCGGCACCAGGGGATGAGGTGGAATCAGCTTCGTCCCCGGATTTGTCTTGCTTGAGAGTCATCCCCGAAGAAGACCGAACAAATCAATAATGTTTCTCGACTGCGTAACCTTCTTGGCCTATCTAGCGGTAATGCTCGGGGTAGGTCACTTCGGGCTTGCCCTCGCCATCCCGCATAATTCGCATTCTCAGAACCCGGCATGATCAATAGCGACTTCGTAGAGACCATTGGCAGTAGCGTGGTTCAACACGGTCAGTTCAATAATCGCGCCTACCTGATGAAGCTCGATGTGAACGATGTTCCGGGAATCATCCATGAACTTGATGCACTCGTGAAGCGGCAGGGCTACACAAAGGTCTTTGCCAAGGCTCCAGCCTCGCAGTTGCCAAGCTTTCTGGATGCAGGGTATCGGCTCGAAGCGCTGGTGCCTGGGTTCTTCGGTGGGCAGGAGGATGGCGTATTCCTTGGCAAGTACGCCTCGTTCGAGCGGAGCATCGACCCCAGTGCTGACATGATTGCCAGGAATCTGGAGATTGCGCGGGAGAAGGCTCTGGCGTGCCCGGCACTGGAACTTCCCGAAGGCATCACGATTCACCACGCCACGGAAGATGACGCCGATGAAATGGCAGGCTTGTATCGGGCCGTATTTGCTAGCTACCCCTTCCCAATTTACGATTCGAGCTACCTCCGCGAGACGATGCAGTCGCACATCCGCTACTTCTGTGCGCGTTTCGAGGGAAAAATCGTCGCGCTTTCCTCAGCAGAAATGGATATAACGGCCAGCGCCACGGAAATGACGGACTTCGCGACGCTCCCCCAGTTCAGTGGCAAGAGCCTCGCATTACTGTTGCTTGCCCATATGGAGCGAGACCCCGTGGTGAAGGAACTGCACACGGCGTATACCATTGCTCGGTCGCTGTCGCCGAGCATGAACGTGACCTTTGCCCGGCTCGGCTATGCCCTGGCCGGCACGCTGACGCTCAATACAAACATCTCGGGCAATATTGAAAGCATGAACGTCTGGCACAAGTCACTCGGGAAACAGGTTAGTCCGTCATAACAAGACTGTGGCACGGGTGGAATAGAAAAATAAACATCCAATACCTGCAAACTATACGGTGTTGATCGCCGTGGCCCGGTCTGGGATAATCCCCGCCTGAAAGAAGTAACCATCCTGAGAAATGTGCTGATCGTGAGGCGCCAGCCTGTCGTTTGAATTTCAACACCCAGCACCATTGAACTTTTGAATAGACCCTGAGCCATGTCCAAAGCTGCCCGTTCCATCCTTTATATACGCCTGCCCGTTTGGAAAATCTGGCCCGGCGGCGTGGTGTATCTCTCCGACTTCATCCACAAGCAGCGACCGGACGTTCACCAGGAGATTCTCGATCTGGCGCTGATCGAACCAAGCCAGCGCCGCGCCAAGTTGCGTGAGCGCCTGCTCGAACTGCGTCCCGACGTGGTGGCCTTTTCCTGGCGCAACATGCAGACCTTCGGCCCGCATCCGGAAAACGATGCGCTGGATGTGGTCATGGATTTCGAGTTTGCCAAAAACCCATTGCGCCGTATCAAGGCCGCCTGGGCTGCAACCCGCATCATCTGGGACTACGCAACGATGCGGCTGCAAAATTTCGCCTACCTCAAACTGGCGCGGCGGCTGCTGCCCGATGTGCGCCTCGTGGTCGGCGGCACCGCAGTATCGATTTTCGGCAAGTACATCGCCCGCAAGTGTCCCAACGATACCGTCGTCGTGGTCGGCGAGGGCGAAGATGCGATGCTCTCGATCGTCGACGGTTTCGACAAGCCCGCCGGCCATCACTGGTACAAGGATATTAATGGCGCTCTGGTCCATAACCCCGCCGAAGAAAACTTTGACCTGGCGAAACTGACTGCGGTCGACTTTCCCTACATCGAATCGATCTTCCCCGGATTCCGCGACTATCTCGGCGAGGTTATCGGCGTACATACCAAGCGCGGCTGTCCATTCCAATGTAATTTCTGCCTGTACAACAAGATCGAGGGCGCCCGCCAGCGCTATCGCGATCCGGTGGAAGTGGCCAAGGAAGTAGAGTCGCTGAGCAAGAACTATGGCGTCAAGCACATCTGGTTCACCGATGCCCAGTTTTGCTCCACCAAGCGCAGCGCGCAACATGTCGAGGAGGTTCTCGACGAAATGATCGCGCGCCAGGTCAAGGTGAACTGGACCGGCTACCTGCGCCTCAACCATCTGACGCCCGCCATCGCCGCCAAGATGCTGCAGACAGGGATCGAAAGCATCGACCTGTCCTTTACCGGCACCCAGGAAATTATCGACAGCCTGACGCTTGGCTACAACCTGGAACAGCAGATGGAAGCGTTCCGCATGTTCCAGAATGCCGGCCAGACCAACCAGCAGATCAAGCTCTACCTGCCCCTCAATGCACCGGGCGAAACCCCGCAGACGTTGCTGGCCACCATCGCCAAGATTCGCGAGCTCTACGGCATGTTCGGTCGCGATAATGTCCTGCCCTTTATTTTCTTCATTGGCATACAGCCCGGTACGCCGATCGAAAAGCGGCTGATCGCCGAAGGTTATCTATCGGCCAATTACGACCCGCTCACGCTCAATCCCTTCACCATCAAGAAGCTGCTCTACAACCCGAAACCCCTGGGCAAGTTGATCGGCCGCGCCTATCTCGAAGCCCTTGAAGACCGTGGAAGAGTCGACGATTACATCGGCCGCGCAACTATGGAAATCATCGAACGAGAGCTTGGTGGCAGTAACCAGAGAGGCGGTGGCACTCCTGCGCCAATAGTTGCCGCACCGGTCGCTTTCGTGCAAGCGAAGGGCCATTAAGGGCACCTCGAAAAAACCTCGCCCTACCCGGCGCTGAGGTGCCATGCCGGCCGACTGGTCTCCCGCCAAGCGGCGCCAGAAGGATACCGAGGCGACCTGGACCAAGAAGCACGGCAAGAGTTACTTCGGCTTCAAGCTCTCGGTGAATGTCGTCAAGAAGTACA
>JBASWL010000215.1:0-17024 GCA_049276455.1 Georgfuchsia sp. | reverse complement strand
AGTTCGCGCTCGTCGATCACCATGCGTGTCTTGGAAACGTTGGTCAGCTGATACTTTTCTCCGAGTAACGTGCCGTCCAGGATTCTCACTAGGACAAAGCGGGCCTCATTCCAAAGAGGAACAATCTCCAGCGTGTCCCTGGCGGTCATGTCTTCCGGTTCGGCATCGCGCGCCAAGGCCATCAATACGCGCCGGATCGCCGTATTGCGCGATTCATCCGCTGCAAATGCCCTGGTTTCCTGACGCAGACGACTGCGATCACGAATCACGATGGTCTCTGCCGGTACATCAGCGACCTTGAGATTCAATTTCCAGTGACGACCGGCATCGTCCGCGACAAACAGGCTCAGGAACGATTTATCGGAGGTCGGCTTCACGTAGGCGACTCCGCTGTCTTTATCGGGGTTCACCTGGAACTCACCCTCGACGCCCTGAATACGACGAATCTTGCGTCCCTCGATCCGGATCAGGTTGGGTTCGGAGCGTGACACTGTGGCGGTCAGTCCATCATCCGGACTGCCCTCCAGCGTTTGCCCCGCGTTAGCCGCCAGACTGGCGCTACCGAGGAGCAGTGCCAGTACCAGTGACTTGACCATTGTTGGCGTTGCTCGCGATGCCGAACGGATCCTGATCGCTGGTTTCCTTGAACTCGGATACATGGAGTCTCCCGTTGAGATAGCGAAAGCCGACGACGTAAGTGGTTTGCTTCTCGGCGGCTTTCTTGTCACTGACCCAGGTTTGCAGCACGCCGGAGAGCGCGACTTTCATGGCGCCTTCATCCAGCGTCATGGCCTGAGTCGAAAACTGGGTTGCTGCGTTGTTCTTGCGAATGAATTCCGTCCGGGCGCCGAACTCGGCTTGCAGTCGGCCGTATTCGCTGGGGGCGGCATACTTGAGGAATTGGTTCTTCTGGAAATCCGCGACATGCGGCGTGATGTTCAGAGCGAGCCCCGCGTACCAGTACGCCATTTCCTGCAAGTACTCCCCGGAGACCTTCTGCCCGTTCACCCAGAAGGATTGATGGATTTCGGGGGGGACCAGAATGGTCCGTTCCGAACCGGCCACGGTGAACGAGGCCCCCGCATTGGCGAGCAAGGCCAGCACCAGACCCGCGACCGCGATCCGCATGAACAGGATCTCGTTACGCTGGTTGTCTCGATCGGCGGTGAATTTGCTGAACCTCATGCCTCAGCCCAGAAAGAAGCGGTAATGCGAGGGCGGGGTTGCCCGTGCACGGATCACAATCCAACTGGGTAGCCACCAATAAAGGGCATGAAGAGCAAACTTGGGATGCTTTCCGGTCTTGAGTCGCCCGTATTGCCAGGCCACCAGTCCACCAAAGATCATCCCGGCCAGCATGGCGCCGGAGACCACCCCCATCCCCATGACGAGCAGGAACAGGATCGCCTGATCGAAGTCCCACCACAGGAAGCGCTCCTGCGCTTCCAGGGATTTGGGGATATAGCCGATCTCGTCCATGCCGGTTGCGACCTCAGACGGTTGCGGTCAGGATGCCCGAGGCAATCGTCGGCGCGTACTGCAGGAAGACCGCGAAGCCGATGCCCGACAAAATGGCAATGGGATTGAGACGCGCCAAGGAAAACAGTGCGCCCAAACCGATGGCGGCGACGGCGGCGGCCTTGCCGAAATAGCCCTGTACGAGCCCCGTGAGCCAGGTATAGAGATTCTGGAATTCCGTACCCGTGGTTCCCGCCATCGCGCCTGTGGCAGCGGCCAGTAATAGAAGCGCTAGAGCGCCCTTGATCCAATTACGATTGCTTTGCATGACTACTCCCTTGCAGGTCGATAAAACACTTGATGAGCCATCCGAGACCGAGTCCCATGGACATTCCGCCCAGATGGGCTTCAAAGCCGTTCTGGATGGGCGATCCTGGGGCGAGGACACCGATAGCGATGAATCCACCGGCGATGGCGATGTCGCGGATGAAGCCGCGGGTATGAGGTAACTTCACGTCATTGCACTCCCTTGCTGTTGCTAACCGCATCCCGTCGTGTGACGAGATGCACCAAACGGACTTCCACACGCCGGTTGTAGCGACGTGCAACTTCGGTATGGGATGAATCCAGGTAACAACACATGCCCTCGGCACGTACTTCGATCGGCGCGTGAATACCCTGCATCACCAGCCAGTCCCGCACATGTTCGGCACGTTTCCTGGCGAGCCGGTCGTTGTAGGCTTTCTGGCCAACATCATCGGTTCGACCGATCAACTCAATTCGAGTCGCCTTGATGGCCAGAGGCAAAATTTCGAGTATTGTTTTTAAGCCGGCCACGGTCGGAAGCGCTTTACCGAACTCGAAACGGATCGTCCACTCGACAACCTCTTCTGATGTCACTTCCTTGGACGGCGGATTCGGCTCGACCTTCGGCGGCACCGATCTGGAAGGTGGCGTGCTTGGAAACTCGACAACCGCAAGTGTCTTCTGTGTTGGTTGGGGACAACTCGAGTTCTCACATGTCAAAAACTGACGCTTTATCCAGCCAATTCCATGGCGGATAGTTTCCGGTTGCGGAACCTCGGGTAAGGCGCTGCAGCCCACCAGAGCGAGGATCGCACCCACGATGATCATCACACGCCTTAGGATCGCCATGGCTTGAGACGGGCCGCCACACGATGGGCATAGGCATTTCGTTTAACCGGAGACCTGGCGTTGTAGGCACCGACCGCATCCCATCCATAGCCATGACGGCGGATGTTCTGCGCCAATATCCAGGCACCGACATGGGTATTGATGCAGGGATCAAGGAGACGCTGACGATCGATGCCGTAGGTGGCAAGCACTCCCAACCAGCGGCTATTGATCTGCATATGCCCGAGATCTTCGGACCCATCCCGGTTCCGGTTTCGCGCCAGAGGATTACTACCTGACTCAACGGCTGAAATTGCTTGAAGCAGGGACGGCGCAACGCCATAGCGCGCCCCAGCCTGCTCAAAGCAAGCAGCACTACATGAAAACGAAATCAGCAGCAGGAATGCGGCTGCAAGCGGGTGGGTCATCATGGCTCGCATGGTAGGGAGCCCACCCCGGCTTGCGCGGCCGAAATGTGACCTTTATGGACGCATTTCGAGAATCAACGAGAGTTGAATTGGTCGTAGTGCAGCGCAATGACATTGGATATGATGACGAGAGTACCGATCCAACACTGCCTACGGAATCGCCAATGATCATCAAGCACGCCGACGACAAAACGACGGACATCGACATCCTGCAAGCGCTGCTCACCCATCCGTCAGCAACTCCCGATATCCGCAAACGGATCGAGCAGGAAGTTCGCAACATCAAGGCAGGGGTTCGTGGCGAAAGCGAGGCAACGCAGGAAATGAAGGTCCGCTACGGAGAATCCCGTAACTGGGCGATCATCCATGATCTACGCGTCGAATTCGGCGATCTGGTCGCTCAGATTGATCATCTGGTCATCAATCGGTGGCTGGACATCTGGGTGTGCGAGAGCAAGCATTTTTCCGAAGGGGTCGCGATCAACAACCATGGCGAATTCACGGCCTTCTTTAACCACAAGCCCTATGGCGTTCCATCCCCGATTGAGCAAAACGAACGGCACATCCTGATACTGAAGCGCATCCTTGATGCCGGAATGGTTGAACTACCCAAGCGTTTGGGCTTTACCATCAAGCCGGACCTGAAAAGTCTCGTGCTGGTATCCAAGGGCGCCCGAATTAGCCGGCCTGAGGTCAAGATCGACGGCATCGAGTGCGTCATCAAGAATGACCAGTTTTTCAAACACGTCGATAAGGCCGTCGACGAGAACGGTATTCTCGCGACAGCCAAAATCATCGGCAGTGACACATTGGAAAACGTGGCAACACAGATCGCCCGACTTCACAAACCGATTCGGTTCGACTGGCCAGCAAAGTTTGGATTAAGCAAATTGCCACCGCAACCGATCCCGACACCGGCAGTCCCTGCCGAGCCACCGGCGATGGCAGACCCTAAAGTATCTCAGCCAAAGGCACCAGAAGTCGTGCCACCCCCTAAACCGGCGCCAAGCACGCCACAACCGCCCGCAGCAACCAGTGGAACCCCAGTCTGTCGCGCATGCGGAAGTGCGAAGATTTCAGCGCAATACGGAAAGTTTGGGTATTACTTCAAGTGTGTCGACTGTGATGGCAATACGCCGATCAAGATCGGCTGTGGCGTCGCGGGACACAAAGAGAAAATTCGGAAGGATGGTCTCAAGTTCTATCGCGACTGCGCTGAATGCAAGACAAGTTCGTTGTACTACGAGAATGCGCCTTGACTGCGACGGGACTAAAGATCTGAAATGGCTCAATCAAACCGTTCGTTAAGAATGAGGGGGATACCCACTGACTCCAGTTTGGCCTTGGCCGACGTTCGCAGGCATCCGCGCGGCGCCAGCGAATGGCTTCATTATGGAAATCTGCTGAACTCACACATCGGCCAAAAGCGGCCGATGGTGAAGCTTCTCCAAACGGACCATTACGTCAAGACCCAACGACAACCCAATGTCATCGCTCCGTACTATCATCACATACGTGGGCAGCACACCCATAATGAATCAAACAGTTAGAGCTAATTAGCATGTTTTTCGGTTATCAATATACGGACCGATGGGTCCATTGAATAACTGTTCGACCCATATTTGACGCGTCTGCATGCTGCTAACCTTCACAAGCTCCCGTAGTAGAAGACTTCCGAATCCCGAATAGGAACCTCGATACATGGCCAAGTTAAGAGATGTCTTCCAAGATCAGTTTGAAGATCGCTGGAGATCCCCGCTCCGAGACTTCGGGAGGCGAATTTCGGACTCAAATGCAGATATCTTGATATTCATGGCAAGAAAGGCCGCATGCCTATATCACTGTCTCGAAGACCTAAAACTTGCTCACACAAGTGCGATTTGCACGTCAGACTTAGTTTTGGACGGAGATTTGGCTTGGATGAAAGGAAAGCATGTAGAGCTTGTGGATGACACAATCATTACGGGGACTACGCTTTATCGGGCGAGGCAAAGGCTTATAGGCGCAGACGTTGCATCGATCAGTACAACTGCTTTCTGCGTGGACAACGATAATTGGTGTCGCGAATTGGTCACCCCGACCGAGCCCTATATCTTGGCAGACGCACATGACGTTACGAGTTTTTCATCCCAAGCGGTTCGTGCTATAGGCGTAATACCGAGACCATATTTGATTGACTTCCCTCTCTTTGGATTTATCCGAATTCCTGGATACAGCTTGGATTCCGTACTCTCAATGACGGGATGGGAGCTTGATGAAGTTACGAGTACGTCACAGCGGGCAACAGGCGCCGAATCTATTACGATGATTCCATCTGCAACGGCAGTTCGGGCACTGGATCAGCGCTTGGGATGGAAATGCTCCGAATTGGCGCAGCTGATCAAAGTTCGACTGTATTCCAGACGACGGGGAGGGCGCGGTGACAGCCATGTTCATTTCTGCCGCGCGCTACCAATTGTGGCATTTGACCCGCTCACTATCCCTCAACTTCAAACTCTCTGGCAGGCTTTCGAACGAAATCTCGGGGATCGCGTCCGACGGCTTGGGGTGCAACTAACCACACCAAAGGAGCGCCTACGCCTACTTCAATTTTTCTGCGCCACGCAGTTGTTCTATGTTTGGTTTGAGAGTGTTAGTCAAGCCTGTCGTCCGCGTTCTATTACTTTCGAGATCGATTTTCGCCAAATCGATTTTTGCTTTCCACCATTGATTAGAGATGAGGTGGTTGCACTATTAAAAGACGATACCTTGCAGCCATTTGGTGGCGTTCCGTGCTTCACCGAACATCAGCTCCCAACCCGCCCCGGAATTGTTTCTGCCACTAGATTTAGGGGAGTCGACCTCCCTGGCATTCAGGCCAAATTGACGGAACCGTTTGAGGCACTGTTTACCCAGCGTGAGGAACCTGCACGAGAGTTGGTCAAGCAACATAAAGCTGCTGCATTTGAACTGCCGGAATACAGAGATCTTATTGATCGACTGAATCAAGGAATTTCCCTGCCTGAGCTTCGCGAAACAATTTCATGCCTAAGAAATTATGAGGCTGCGAAGACATTTGTTTCAATGTTCATTGACGATGCAATTGACCGTGGAATTGCCGTACCAATTACGGTTGATGATGGAGACTTCGTCTATCGCGCATTTCGGCATGGAGAGGACGTCAAATTTACTGATGTCGAGGCAAGGCTGGCGTGCCTCATGATGATTGAGGTGGGCCGAACCCTCCAGCTCTCTCTTCTGCCTCGTCTCGTAGTCGAAAAACTAATCGTGTTGGCAATCCGGGGAGGGCTGTCTCGCGGATGGATTGATCGCTGGATGGGAAGCCTCGGCGACCGAAAGTGCGCTGGAATCCGCTTCTATTTGCAGGGAGCAGTAGCCCAACTGTCACCTGATCGAAGGCCCTATCATTACTCTCCGGGCGACTCTCTAACATCGTTGCTCAAGGGATGGGGGTTTCTCTCAGAACCGGAGCGAGGTGAACAATACAAGGTAACGCCTCCAAAGCGCCCACCAACAACGACATCCATGGAGAAGGATGCAAAAGCTCTTGGCGCAGCAATTGGACTTGCGCTCAAAGAAGTGTCAGCCGAGCAGAGGGATGATGAGCTTACCCTGGTCGCCACCTGCCTCACCCCAATGGATGAGGCCGCTGCGTTGGCAGCCGAAATAAATTATTTCCAGAGCCACTGGGAAACGTTATCGAATGCAACGTTTGGACATTTTCATCCGAACAAAGCTGAAGAAATAATTCGGACGCACGAGATTTACGAATCTGTCAATAGTGGTTTGTGGAAATGGCGGCAGTATCAGAGCAAATCACCAATACGTGTGTTAGCTGATTGGCACACTCGACTCGAACAAGACCCAAGCGCAATTTTCGCTGACGCCGTTCTTGAAGGCGCGTTCCCGAATAGCGACACCACACTTTACTCGAACGCTCTAACCGAATTGATTCGATGTGAAGGTGCATGGATGATTCGGGCAAATATTGAGTTACGGAAACTTCGGTCAGTGCTGCTGGCGGCATTTGTCCAATCGTTGAACGAAGCACTTTCAACCGTTGATTTATGTGAAGCTTCTTTGATTGAAGCAAGCCATGCAAAAGAACCAATGGCACACATCACGTCCGCTCAGTTTCAGCTCCTTCTAAGCGGTGCAAGCAATGCGACCAGCGAGCTTTCTGAGATGCTGGATAGCTATCGCACTAAGGCAGAAATAGCACGAGGCGTCCGGTTCGGAAAATTACAAGTCCAATTAAAACAAATCAACCACAACGTATTGAACAATCCTGAAGGATCGCCACCAGCGGGTCCCAAGGATCTTCTGGCAATAGTCCGTCGGGTCAGGACGGCTATTGAGGCAATCATCTCGTCTAACAAAAAGACAGCAACTGAACTGAATGCTCAAATCGACAAGCTCACAAGCGACCAGCCACTCGATCCAACACGAGTTTGGGGAACTGCAGTTCAGCTCGAATTGCCGTTGGGAAGCGCCCTCATTCTTGAGGACCATGCACTTTCAATTACACAACAGGCACTGAATGAATTGGTGTTGGAGGGCAACATTATTCTTGACCAGGTGGACGCTATGGTTACCCCCTTCGGGCGACCAAGAGATTTCCACACCTATCGACACTTGTTGACTGTACATATCTCACGGTCAGAAGGTATTGAAGAACTCATTCGAGACAAGATATCTAACGCGATACGACAAATCGTAATTGACGCAGCGAACAGCAAGAATAGTGCTGACATATTTGAACTCCAAAGTCCCGCGAACACTTGGAACGCCGATGTGGCCGTAGCTGGCGGCGGGCAGTTTTCTCGTGAATGGCTATCGAAGTTGGCAGCATCAATATTCAATGCACTTGATGGACTAGCCTATTGCAGAATTTGCCTTTGGGTCGACTTAGAGCCGGATGAAACGATTATTCGCGCAGAAAAAACAACTGATGTACTTGCAAGAAACCTATTGAGGCGAATTCCCTGCCTAGGCGCAGCCGTGCCCCCACCACAGAACCGGGACGAGGTAATCATTCTCTCCAGTCACGGTACTACGACCGTTACTGCCACGGCTGAAGAGCTTTCCAAACATATTGTGGGAACACTGCGTATGAGCGGAATTCAGAGCATTACCCTAGTGGATCCTCATGCGAGAGATTACGCGATAGATATCGTCGAGAAGCAATCTCAGGCGCCAACAGAATCCGTTCGCGCAGATGTCGGAATAATCACTATCGTGTCGGAAGAAATGAACGCGACCATTCAAATGCTTGAATCGAGTGGACAAGCTGAGAAGACGCGACGCGATGGTTTCATATACTACTCAGGTCGAATGGCCGCAGATGGAGGCGGAGCACATTTTGTGGTTGCTACTCAGCAAGTCGAGCAAGGAAACAGATCGGTAATTCTCGCCTATGAAAGATTGTGTAGGGAATATCAACCTACTGTAATTATTCTCCTTGGTATTGGAGGGTCGATCGATCCCGATACACCGCTGTGTGACGTCGTGATCGCTGATCAAGTGTTGTGGTACGAACAGGCGACAGAGAAAGCGGACGGGATGCAGCGAAAGGGAGAAGCCTCTAAATTGACAAGTTGGCTTCGTGTTCTGGTGAACGATTTCTTTGCTCAAAAAGGCAATCCGTACAAAATTCCTCAGATAGATAGCGCCTCTGAATTGTCAAGCGCACATCTTGGACCGATCGGGTCGGGAGAGAAAGTGATTCGATTTAGGGAATCGGAAATTAGAAAGTGGCTCTGGACGGTCAATTACAAGTGCAAAGCTCTAGAGACTGAAGCAGGCGGACTTGCACAGGCATTCTATGAAACCAGCGCTACCACATCATTCAGAGCAGAAGGGTACATGGTCATTCGCGGGATTTCTGATCACGCTGACAAGGAAAAAGATGACAAATGGCGAGTCGTAGCGGCCCGAAACGCTTGCTTGGTCTTAAAGGAGTTTCTAGCTACCGCGCCTCCTTTCGCCAAGTATCGACAGGAACAACCCAAAGGACGATTCAAAAACACCTGATAGCTGGGACTTCTACAAGCGCTTCTGAAGATTACTGACCCACAACCAGAGCGAATAAGCTAGAGAAACCGTCAGCACAGGGGCAATCAGAGCGGGCAAGGGAATCGGGATCAACAACCACCCGGCCAAGCCCAAGAGAACGACCCACATCACGCGTATCCCGAGCATGTGACGAACCGGACTCTGCGCTACAAAAGAGAACTTGCGTATCTCCCGCATGTAGTGTCCATCCAGATAGGCCACGATGGCGAGAGGAATCCCGGGAACAAGCCAACCCATCAGCACGTACAACCGGTACCCCAGTAGCCCTATCCATAACCAGGTGGCCTCGATGCGCGAGCGTGCCCACTGGCTGAAGCTTGCGTTTCCTAAGGGTCCCTGCCCCATGGCTTGGGCTTCGATCAGATAGCTCTGAAAGTCCTTCGCCATCGATCCTTTGAGGCCACTGATAGCCTGTCCATAGACAACGTGCTCTGCTTGCCCTGCAATGGCATATACCTCTCCACGCTCGGCCATCCAGGAATTTCTTATCACCGCCGGCGGAATGATTAGCCATGTCGCTACCACTGCGATGAAAACGCCAATGGCAAGCACCGTACTAATCCCGGAGTCTTTGCGTTGGGCCATTACCGATCCGTAACCAGAATGGGGATGCGTCCTTTCAGCGTTCGCCCACCCGATAGACGCGCAATGAAGTGCAGCGGCGGCAACTCACCCAACATGGCCGCAGGAAATAGGTCAGCCTCTTCTTCCAGAATCTGTTCCTGATAGGACGCGCTGTATTCGTCGTGAATATGAGTATCAACGTTGTGCCCATAGCGCAGTGCCATCGACCGCACCTTGGTCTGCGGCATGCCTTCGGCGATGTACTTCTGTGTCTCTGAATCGAGCACCCGCAATGCGATCTTGTTGTTGGTGTTGGCGAGCACCTGGCGAGCTTTGTTTTCATCCCCGAGACGACTGGCAAAGTCGGCAAACGTCTGGGTGGCGATCGTTACCCTGAAATCCGCACCCCCGCCCTTGTTCATGAGCTGGATCGCCGGTTGATTGAGTACCTCGGCGGCCTCGTCGATGAAAAGGTTTACCGGCGTTAGCGTGTCGATACCGTAGTTGTAGCGATCCCCCGCCACGGCCGCTAGATCGGCCAGCATGATGGAGCCGATGGCGCTACCCACCGTCGCGTCGGCAAGGGAATCCAGACCGATATAGACAACCTTGTTACCCCGGATGATCTTGGACATGTCAGTCACCAGGCGCTCATGGCCTGGATCGAAATCGGGAGACAACAGCTCCTGCAGCGGATCACTGGTGAGCATTGAAAGGATCGGGATCAGAGAAGCCACCATCTTCTGAAAGTGATCCCGGTTGTGCTCGTAGGTCGAGATCAATCCATCCAGATCGACGGACTGAGCTTCGTGAATTGCGACGTCCTGATAGAAGGCGACATAGGCTTGAAGCAAGCGGTCCTTATTCCGCCGGATGTAGGACGAGGCTCGCGATTCCCAATCACGAACGTTCGCCACAAAATGAATCTTGAGCGCTCGCTGCAAGAGATTCTCCGGGCCGCCTTCCACATATCGCCGGAGCTGGACCAGATTGGGGCGATGTCCGGTCGCGATCATGCCGTTGGTGATGTCGTTCAATACCTTCCAGCCGAATGCCGTGAATGGATCGGCACCTGTCTCCGAGGGGATCAACGCTGCCACGCGACTCGCCAGTTCTGTTTTTCGGTTCCAGTTGCGCAGTGGATCAATACACGCCGATCGGTCGGGGTGCGCCGGATGGAAATAGACGAAGCGTTCATCACCGCCGATGGCATCGCAAACGGCGCGGGCGTTCTGAGCCAGCGCATGATCTCCCTTGGGGTCGATGATGATCACCGTTTCGCCCCGAAGGACTGCCTGGGCAATCAGGATGTCGAACAAGCGAGTCTTGCCGACCCGGGTACTTCCTACGATCAGGGTGTGACCGACAAGATTGGCCAGCTCGGAAAAGAGATCCTGCTCCGGTGCGAGTCCATGAACCCAATAGGAGCCCTCTGGGTGCTGGGCCGCCTTCCCGATGGTTCGTACCACCCCCATCGACATCAAGGTATGGAGCTTGGTGGCCTCGATGTCGGTCCAGGGAAAGCCCCGCCCCAGCCAATAGGACTTTGTCTTGATCGCCTGTTGCGACTTCACCTTCAGCGCGTTCAGGTCGATAAATTCCTTGCCAAAGAACTTCAGTCGCTGCTCTTCGACATTCCGTCGATATGCCTGAAAACTCCGAATCACCGCGCCGATGACACAACAGATGCCCAGCAAGGCGCCAAATCCACGGAATATCGGTGCTACCGATGTCAGAAGCAGAATCGAGAGCGCGCCCAAGCTCCAGACAATCGCCATGCGGGCCTCGAAATTGGGACGCCATGGCACTTCAAACTCATAAGGCGACGCTAATTTGGCCATTGCTTGGAATCACTCCTGGTCAGCGCCACGCCCCTGCACCGTCCTGAGCTGCTTGCGAAAGCAGGTGCATCACGGCGATACCCGACCAGATCGCCACTAGCCACTCAGCCGCAGGTAACCAGATCGTCAAAATCAATCCACTCTGAATGACGATAGAAAGGAGTCCCAATGCCGAAGCAAGTCGCCTATTGATCCGACCTTCCTTGCTCGACGACCATAGGAGAATGGCGAGCCAGGATACCGTCACGACGATAGCGATCAAGAGCGAATGCCCTCGTACGGTCTGCTCGGCCATGCCACCGAGAACTACCAAGCTCAGCACGATGCGCAGAAAGGCCGTGGAATCCGGCATCGTCTTCCAGTCACCGCGCAGTCGCAGGAGATTCCATCCTTGCCATGCAAGAGATTCCATCAGTCCAGGTTTTGCTTGCCCCATCATGCTTTCCTTCCTCAAAATTCTGTTTCGCCCCGTGTCGTGGGGCGGCCGATGCGATCAGACCCGAAGGAGGCACCATTGGAGCGTGCGGGCGGTTCCTCGCATTGCCGGTGTTATTTGGAAGTACCGCCGGCTGACTTCGAACGGCTTTCCTCGACTATTGTCGAGCTGGGAACCAGCCATCTGAAAGTCATCTTACGGATTTCTCAAAAAATGCAACATTCGAAATCGATCCAAATCGGTCACATTTCGGATTGCAGTTATCCACAGCTCGTAACGCAGCCGGGAGGTTATCCACGTGAAATCTGTCCCACGACCCGATCTCCGGAGAACTCGGTAGAAACAGCGGGGGCCACTACCACACTGAACCTGTCCACGTGACAACTGTCCACGCGGTACGTGACAACTGTCCCCAATCTACGTGACAACTGTCCCGGCAACTCTCTTGAAACCCATGTAGAGCAAGGCTTCCAGCGCTCCTCAAGTAGTTGCTTGTAGTTTTTTGCAAGTAGGGTTCAAGTAGTAGAGAACAACTTTTGTGGATAACGTTCAAAACCACAGTTGGACCCCCTTTGGTCGCCCTGTTTGACCGATTGCCATGCGAATGTATTTGCTCTACTCTTGCATCATGGATGACACTCAAATCACAGCATGCCCATTCTGCAGATCGCAACGGGTCTCCTGCATTGAGATTGACCAGAATGAATGGTCTGTAACGTGCGAGGGTTGCAAGGCAAATGGATCCTCCAGACCGACGTCCATGCAGGCTATTGATGCGTGGCAAGCAGTTGCCGAAAAGATCGTCTGCAAGGAAGAACCTCACAGCCTGCTACAGAAGATGCTGAAGCAGGTCGCCTGATCTTCGTCCAAGATAAATCGAAAGCAGTATCTTCAAAGCCTTGAAAGCTTGGCGTCGCCTGTGTGCCTTGTGTGCAACCGACTCGCCCCCACAAAGAGACCAGACTCTTTCGGAGTGACGTTAGCCTCAGGGTAGAAGAGTTGGGCTTCCTTCAAGCGCAAAAGAAACCGCTTCTTGAAATCAATCAGTCCTCTCGGACTGTCGCCGTAGTCCGCTCCGAATTGGAGCTTCAATGACCCCCATGGAATCAGCACGCCAGGCCGGTTTTTGACCCGCAACAGGAATATCCGGTAGACCAGCCAGGAATAGATGTCCATCGCCAAGGGTGATTTTGATAGCGCACGCAACACACGCATATCGATCGGCACGGGCGAGTCGGTGACATTCTTGAAGAATGCGTTGGAGAGTCGCAGGGTACTTTCCCACAACATCCGATCATCCGGCCGATGGGGATCCCATAGAACAAAGGCTTCGTCGGCGATCGGCATGTTCTTGAGGCCGATGCGCCCTTCGTTCTGGTAGGTGATGGACAGCATCGATGAGAACAGCTTCAGCGATTGCGTTCGTAGGCGCAGACAGTCCCTCCCATCCGTCCGCATGCCCAGCCGGCGCAGGAACTCATTCTGACTTCTACCCAGACCAAGCATCGGTGACTTTGTCCTCACCGCCTCGGTACATATCCACGCCAGTAGGAGACGGGGTACGGTCCCAAAAGGAAGTCCGAATTTAGGATTGGCGATGATAGAAAGCGATACCGCCCCACTGGATCGTTCGAAATAGGGAACGCCCGGGTCACTGTGAGGCAAGGTTGTCTGAACCAGTGCCTGTCCAAGGAATCCGATCGACTCAACATCGTTGTCCCCAGCTGTCATGTCTGATGCCAGCCCAATCAGTCGATTGACGCGTGCGGGACTGGTCATACCTGTACCCCGCGCCACCAAACGGATGGGTTGCGATGCCACGGGTTTGAAAAGTCGAGGTTAGAAAACGCTGCATCAACGGTCATGCCCCGACTTTTAGCAGTGCGGAAATTTCATGGATGCCAGAAATCCGCCCTTTTTGGTCACAATTCAAAACACTGGCGGTTGGCAATGTGCGCGATCACATTCACCGACTTGGAATCTCATACACCGGCACCGCGCTGGCCAGTTGCAGAGTGTATTTTCAGAGTTATTCAAGGTATCTTCCAGTGACGAAGGGTTCGCTCCTTTTGAATGCTGAATACCTACAGGTACACTGGCGAGCTACTTCATACTTTGCAACGCGAAGAGGTGACCCGGACTGATCGCAAGATAACTCGGGCGCCGCAATCTGATCATAGACTTCGAGTCACCCTTCCCCCCGATCACTGGCTCTGCAATATGAATTTCAAACCCGGGTTTTTCGGACGATTGTTTTCAGCCTCAGGCAACTGGACGGCATCCGTCGTCGGCGATCGTCTGATGCTTCAGACCGGATCGACCCAGACGCAGCATGACCTTCGAACGATCAATGGCGTTGAAGTCGGAACCGCCCTTCTATGGCCAACAATTACGCTGAGTGTTCAGGGTACGTCGGTACCACTGGGAGGCCTTACCTCCAAACAATCCGCGCTATTTCGTCACATACTGGCCAAGGGCATTGCTGGCGCACTGTTTCGCGCCATCAAACCTGCCGCCAACTTGATTCCGCCTTTGGTCGGCAAGCTGGATACGTTCTACCGGCTGCCGAGATACCTGGCGAATCGCGACGTCAGTGTTTGGCATCAAGGACTGAATGCACAGGAGACCAGCTTCCGCACAATCCTTGATGCGCTTCAACACCCGTTTTTCGATGCCTCCCTGATTCCTCAAGATCTCACCAAGGACATTCAGCGGTTGCAGGATCTGCTTACCGGCAATCGACAGGAATTACAGCACCGAAACGATCGCTTCGTCTTCAACGAGATGAAACGAATGAAGCCATTTTTCGACACGGTGGAAAGCCGGCCGCTCACGGAAGAACAGCAACGTGCCGCGATTGTGCTTGAGGACCGTAATCTCCTGGTAGCGGCCGCCGGATCGGGGAAAAGCTCTACCGTTGTCGCCAAGATTGGCTATGCATTGGCCACAAGCCACTGCCAAACTCAGCAAATATTGGCGCTTGCCTTTAACAGGTCAGCAGCGGATGAACTTGATGCCCGGATTGAAGAACGGCTGGCTGCCTATATCGGGGAGGGTGAGGCAATCACCTCGCGCACATTTCATCGCCTGGGTATGGACATCATTGCTGCTGTCGAGGGAAAGCAACCTGATCTCGCTCCGTGGGCCAGCGAGACCCGCGAGAACGAAGGCAAGGTCATTGAAGAGATTATCCAGGCGCTGGCCCAGTCTGATCGGCAATTTCTTGATCGATGGGTCAAGTTCCAGGCGATCTGTTTCCGCCCAAACAAGGAACTCCCTCGATTTGACACCCAGCAGGACTATGACGCCTATCTTCGCCAGGTAGGCGAGGATCGTGATGGGCACAAGGGTATCCGAACTCTGAACGGCGAGCTGGTCAAGTCCATGGAGGAAGTGGCGATCGCCAACTGGCTCTTCATGAATGGCGTGCCCTATGAGTACGAGCGGTCGTATGAGTACGAAACCGCCGATCGACTTCATCGGCAATATCACCCTGACTTCTATTTTCCAGACATCGACTGCTATCACGAGCATTTCGCTCTTGATGAGAACGGCAAGGCGCCGGCGATCTTCGCGGGGGATTATGAGGAAGGCGTGCGCTGGAAGCGAATACTGCACGTCGATAAGAAGACTGCGCTCATCGAGACAACAAGTGCGATGTACCGTGCCGGTAGGCTTTTCGAGCATCTGGATACCGAGCTGAAATCACGAGGCCAAAAGTTTTTGCTGCGATCTCCCGATGAAATCCTTGCCCGTCTGGCCGAACAGAAACTCCCGTCGTACGCTGGGTTTATCCGAACTTTCATCACCCTGTGCAAATCCCGTGGCCACGCACCTGAAGTCTTGCTCCCCAAAGCCGACAGCCAGAGAGACCGCTTTCGGGCGCTGGCTTTTCTGGATGTGGTGATTCCAGTTTTTCAGAAGTATCAGGAAAAGCTCGAGGCGCTTCACTGTATCGATTTCGAGGACATGATTCGAACAGCGGCCCGCTATGTCAGGTCTGGGAAGTTCGTTCATCCTTACCAGCTAATACTCGTGGATGAATTTCAGGATATCGCCCACGGCAGGGCCGAATTGGTCTTGGCGATGCTTGAACAGAACCCGGACTGCAAGCTATTTGCGGTCGGGGATGACTGGCAATCGATCTACCGATTCACCGGCTCCGACATTGGCATCATGGCGCGCTTTCCGCGTCATTTTGGAATAACCGCCACCAACTACCTAACTTGGACCTTCCGATCCAACCAGGGGATCACCAATGTCGCGGCGGCATTCGTCCAGGCCAACCCCGCGCAGCTACGCAAGTCAGTGCAGGCGGTCGACAAAACACAGGATGCGACCATCCAGATCCTCGAGTACGCCAAGGATGAGGATGTGGACGGTGTGCTCGGGGCGGAACTGTCCGCTATTGCTGACACCGCGAAAGCTGAGAAGCGCATTCTGCGTGTGTTCTTGCTCGGCCGGTATAACCACCTACGACCGGAGTCCCTCGCGTTATGGAAAAAGCGTTACGAGGGCGCGCTAGTCATCGAGTTTCTTTCCCTACATCGGTCCAAAGGTCTCGAAGCCGATTTCGTTTTCATATTGGGGGTTAACTCTGGGTCGTATTCTTTCCCCAGCGAGATCATTGATGATCCGCTTCTCGATCTGGTTTTACCGGTTCCGGAGGACTTCGAAAATGGCGAAGAACGCCGACTTTTTTATGTCGGCCTCACCCGCGCCAAGCGCCGGACGTACCTACTCACCAAGAAGTCGCGGATTTCCAGGTTCATCCCGGAGTTGCTGAAACCGGCATGGCAAGGAACTGTCGTGTATCGGAGTGGGAAGCAATCCGAGCACTCGACCCATGTCGAGCCTTGCCCGTCTTGCGGAACGGGTGTCCTACGCGTCGTAACTGGCCCCTATGGTCCTTTTATGGGGTGCTCAAATTACCCGTCCTGTACAACAAAGCGGAAAATCTCTCGCCAAGCTTAAAGTATGGTTTGTCTTCGATCAGGTGATATTTCTAATAAGGTCCAACCAATATGAAGCTGAACTTCGTTCTCATTGACTATGAAAACGTCCAGCCGGAGGCGATGTCTGTTTTGG
>JBASWL010000214.1:0-2797 GCA_049276455.1 Georgfuchsia sp. | reverse complement strand
GCGTCATCCTGGCCGATGAAGTCGGGTTGGGAAAGACCATTGAAGCTGGAATTGTGCTCTGCCAGTATTGGGCAGAGCGGAAACGGCGGATCCTGATTGTTGCCCCATCCTCGTTGCGCCAGCAGTGGCAGCAGGAGCTCGATGAGAAGTTTGCGATCCCGGCGAAGCTGCTCGACGCGAAGAACAAGCGCGAACTACTGAAACCAGGAACCGGCTTGGCGGGCAGCGTCTTGATCTGTTCGTATGAGTTCGTGCTGCGAAATGTCGACGACCTGGCGCGCCATTGGGATCTGGTGATTGCCGACGAAGCACACCGGCTGCGCTCGTTCTGGAAAGGCGACGCAAAGATCGCACAAGCGGTGTCGGACGTGATCGGCTCTGCAAGTAAATCGCTGTTGCTCACAGCCACGCCCTTGCAGAACCGATTGGAGGAACTCTTCGGCCTGGTGTCAGTGTTTGACCCTGAGTTCTTCCACTCGATCGAGGGGTTTAAGGAACGCTACGTCGATCACCCCGAGGACTACGGCAATGACGACCTTGCGATGAGAATCTCACACATCGCGAAACGTACCCTACGACGCGACGCGCAGAAGTACATCCGATTCACCGAGCGAATGCCACTCACCCTCGGCTTCATGCCCTCAGACGCGGAGCAAGATCTCTACAACAAAGTCAACGAGTACTTGCAGCGGCCGTTCCTCTACGCATTCGCCAAGTCGCAACGGCACCTATCCGCACTCATCCTCCGTAAACGACTGGGATCATCGACCTATGCAGTTGCCTCGACGCTAGAGGGCATCGCGAATCGGCTCGAAGCTGAGATGCTGTCCGGTCAGCGGCGCGACAACCGTGGGGTGCTCGTCGACGAGGATATGACCGATGAGGAGCTTGAAGACACTGAGTCGACACTCTTCAGCCTGACGCCGTCACCTGTTGCCGAGGACGCCCGCAAGGAGATGGCGGAGGAAGTCGATGAGCTTCGCGCGTACGCACAGCTTGCCCGGTCGATTACGGTCAATCAGAAGGCCGTAAAGCTGTTGGATGCGCTCGACCAAGGCTTCGCTAAACTCGCGGAGATCGGCGCACCACAGAAAGCGATTATCTTTACTGACTCCACGAAGACACAGGAGTATCTTGCCGCGTCGCTGCGGGAGGCCGGGCGCGGTGACGGTCTGGTGCTCTTCAACGGTTCCAACAATTCGCACGAAGCGACGGAGACCTATCGCGAATGGTTGAAGGCCAACGAGGGATCTGACCTCATCACAAGAATCCCATCGGCGGATCGCCGCAAGGCACTCGTCGATGAGTTCCGTGAGCGTGGCACGATCATGATCGCGACCGAAGCCGCTGCCGAGGGTATCAACCTGCAGTTCTGCTCGATGCTGGTGAACTATGACCTGCCGTGGAACCCGCAGCGCGTCGAACAGCGTATCGGCCGTGTGCACCGATACGGGCAGCAGCACAATGTCATCGTCGTGAATTTCTCGAATCAAGGAAACCTCGCCGAAGAACGCATCCTCGAACTGCTGGACGAGAAGTTCAATCTCTTCAAGTCAGTATTCGGCGCTTCAGACGAAGTACTCGGGACGATCGAGGACGGTCTCGACTTTGAGAAGAGAATCGCTGAGATCCTCGAACGATGCAAAACGGCGGACGAGATCAACACGGCGTTCGACGCGCTGGAACGCGAATACCAGAGCGAGATCAGCCACGAGATGCAGTCGGCCCGCGCCCGCGTCTTCGACAATCTCGACCCGAACGTGCAGGACAAGCTCAAGAGTTACGACGCCCAGCAAGGTGCAGTGCTCAACACCTTTGAACGGTTGCTACTGCAGGTCACGCGGCACGAGCTGGATCCCTTCGCCACGTTCGATGCCGATGGCTACAACTTCACACTTGCTGAAGCACCAGCCAACGGGATCCCCGTTGGCCGCTACTTCTTCCAGTCGAAACCGCAGTCTGGCGCGCACCAGTACCGTTACGGTAGCGATCTTGGTCAGTATGTGGTGCAGTCCGCTCTCACTGAGGAGACTCCGGAGCGGTCACTCGTCTTTTCGATCGATCAGTCTGAGCGCGTCGCATCCGCCGTGCGTGACCTCGTTGGCGAACACGGAACGCTAACTGCCGAACTGCTCACGTTCACTACGCGAGCTGGCGACGACACCGTCACCGAGTCATACATTCTCGCCGCAGGCCGATCGGACAGCGGCCTGATGCTTGATGCCGAACAAATTGAGTAGATCCTCGATCTCACTTGCGTTGATGAGTCTGGTACTACGCCCATAGATGTTGCCGACTTGCAGCCAGTGCTCGCGGCGCAAGCTGAGGCATTCAACGGGGAAGTTCAGAACCGCACAGCGGAGTTCAGTATCGAGCAGGGCGACCTCGTGGAGTCGCGTCTCAAAGACCACAAAGCGAAATACGAAGCCGATGTGCGAAAGCTCAATAAGGACGAGCAAGAGGCCCGTGCCCGCGAACGTAGGACGGATGACCTCGCCGAACGGTTGAAGTTCCGGAAAGAAGCGCAACGCCTCGCGCGCCGTGCGGATGACTTATACGACGACTTCAAGATCGAACGCGACCGGCTTCGTCAGAAGGCCGATGACTATCTCGAAATGATCGAGCAGACGTTGAAGGGCACCCACGCGCGAGAGCACATTTTCACGATTCGCTGGATGGTGATGGAGTAATGCACGCTGAGGCCGCGACGACGTACGCACACAACAGACCAGTACTAGAGCAAGCATCAATGGAGGGCCACGATATGAGTGACGCGCCGCGGTCGTTGCTGGAATTG
>JBASWL010000213.1:0-2254 GCA_049276455.1 Georgfuchsia sp. | reverse complement strand
GTGTCTCCTGACGTAAATTCACAGATACGAAACGTCAAGCCGGCCGGATACGCGCAATACTTCCTTTCGAGCTTTGGAGCATGGCCTCATCCGTCTGGGCAGAATTCTACTGGCCGCCGCAAACTATGGGGAAATCATGCTTCGACGTTACAAACGATGGGCGAAGCCATCATTTCACACTGCGTTGCCCGTTAGACCGCAGCAAGGCAACGCGAAAGGCTATCCATTCAAACTTCACGATATCTGTGATTCAGTCTGAAGGAACAATTCCCGATATTCTGTTCGCTGGCGTACAGATCACCACTACGGCGACCGGAATAATAGCTCCCGTGTTCTGCGCTCCCCATCGTGTTCATAGGGGTATGCGAAAAATGGCGTTGGCACCATGCGGATTCCGTACCACAGCTATTCAACAGATTTGAACCGTGAGTTAACCTCCGTCGGCACATTGACCTGCCAAGCGTGCGGACAGAAAGTGCACACCAAGAAAACAGGGCGTGTCCCGCCTTGTCCAAAATGTAGCGCCACCCTGTTTAACAAAGGCTATTGATTTCCCGGATATGGGCTGATTGAGCTTTCCCCGAAGTTTTATCTTGCAAGAGCTGAGGTTTAATCCCGATTGACAGGAAGACGAAAAATGGAGGGAAGCCGAGATATTCTTATCGGATCATTGCACCGACAGATGTTTGGCAGTAAAGCATGCGACAGTTAGGCACATGTCGATCAGGATATTTCATTACGCGTTCTCATACTTGCTGCTGCTCTTTGCCGCAAGCGCCGTCGTAGCGAACGCCGCGGCGACAGACGGGGAGGTCGAATTCCGCTTTCAGCTCGTCGTCGACGCCCCATCGCCGTTGCGCGATACGCTACAGAGCGGGCTCGACATCTCGCATTGGCAAACCTACGAAAACATGACGCTGCCGCTGCTCCAGTCGCTGGTGCGCGATGCGCGCGCGCAGGCACTTGAAGCAGCCGCGACTGAAGGCTATTACAACGCGCAGGTCGATATCACGATCGAAGATCTGCAGCAGGGCATGCGCACCGTGCGCTTGCAGGTGAAGCTGGGCGAGCCGGTGCGGGTAGCGAATGTCTCGATAACGCTGAGCGGCACGCCGGATCCGGCAGCCATTGCGCGGGTACGCGCGCAATGGCCACTTGCGCCGGGTGCGGTCTTTCGCCAGCCGGCATGGGAGTCGGCAAAAAACGGCGCGCTGGCCGAACTCGCACGCACGCGCTATGTCGGTGCCAGGGTTGCCGCAAGCCATGCCACGGTCGCCCCTGCCAAGGACAGCGCCGATCTGGTGCTGGTGCTCGACCCCGGCCCCGCGTTTGCCTTTGGCCCGGTCACGGTGGCAGGTTTGTCCAAATATCCGGAGCAAACAGTGACCAATCTCGTGCCTTTCAAACCGGGCGATCCTTATACGTACGAGGATGTCGAAGTATTTCTGCGCCGACTCAACGCAACAAATTATTTCGCCAGCGCTCAAGTCGTCATCGACGACAACCGCGATCTTGCCGACGCCGCTCCGGTTCGCGTCTCGGTGATAGAGGCACCCACGCGCCGGCTCGAGGCCGGGATCGGCTACAGCACGGACACGCTGTACCGCGCAACGGCAGCCTGGCGTGATGTCAACGTATTCGATTCCGCCTTGCGCTTCCGCTCGGAACTGCGGCTTGAGAGCAAGTTGCAGCGGTTGGGCGCGACAGTGAATCTGCCCGCACGCAGCGATGGCTGGGCAGATTCATTCGATGCTGCAGCGACGCGCACCGATATCCAGAACCTCGTCACCCGCGGCGGGGTGATCGACGCCACGCGGCGCAGCATAGATGAACGCCGGCAACCGGCTTTCGGCATGTCGTATTACTTTGAGCAGCAGCAGCGCGAGAATGACGCACCCGATCTTGCTCGTGCGCTTTTCGCGCACTACGAATACACGCGCCGCACCACGGATGATCTCCTGTTCCCGCACAACGGCTCGGTGGCGGCACTGCACCTGGGAATCAGCGCACCCACCGTGTCAACCGAGTCTTTCGGTCGTGTGGTCGGACAACTCGCCTGGTTCCACGCGCTCACTCAGCGCGACGATATTGCGCTGCGCGGCGAACTCGGCGCGGTCCTCGCGCGCAGCGCGCATGGAATCCCGCAGGCACTGCTGTTTCGCACTGGCGGCGACACCACGGTGCGGGGATATGCATTTGAAAGTCTTGGCGTGCAAAGGGACAGCGCTGTTGTCGGCGGACGCTACTATGCGCT
>JBASWL010000212.1:0-2544 GCA_049276455.1 Georgfuchsia sp. | reverse complement strand
CATATGGCTTGAGGGTTACTCGGCCTCAGATGCTGAAAAAATATTAGGAAGGATGTGGTCAAAAATAACTTCCCGATATCACCCCTTTGCCGGGATGGCGCGGTAGTTCCAGTGGCGAAGATCCTCATCGAAGACGATACGCATGGTTTTCTTGAAATCAGCGGCGACCTTTTTACCGTTGACATAGACACCACTCAAAATATCCACCGTCACTTTCAACCCCTTGGTGGTCTTGGTTATGGCGATGAATTTGCGGGCAATCTCCACCGTGTGAAAGACAACACCTTGGCATGCGCGCGTCACATGCGCAAACAAGCGATGCTCTATCGGATTGTGCTTTGAGCAGTACGGTGGGTAATGCCAAGGCGTTCACTTAATCTGTTGATGAAAAGTAGATGATGTCTTCATAATCCAGCGGTGCCTTGGCCAGTCCAAGCCGTTCGGCTGGCGTCTTGCCATCCTTGCCGGTCAGAATGTAATTGTGGACCGTGCGCATGATGTCGAGGACTTTGGCAACATTGCCCGGATCGTATGGGGAGTAGCCATTCCATATCCTGCCTTTGTTGGACTTGGAATGTATCGGTCGCTCAAGTAAGGAGAGTCGGCGACGTACTTGGTTGAAAAACGAGTCAACACCATGCAGGCTGGCCTTGTTGTACAGCCACGCTTTATGGTCTTCGTCGTAATCACCCATATCGGTGAGATATGCCACAGCCTTTTCTGGCTCGCTCATTGTCGGAAATGGATGGTCAAGCCATTGATCCTGCCATTTTCCATGTGATGTCATGCAGGCCAGGCGCTCTTTGATCAGCATCAGTTTGATCTCCTGGGGCTTCAGATTTGGATGCGCGAGCTTCGCCTGCTCGAAGAATGCCTTCGCATCGTTGTACTTGTGACGTTTTTCGTCCACCGTCATGTCTTTAGTGATGCGGACATAAAAAGCATCAGCCGTGCGGCCCTTGATTTCATCGTGAAACGCAGCCAGGCAGGCGGCCCGCAAGCCCGGATCCTGGTCGATAAAGAAACGCCACTTCTTAACATTGCCAAGAAGGCGTTTGAGGAAGAAAAAGTGTCCGTACATCGTGTATTCACCATGAGTCTGCATACCGTACTCGGGAAGTCGTTCCACGAGCGACGGCTCATCGGGGCTTTCGATATCATCACGCTGTAATGCTGCCGCATAGGCTTCATCAATCTGGTTTGGCAGCCCGACTTTGCGACGCC
This sequence comes from Georgfuchsia sp., assembly GCA_049276455.1. GTDB lineage: Bacteria > Pseudomonadota > Gammaproteobacteria > Burkholderiales > Rhodocyclaceae > Georgfuchsia. The sequence goes on along the minus strand of JBASWL010000212.1, from coordinate 1,320 downwards.
GTGTGCCTGCAGATTTTGCGCTGGCAAGGTCATGGTCGGCATTGAGCCACAGGCGAGCAAAGCGGCGATGTGGATAGGGCAAGTCAAGATCACCGTTGGTCTCGACTTCTGCTTGAATAACTTCGCTGTCCAGCGAAGGATCGAAGTTCAGGTGCATTCCAAAGCAATAACCGCATTCATTGTCTACCGTTGTAATGGCTGACAACTGAATGTTGCGCTTATCCTTGCGTACCAGCCAGTTCACTAGGTAATCCTGTCGATCAACGCCAAGGTACAACCGACTGATTGGGAGGTTGGTCAGGGCACGCTCACGATGAGCCGCAAATACCTGGCACTGACGATGAAGGAAATCGAGTCGTTGATAGAAGGTTTTGGGGTGAATGTCCGCCACTTCAATGATGCGGCGCACGGGCATCTTGTTGACAAGCAGTTTGAAAATAGTTTTGTTCTTATGATGCTCCCGTTGCCGAGCTGTGGGCTTGGTGTTTTGTGAAAACGTCTTACCGCAAACGCTACAGCGCCATCGGGAATTACCAATTGCGGTCTTGCCGAACGATGCGTACGCCCCCACCGTTCCCACGGGCACCTGATTGGTGTGGTTGGCACAGGCCGCGTTGCGACAGCACACTGCATTGGGCCGCTGCAGATAGGATGCCATACGTTCGACTTCTTCCGTGATGCCGAGGTTGCTCTTCAGGGGAAAACTCACACCGCAGGATGTGCAAATGCAGGAGGAAATACCTATGTTTCGCGAATCCAGAATATAGCTATTGCTCCCACGCACCGATGACTGTCCTGCCGCAACGCCGTAGTTCGGACAGACCGGGGATTTACAGTGGTTAACCTGAATACCATCGAACTCGGGAGGTATGCGGGGGTGGTTCTGGGGAGACGTTGCGGAGGATTTTTTCTGCATGGAAGCCAAGTCAAAAGCCAGCAAACATGGCGATGCTACGCCGCTTCACGGATTAGATCAACAGATTAAGTGAACGCCTTGCGATTTTTGTTGCTCCCGTTACCGGACTTCACCCTGCTGCCGTTTGGTGGATTTCTTGATAAATTGCGCTTTTCCGCCGACGACGAAGATCACAGTCGCCAACGGTTTTGTGAGTGGAAACTGCTTGGCCTGTCGGCTGATTCGATTCGCTCCAGCAGCGGTGTAGCGGTTGGCGTTGATGTCACCGCCGACAAGGTTGACTTCCAGGGTTATGCGTACTTGGTGGTTTTTGGCTGCCGCACCGCTGAACGAGCAAAATCATTGGCAAGCGACTACGCGCCCCTGCTGCGTCGTGCTTCCAGCAGCGGGCTGAGTCTGGTCTG
>JBASWL010000211.1:0-2698 GCA_049276455.1 Georgfuchsia sp. | reverse complement strand
GTCTATATGTTGTGCTAAGTCCCAAGCACCAAGGTTTTGATCAGCAGGCTGCCCGTTTCATGAAGCTCCTGCTCCCTTATATTGATACGGCGTTACGACAAGTATCTCATCTGCCAGCACAGTACCCCGATCCTCCCCCTCTGAAAATCGAACTGCACCATAGCGATGAATCATCCCCAAACGGGTCCGACGGCAACGCCTTTCAGCTATCCCAGCGAGAATTTGAAATTATGCACTGGGTGCAATTAGGCAAGACCAATCTTGAAATCGGTCTCATCCTTGATATCAGTTCTTTTACCGTTAAGAACCACCTTCAGCGGATATTCCGCAAGATTAATGTGATGAATCGGGCGCAGGCCGTTTCAATCTTGTCCAAAGCAGTGCTGCACCACAATGCTGGAAGTGCGATTCCAATTCGCCAGCCGGTTGATCCTGATTGAATGTGCTGACGAAGTGCGCGTCTGAATAACGAACTTGAGAATTTCCTTGGCAGGCTGTTAAAGATCATACGCAAATGGGCGACTTGCTGGAAATATTGATACGAGGAGAGAGGGGCGAGAATGAGTGATAAATCTGAGATCCGGCGGCCATGGTTCTGCACCTTTCGGGGTGTAACTTATGTCCTTGTCCGAATTCAAGGGCATGGCTCTAATGGCGCAGTGCTGAAGCAGTAGGCTAGATATGGGCCGCAGTTAGGCTGATGCTGGTTAATGAATACTTCTTAATCCTATGCCATTTTGGGTATTACCCCCCGTAGCAGCCAATCGACGCAGTAGCCATACTGCAAGCCGTGAATTACTGGATTTTGGACGTGGAGCAAGCCGCCCTGGCCCTAAACAGATACGGAGGCATCATGAATACATCGCCAATTTGGCATGGCCGCCCGCGTTGCTGATTTTTTTACAACCCGTTAGGGCATGCGGGCTATTGCGATTGCTGTCTTTGCGATCTAGGCTGCTGGTTATTTGCCCAACGTGGAGTTCCTCGATAAATCTGTTGTGACAATCATTGGGTATTCATAGGCTTTAGCAGAATGGATTTTTCACTACTGTCCGGGCAACTGATGAGGTATTTGGCGAAAGCAAGTGTTGATGCGGGATCCCAAGCAACAAAAGGCAACGACGAATTGAATTCAAATGCTCCTGTGCAGTCCCTATACATCTGTGGATAACGACTCATAAATCAGCGATTATCAATTTAACCGTGCAGTAGTGATAATTCATAATATTTACAAATGATCTTGACGCCCCGACCATCGCTTTATTTCGACCTGGATTATCTCGGTGGTGCTGGAGCCTATGTCGACGAAGTCTATGAAGTTATAAAGAAGGGGCCGCTGTTCGAGGAATTCAGCCGCCAGGAAACCGAGGCGCTGTGCCAGTTTATGCATTGTTTTGCTGCCTCACGAGAGTCAGTGCTGCTTTCGGAAGGCGAGGAGGGCGATTACCTGCTACTACTACTCAGTGGGGAAGTGGAGGTTCGCAAGCAGCATCAGCCTGGCCAGTCGATGGTTATTGCCACAGTCGGCCCTGGGACTTCCTTGGGCGAGATGTCACTGATCGATGGCGAGCGCCGTTTCGCGACTTGTGTCGGGATCGTGCCGTCAGATTTTGCCGTAATGACTCGTGCTGACCTCAACGAAATATTGTTGATATATCCCCGCCTGGCCAACAAGTTCCTGATCAAGTTGTTGCAGATATCGGTTAGCCGTTTGCGTGACACGGGCGTCCGCATGCTAACGAATTACTTCAGTCCGAGACCCTGACCGGGTCAATAAATCATCTCGAAGTCGAAAGTGCTCGGGTAATTCCCGTCAATTGCCATCCTCGAAAATATCATTTGGATCGAAGGTATAATGGCCATATAAAGCCTGCTGCAGCCTGATGAGCAGCCTCATTCAGCAGCCTAACTATATCCGATCGCCATGCTTGAAGTACCCGGCAAAACCCGTTCCGTTCTCCAGCGACGCAGCAGTATCAGCAACACCATCCAGGCAGGGCTCGACGGCCTGGTGGTGATCGGTGTCGCCTATGGGCTGATCGAATACCACCTTGGCATAGTGACCGCCGAATACATCATCATGCTGCTGTTGCTGATGGGTTCCCTGGCGATAATTTATGACCATTACGCCATCTACCGCACCAACACCGGCTTCACCATCAAGGCCTTCCGGATGTTCAAGGCCTGGACCGTCTGCTTTGCCTTCCTCGTGATGATGGCCTTCCTCACCAAGCAGAGCGAGACATATTCGCGGCTCCTGCTGGGCCAGCTCTATGCGCTGGGGTTATCCGCCCAACTGCTGCTGCACCTGGCGATGCGCTCGCTGCAGAAGACCCTGCTGAAGCATGCCCACCAACCCGAGAACGCCATCATCATCGGCACCGGGCGGCTCGCCAACTTCCTCTACCAGAAAATTTCCAGCAATCCATGGCTCGGCGAACAAGTGCTCGGCTGCGTGCAAATCAAGGCAGAAGATGCGGCCGGGCAAGCTGGCGCCGCGGCTGGCACACTCAGGCAACCGCCACTCCTCGGCACTATCGCGGACCTGGACGGACTCATTGATCGGCAAAAGGTTCGCACGGTCTATTTCGTCACGCCCCTCGATGCCGCCGAGGTGCTCGAGGAGCTCTATTTCAAGCTCCTCGACAAGCATGTCGCAGTCCATTGGGTGCCGGACATCTTTTCGCTGCGCCTCGTG
>JBASWL010000210.1:0-1853 GCA_049276455.1 Georgfuchsia sp. | reverse complement strand
TTCTATCAGATACATAGCTTTCTTTCGGCTTTCGGCCGAGTTGGAAGCCGTCTGTTTGGCAGTTATTACAACTCTGTGTGGCAACGTACAGACACTGCGTTCATTCATTGTCAGTATCTCCATACTGGTAACGCGTAATTTAGCGAGTTGCCGATTCAAATTAGAGGGCTCATGTTTAAGCCAACCGAACAAAATGCAACGAGCAGCAATGTATTGATAATCTACAAGAGCAAGAAAACAATGCTCAATAACAGTGTGCCAAAGTTAACCCAATTAGCGGGCGACAAGGATTCCGAGCAAGCTCATAGAACCACCCTTCATGTCCCGCCCAAAGGTGCAATCAATTACGGATTTTCTGAGTAATAGCACGTCATGGTTTCTTCCCCAGCCACCTCAGATCGAAACCGATTTAAACGATGCGCATAACCTTTGTGCTTATCTACCAGCAGACTTGGCGATCGATCGCATAGGAGATCTGCTTAATTACGATTTTCCCGCATTGTTCAGGTCTGCCAGGGCCATCGATGAGGAATAGGAATTGACATGAGCGCACCACAGCAGCTTCACGATCTGGGCCAAAGCCTCTGGCTCGACAACATTACACGCGAGTTACTGACTAGCGGCACACTCAGCCGCTATATTAGGGAGTTTGCGGTGACGGGGCTCACCTCCAATCCCACCATCTTCGATCACGCCATCAAGAACGGTGATTTCTACGATGATGCCATCCACAATAAAACGGCTGAAGGCAAGTCGGGCGAGGCGTTATTCTTCGAGCTGGCCCTGGAGGATTTGACCGTGGCCGCCGATTTGTTTCGGCCAATCCATGATGCCACCGCTGGCGTCGATGGCTGGGTATCGCTGGAGGTGTCACCTTTACTTGCGGATGACACCGCCGCTACCATAAAGGCGGCAGCGCAACTGCATGCGCGCGCGCAACGCCCCAATCTTTTCATCAAGATTCCGGGTACCGGCGCAGGTATCCCCGCGATCGAGGAATCGATCTTCGCTGGCGTGCCGGTCAATGTAACGCTACTGTTCTCCCGTGAACAGTACCTCGCGGCGGCTGAAGCGTATATGCGCGGCATCGAGCGTCGCATAGCAGCTTGCCTCGATCCGAAGGTTGCTTCTGTGGCGTCGATTTTCGTTAGCCGCTGGGACGTGGCCGTCACGGACAAGGTTCAAGGCGAATTCCGCAACCGTCTCGGCATTGCCATCGCCATGCGCACCTACAAAGCCTACCGTGATCTGCTGGCGTCTCCACGCTGGCAGAAACTGGCCGCTGCCGGCGCGCGGCCGCAACGCCTGCTGTGGGCCAGTACCGGCACCAAGGATCCAACAGCCCCGGACACCCTGTACGTTGAAGCGCTCGCGGCCCCGGATACCATCAACACCATGCCCGAGAAGACGCTGCTTGCCTTCGCCGCGCACGGCAGAGTGAATGGTGTTTTGCCGGTTGATGATGGTTATGCCGAAGTGGTGATCGCGGAATTTGCCCGCGAGGGAGTCAACGATGAAGCACTTGCCGCCAATCTTCAGTGCGAAGGCACCGCAGCCTTCGCCAAATCATGGAGCGATCTGATAGCGCAAATCGCCTCAAAGAGCGAAGTGCTGACGAAGGCCAGGCGGACATGAGCAGCCAGAAGTTATCCGCCGCCACGACTACTAATCCTATTGCAACGGACCGAGTAAGTCATTGAATGACGAGTCCCCTGATTGCCAGCCCTGTTTCCACCTTGCGTACGCTGCCGCACAGACTGGCCTGTATGGAAATGGAAAATGACAGAGGGTTGAGTATCACCCGACAGATGTCGGGATTGCGAAGAAGGAAACGGAATTGAATGGGGCTACGC
>JBASWL010000209.1:0-4607 GCA_049276455.1 Georgfuchsia sp. | reverse complement strand
ATCGTGTCCTTGGTATCCGGAACCACACGGACAGTTGTTGCACCAGTCGAAAAAATAGTCTGGAAGGTACGCTGATAGCCAGTATCTAATCCACCGCGGCCAAGCGAGGCTCCAGCATACCAGCCGGTCTTGGCGGCAGTTGGAGTTGGAGGGTTTATCTGAGTTTCTGCTTGAGGTTCTGCTGAAGTTTCGTTTTGAGGTACTCCACGCGGTATCTGGGGCTCAACCACACTCCGAATCTCACGCTCTGAGTTTTGGGCAACCGTCCGAGTCGGAAGCGCCTGAGCGGTGCTGGTGTCGTTGATAAGTGGATTAGGCCCAAATATTACGTCCGGGATTCCTGGCACGGGTTTTGGCTCGGCTATCTGAACATTCTGTGTAGCCTTATTCTTGAGCAACGTGCTGCCCGGCTCTTGCGCAGCCAAGGAACTCATGGAAACAGACAATAGCGCTAACACCGAAACAGCAACTCCCATCATGCTTGGATTCTTCATATCATCTTCGCTTTCAGAAAATGGGATTTATTGGAGATATTCAAAAGTTTAAAACTATACTTAAAAATATTTATTTGTCAATTTAAGTCAAGGGTGGTTCATGGTTAAGTAACTGGACAGGATAAGAAACTATTCGAGAGAGAAAATACCAAACTGCGATTGATCACTGATCACTTCCTCCACCAGGTCAAGATCGATCGCCTGCGCATCCCCGGAAAACCCATAGACCAGTGCCGTGTCGCAGAGGATGTTGATGGTGCGTGGAATGCCGCGGCTCACTTCGGCAATGCGCTCGCAGGCGGCATGTGTGAAGAGCGGTTCCATCCTGCCGGAAACGCGTAGGCGATGCGTAATGTAGCTTTCCACCTCCGATTTCTCGAGCGGTGGAATGAAAAAATGCGCCGACACGCGCTGGGCGAACTGCTGCAACTCCGGGCGTCGCAACAGATCCTTCAACTGGGGCTGCCCCACGAGGATCATCTGCAACAACTGATCCTTGTCAGCATTGATGTTGGATAGCATGCGCAAAGACTCAATCGCCGCGGGATTGAGGTTCTGGGCCTCGTCCACAATCAGCACTACCCGCTTGCCGGCACCGTATTGCGCAATCAGGAAGCGTTGAAAGGCATCGTACAACGCCACTTGCGATAAACCTTCATAGGTCTGCCCGAACGCGAGCATGATCCACTCCAGTAAATTGGCAATGTCCTGGTGAGTGTTGTAGACGAGGCCGATACAAACATCCGTCCCCAGATTGTTGAGTAGATGGCGCACCAGCGTGGTCTTGCCGCAGCCAATGTCGCCGCTGATCACCGCAAAGCCAGCCTTATTGTGGAGCGCATATTCGAGCATTGCATAGGCAAGGCTGTGCCGCTTGCCCATAAACAGAAAATCCGGATCTGGCTGGATAGAGAATGGCTTCTCCTGCAGTCCATAAAAGGCCTGATACATCAGACTATCGCTTTTAAATTGGACGAAACCACTATCTAAGCCCCTTGAGTGCCTGCTTTGCCTGCTCGGCCTCGATGAAATTCTTGCCGTCGCCTAGCGATAGCGACTTTTCCAATTCCTTGCGGGCAGCATCTTTGTTTTTGATCGCGAGATAGCTCATTCCGAGGTGATAGCGGAACACCGGCAGGTCGGGCAGCTTCTTTGAAGCATCCTCAATCAACTGCACTGCCTCGTCGGCCTTGCCCTGCTTATAGCTGGCCCAACCGAGCGTGTCTTTGAACTGGGGAACGTCGGAACGCTTGAAGCGTAGTGCCAGCTCGTGAGCCCGTGTCAGGCTAGCCTTGTCGGTCCGATGGTCCGTGAGCAGGCTGGCGAGGTTGTTAGCCAGCACATCCGAATTGGGTCGTTCCTTGAGCAGTTCATCGTACAACTTGATCGCCTCTTCGAAGCGACTCGACAGTTCATATATGCCGGCCTGAGTCATGCGTAGCGAAAAATCGCCTGGAACTGCAGCCAAACCTTGTGCCACAACCTTTTCTGCTTCCGCGTTACTTCCCGCACGCAGATGGAGGTTGGCCATTCCAACGTAGCCGACAGGGCTCTTGGGCTGCTGGCTGATGACAGCCTGGAATGCCTGCTCAGCCGCTACTTTGTCGCCATTCGTGGCATACAACTGCCCTTGAAGCAGTCTCGCGCCAGTATTGTCCGGACTCGCCTGCACCACACTCTTCAGGAAGCTTAACGCTTCACTGGTCTTGCCTGCCATGAGATAGGAACGTACCAATGCCACCATCGGCTGGATTTCAGTAGGTGCCGCATCGTAGGCGCGCTTGAACGCAGCAATGCTCTCGCTGTAGTTCTTTTTCGCTGCAAATACCACCCCACGAATCTGATCGGCAGTCTGCCCCTGCTTATCCAGCTTCTGCAAGTCATCGGCCACCGCCTGCGCTCCAACCCAGTTGCCCTGATTGATGCGCGCCTGCGCCAGCAACTTCATCGCCGGCACATAGCCCGGCGTAGTCTTTAGCATTTCCTCCGCCACGTCCGCGGCACGCGCAGCTTGACCTCGTTTGAGCAGGAATTCGCCATAGGCCATACCGAAAGCCGTAGCCTGTTTGCTGGCTTGGAAAGCTTTCATGTAGTGTTCCTGCGCCAGTTCGGGCGATCCCGCCATTTCGTGAGCCTTAGCCAACATCAGCAAGGCCCGGGCGGAATTGGGCACATCGCGCAGAATGCTGCGCAGATCGGCGATGGCCTGGTCGAACTGGCGCCCATCGATGGCCAAGGTGGCCTTCAGAAGTAGTCCCTGTTCATTACGCTGATCCTTGGCAAGAATCTCGCCGATCAGGGTTTGGGCAGTCTTTTTGTCGCCACTAGTCAGCAGCTCGGCGGCAAGCAATCCCTTTGCCTTAATACCATCCCGGCTATCCCCCGCCTTTTCTATGATCGACCTATATATGGTCTCGGTCGCCTTACGGTCGTTTTGCGACTGGTACAGACCAGCCAAAGCTAACTTCAATTCGTAATTGGCCGGATCCTTGGCAATCACACCTTCCAGTTCCTGAATGGCAGCCTTAGGCCCCTTTAGCGCATACACAAAACGCACCACATCCAGACGTGCTTCTGCATCGGCAGGATTTTCAGCAGCAACAGCACGATACTCTGCCTCGGCAGCATCCTTGCGACCATGGCTCAAATAGAACTGCGCAAGGATGTGCCGAAGGGCGCGGGTCTCCGGATATAAAGCGATCAGCTTACGAAAGACTTGTTCGGCGTCGTCCAGTTTGGCCAACGACTCGAACGCCTGTACCTTGATCAGTTGCAGGGCAATGTTTTTCTCGTTGACCTTCAAGCCGCGATCGAGAAACTCAATCGCCTTCTCGCCATCCTTGGCTGCGAGGCGCTCGGTAGCCAAAACCACCAGGGCATCGATGTTGTTCTGATCCTTTGCCAGTGCGGCATTGGCCTGCTCCACTGCCCCCTTCTTGTCATCCAGCTTGTACAGCACCGCAGCACGCAGCGCCAGCACGTCGGCATGGTCCTTCGCCAGCGCCATAGTGGTATTGCTCGCTACGAGTGCCTTGTCAAGTTTGCCCGCAGCAAGCAGCAGACGTCCGAGCTTCAAGTTTGCATCCAAATGCTTGGGATCCCGGTCGAGTACCTTATTCAAATACCCGAACAACTTGTCCCATTCGCCCTTCCGCTCCGCCACCTGCGCCAGACCGTACCAGGCCGATGTCATGTCGTCCTTGATCTGCAGGGCGTTCTGGAATTCGATGCGTGCCTTGTCCAGTTCGCCCTGTTGCATTAGCGCGGCGCCTTTCTCGTAGAACTTGTTCGCCTTTTCCGTGGGTGAAGAACAGGCCATCAAGCCGATAACACATGCGGCGATCAACGCCCGGCCAATCCCGTAGCTCAACGAAGCGTAAGCCCATTTGATCGAATTCATCTTCATTGCATCTACCCTCAAACAAAATGGTCGAATCATACCCCTGCCGTCAGCAGGCATTCCATGCAGCACCAAAAAGTCCGCGTCAAGGCGCGGCTATAGTCCTATCGGCCTATTTCCACCGGAACTCCAATGCGTATGATGCATGTAAGACTACTCATATGAGCCTCTTGCAAAATACCGATTGTATGGCTGATTATTTCGCGGCGAGAGGCGAAATTGAAGGGTGCAGGCGGCCATTTCTGGCATGATGCAGTTCTCACACCAACATCATAACGCCCGCGAAATGAATGCTACCCGACGCGAACAGATCATGCAACGCTGGAATGTGATTCAGCATGAATTGATCCCTGAGTTGAAGAACGACATTGGCACCCTGACGCCGAAGCTGGAGAAAGTGATCCACATCCTGGAATGGGTTCGCATCGAGGAATTTACGCGGGAGACGTGGTGTGGCGTGGGGCGTCCGCCGCATGAGCGCGCGTGGCTGGCGAATGCCTTTGTGAGCAAGGCTGTGCTGGGACTGACGACCACGGCGGGACTGATTGAACGTCTGACGATAGATCGCGCACTACGCCGCATCTGTGGTTTTCCCCTCTGCAGGAAGCTGCCTTCTGAAGCCACCTTTTCGCGCGCGTTCGAGGAGTTTGCCGAAGGACGTTTGGCGGAACGGGTACATGAGACCCTGATCAAGGAGCACCTTGGGGATGAAC
>JBASWL010000208.1:0-75133 GCA_049276455.1 Georgfuchsia sp. | reverse complement strand
GCGCACATCGCCGCCATCGCCCTCCAGCGAGGTCTGGATATCCTCGGCGGCCTGCCGGGCAACCTCGCTGAACAAGTCTTCCTTGCTGGCGAAATTGTTATACACGGTCTGCCTGCACACGCCGGCCGCCTGCGCAATGTGTTCGATGCTGGCGCGATAACCTTCTTTCCTAAAGGCCTCAATCGCAGCGTCAATCAGGCGTTGACGGCTGTCGGAGTGCGCAATTTCGGCTGCCGGACGAACCATGGGTTTCCTCGTGTCTTGGGGAAGGATATACTAGACTAGATTATCTAGTATATCATACTGCATGATTTATACGGTTGCCAGCCGGATGCTTTCTTTCCTTATTCATCCCTGCTTATATATCTGATACCGATCATGCCAGATCATTCCTTAGAAAAGCCCGCGCACTGCCGACGTAAGGAAGCTCGTCCAACTGAGATCATCGCCGCCGCTTTGCACTTCTTTGACGAAAAGGGATACGCAGCGACGAGACTCGATGATGTAGCACTCCGCGCCGGGGTCTCGAAGGGCACCATCTACCTCTACTTTGACAGCAAGGAGGCGCTGTTCAACGCTGTCGTGCGTGAAGGCCTGGTGAAGGCGCTGTCTGGGTGGGAGGTGCGGCTTGCAAATGACGCGGGCAACTCGTCGAACTTGCTCGGGGAGCTTGTTCTGGATTTCTCGCGGACGATCGGATCGGACCAGGCCGGAGCCGTGCTGAAACTGGTGCTCTCTGAGGCGGGCAATTTTCCGGATATTGCCCATGCCTATCACGACTGCGTGATCGCGCCGGGTATCGATCTGATACGCAAGGTCGTAATGCGCGGTATGGCGCGCCAGGAGTTTCGTTCGGTCAATCCCGAGATTGCGGCCCACATCATCCTGGCACCGCTTCTGATGCGTGTGATTGGGGAGCGCTCGTTCAGCTGCGGTAGGCCGGGCATATCGACAGAGCAATTTCTGGCCAAGTACCTCGACTTGGTCCTTGGGGGATTCCGGCCAACGAGGTACTGAATCGCCCCGGGTTTCGTGGATGATAACCAAGTCCTCGAGGGCCCACGGAGGTGTTGTGCAGTCCAGAGCTGTGAAGATGTGAGGATGCCAATACCACCGGGGACGGGAGTGACATGCAATTCAATTCAACTTACGGGAGTTAAATCATGAGAAATTCACCAGAACCATCGACACAAAGGTACCGGTACGCACCAAGGCCAAACTGAAAATCGCGGCCACCGAACACATGACAAAGCTCGAACAATCACCCGAGCGGGTCAAAAGCTTCTTCCAAGACCCGCGCGTCAAATATGCCGCCTGAAACTTCAAACTTCAGCTGGCCGGATCAATAATAATCGGCAATGGCACTCTCATTTTTGCCGAGAGTCTTTCTGCCTGCAAATGCGTGTACCGCTTCAGCATCTGAAGGGTTTTATGGCCTGATACAGCTGCCATTTCCAGCACGGAGAAATCTCCGCGTTCAGCCAAGCGGGAGAGTGCCTCATGCCGCAGATCATGAAATGTGAAATCTTTGATCTTTGCACGCTGACAAGCGTACATGATGCGTGATACAGGGTCATGCGCTCTACTGCGAGAATCACGCCTCCTTTTTTTGGACGGGGTAGTTTTTTCAGGACCTCGACCGCCTTGGGGGAAAGAGGAACTGCCCGAGGCTCTTCATTCTTGATTTTGTCTGGATCTCGTAGGAAAGCCAGGTTGCGCTTGTAATCAATATCGCTCCACTCTAGCTGTAGCGTCCAGGATCACCAGGTCCATGCGCATCAGCGCAAAGGCCAGCTTGCCGGCTTTGCCCGCCGCCTTCTCCTGCTCCAGCAGATTCACCAGATCGACCGTCGAGTAGAACCGAACCCGCTTGCCGTGCCGGGTGATGCCGGAAACACCCAAGGCGGTCGCCAGATGCGTCTTGCCGGTGCCCGTGCCACCGATGAACACCACGTTGTGCGCCGCCTCGGTGAAGGACAGGTCGGCCAGATCGGCGATCAGGCCGCGATCGACCTTGGAATGGTCGAAGTCAAAGCCGGCGAGATCGCGATGCACGGGAAACTTGGCGCTGTGCAACTGGTAGCTGATCGAGCGCATATGGCGATCGGTGTGCTCCGCCTGGAGCAAATGTTCGATCAGCCAGTGGGAGGCTTGAAAGTCGGCCGTATTGCCTTGGGCGACGACCTCCTCCCAGGCGCCGACCATGCCATACAGGCGCAACGCCTTGAGTTCGGCGGCGACATCACGCATAGCTCACCTCCTCGCGCAGGCGGTCATAGCGGCCGGCATCCGCAATAGGGGCCTCGGCAATTTCCAGGTGAGTCTCCACCTGTAATTTGACGACTAGGTTATCAGAGGCAATGCAGCTATTACATGGATAAGTTGGCGTATTACCGAGAACCCATGCATCTAGAGAGTGACTGACGTGGGTCAGCCACGACTGTCGAGGCTTAACAGCTTCGATGATATTGAGGGCCAAGGTCCAGTCGTTATGGTTTTTCGGCGAACTGCACGGGGGATGACTACAATCAACGGCAATGCCATCCGGTTTCCATTCCACTAAATATTCCTCCGTTCGAGGTGGCAGGCCGACCGTATCGGTCAAATAGGCAAAACGGTTCCCAGACGCATCCTCGATGGCATATCCGAAGGTGGGCTTGGAATGGATCAGGGGCAAGGGCGTAAGCTTTAAGTCGCCGATCGTGAGCAGATCGAACTTTGAAAGCTTGCGGAAGTCCAGAAGTCCGTGGTTCTTGTACAAGTCCGCACAGCCATCGGAATCCGGCGGACCGTAGACCGGAATGGATGCACCTACCCCCCAGCGCAGATGGAACAGTCCCTGCACGTGATCCGGATGGAAATGCGTCAGCACGACGGCCGTCAGGCTGCCGGGCGGGAATCGTTCGGTGAGATCGGTCAAGCCGGCATCGAGCAGGATGCGCGTACCGCCCGCTTCCACCAAGGCCGTACAGGGGCGGCGCCGGAAGTCGGCCACTGCTCTCGACCGGGTGCAGGCCAGGCAATTGCAACCGTAGAGCGGCACGCCGCCCGCGTCACCGGTACCGAGAAACGTGATGCGCATTTCAGGCGAACGCCTGCGGGGAAGTGGCGGCGATGGCCAGCAATTGCACTAGGCGCTCGCCCGCAACTTCAAGGTCGGAGTCATTCTGGATAATTTCCAGGCGCCCCTCTGGGCGCATGAACTGTCTGGCACGCATGATTCGTTGAGCTATCCTCACCCTCATGTGCAACACCATGAAGTCCGGCGACATCACTGGCATTGACCGTGGCGTAATAGAGATACGCACGTTCACTCGAGAGATGCGGGGCCGTCATGAACCCGCCGATAGCTTCGATTGTGGTCGGCACTAGACCTGTTTCTTCAAAGATCTCGCGCATGACTGCATCGATTGGTGTTTGCCCCTTTTCGATGCGGCCGGCGACAATGTCGATCAGCCAAGGATCGATACCCGCCGCGTGCGCGCCAACGCGAAACTGCTCGACGAGGACAAACTTGTCCACCACCGGATCGTAAAGCAAGGCCGCAACCACGTCGCTGCGATGAAGAACTTCACGCACCAAGGGCCCAGTCGTGCCACCCGCGTAGCGGTCGTGCTGTAGTGTCAGGCGGCGGAGCTCAAAGAAACCCGCATACGCGACACCCTCCTCAAGGACTTCAGCCTTCATGCGTTTTTGCTTCATATGCTCAATGTGCCGCATTTGACAACCCCTTCCTGAAACGGCGACAGTCCAAGGTAAAACTTTCTTGAATGAGAGAGCTCGGGCTGAATACTCTTCTACGTTGACCGAAACTATAGTGGCAGAAACTCGAAATGCGCCCTTTTTGGACCGATTTCGAAAACAGAGCCAACCTACGGCAAGCTGTAATTGTCGATAGTACTGAATAGTCAGGAATCGACATGAGCAAACCAATACAGGTCAAGCGCTTAATCAGACGAGAAGAACTTCTTCGTCTAATCCCACTTTCCGACTCGGCAATTTACCGGCTCGAAAAGTCCGGTGGGTTTCCCAATAGATTCAATCTAACGCCACGTTGCGTTGTCTGGGATCTTGACGAAGTGGAGAACTGGATTCAAGAAAGACGCTCAGTGCTCATCCAACCCCAGCTTTCCCCGGACGTCCAAAAACGCAAATTCAGACCTGTCCGAAAACAGGCCTGACGCCGGCACCGGCCCGCTCGGTACCATCAGATTTCTACGCCGCCGCGCGGGTGGGACGATGAATGGGCGTGATTTCTTTCCCGGCAATCCACGCATCTACCATGTTTGCCCATTGCTGGAGCATGTCCTTGCGCTGATCCGCATACTCTGCCTTGTTGTAGACGGCCCTGACTCCCTTCTGCTCATGGGCCAGGCATTTCTCAATCCAGTCGGTATTAAATCCCGCCTCATGCAGAAGCGTTGAACCCGTTCTGCGGAGATCATGAACGGTGAAATCGTCCAGAGGCAAATCCTTTTTCTTCGCATGCTCGACCGTGACAGTAATAACGCGATTGAGGGTATTGTTGGACATTCCCTTGTCACCTTCATACCGGGACGGCAAGATAAAATTGGATCCTCCTGCGCAGGTCTTCAGCGCAATCATGATGTCCATGGCCTGGTCGGGCAAGTAAATCACATGGGGCCTTCTGGCCTTCATTCGCTGCGCGGGGATGATCCATTTGGCGCCAACGAAATCCATCTCATCCCAGGTTGCATTGAGAAGCTCCCCCTTGCGGACGAGCGTAAGAAGTACAAGCTTCAACGCCAACCGGATTGTCGGCAGCGTCGGTACCAAATCCAGCTCTCGGAAGAAAATCCTTATTTCGTCCGGGGAAAGCGCCCGATCTTTGGGCTTGAAGGTCGCGATCGAGGATGCCCTGACATCGTCAGCAGGATTTGCGACCTTGTGACCACGCTCGATCGCAAACCTGAAAACCTGAGCAACAATGTCCCGGATATGAACGGCCGTTGCCGGTGCATTGCGCTGAGTCTTGACCCTTTCGCACAATGCCCGCAAATCTTCAGCCGCGATTTCCTTGAGAAGACGTCGGCCAAACTCGGGCTCGATATCGCGATCAATGACGGATTTCCTCATATCCCGAGTGCTGTCCGCCATGCGGTATTCGCTCAGCCACAAGGTTGAGAATTCGCCGAAAGTTTTAGCTGCTTTCGATTTCTGAATCGAACGCTGCTTTTCCTTTGCCGGTGACTTACCTACAGCAATTTCCTTCTTGGCTCCGATCAGTTTCTCTCTAGCCTCGCCCAAGGTAAGGCCTTCTGGGCCGTATTGCCCAAGAACCAGAGTTTCCCGCCGGCCATTCAGTCGATAGTCGTATCGGAAGGAAACAACTCCTGACGGAGTAACCGCGACATAGAGGCCGTCACGATCGACCAGCTTGTACAACTTGCCGGTCGGCTTGAGGTTCTTCAGTTGGGTATCGGTAAGCATGGTGGCCCTTTTCTGGTCGCCGATACCGTCAACGCAAAATTCCCTAATTTCGCCCGCCAACCCGCATGGTTACTGGGTTTTGCATTTCACGATACCGTCAACGCGTCCATTTGATGTTGACGGTATCGATGTTACGGGAGCTCTCAAGAAATGCCAATACCGTCACCGATACCGTCCCCAGAAATGGGCTACCCTGAATAGTCAGGAATAGTAAAAAACAGAAAACCCCTTGTTTTACCAAGGGGTTTTCGTGTTATTTGAATAGGTACGAATAGTACCGAAAAGCTATGTAATTATTCCCACTCGATCGTTGCTGGCGGTTTGCCCGAGATGTCGTAGACCACACGATTGAGGCCGCGTACTTCGTTGATTATGCGGTTGCTCACCGTCGCCAGAAGCGCGTGAGGCAATTCCGCCCAGTGTGCCGTCATGAAGTCCTGCGTCTGCACCGCGCGTAATGCGGTCACGTACTCATAAGTGCGGCCATCGCCCATCACCCCGACACTCTTGACAGGCAGGAACACAGCGAACGCCTGTGAGGTCTTGTCGTACCAGCTGCGACCATCGGCGTCTTTGGTGTTGCGCAGTTCTTCGATAAAGATTGCATCAGCGCGACGCAGCAGGTCGGCATATTCCACCTTCACTTCGCCGAGGATACGCACCCCTAGCCCGGGGCCGGGGAAAGGATGGCGATACACCATCTCGGGCGGCAGGCCCAGAGCAACACCGAGTTCGCGCACTTCGTCCTTGAACAGTTCACGCAGGGGCTCCAGCAGTTTGAGATGCAGCGTCTCGGGCAGTCCCCCAACATTGTGGTGACTCTTGATCGTGTGCGCCTTCTTGGTCTTGGCACCAGCCGACTCGATCACATCGGGGTAAATAGTGCCCTGCGCCAACCATTTCGCCTGCGGCAATTTTTTTGCCTCGGCCTGGAACACTTCGACAAACTCGCGGCCGATGATCTTGCGTTTCTGCTCCGGATCGCAGACGCCCTTCAGATGGCCCATGAACTGATCGACAGCATCAACGCGGATCACCTTGACCCCAAGGTTGTTGGCGAAGGTCTGCATTACTTGCTCGGCTTCGTTGAGCCGCAAAAGGCCATTATCGACGAAGACGCAAGTTAACTGATCGCCAATGGCCTGATGCAGCAGTGCCGCCACTACGCTGGAGTCAACGCCGCCGGAAAGGCCGAGGATCACCTCCTCCTGTCCGACCTGAGCGCGCACTTTGGCAATCGCTTCGGCAACATAGTCGGGCATGTTCCAATCGCGGCCACAGCCGCAGATGTCATGCACGAAGCGGGCGACGATATCCTTGCCACGCGCAGTATGCGTAACTTCAGGATGGAACTGGACGGCGTAGAAGCTACGCTCCTCATCGGCCATGCCGGCGATCGGGGTCGAGTCGTTGCCAGCGATAACCTTGAATCCGGGCGGCAATTCGGTGACCTTGTCGCCATGGCTCATCCAGACATCAAGCAGGCCATGGCCTTCGCTGTTGCTGCGGTCCTGGATGCCATCGAACAAGCGCGAGTGGCCACGGGCCCGAATCCCGGCATAGCCGAATTCGCGCTTCTGTGCGGTCTCGACCTTGCCGCCAAGTTGCGTTGCCATGGTCTGCATGCCATAGCAGATACCCAACACCGGCACGCCGAGCTTGAACACGATATCCGGCGCACGTGGCGTTTCATCCTCGTACGCCGAGTTAGGGCCACCGGAAAGAATCACACCGTTCGGCGCATAGTCGCGAATGAATTCCTCGCTGATATCATGCGAATGCAGTTCACAGTAAACCTGTTGCTCACGCACGCGGCGCGCGATGAGCTGGGTGTATTGGGAACCGAAGTCGAGAATCAGTATCTTCTGGTGTGACATTTATCAATCTCTGAAAATTACAAGGGCGGCCTTCGCCGCCCTCAGGGTGCGAGCCCGTTTTACTCGATATGGTAATTCGGTGCTTCCTTGGTGATCTGCACATCATGCACATGCGACTCGCGCACACCAGCGGAGGTGATTTCGACAAATTGCGCCTGATGCCGCATTTCTTCAATGGTATGGCAGCCGACATAACCCATCGAGGAACGCAGCCCTCCCATCAACTGGTGAATCACGGCGCCAACGGAACCTTTGTAGGGAACGCGGCCTTCGATGCCTTCCGGTACCAGCTTTTCGACATTGGCATCGCTATCCTGAAAGTAGCGATCCGCTGATCCCTCCTGCATCGCGCCCAGACTGCCCATGCCGCGGTATGCCTTGTAGGAGCGACCCTGATAGAGCACGGTTTCACCCGGCGCCTCTTCGGTGCCGGCAAACAGCCCACCCAGCATCACCACATTCGCGCCAGCGGCAATGGCTTTGGAAATATCGCCCGAGTAACGAATGCCACCATCCGCCACCAGCGGCACATTGCAGGATGCCAGAGCGTTGGCCACATTATCGATAGCCGTGATCTGGGGTACGCCGACGCCCGCCACGATGCGCGTGGTGCAGATTGAACCGGGGCCGATACCGACCTTGACCGCATCCGCACCATGATCGACCAAGGCTTTCGCCGCATCGCCGGTAGCGATGTTGCCGCCGATGACTTCCACTAGAGGAAAGTTTTTCTTGACCCAGGTCACGCGTTTCAAGACACCATCAGAATGACCGTGAGCAGTATCCACTACCAACACATCAACGCCGGCTTCGGCCAGCAAAGTGGCACGTTCCTCGGTACCTTCACCCACGCCGATAGCCGCGCCAACGCGCAGACGACCCGATTCGTCCTTGCAGGCATGGGGATACTCGGTGGACTTGAGAATGTCCTTTACCGTAATCAGGCCACGTAATTCGAATTGATCGTTCACGACCAGCACGCGCTCCAGACGGTGCTTGTGCAGTACGGTTTGCGCTTCGGTAACTAACGTGCCTTCCTTGACCGTGACCAGCCGCTCTTTTGGCGTCATGATGGCGCTGACGGGCTGATCGAGATTGGTTTCAAAGCGCAAATCGCGATTAGTGACGATACCGACCACTCGGCCACCGGTCACCACGGGGAAGCCGGAAATACGATGCAGGCGCGTCAAGGCGAGCAACTCGCGGACGGTCATCTCCGGGGGAACCGTAATCGGATCCTTGAGTACGCCAGATTCAAAGCGCTTCACTTTGGCCACCTTGGCGGCTTGAAGCTTCGGTGACATATTCTTGTGCAGAATACCAATGCCGCCTTCCTGGGCCAAAGCAATCGCCAGTCGCGCTTCAGTAACGGTATCCATCGCGGCGGACACCAGCGGGATATTCAATCGAATCTTGCGGGTCAGGCAGGTGGCGAGACTAACATCACGCGGGAGGATCACCGAGTAGGCGGGGACCAGGAGGACGTCGTCGAACGTCAGCGCCTTCTGGAGCAGTCTCATGCTGTTTTCCTCTTTGACAAAGCAGCATTATACGCAAGCCGCTTGCCCTCGACAATCAGGCAGATGGCGGCTCGGCAACAGTTTGAATCTTACTTGACGACCTTGCCCGCCGCGGCACGCTGACGGCGCGCCTCCTTCGGATCCGCAATCAGCGGGCGGTAGATTTCGACTCGATCAAGGTCGCGCAATACGGTTCCCGGCTTCGAAATGTGCGCATAGATGCCGAAATACTCACTGGCCAGATCGATTTCCGGATATTTTTGCTGCAGCCCTGAAACCTCAATGGCCGTTTGCAGCGTCGCCCCGGCGGGCAAACTGATACTTACCCGCTCCTGCCGTTTCGGCAATGCATATACCACCTGAACATTGATGAAATCAGCCATGGACCTCTTTTGCACGCTTGACGAAGGATTCAAGGAGTGTGCTGGCAATGTGATTGAACACTGGGCCAACGGCCTTTTCGAGCAACCTGCTGGAAAATTCGTAGTGCAGGCGGAACTCTATCTTGCAAGCCGTCTCGCCCAGTGGGGTCAAGCGCCAGTGGCCATCGAGCAGTTTGAACGGGCCATCGCGCAGATGAATAGTCATCAAGCGCGGGTAATCCTTGGGGTTAACCGTCGAAAAATGCACCTTGATGCCGTGGTAGTTGATGTGCAGTCTGGCAGCTGTCTGCTGGTCAGTTTTCTCATGCACATCGACACTGCTGCACCAAGGCAGGAATTGGGCGTAATGCTCGACATCATCAATCACATCGAAAATCTCGGCCGCGGTGTACTCGATCAATACGGATTTCTCAACGACTGCCATGGCACCTGCTTGCACTAGAATGCGTGAATTCTACCGCGCTACCTCGTCATGAGCATTATCGACAACCGCAAGGCATTTCACGATTACTTCATTGAAGACCGTTTCGAAGCCGGCCTGGTGCTGGAGGGATGGGAAGCCAAGGCAATACGTGCCGGGCGCGCGCAGCTGAAGGAAGCCTATGTCATCATCAAGAGCGGTGAGCTATTCCTGATCGGCGCCCACATCAGTCCCTTGCTTACCGCATCCACCCATATTCATCCCGACCCGGTGCGGACGCGAAAACTGCTGTTGCACGGCACAGAAATCGCCAAGCTGATCGGCAAGGTGGAGCGCGCTGGCTTTGCGCTGGTGCCCCTCGACCTGCACTACACCAAAGGGCGCATCAAGCTGAATGTCGGTCTGGCGAAAGGCAAGAAACAATACGACAAGCGGGAGACCGAAAAAGAACGCGATTGGCAACGCGAAAAATCCCGCCTGATGCATGACAAGCGGGCTTAGTTCAACTCAGTAATTCACGCAGCACATAAGGCAGGATGCCGCCGTGGCGGTAGTAGTCCACCTCAATCGGGGTGTCGATGCGAAGCAGTACCTGCAGCTCGCGCCGCTTGCCCTCCCCGCCATGAATGACGAGGGTCAGCTTCTGCTGCGGACTGAGGCCATTCTCCAAACCAAGGATGTCGTAAGTTTCGTCGCCCTTGAGGCCCAGTGATTGCGCACTTGCGACGCCGATGAACTGCAAGGGTAGCACGCCCATGCCGACCAGATTGGAGCGATGGATGCGTTCGAAACTCTTCGCCACCACGGCCTTGACGCCGAGCAGCCGGGTGCCTTTGGCGGCCCAATCGCGGCTGGAACCGGTGCCATATTCCTCGCCGGCGAAAATAATGGTCGGCGCGCCAGAGGCCAGGTATTTCATTGCCGCATCGTAGATCGGAAGTTTCTCGCCCGCAGGCTGGTGCAGCGTGACGCCACCCTCCTCGCGGCTGCCGTCGGCTTGCACCGGGATCATCAGGTTCTTGATGCGCACATTGGCGAAAGTGCCGCGCATCATCACCTCGTGATTACCGCGCCGCGAGCCATAACTGTTGAAGTCGGCTTTGCCGACGCCCTGCTTGATCAGGTAACAACCTGCGGGCGATGTTTCCTTGATTGATCCCGCCGGGCTGATGTGATCGGTGGTCACCGAATCGCCGAAGATGGCCAGGGCACGGGCCCCGATCACGTTGCCGGGCGGAGCCGGCGGCAGAAGCGCGAAGTCATAAAAGAACGGGGGCTCGGCGATGTAGGTCGACGTCGGCCAATCGTAGACCTCACCCGATGTACTCGATACCTGGCTCCACAAATCGCCCTTGGCAGTCAGTTTGCGATAGTTGGCCGCATACACGGCCGGATCCATGGCCAGTTTCATCAGTGCTTGCACTTCGGCGCTGGTGGGCCAGATGTCGCCGATCCACACCTCCTTGCCATCCTTGCCGCGGCCCAGCGGTTCAGCCATCAAATCCTTTTGTATCGAACCTGCAATCGCGTATGCCACCACCAGCGGCGGGCTGGCGAGGTAGTTGGCCTTGATATTGGGATGAATGCGCGCTTCGAAATTGCGGTTGCCCGAGAGCACGGCGGCGCAGACCAGTTGCTTGTCTTGAATGACCTGATTCAACGCCGGCGCCAAGTCACCGGCATTACCGATGCAAGTAGTGCAGCCATAAGCCGTCACCGGAAATCCGAGGGTTTCCAGATAGGACAGCAGTCCGGCCTTTTTCAGGTAATTGGTCACCACACGCGACCCCGGCGCCAGCGAGGTCTTGATGTGGGGAGCTATCTTCAAACCGCGCTCGACCGCCTTCTTCGCCAGCAGGCCCGCTGCCAGCAACACACCCGGGTTGCTGGTGTTGGTGCAGGAAGTGATCGCGGCGATCAGGATGTCACCATTTTTTACCGTGACACCGTCACTGTTGATATAGGTTGAGTTTAGCTCGGCCGGCAGTTTGGAAAAGCCATTCTCAGCGGCCGGCTTGCTGAACAGATCGATAAAATTAGCCTTGACCTTGCCGATTTCGATGCGATCCTGCGGCCGTTTAGGCCCCGCCAGCGAAGGTGTTACACTGGTCAGATCGAGCGTCACCACCTGGCTGTAATCGATCTGCCCAGCCTTTGGCACGCCATAAAGTCCCTGCGCCTTGAAATAGGACTGGAAGGCATCGATTTCCTCAGCTGTACGGCCGGTGCCGTGGAAGTAACTGATCGTAGCGTCGTCAACCGGGAAGAAACCCATCGTCGCACCGTATTCCGGTGCCATATTCGCGATGGTGGCACGATCTGCAAGCGTCAGCGCCTCAACGCCCTCGCCGAAGAACTCGACAAACTTGCCCACCACTTTTTCATGGCGCAAAGCCTCGGTGACGGTGAGCACCAGATCGGTCGCTGTGCAGCCCTCGCGCAATTTCCCTGTCAACTCGAAGCCGACCACATCCGGGGTCAGGAAATACACTGGCTGGCCGAGCATACCCGCCTCAGCCTCGATGCCGCCGACGCCCCAGCCGACCACGCCGATGCTGTTAATCATGGTGGTGTGCGAATCGGTACCGACCAGCGTATCGGGGTAATACATCGTCTTGCCGTCAATCTGCTTGCGATGAACACCACGTGCCAGGTATTCAAGATTGACCTGATGCACGATGCCGACGCCGGGCGGCACAACGCGGAAAGTGTCAAAGGCCTGCATGCCCCACTTCATGAACTGGTAGCGCTCACGATTGCGCTGGAATTCCAGCTTCATGTTCAGATCGAGTGCATCCTGCTGGCGGAAATAATCGACCTGCACCGAATGATCAACGACCAGATCAACCGGCACCAGGGGTTCAATTATCTTCGGTTTCTTGTCGAGTTTCTGCGCCACACTCCGCATCGCCGCAAGATCGCACAGCAATGGCACACCGGTGAAATCCTGCAGCAGGATGCGCGCAACGACAAAGGGAATCTCCTCGGTGCGCGGCGCATTGTTTGGCGCATTGGGTTGCCACGCCGCCAATTTCCGGATATGCCGTTCGGTAATCTTGCGGCCATCGCAGTTGCGCAGCACTGATTCGAGCACCAGCCGGATCGATATAGGTAGCCGGGAAATTTTGCCAAGGCCGGCTTTCTCCAGCGCAGGCAGCGAATACAGATATCCGGTAGCGCCTGATTGCAGGGAAAATGACTGGAACGAATCAAAAATCGATTGGGTCATGACATACCTCTGCTGATGTTTAGGTGTGATGTTTAGGTGAAGTGGTGACAGAATGCCACTATTGTGGATAAAACTGAAGCAATAGCCAGTCGAGGGGAAATACACGATGCGAACAGAACATGACAGTTTCGGCGCGATGGAGGTTCCTGATGAGTGCTTGTGGGGCGCCCAGACCCAGCGTTCGCTGCAACACTTCGATATTTCAACGGAAAAAATGCCTGCGGATCTGATCCTGTCCCTGGCTCTCGTTAAGCACGCCTGCGCCGTGGTCAACCGGGAACTGGGCCTCGTACCTGAAAACAAGGCCACTGCCATCATCGAAGCTGCGGATGAAGTTCTGGCAGGAAGACATGCGCATGAATTTCCCTTGTCGGTCTGGCAGACCGGTTCGGGAACGCAAACCAATATGAACATGAACGAAGTGCTCGCCAACCGCGCCTCGGCATTGATGGGCGGTCCCCATGGCGAGGGAAGGCTTGTGCATCCTAATGACGATGTAAATTTCGGGCAGTCATCGAACGATATTTTCCCCACTTCAATGCATGTCGCCGCCAGCCAGGGCATTGTTTCCCGGGTGTTGCCGGCATTGCGACAGTTACGCGAGACGCTGACCGAGAAGTCAAACGACTTCGCCGACATCGTCAAGATCGGACGCACCCATTTGCAGGACGCCACGCCACTCACACTGGGTCAGGAATTTTCCGGCTATGCTGCGCAGCTTTTACATGCCGAGACGGCGCTGACCGTCAACCTGCCCCCGCTCTTCGAATTGGCCGTTGGTGCTACTGCCGTTGGCACCGGACTCAACACCCATCCTGAATTCGGTGAGCGCGTGGCGGCCGAACTGTGCAAACACAGCAACCTGCCATTCACCACGGCAGGAAACAAATTCTCGGCATTGGCCGCCAGTGATGCGCTTATCTCGGCACATGGCTCATTGAAAACACTCGCCACCGCGCTAAACAAGATCGCCAACGACATACGCTGGCTGGCTTCCGGCCCACGCTCAGGCCTCGGTGAAATCTCGATTCCAGAAAACGAGCCAGGCAGTTCCATCATGCCTGGCAAGGTAAACCCGACACAATGCGAGGCGCTGACCATGATCTGTGCCCAGGTCTTTGGCAATGATGTCGCCATCACCTATGGCTGCGCATCCGGCAATTTCGAGTTGAACGTCTACAAACCGCTCATCGCCCACAACTTCCTGCAAAGCGTCCGGCTACTTGCCGACGGCATGCGCAGTTTTGAGCAACACTGCGTGCGCGGCATCATCCCGAACCGGAACCGCATCGCTGAACTGGTCGACCGCTCGCTGATGCTGGTCACGGCGTTGACGCCGCACATTGGCTATGACAAGGCCGCCGAGATCGCCAAGAAGGCGCATCACGAGGGCAGCACGTTGAAGCAGGCGTCACTCTATCTGGGGTACGTGTCTTCAGCCGAGTTCGATCTTTGGGTCAAGCCAGAAGCCATGACATGCATTCCGGACAAGAAAGCATGAATATTTGATTTTTCAATTGACTTGGCTCTGTGCAATGCAACAGAAAAAGCTGATCTCCTGACTGCGCGTTTCCATGCACTTCAATCCGGCCAAACCTGAATGATCTTTCCTGGATTTCCCTGCACCGCAACATCATCGGCCCGGATAATCGTTTCTTCTTGCATTTCCATTTCCATATCCATATCTATAATGGAATGACAAGGTAGATAATGTGGTTTTGTGGTTACAAAAAATGGAGGGGGATATGAGCTACTTTACTTTCTTTACATTAGTGGTTCTGGCAGCCGTGCTTGCCACTGTTGCTCCGCTGGTATCGGATTTTTATACCAAGGTTACCGGTCGTGAGGTCAAGCCTTTCAACAGCCTTCGCCGGATGGAGTGGCAAATAGGCACCTTCTCGGTTGCGGCATTCCTGTTGGTGTTGCTCGCAATCTACTTGGCAAAGTAACTAACGGAATAACCACCACAGCACCAAACCCAGACGGAAATTACCGTCTGGAAGGGTATTGTTTGCCCAATTTTTTGCCTCCGCAAAAAGGAAGGGGACTCCGTCACCCATCATAACAATTCACATCCGCTACCTTTGCAAAACTTTCTTGTTGACTATGCGACGATTGCGATGATTACCAGTTATCCACCTTGGCTATTTATCGTTGAATAACCACTTCAAAAATAGCTATTTAACTGTGACTTTGCCCGCCAAGCCGCACCATAAGAAGGCCTTTGCCCCGCAGAACAGCCTGCCTAAAAAATAGGCGGAGGTTAAAACGGCTTGTATCTATTGCGTAACAGCGTTTGACCACAGAGATATCCACAGAATCTGTGGGCAAATTTAATTCACGCCTTCGGTACTTCATATCCTGAACTTGGTGCTTGGCATCAGTCACTGTAGAAAGTCCGGTGCCTTCTGTGTCACATCTGTAACGATGATGATCTGATTTTTACCCAAATGCGAAACATCCAGCCAGATATCCATATAACCAAGGGGTGTCAGCCGGTAACTGATTTTATTGAGGGCCACTTTGCGTTTAGTAAGCAGCCTGATCGTTTCTATTTGCCATCAGTTAGATCAGGATTTCCCGGTCTCTTGCAATATTATTTCCATGACATAGCCAATCAGCCAGGAATCAGATATTCCCACGTTGTGGTTCATCCATGCTCCCAGAAAACAGGCTGGCAATGATAATCAGCGCACCGCCCACCCATTCCCTGAGTCCCATGTATTCATCGGCAAGCAACCACGAGGCCAGTGCTGCGACGACCAGTTCGAACAAAAGGATAACGATGGCGCGATTGGCATTAACGTGCGTCAAACCATACTGAACCGCCAGATTGACAGCAAACAGTACCACCCCAATCAGCAGCAGCAGAAAAAAGCTTTCTCCTGTCATGGTTGGATGGGGAGGCAACGTTATCCATGGCAGCAGCAATGCACCACAAACGATCACACCCAGAAACGACACCATGGATTTGAGTTCGATCGACAGTTCGCCAGTGCGTCGTATCAGCACATTGTTGAGGGCGAACATGAAGCCTGCGCCAAGCCCGATCCATTCTGCCCAACACTGCGGCCAGGGCATGCCCATAGAGGGATCCCACAGCATCACGATGGCTCCGCAGAGGGAAAGACTGATCACCATCAAGCCAGGTAGATGCAACTGCTCCCCGAGCAGCAGGCGCGCAAGCAGCACAGTCCACAATGGCGACAGGTAAAACAGCAGCAGGACACGCATCACTTCGCCGTTGAGCACGGCCAGCACATAGCCGAGATTGCAGCCTCCGGCCGCCAGCGCGATCAGGGGCAGCCACCATGACAGACGAACACCGCGCAATTTGCGCCACAACACGGGCAACCCGACAAGAAAAGCAACGGCATAGGTCGCCATACTGGCGACAACGCCACTAATGCCGACATCCTCAATAATGCGATAGGGATACCAGATCAGGCCCCAGATCGTTGCCCCGGTGAGCAGGGAGAGTGTTGCTACCGAATTATGCCGTGCTGCCATCGCCTATAATTACGTATCTGAATTTAGCCGTCCCTGTTGCCGTGAACCCGCGACTGTCGCTACTACAACCCTATCCCTTCGAGAAACTGTGCCAGAAGATGGCAGACATCACACCTGCCGCAGACTTGCAGGAAATCCGTCTCTCCATCGGGGAACCACAGCATGCCACCCCGTCATTCAACAAAGTGGCATTCACCGCGGCTTTGGCGGAACAGGCGAACTATCCTAGCACGTCAGGCTTACCGGCCCGGCCCCTAATGGATCAGCGCCAGTCGTCACCATGAAATTCGCGCGCTGTTACACCAATATAATGTGGGTGTCCTGCCTGGCAATTACTACCTGATCGGAGGATCGGAATGGGAACAATGCAACGCCTGTTTCAATTGATGGCCGAGAAGAAGGCCTCAGATCTTTTCATTTCCTGTGGAGCGCCGATCACCATCAAGATCAATGGCAACTCCATGCCGGTGAATCAAACCATGATGGTTCCGGCAACAGTGGACGAATTGTTCAAGGAAATTCTGACCGAAGAACAATTGTGCGAGTTGACGGAAACGCGAGAACTCAACACCCGTGTCGCCTTACATGATATCGGCGTATTTCGTCTTTCCTGCTTCTATCAGCGCGGAACGGCGGCGCTGGTAGCCCGCTTTATTCCTGCTGACATTCCGAAATTCAGCTCCCTCGGCTTGCCCGAGGTGCTGAAGGAACTCGTCATGGGAAAACGTGGCCTGATCCTGATGGTTGGTGCCACGGGGTCTGGCAAATCCACCTCGCTGACGTCAATGCTGGACTACCGCAATGAAAACCGGACTGGCCACATCCTCACGCTTGAAGATCCGCTGGAATTCCTGTTCAAGAACAAGAAGTCCATTGTTAACCAGCGCGAGGTAGGCTCAGACACCAAGGCTTTCCAAACAGCCTTGAAGAATTCCTTGCGTCAGGCACCGGACGTGATTTTCATCGGCGAAATCCGCGACAAGGAAATCATGTCGCAGTCGATTGCCTATGCCCAATCGGGGCATCTCTGCATCGCTACCCTGCATGCCAACAACAGCTACCACGCCCTGTCGCGCATCATCAGTTTCTATCCGCTTGAAAATCGCCCTGCCCTGCTCGCCGATCTGGCCGTGGCACTTAATGCGATCATCTCCCAGCGCCTCGTAAATAAAGAGGATGGCAGCCGCACGCCTGCGGTCGAAATCATGCTCAATTCTCGCCACGTCGCCGAACTCATTGAGAAGGGCGACATGGCAGGTATCAAGGAATCGATGGAAAAGAGCATGACGGCTGGCTCACAGACATTCGAGCAGGCGCTGTTCAATCTCTACAAGTCGGGCACGATCACACTCGATGAGGCCAAGGCGAACGCCGATTCCGCCAATAACCTGATCTACCTGATCAATAACGAACAGGCTAGCGACACCACGACTGCTCCAGGTAATACGGGCAACAAACAGGAATCATCGGCATTCGACCCCGTTAAGTCGATTGCCCCCGGCGGTGACTTCAAAGACTTCACGCTTAAGCTCGACGCATGAATGCCGTCCAGGCTCTGGCCACGGTGCTGATCGCCAGGCCCTCGGTCACTCCCGACGATGCCGGCTGTCTCGATCTGATCGGCGGCATCCTGCAAGCGCTGGGGTTTACGCTCGAACGCATCGATTCCGGCAATGTTTCCAATCTCTGGGCACGGCGCGGCACCGACGCCCCGCTGGTCTGTTTTGCGGGACATACCGATGTCGTACCCACCGGTCCGGTCGAGCAATGGCGCAGCAACCCGTTTACCCCGACCGTTCGCGATGGACTGCTTTACGGGCGCGGCGCCTCCGACATGAAGAGTTCGATTGCCGCCTTCGTGGTCGCCACCGAGAACTTCATCAGGAAAAACGGGCAGCACGCGGGATCAATTGCACTTTTGCTCACTTCCGACGAGGAAGGAGACGCCACCGACGGCACCGTGAAAGTGGTGGAGATGCTCAAGGCACGCAATGAGCATATCGACTACTGCATCGTCGGCGAGCCGACCTCGAACGAAAAGCTCGGCGACACGATCAAGAACGGCCGGCGCGGTTCGCTTTCGGCAACCCTGATGGTGCACGGCATCCAGGGCCATATCGCCTACCCGGAGAAAGTGCGCAACCCGATTCATCAGATCGTTCCCGTATTGGCTGAACTTGCCGCCGCGCGCTGGGACGATGGCAACGAATATTTCCCGGCCACCAGTTTTCAGGTCTCGAACATTCATGCCGGCACGGGTGCCACCAATGTCGTGCCGGGTACGCTGGAAGTATTGTTCAATTTCCGCTTCTCCACGGCAAGCACGGTGGAAACGCTGCAATCGCGCGTGCATGCCATTCTCGACCAGCATGATCTGAAATACGACATTCGCTGGACTGTCGGCGCCCAACCGTTCCTGACGCCGCATGGGAAACTGGTGGCCGCGATGGAGCTTGCCATTCGCGAGGCAACAGGTATCTCGCCCGCGCTTTCCACGACGGGCGGCACCTCGGATGGCCGCTTCATTACCGCGATCTGTTCAGAGATCGCCGAGTTCGGGCCAGTCAATGACAGTTCGCACAAGATCGACGAGCACGTTCGCTTGGCCGATCTGGAACCGCTCGCGGCCTGTTATGAAGGGGTTCTGGAGCGCTTGCTCGGCTAATGGAATCACCAGTCGACAATCTGTTCAACTTGCGCGACTGGCTGCGCTGGGCCGTGAGCCGCTTCACCGAAGCCAGGCTGTTTTTCGGCCATGGCTGCGACAACGCTTATGACGAAGCAGTGTGGCTGGTATTGCATGCCCTGCACCTGCCTCCCGACCGGCTCGACTTCTTCATGGACGCCAGGCTCACACATGCCGAACGTCAATCGGTGTTCAATCTCCTCAACCTGCGCATTTCGAAGCGCATTCCCAGCGCCTATCTGACCCATCAGGCCTGGCTCGGCGGACACGACTTTTACGTTGACGAGCGCGTCATCGTGCCACGTTCCTATTTCGCCGAGTTGCTGGAGCACGGACTGTCGCCCTGGGTACCGGACGACATGCAGATCGGCCGCGCGCTGGATCTGTGCACCGGCTCGGGTTGCCTCGCCATCCTGATGGCGCTTGCCTTTCCCGAAGCCAGCATCGACGCCATCGACCTATCGCCCGCTGCGCTCGCAGTGGCTCAACGCAATGTCGAGCACTACTGCATGCAAGAGGCAATCGAACTGATCGAATCGGATTTGCTGGCAGGTGTTGGTGGGCGACGTTATGATCTCATCATTTCCAACCCGCCCTATGTCACAACGGGATCCATGGACAATCTTCCCGCCGAATATCGCCATGAGCCCGCACTGGCGCTGGCGGCGGGCGAAGACGGACTCGACATCGTGCGCCGCATCCTCGCTTCGGCGGCGGATCACCTGACGCCCGAAGGCATCCTCATGGTCGAGGTCGGCCACAATGCCGATCTGGTCGAAGCGGCGTTTCCCGATGTACCTTTTACCTGGATCGACACGCCGAGCAGCGAGGACAAGATTTTCCTGCTGACGCGGCCGGATCTGGTCGAATATTTCGCCTGAAGAAACGCTCGGGGGCGAAGCAATCCATTGTCTTTCCCTCTCCCCTTGTGGGAGAGGGTGGCCTGAAAGGCCGGGAGAGGGGGCTCAACCTATTGCCGGGACTCGCACCGGCCTGTCGGCGGAAGGGGCCTGTCCGTGCTATTGTGACGAGCATGCCAAGCAAGTACGCTTGCGATATTCAACTCGAACACGGCCCTTTTAATCCGATCGTGTCATCTCCGGAGGCAACGCATGTATAGCGGCATCGACAACCCGCAGCGCTGGGTATTTCCACAGGTATTGCTCGAACAGGCCGATCGGCAGCCCGATTTTCCCTGGATCACTTTCATCGGCGGCGAGAGTATGACGTTTGCACAAGCCGCCACGGATGCGCGCCGGGTAGCAGGCTTCCTGGCGCAGCTGGGCGTCAAGGCCGGCGACCGTGTCATCCTTATGCTGCCCACCAACTGCGACTTCATTCGGGCCTGGATGGGTCTCGGCATGCTCGGCGCGATCACCGTCCTGCTGAACACCGAACTGCGCGGCGCGTTTCTGAAGCACCAGCTGGATAATGCTTCCGCCGCGCTGATGCTGGTGGACGCAACGCTCCTCGGCGCCGTGCAAGAGGCCCTGCCGGAAGGCCACAAGCCCAGCCGAATCGTGGTCAGCGGAGAACATTCGGTCCCCGTGGCGGACGGCCTTGTCACGATCGATTGGGATCTCTGGAAGGAGGCTGGGTTGTTCCAAAGTTGCAACGCATCGGCGCAGGATATTGCCTGCATCATGTACACCTCGGGCACCAGCGGACCCGCCAAGGGCGTGCTGATGCCGCACGCGCACTGCACGCTGTTCGGCTTGGGAACAATGGAAACGCTGCAGTTGCAGGCGGACGACCTCTACTACATTACGCTCCCGCTGTTTCATGCCAACGGCCTGCTCAACCAGCTGGGATCGACTTTGTTGGCGGGCATCCCTGCCGTTATCCGGCCGCGCTTCAGCGCATCGGCCTGGCTTGGCGACATTCAAACGCACGGTGCCACGGTCACCAATTTGCTGGGGGCGATGATCGCGTTCGTCCTGGCGCAACCGCGCAGCGCCAATGATCGCCAGCACAGGCTGCGCGCCATGCTGAACGGACCGAACCTGCCTGAGCACGAGGCGCAATTCAGGGAGCGCTTCGGTGTGCGCGATGTGCTTATGGGTTACGGCATGACCGAAATCAATATTCCAATCTCCTGCCGGCTCGGCGATTCGCGACCCGGCAAGGTTGGCTGGGTGCTCAAAGACCGATTTGATGTGATCATCGCCGACCCCGAAACGGATAGACCGGTAGCCGCGGACGAAGTCGGAGAAATACTGGTTCGCCCCAGGATTCCCTTTTGTTTCATGGCTGGCTATCACGACATGCCGGACAAGACCGTGGAAGCATGGCGCAATTTATGGTTCCACACCGGCGACGCCGGCACGGTCGACCAGGACGGCCTGTTTACTTTCGTTGATCGGATCAAGGACTGCATCCGCCGGCGCGGAGAGAATATCGCGGCCACCGAGGTAGAAGCAGCGGTCGGCAGACTGCCCGGCGTCGCGGAGGTCGCGGCCTACGCGGTTCCCTCCGACATATCGGGGGGCGAGGATGAACTCATGCTCGCCATCGTGCCGTTGCCTGACATGCCGCTATCGCTGGAGGAAATCGCGGAACAAGCCGACAAGGTCTTGCCCAAGTTCGCCCGCCCGCGGTTTCTGGAGTTGCTCGACCAGTTACCCAAGACGGCGACCGGCAAGGTCCAGCGCGCCGCACTGCGCAAACGAGGCAGTGGCACCGCTTACGACCGCAATGGCGGCACTGCGAAGAGCGCGCGCTAAAGATCCGCTACATAGTCATGGTGCCAGACCACTCCCGACGGTCGTCGAGAAAATGATGGATCAAACCAGTCCTCGACAGGGGTAAAGAAAGTCATGCGTCCCCGCCGCGCCCTTTACCTGGATCGACACGCCGAGCAGCAAGGACAAGATTTTTCTGCTGACGCGGCAGGAACTGGACGAATATTTTGCCTGAATAAGAAGCGGCGTCATTGCGAGCCGCAGGCGAAGCAATCCATAACTGCTTTGTCATCCCACGGGGATTCCCTCCGGTCATTCCCGCGCAGGCGAGAATCCAGCAGGCTTTATCATTGCGAGGAGGCGTAGCCGACGCGGCAATCCACTCGGAGTTCGTCATTGCGAGCCGTAGGCGAAGCAATCCATGTGGTCGTTTTACCTTTGCCGGGACTCGCCCCGGCGGGCGAGGTACTTTCTTGCTGCACGGCAAGAAAGTACCCAAAGAATCGTGCCCCGCCGCACCGGCCCTTCGGGCGGAGGGCTCGCCAGAGTCTCGCCCGTTCGCGCGGCACAAGGCCAAGCAGTTGGCCTTGTGAAACCCCGCGCTCACCCCTCGCTCCAGAAGGCTCGCCGGGCCGGCGTCGCAAACTAGCCTTCGGCGTCGAACAGCGACACCGGACTTCTCCCGGCGAACCTTCCTCCACTCGGCGGCGCAGAGGGGACTTGTCCGTGCTATTGTGACGACCATGCTATGCAAGTACGCTTATGAAATTTAACTCGAACTCGGCCCCTTTAATCCCTCGAGGATTAGAATCCTCGCATAGGATGCAAATCTGTGTACCCATAGCCCTCATGTTCCCGTGTTACTGCAACGGGAGATCGATTCGTGTGATGTGCATCACGTTAGTTATTAAGGAAGCTATTGTTATGTCATTCGAGAATCAAATCCTTCAGGCGATTAAGGCAGTTATGCCAACAAACGCTGAAATTCAAGTTGTACCGGGAATTAGCGAACTCAACATTGGCGTGTCTTGGAAACTCAATGACGATCCAATGCGACCAAACAAAATGTCTAAGACTATTTCAGTTTGTGTATCCCATGAAGCGGCACAAGATTTTGCGAGCGCATCATCCGTAAACCAAGGGGAAGCATATCAACGCGTCGCAGAATTTCTTTCTGCAAAGTTAGCTCAATTTGATCCACAACATAATTCACCAAAATGCGAAACACCACCCGTGGAAAGATGGGTCATCAGTTCGGCTGTTGTGCTTGGTTGAGGGACACTAAAGTGCTCGAATTTATTTCAAGAATTTTTGGTAAAGATGTTGTAACAATAGAAACTCTCGCCGAAAGCATTGCAGAGGTGTCAATGATTTGTGGGCAAACTTTTGTAAGCAACATGGCGAAAGATGACAATGGCAACGTAACGTCCACCAGTGTAAGTGTCGCTTTCGCTACAAATGAATACTTGTATTTTCTCCTTCATTACGTGAATCGTTTAGCTTTTGCAATTGGTGGGATAGCTTCTCAAAATAAAATCTGTGACGAAGTATTTGGGTACGCAGCCGCCAAGTTAACAATGTCATTGCCAGAAAAATCCCGATCGGATTGCTTATCCATGCTTCTAGAGGGCATGAATGAGGCTGAGCGTGAATACTCGAAATGCAAACGATTGACACCGGAGGGTGATGAAGGTGCAAAAGGAACACTATTTTGGGAAGCCTCAAAACGAATATCTGCTTCAGCAGGAGGGGGGATGGATATTCGCAACATAATTGTAGCGACAGAAGCAATATCGGCTGCCCTGTCTTCATTAAAGCTAGAGGGCAAAATTAAAAAATTAGTTAAGGGTCACGTTTAATTAAAGGGCCGTGGTCGAGTTGAATTTCACTGTCGTACTTGCTTGGCATTCTCGTCACAATAGCACGGACAGGCCCCCTCTGCGCCGCCGAGCGGAGGAAGGTTCGCCGGGGGGTGAGCGCGGGGTTTCGCAAGGCCAACTGCTTGGCCTTGTGCCGAGCGAACGGGCGAGTCTCTGACGAGCCCTCCGTCCGGCGTCGCTGTCCGACGCCGAAGGCTAGTTTGCGACGCCGGCCCGACGAAGCTTCTGGAGCGAGGTGTGAGCGCGGGGTTTCGCAAGGCCAACTGCTTGGCCTTGTGCCGAGCGAACGGGCGAGTCTCTGACGAGCCCTCCGTCCGGTGTCGCTGTCCGAAGCCGAAGGCAAGTTTGCGACGCCGGCCCGGCGAAACTTCTGGAGCGAGGGCAGCCCGAAGGGCCGGTGCAGCGGGGCACGATTCTTTGGGTACTTTCTTGCGTGCAGCAAGAAAGTACCTCGCCCGCCGGGGCGAGTCCCGGCAAAGGCAAAACAACCCCATGGATTGCCACCCGCCACGCTACGCTCGCGGCTAAAGGTCTACGGCTTCGCCTCCTTGCAATGACCGGAGGGAATCCCCGTGGGATGACAATGTGGTTATGGATTGCTTCGCCTACGGCTCGCAATGACGAAACCGGGGTGGATTGCTTCGTCGCGTTGCTCCTCGCAATGACGATGCCGTTCGCAGCATCGGCTTCGTCTTACACCCTACAGGATTTTCGCAAAGCGCTTCACCGCTTCTTCCACATTGGCCCGGCTGTTGAAGGCGCTCAAACGGAAATAGCCCTCGCCGCAGGCGCCGAATCCGCTCCCCGGCGTTCCCACCAGATGGGCTTCGCGCAGCAGCCGGTCGAAAAAGTCCCAGCTGCTCAAATTGCCGGGAGTCTTGAGCCACACGTAGGGCGCATTCACCCCGCCGTACACCTTGATCCCGAGTTTGGTCAGTGACTCCCTCACCTGTTTGGCATTGGCGAGGTAGAAGTCGATGGTTGCCTGCACCTGTTGCTTGCCTTCGGGCGAGTAGACCGCTTCGGCAGCTTTTTGCACCGGATACGAGACGCCATTGAATTTGGTGCAGTGGCGTCGATTCCAGAGCTGATGGATCGAGACTTCGCGGCCATCCCGGGTTTTCCCCTTGAGCTCCTTTGGTATCACGGTGAAGGCACAACGCACGCCGGTGAAGCCGGCCGTCTTGCTGAAACTGCGGAATTCGATGGCGACTTCCCTCGCACCCTCGATTTCATAGATCGAATGGGGAATGGCCGGATCGGTGATGAAGGCCTCATAGGCGGCGTCATAGAGAATCACCGAACCGTTTTGCCGTGCATAGTCGACCCAGCGCTGCAGCATCTCCCGGGTGGCAACCACACCGGTCGGGTTGTTCGGATAGCACAGGTAGATCAGGTCGACGCGCTGCTGCGGCAGCTCGGGCACGAAATCGTTCTCGGCGGTAACGGGCAGATAGACCAGGCCGCCGTAGCGGCCGCTGGCATCTGCCGGGCCGGTGCGCCCGGCCATGACATTGGTATCGACATAGACGGGATAGACCGGGTCCAGCACGGCGATGACGTTATCCTCGCCGAAGATGTCGAGGATGTTGCCCGAATCGCACTTCGAGCCATCCGAGACGAAGATTTCATCGGCATCGACCTCGGCGCCGCGCGCCCTGTAATCGTTCTGGGCGATGGCTTCGCGCAGGAAGTCGTAGCCCTGTTCCGGCCCGTAGCCCTTGAATGACGAACGCACCGCCATCTCATCGACGGCCGCATGCATTGCCTGGAGCACTGCCGGGGCGAGCGGTTCGGTGACATCGCCGATGCCCATGCGGATCACGTTGGCCGTCGGGTTGGCGTTGCAGAATGCATTGACCCGGCGGGCGATTTCGGGAAACAGGTAGCCGGCGGCCAGCTTGAGATAGTGCTCGTTGATGTATGTCATATTGAAAAACCCTAAATGATTTCGCGAATGATTTTTGCGTCGGAGAAAGGAATCTTTTTCGTCACCAGCCGTCCCTTGGCGTCCCGGAGGGGGTGCCCCTCCGCATCCTGCGCCGGCACGATCTGATAGTCCTCGTGGCCCTTGCCTGCGACGACCAGGATATCGCCCGGCATGAGTGCCGCAAGCGCCAGTTCCAATGCCTCACGCCGCGGCCCGGCATCCGTAATGCGCGCCGCTTCCGTGGTGCCGGAAAGAATCTGCCTGCGGATGCTGTCAGCATCCTCGGTGCGTGGATTGTCGTCGGTCACCCACACGTGATCGCCGAGTTCTTCGGCAATCCGGCCCATGATCGGCCGTTTTCCCGGATCGCGATCGCCGCCGCAGCCGAACAGCACATGCAGCTTCTGGCTTGCGCCGACGTGCGGTCGCATGCTGCGCAGCACGTTGGACAGGGCGTCAGGCGTATGCGCATAATCCACGTAAACCGCCGCACCGTTGGGCAGGGCGGCCACAAGTTCGAGGCGCCCCGGCACCGGAGCCAGACGTGCAATGCCGGCGATGGCGCGTCCAACCGGCACACCGGTGCCGATCGCCAGCCCCAGCGCACAAAGGATGTTCTCCGCCTGGAAAATGCCGGCAACCGGCGCCTTTACCTCATGCATGGCGCCAAATACCGACAGCTTCAGCGTTTGTCCCTGCGCATGCGGAAGGCGCTGCAGCACGCCGAGATCCGCGCCAGCCCCGCCTTCTCCGTAGCCGATGGTGCGGATATGCCGGGATCGCAGCATCGCAGCAAGTTGGTCCCCTGCCGGGTCGCGGGTATTGATCACGGCCACGCCATCGGACTTGAGGCGTTCGGTGAACAGCCGCATCTTGGCCTGAAAGTAGGCTTCCATCGATTGATGGTAGTCGAGGTGGTCCTGTGTCAGATTGGTAAAGCCGACCGCATCGAAAACCACGCCGGACAGGCGATGCTGATCAAGCGCGTGGCTCGACGCCTCCATCGCCAGATGCGTCACGCCATGCGTGCGTTCCAGTTCGCCGAGCATGACATGCAGCGTCTTGGCATCGTAGGTGGTAAGTCCGGCTTCGAGATTCGAGTGGCTCCTGCCACGCGCCTGAAGGCCGAGGGTTCCCAGGCTGACGG
The DNA here is from genome assembly GCA_049276455.1 of Georgfuchsia sp. Lineage (GTDB taxonomy): Bacteria > Pseudomonadota > Gammaproteobacteria > Burkholderiales > Rhodocyclaceae > Georgfuchsia. The sequence goes on along the minus strand of JBASWL010000208.1, from coordinate 48,418 downwards.
CGTTATGGCCATCCTCGCCCCACAGGTCGCGCAGGAAGCATACCGTCGAGGTCTTGCCGTTGGTGCCGGTAACCGAAGCGATCGTGGCGGGCCGGCCGGAATGAAAATCCGCCGCAACGCGCGCATAGAATTCGCGAATGTTCGGCACATGCAGGATGACGACTTTCTCGCGCTCGAACTCGCTGAGGCCCAATGCCTCGTCGCACGTACCTTGCGCCACGGCGATGGCCTGGGCGCCTTTCGCGGCGGCCTGCGCGCAGAACGCCAAGCCGTTCTCCGTGGTGCCCGGCAAGGCGCAGAACAGGTAACCATAACGAACGTCCCTGGAATCATCCGTCACGCCGAAGATGAACAGATCGTTCGCTTCGGACGGGTACGGCTGCATGGTGCCGCCACCGTGCTTCGCCCAAAGATCCGCTAGTCTCATGTTGATCCGATTTTACACGACGCGCATGGATTGCAAGCCTTGGGTTTGACGAGGTACACTCCGCACCCCTTAAGGCAATCTTTCCGAGAAAACCTCTCGACCCACGAGCCACCATGAACGACAAGCCACTTCCCTTTGACGAGCGGACCATTCGCCAGATCGCCGATCAATTCCCCACGCCGTTTTACCTCTACGACGAAGCCGCGATCCGTGCCGGCGCCCGGCGCCTGAACCAGGCCTTCGCCTGGGGTGCGTTCAAGGAGTATTACGCCGTCAAGGCTTGTCCGAATCCCTACCTGCTGAAGATCCTGCGTGAAGAAGGCTTCGGTGGCGATTGCTCGAGCATGGCCGAACTGGAACTGTGTGCGCGTGTCGGCATCACCGGCGAGAACATCATGTTCACCTCGAACGAGACGCCGGCAAAGGAATATCTTCGGGCCAAGCAACTGGGCGCCTTCATCAACCTCGATGACATCACCCATATTCCCTACCTGGATAAGCATGTCGGTTTGCCCGAGGCGATCTGTCTGCGCTACAACCCGGGCCCGCTACGCGAAGGCAACGCCATCATCGGCAAGCCCGAAGAAGCGAAATACGGCTTCACGCGCGAGCAGCTGTTCGAGGGCTATCGACTGCTGAAGGCCAGGGGAGTGCGTCGCTTTGGACTGCACACCATGGTGGCATCGAACGAACTGAATCCCGAGTTCTTCGTCGAGACGGCAAAGATGCTGTTTCAACTGGCGGTGGAACTGGCCCGCGATCCGGGCGTGAGAATCGAATTCATCAACCTCGGCGGCGGCATCGGCATCCCCTATCGTCCCGGCCAGCAAGCGGTCGACCTCGACCTGGTCAGTCGCAGTATCCGGCAGATGTATCAGGAGATCATCGTGCCGGCCGACTTGCACCCCATGAAGATATTCATGGAAAACGGCCGCTGCATCACCGGCCCCCATGGCTACCTCGTCACCAAGGCGATCCATCACAAGAGCACGTACAAGCAATACATCGGTGTCGATGCCTGCATGTCAAACCTGATGCGGCCTGGCATGTACGGTTCGTACCACCATATCACGGTGCTGGGCAAAGAGACCGCGGCGCCGGACCACACCTACGACGTGGTCGGTTCGCTCTGCGAGAACAATGACAAGTTCGCGATTGACAGGCAGCTCCCTGCAATCAGCGCCGGCGATCTGCTGGTCATTCACGACGCCGGCGCCCATGGCTATGCGATGGGCTTTCAATACAACGGCAAGCTCCGCTGCAGCGAACTCTTGTTGCGGGAAGATGGCTCGGTCATGCAGATCCGGCGCGCGGAAACCCTGGACGATTACTTCGCGACCCTGGATTTTTCCAAACTGTAGGGCTACCTTTCCGGTTTAGATGCGCGCAAGTACACCGCAAGGCGCCGCCACGATTCCTCACCCAGCATATCAGGCAACAGGAACAGCGAATGGCATCTGTTTTCCCGGCGCAGTCGCAGCGCCATCAGCCAATGCCATACGGTACTGGACGGATCAATCCGGGTCGCAATATGGCGTCCATCACCGTATTCCAGTTCCATTTCGCCGCCCTCGCGTAGAGTTAACCCAACTACAGCGCTCGGGCCTGAGCGCTGTGCATGCAGCCGCAACCCGCGCGCCATGGAAACTGCAATCAGCATAAGCAGCAATATTCTTGCGGCCAGAGCGAACTGGCTAACGGCTATTGCTGCGATGGCCAAACCATGAACGACAGCCAGCGCAGCGGCAGCCAAGCGGGAAGAATGCAGACGCAGATACTGCGGAAAAATGAGCGGCATGCCGCTCGCCGCTAGACTCGGCGGAACACCAGTGAGCCGTTTGTGCCACCAAATCCGAAGTTGTTTTTGATGGCGACATCAATCTTCATATCACGTGCGGTATTTGCACAATAATCCAGGTCGCACTCTGGGTCCTGCTCGAAGATATTGATTGTCGGCGGCGATATCTGGTGATACACGGCAAGCACGGTCAGCGCCGATTCCAGCCCGCCGGCGGCGCCCAACAGATGGCCGGTCATCGACTTGGTTGAATTCACCACCGCCTTTTTCGCTGCATCGCCCAGGGCCAATTTGATGGCATCGGTTTCATTCTTGTCACCAAGCGGGGTCGACGTGCCATGGGCGTTGAGATATTGAACTTCATCCGGATTGACGCCCGCGTTCTTCAGCGCATTTAGCATGCTGCGCCTGGGGCCGTCGGTATCCGGTGCCGTCATGTGAAAGGCATCGCCGCTCATGCCGAAGCCGGTCAGTTCGGCGTAAATCTTCGCGCCGCGCTGCTTGGCATGCTCGTATTCCTCCAGCACCAGCACGCCCGCGCCCTCACCCAGGACAAAGCCGTCACGGCCCGTATCCCAGGGGCGGCTGGCTGTCACTGGGTCGTCGTTGCGCGTAGACAGTGCCTTGGCCGAGCCGAAACCGCCGATCGCCAGCGGTGTAACGCAGGATTCAGCACCACCGCAGACCATCACGTCGGCATCGCCATACTCGATCATGCGCGAGCTGATGCCGATAGCGTGGAGGCCGGTGGTACAAGCAGTGACAACGGCAAGATTCGGTCCCTTCAGGCCCAGTGTGATCGAAAGGTTGCCCGAAATCATGTTGATGATGGAGCTGGGAATGAAAAATGGCGAAACCTTGCGTGCCCCACCCCCAAGGAAATCATCGTGCGTCGATTCGATCATCGGCAGGCCGCCAATACCGGAACCGATATTCACGCCGATGCGCTCGGCATTCTGTTCGGTGACCTCGATACCGGCATCCTTGAACGCCTGGATACCCGCCGCCATGCCGTAGTGGATAAAAACATCCATGCGGCGCGCTTCCTTGGGCGACAGATAGGCCGAAACGTCGAAGTTCTTGACTTCGCCGGCCACCTGGCTGGCGAAGCTGGAAGCATCGAAGCGGGTAATCGTGTTAATGCCACTCTTGCCAGCAACGATGTTCTGCCAAGCTTCGGCGACGGTATTGCCGACCGGGGAAATAATCCCCAGGCCGGTGACGACTACTCTGCGACGGGACAATGAAGGCTCCAGCAATTGTGAAAGTACGTAAAAATTACTTGACGTTGGCGTTTACGTAGTCGATGGCCTGCTGCACGGTGGTGATCTTCTCGGCAGCTTCATCAGGAATCTCGCACTCAAATTCCTCTTCAAGCGCCATCACGAGTTCTACGGTATCGAGCGAGTCGGCACCGAGGTCATCGACGAATGAGGACTCGTTCTTGATGTCAGCTTCGTTGACGCCCAGTTGTTCGGCGACAATTTTCTTGACGCGTTGCTCGATGTTTTCCATTGATTGCTCCTTCCCTGAGTTGCGGGTTTGTTATAACGGTTTTGCTGCAATAACCTGAACTCCGAAGAGATCAGTCTGTGGTGAAAAGCCCCGGCATTCTAACAAAAGCCGGGGCGTTTCCGGATTCGGAAACCTCTTAACTAGTCGCGAGTGTCGTGGGCTTATTCACAAGATTCATTGACTCATGTACATGCCGCCATTGACATGCAGCGTCGTGCCTGTGATATAGGCTGCTTCCGGACTCGCCAGAAAGGCCACGGCATGGGCGATCTCCTCCGCCTGGCCCAAGCGGCCGAGCGGAATTTTCTGCAATAGAGCAGCACGTTGTTCATCGTTCAATGAACGGGTCATGGGCGTGTCGATAAAGCCGGGCGCAACGCAATTGACCGTAATATTGCGGCCGCCCAGTTCCTGCGCCAGCGCGCGCGACATGCCGGCGACACCGGCCTTGGCCGCCGCGTAATTGGCCTGACCTGCATTGCCGGCAGCGCCGACCACCGAGGCAATATTGATGATGCGACCGGTGCGCGCCTTCATCATGCCACGCATGACTGCGCGTGAAAGCCTGAACACCGCCTTCAGATTGGTGTCAATGACGGCATCCCATTCTTCGTCCTTCATGCGCATTGCCAGGTTGTCGCGGGTGATGCCAGCATTGTTCACCAGAATCGACACCGTACCAAAGCGCTTTTCGATTTCTCCGATTACTGCCTCGCAGGCAGCTCCGTCAGTGACATTGAGCGCTGCGCCCCAGCCCTTGATGCCAGCTGTATCCAGCGACTGTTGGATATCGGCCGCGGCCGCTTCGTTGATGTCGACGCCGACGATGGTCGCACCTTTCTTGCCCAAAACCATCGCAATCGAGCTGCCGATACCGCGCGATGCGCCGGTCACCAGTGCCACCTGTCCTCGCAAACTATTGTCCATGTTCATCCTTTCACTGCGGCGAGTGCCGCTTCCAGTCCCGGCAAATCGTTAATGGCGCCTCCAACCAGGCGATCGGCGCAGCGTTTCACCAGTCCTGACAGCACCTTGCCGGGACCGCATTCATAAACATTAGCAAGTCCCGCGTCCTGCATCGCTCTCATAATCTCTACCCAGCGCACGGGGGATGCGGCTTGACGCACCAGCGCATCGCGGATCATGTCCGGATCATTTTGCACCAGCACGTCGACATTGTTGAGCACTGGAATCGTCGGCGCCAACAGCGTCATGGCAGCGAGCCGGGTCTTCAGTTTTTCCGCGGCGGGTTGCATCAGCGAACAATGGAACGGTGCCGATACGGGCAACAGCAGCGCGCGTTTGGCGCCCTTCGCCTTGCAGGCATCGGCCGCACGCTGCACAGCATCTGCATGACCAGCAATTACCGTTTGTTCGGGCGAATTGAAATTGACCATCTGCACTACATGACCTGCATTTTCTCCTTGAACGGCTTCCGCACAGGCCGCTTCGATTGACGGCACATCAAGGCCAAGAATCGCCGCCATGGCCCCCATGCCCTGGGGCACAGCTTCCTGCATCGCCCTGGCGCGCAATTCCACCAGCGGTACCGCATCGGAGAGCGAAAGCACATTGGCCGCCACCAGGGCAGCGTATTCACCAAGGCTGTGTCCTGCCACCATGGCTGGTTGCGGACCGCCAAGGGTCTGCCACAGACGATATACCGCGATACCCGCCGTCAGCATCAAGGGTTGCGTATTGACGGTCTGGTTCAATGCTTCAGCCGGCCCATCCTGCACCAGTTGCCAGAGATCGCGGCCCAGTGCAGAGGAAGCTTCGGCGAAGGTATCGCATACAACAGGATGTTCGCCATACGCGGCCATCATGCCCAACGATTGAGAGCCCTGACCAGGGAATACGAGTGCGAATTTCATTTAAAGATCTCTCGTCAATACTTAAGTAGTGCCGCGCCCCAGGTAAAACCGCCGCCGACGCCTTCCAGCAGCAGCGTCTCGCCGTGCTTGATGCGTCCGTCACGCACGGCCTCATCCAGCGCCAGAGGAATCGAGGCCGCAGAAGTATTGCCATGGTAGCCAACGGTGACAATCGCCTTCTCGGCCGGCAGCCCCAGCTTCTTGGCCGTGGAATTGATAATGCGGATATTGGCCTGGTGCGGAATCAGCCAGTCCACTTGATCAATGCTCATTCCGGCTGTTGCCAACACCTCGTTGCCGACTTCAGCCAATGCGCGCACGGCAAACTTGAACACGGCCTGCCCATCCATGCGCAGGAAGGGATCGCCGATCGCCTGACCGCCACTGACATGACCGGGCACGTTGAGAATGCCGCTGTAGCTGCCATCGGCATGCAAAGCAGTCGAAAGGAGACCCGGGGTATCGCTCGCCTCAAGTACCACAGCGCCAGCGCCATCGCCGAACAACACGCAGGTACCGCGATCCTTCCAATCGAGGATGCGTGAAAACACTTCAGCGCCTACCACCAGCGCACAGCGCGTTGCGCCAGTACTGACAAATTTGTCAGCTACCGCAAGCGCATAGGCAAACCCGGTACATACCGCCTGCAAGTCGAAGGCCGGACTCGAATTGGCAACGCCAAGCTTGTGCTGAAGAATTGCCGCCGTGCTCGGAAACACGAAATCCGGGGTCGAAGTGGCAACAATGATGAGGCCCACGTCGGCCGGATTTTTGCCTGCCGCATCAAGCGCACGGCGACATGCTTCCAAAGCGAGATCACTGGCGCCCATGTTGGCCGCGGCGAGATGACGGTAGCTGATGCCGGTACGTTCGACAATCCACTCGTCAGACGAATCGAGTTGGTATTTTTCTATCAGCTCTGCATTGCCCACGGGCGCTCCGGGCAGATAACCACCGGTTCCGGTAATGCGTGAATAGATATTACGGTTCATACGAATTGGGCCATCCGAGCAGCAATTTTTTCCGGCAAACAGTTTCTGGCCTCTTCGGCCGCTTTTTCCAGCGCGCATAAAAAGGCATAGTCATCCGCCGAACCATGGCTCTTGACGACAATGCCTTTCAAACCAAGCAGGCTGGCGCCATTGTAGCTGCGGGAATCGAAGCGTGACTTGAAGGCATTCAACACCGGCATTGCCAGTAGTGCCATGCATTTGGTGAGCAGGTTACGGGAAAACTCTTCGCGCAGGCCGGCACTGATCATCGAAGCGAGACCTTCAGATGCCTTGAGCACCGCATTACCCACAAAACCGTCGCAGACGACGACATCGGTAGTGCCCTTGAAAATGTCGTTGCCTTCAACATTGCCATAGAAATTTAGCCCGCTATCCTTGAGTAACTCTCCGGCACGCTTGACGATTTCGTTGCCCTTGATGTCTTCCTCGCCGATATTCAGCAGGCCGACGCTGGGCTTCTCGCTGTGTTCGAGCGCCGATACCAGTGTCGAACCCATGATGCCGAATTGCAACAGATGCTCCGGCGTGCAATCAACATTGGCGCCAAGATCAAGCACGTAACAATGGCCGTGGACGGTGGGCAGAATCGTCGCAATCGCCGGGCGTTCGATACCAGGTAGCGTTTTCAGGACGAAACGTGAAATCGCCATCAGCGCACCGGTATTGCCTGCCGAGACTGCAGCGTGCGCCTTGCCCTCCTTGACGAGGTCGATAGCTACGCGCATCGACGAATTCTTTTTGCTACGCAACGCCGTAGCCAATGCATCTTCCATGGTGACAACTTCGGACGCGTTCCGGATCTTGAGCCGGTCGCCAAAACCATTGCCTGACTTCGCAACTAAGGGCGTCAGCAATTCCTCAATGCCGACCATGATGACGGAGCAGTCAGGGTCGCGGCGCAGGAACTCGAGTGTCGCAGGAATGGTGACCGGCAAGCCGTGATCGCCACCCATGCAATCCACTGCAATGGTAATCGCCATTATTTGAGAGCGCTCAAGACAACGGCCGGATACGGGATTCGCATCCGGCCGCTATCAGAGTCGGTCTTATTCGTCCTTGGCCTTGATAACCTTCTTGCCCCGGTAAACACCGGAGGGAGAAATATGGTGACGCAGATGTACTTCGCCGGTGGTTGCTTCGACCGCAAGCGAAGGGCTGGTGAGAAAGTCGTGGGAACGATGCATGCCACGCTTCGATGGGGACTTCTTGTTTTGCTGAACTGCCATGTTGATGCTCCTTGTTTCTTCGATTCGACATCAATCGATTTTCAATTTTCGCAACACCGCGAATGGTGACGCATCCTGCTTTGTATCTTTTCTCTTGGGTGTACCGCAGATTTCGTGACGAGGTGATATCGGCAAAGCCAACAATATCTCATCCTCAATCAATGATCCCAGTGCCATTTCTTCTGACGCCTCGATGGCATCAAAACCTTCATCCTCTACTTCCTCTTCCGGCCATTCCGCACCTGGCATCACCAGCCACAAACACTTATCCAGCCGTAGCGGAAACCACATCGCTTCCAGACAGCGCTGGCAACGCAACTGCAATTCGCCGCCTATCGTCAAGCGCAATTCGAGATGCCCACTGTCCTCGTCGCTGCTCGCACCCTGCACAACACAGTCCAGCATGCCATCACTATTTGCCAGATACTCCGCAACACGTGACAAATCAGCAACTGCCACACTACCACTGGCTCGGTTACCGTGCCGGGCAAATTCCGCTCCGTCGATTACCATCTGCATCAGTTGCATATTAGCGCCACCCGCTCGCAAATCAGCCGCGCATTACTGTCGACATCGGCAGCCGCGAGAAAGGGGGCGGATGTTATCATGCCGGCCGTTTTTCCGTCAAATCAAAAACATGTCTCAATTGTTACCCAGACTGGTTCTCGCTTCCACCTCACCTTACCGCTGCGAACTGCTGACGCGTCTGCAAATCCCGTTTGAGGTGGCTGCACCTGAGATCGACGAAACGGCCCTGACAGGAGAATCACCTGCCGCAACAGCGGAACGCCTCGCCGAGGCCAAAGCCCGCGATGCCGGCGTGCGCTTCCCCAACGCCTTGATCATCGGCAGCGACCAGGTGGCCTATAACGCGGACGGGCGCTTCGGCAAACCGGGTACGCGCGACAAGGCCGCGGAGCAACTGCGCGCCATGAGCGGAGGTTCGATTTTCTTTCATACCGGCCTCTGCCTGCTCAATACCGCTACCGGCAAGGCGCAATTGCGCGGCATTTTGATTGAAGTCGGGTTTCGCACCTTGAGTGAAGCCGAAATCCAGCGCTACCTCGACCGCGAGGATGCCCTCAATTGCGCCGGCAGCGCCAAATCCGAAGGTCTTGGCATCGCCCTGATGCGCCATCTGCGCGGCGATGACCCGAACGCCCTGATCGGTCTGCCGCTCATCGCGCTGTGCGACATGCTGCGCGCCGAAGGTATGGCCGTGCCCTAAACCGGCCAAGACGGAAACAAACAGAAGTGTCTTCGATGAAGAGCTTTGACGCTTGGCCGGAAAAGCAGCAAAAAGGCCCGTCCCCTCCCATCCGTCCAGTGCCGGCTTTGCACAGCCGGCCCGCTACGGCGGCGCAGAGCAGTGCTCCGCGAAACCCCGCCTCCGCCCCCCTCTCGGGGAAGGCGACTGATTGGCTCGCTTCGCTCGATAATCTTTGCACGATTTGTCATGACTAAACTGATTAGGGCAGGTACGCTCTATTTGATTCCTGTCGCACTCGGCGACACCCTCTGGGGGGAATTTTTGCCGCAACGCACGCGCGACATCGCCTGTGGCCTAGGCCATTTCGTCGTCGAAAACGCCAAAACGGCGCGTGCCGAACTCAAGCGCATGGCCCATCCGCGGCCCTTGCGCGAACTGGCCATCGAACAGCTTCCCGAAAAACCCGACAGTGTGCAGATTAAACAACTGCTGGCGCCCTTGCAGGCCGGCCACGATCTCGGCCTGATGTCCGAAGCCGGCTGCCCCGGCGTCGCCGACCCCGGCGCCTTGCTGGTGCAACGCGCGCATGAGTTGGGCATTCGCGTAGTACCACTGATCGGCCCCTCGTCGATCCTGCTGGCACTGATGGCTGCGGGCCTCAACGGCCAGCAGTTCGCCTTTCACGGCTATTTGCCGGCACGCGATCCCGAGCGAAGTGCAAAAATCTGCGAACTGGAAAAAGAATCGCAACGTTTGAAGCAGACGCAGATATTTATCGAGACACCCTACCGCAACGATGCGCTATTAGAGTCGCTGTTGAAAGCCTGCAGGCCAAATACGAGTCTATGCGTCGCCAGCAACCTGACGCTTGTTGATGAACAGATTATGACCAGGCACATTGCGGAATGGCGCGCCACTACTCCGCCCCAATTGCATCATCGGCCCACTGTATTCTTGCTCAATGCCTCTTCTGATTATCGATGACTCTCAGCCAAGCCGGTGTGGCCGATGTGCCAACTTTCAAACAGGCCTGGCTGATGTACCGCCAATAGTTCTTTCACGCCTTCGTGTTCTGGGTTTAGACCATCGGCGCCGGCAAGCTGCATCCGATATGCAGCCGGACGAGTTCAGCCTGCTCAATATCGAACGCTTCTCAAATGCCATGGTTGATCTGGAATCGATCGACAGCCTCAATCAATCCGGACAGTTCGATAGCGGAAAAACCAGCGTGGATAAGGCCTGAAAAGTCCCGGCGGTGCCTCGGTGATATACTTTTGCAGTGCGCATTCGCAGAATTATGCGGAGGCTGGCGTAAGACAAACCACACTTGCAAGAGGAAAACTTCACTATGTACCGCCCCGAAATCAAAGTCATCGATTGCACCGTCCGCGACGGCGGACTAATGAACAAATGGCAGTTTGATGACTCGTTTGTCAAGCAAGTTTACGAGTCGACCGCCGCCGCTGGCGTTGATTACATGGAAATTGGCTACTTCAGCTCCGAGTCGGCCTTTTCCCGTTCCGAATATGGTGCCTGGAAGTTTTGTGCCGAGCCGGACCTGAAACGGATCATCGGCAACGAACCGAAAAAGATCAAGCTCGCCGCAATGGCCGATATCGGCCGCATTGAGTTCGACGACATCCCTCCTGCTGATCAGAGTTCGCTCGACCTTGTCCGCGTCGCTTGTTATGCCCACCAGGTGGATGCGGCAGTCGAACTTGCTCACCACGTCATGGACAAGGGCTACGAGGCGACGATCAACCTGATGGCGGTTTCGACCATCAGCGGCCGTGAACTTGAAGAAGCACTAGATGACCTTGGCAAGAGCCGTGTGCCGGTCATTTATGTTGTCGACAGTTTTGGCAACTACTATCAGGAAGACATCGAGCACCTGGTCCAGCAATATCAGAAACATCTGCCCGGCAAGACGATCGGCCTGCACATGCACAACAACCAGCAACTGGCCTTTGCGAACACCATTGCCGGAATCATCGCTGGCGCGAATTACCTAGATGCAACGATGTATGGCTTCGGACGCGGCGCCGGAAATTGTCCGCTTGAACTCCTGTTGGCGTTCCTCAAGAACCCGAAGTTTTCCGTTCGGCCAGTCATCGAGGCGATTGACAAGGCCGTACTGCCGTGGTTCCGCAAGATCGAGTGGGGCTACTCGGTTCCCTACATGATCTCGGGAACGCTCAACCAGCACCCGCGTGAGGCAATGGCAAAAATGGATGCAGAAGATCGTGACAGCGTCCTCGAATTCTATGACCGCGTCGCGACACTTCCCGTATAGGCAGGAGTAATTTTCAAGTCCACTCATCAAATACTGACATCGGCGCTCCAAGGCTGAAATACGGCGGCGGTAACCATGAGGCTGCCGGAGCCTGCCTGGCGAATAACGACGAAGCGAATGCCACTCTGGTACAACTGGTGAAAGCTGTCAATCTGGACGGTTGATTTGCCACTCCAGCGATCAGCGCGGTATTCGCGTGGTGTTGTTTTTACGAGTAATTCCGCGGCGCAGCAACTTCGCGTCATAGCCATGGCGCACATGCAGACATGAATCCGACCTTTTTTCATAAGGCGGGTACACTTCTGTCTCAATCCAGTTTTCGTTTAGGAGCAAGTTATGGCTGAATCAACGATCTGGTGGGTACTTGCAGGAGGGATGGTAGCCCTCGAGCTGGTGAGCGGAACGTTTTACCTGTTGATGCTGTCAGTGGGGATGATTGCAGCAGCCATTGCAGCCCATGTTGGCGTCACCGTTCCACTTCAGGTGACGGTAGCAGCCATCTTCGGCGGTGGCTCCGTCATCGCCTTGCGTCACTACCGGAAATCAACGCCCACTGCCCCGGCCGGGGGCAACCATGAGAATCTGGATGTCGGGGAGACCGTCCAGGTTGATGTGTGGGATGCCGAAGGTACAAGCACGGTGAAATATCGCGGTGCCAACTGGAAGGTGTCACTCCTCGAAGGCGCCACGCCGTCTCCTGGTGCTCACCGCATAGTGGAAGTGGTAGGCAGCCGTCTTGTCGTAAAGAAGTTGTGAATATTTTTGAATGAATAACCGGAGAATAAAATGGAAATAGCAGTCATCCTGTTTGTGGTCGCAGCGTTATTCATCTCACGTTCGATAAAAGTGGTGCCTCAGCAGCACGCCTGGGTCGTCGAGCGCCTCGGGAAATACAGATGCACATTGACGCCAGGGCTGAGTTTTCTGGTGCCTTTTGTGGACCAGGTTGCCTACAAGCATCTGCTCAAGGAAGTTCCGCTGGATATCCCCAGCCAGGTCTGCATCACGCGTGACAATACCCAGTTGCAGGTGGACGGCATTCTGTATTTTCAGGTGACGGATGCCATGCGCGCCAGCTATGGTTCCAGCAACTACATCATGGCGATTTCGCAGTTGGCGCAGACCTCGCTGCGTTCTGTCATCGGCAAGCTGGAACTGGACAAGACATTTGAAGAGCGTGACATCATCAACGCCCAGGTCGTCCAGGCCATTGACGAAGCTGCCCTGAACTGGGGCGTCAAAGTATTGCGCTATGAGATCAAGGATCTGACGCCTCCCAAGGAAATTCTGCATGCCATGCAGCAGCAAATTACCGCCGAGCGCGAAAAGCGTGCGCTGATTGCTGCCTCGGAAGGTCGCCGCCAGGAACAGATCAACATCGCCACTGGCGAGCGCGAGGCATTCATCGCCCGCTCCGAGGGTGAAAAGCAGGCTGTCATCAACAAGGCCCAGGGCGAAGCACAGTCAATCACCGCAGTTGCCGAAGCCACTGCCCAGGCAATCGAGCGAATTGCCGCGGCCATCAGCCAACCCGGCGGCAGCGACGCTGTGCAATTGAAGGTTGCCGAAAAAGCAGTAGAAGCCTATTCCAGAGTGGCAGAGGATGCCACTACAACCCTCATTGTCCCCAGCAACATGACTGAGGTGTCGGCTCTGATCTCGTCGGCCATGCAAATGGTGCGCTCGCAGCGAGCGTAACCTGTCGTTTTGACTATGCGGGCGCCAGGAGAAGAACGTTCAAAAATGCAACCGTGACATTGCGGTTCTTTAAATGAAGCTCGACGGAGACCCATTGCGGATGCACAATCGGCTCGACAACAAAACACCCGTACCTGCCCGAGGTCTGCTCGGCACCCTGTTTGCAATGATTGGGGGTGTCGTGTTGCTGGTAGCCGGGTTCTTCTTCTCGCTGATTATCCTTGCCGCTATCGCTGTTGTCGGGCTGCTGGTCTTTGGCTATTGGTGGTGGAAAACACGAGCGTTACGCAAACACCTTCAGGCGCAGATGGATTACATGGCTCAACACGAACCGATGGATGCGTCGTCAAGTAGCGACCAGGTTGACGGCGAAATCATTGAAGGGGTTGTCGTAAGCGAGGAACGCGAACCACCAGGATGAGGAAACCAGCTATTGGAGCGACAGTTGTTGACGTGTTGAGAATCCAGCGGCCTTTATATCAGCCGCGTAAAGAGGACTGTCTCTGACGCTAATGCTTCAACATGTTGACGATGCCATCACGACCACCGGTGGTGGCTCGCGTTACCAGTGTTTCCATGTCCTTGTCGCGGTAGGTTAGCGCACGTATCAGCATCGGCAGGTTGACGCCGGCGAGACCCTCGATGCGCCCCGGTTCCAGCAGCTTCATCGCTATGTTGGCGGGCGTTGCGCCGTAGACATCGGTCATGATCAGCACCCCCTCGCCGGAATCCACAAGTTTGATCATGTCGCGCGCCAGCGGCAGCAGGTCGAGGGGATCATCCTGCACTGCAACGCCTAGTTGCGCTACTTGTGGAGGCCGCTTGTTGAGCACGTGACAGGCGCACTGGATCAGCGATTCGCCGTAAGTCGTGTGCGTGATGAGAAACAGACCGATCATAAATACCTCTCAGAATAACGGTGCTGGCCGTCTGCGGAAAAGGTGCTAGGCAACAACGGGTGCAGCGCGCTCAAGTTCGATGGCGGCGGCCAGCAGCGCCAAGCGCGCCACCACGCCATAAGCGTAAAAGCGGTTGGGCGGCGCATCGGGCGCCTGGCCGCTGTCGGGCAACTGACAGCCGGTTTCGAAGGCGAGTGGCTTGAAGTGCATGCCCGGCGCATTCAGGTTTTCATCACGGCCACGCGCATCGTTGACCCGGTAGAAACCGCCGACAACGTAGCGGTCGATCATGTAAATCACCGGTTCAGCAACCACTCCATCGACGGTTTCAAAGGTGGGAACACCTTCCTGAATGATGGCTTCTGTGACCTGTTGCCCCTCTTTCGCTACTGCCATCTTGTTGCGCTGACGGCGATTCAGTCCCTTGACTTCGCTCGCGTCTCGCACGGTCATGATGCCCATGCCGTAGGTGCCGGCATCGGCCTTGACGATGACGAAGGGCTGATCCCTGACGCCATATTCGAGGTACTTGGTGCGGATGCGCGCCAGCAACATGTCAACGTTCGCGGCCAGGCATTCCTCGCCGGCATGCTCCTGAAAATTGATTTCGCCGCAGACGCCGAACAGCGGATCGATCAACCATGGATCAATGCTGAGATAAGCTGCGAAGTCACTTGCCACTTCGCTGTAGGCCTGGAAATGCCTCGACTTGCGCCGCACATGCCAACCGGCATGCAGCGGCGGGAGCAGGAACTGATCGTCAATGTTCTTCAATATCTCCGGCACGCCTGAGGAGAGATCGTTGTTGAGCAGGATCGCGCAGGGATCGAAGCCATCAAGGCCTAGGCGGCTGCCGCCCAGGCCGATGCGTTGCAACGGTTCCAGCATCAGGGTCTGGCCATCGTCGAGGTTCAGCGTGGTCGCGCTGCTGATGTCGGGCAACAGCGAACCTATGCGCACATTGAGGCCGGTGTGGCGCAGGATCGAAGCCAACCGTGCGACGTTTTGCAAATAATACTGGTTGCGGGTATGGTTCTCCGGGATCAGCAGCAGGTCTTTTGCATTGGGGCAGATTTTCTCGATCGCCACCATCGTCGCCTGCACGCAGAGCTGCAGAAATTCCGGATTGAGATTATTGAAGCCACCGGGGAACAGGTTGGTATCGACCGGCGCCAGTTTAAAGCCGGAGTTGCGCAAGTCCACCGAAGCGTAGAACAGCGGCGAATGTTCCTGCCACTGCCGACGCAGCCATTGTTCGATCTCGGCGCCGCTGTCGATGAAGCGCTTCTCCAGATCAAGCAGCGGGCCAGTTAGTGCAGTGGTGAGATGGGGAACCATGAAGGGATAGCCAGAGGGAAACCGGGGCCGATGTTACACCAGCCCCATTAACTAGAAATGAACGGCAAATGGCGCAAAGCACTCGGGCAGCGGCGACTGTTCGAGGCTGCGTTGCGAGAACAAATAGCGTCCGTCGCAAATAAAGCCAAGCTCGGCCCAGTCAACGTCATTGAGCAGCGCCGTGAGTTGTTGCATCGCGGTCGGGTCCAATGTCTTCTTATGCGGGAACAGGGCGAGTACCGAGCCATCATAGTTCCTGCAATCGTTGAGGAAGAAAGGCTGCAAATTACGCGTCTTGTGGTTGACATAGATGCGCGGCGCATCGGAGATATGGTGAAGGCGACCCCACTTCCACCAGTTGTTTTCATCGAATTTGGTGACGCGCCGCGCCAGCAACCTCTCTTTGTGTGCCTCAAGCTCGGGCAGTGGCAGATCAAAAATCATGCGCCGCAGCTCGCCCGTTGCGGCTGTTTTCGAGCAGACAAAATCGGCATTGCCCAGTACAGCATTGGTGAAGATATCGTCGGCGCCCGACACTGCGCCGACCCGGACGCTGAATACGTTGGCCAGAGGTATGCTGTAAATGCCGCGAGCGAACAGCAACTGCCCGCCACACAAGGTCATGCGTCGACCATTGTTGGTGCGATGCGAGAGATTGCCTTTCTCGAAGCGCCAGATCGCGCAATTCGGCGTGGCAGCGGCAAAGATACGCGCGTCGCCGAGATCTTCGAAGTCGGTGATGGTGCCCTGCTCGAACAGCCAGGTATTGAGTTGCGCCGCGCCGGTGGCTTTAAGAAAGTCGCGCGGCGTGATGAAGATCAACTCGCCGCCGGGCTTGAGATGGCGCACGCATTTCTCGATGAAATGCAGGCTGAGGTTGGAATGACCGTTGAGCAATCGCGAGTCAAGGCGCTTGCGCGTGTCGGGCAGGATGTCGCGCGCCTTTACATAGGGCGGGTTGCCGATGATGGTGTCGAATAGCTCCGACTCGGGGTAGGCAAAGAAATCGAGCACCTGCGCATAGGGTGGGGATATCGCGGGATCGACTTCTATGGCAACACAATCCGGCAGGCAAGAAGAGAAAGCGCCGTCGCCGCAGGCTGGTTCCAGCACCCGGCCCTGGTTGCGGCGCAGGGCGAGCATGCGTTCCACCACTTCGGGGGGGGTAAATACCTGACCGCGAAAGGCGATATCAAGGGGATTCGTAGTTTCCATGCCCGGAGTTTACGTCATCCGAATAGCGCTTGATGCAGCTTCGCCCCATGTGCACGGCACAGGGATGCATCTGGTCTTGTGACCGAGCGGTTACCACTCGTAACCCAGACCCAGCAGCAGCACCGAATCAGTCGATTTCCTGCCCGGAGCAGGTTGGTGTTCCCAGTCGACATTGATCTGGGAAGTTGCCGTGAGGCCTGCCATGAGCGGCACACGCAGGCCACTGCGGGTGCGCAGGGTGATTTCATTGGTATCGTTCACATTCAAAAAGCCGTCCTGATCGTGGAAAACCTCGACGGGATAGGCTTCCAGTCGATGTGTGAATTTCACGCCCCAGCCGAGCGACGGGTTGCCTTCGCTGCCGTCACTGATGTGATTTGTCACCACGTAATCGAGCCCGCTGCGGACGGAAAGTTGTGTCCGCTCCCTGTCGATCAGTTGCAGGCCGTAACCGCCGCCCACGACATAGCGCTGGCCGATATCCTTGAAGATGTCGCGCTCCACCGATGCCCGGCCATAGAGGAAGTGCCCCGGATCGAGAAAGTGATCGTAGTTCCCGGCCACCAGCCAGTTCGAGCTGGTCACTTCGCCGGAGGTTTCGCCGCGACTGCCCCGTGCATTGATGCCGTAGCGGAAACTCCTGGCACGGGCCTTGAATTCGGTTTCGGCGAGGAGCGAACTGCTACTGCTGTTGCCGGACGTATTGGTCAGCGCCAGATTGACACGGCCCTTGTAGGCAATGCCGTTGGGAGTCTCATCAGGGTTCGGGTTGATATAGAGAATATGAGCGAGGGGGATGTTTTTTACCTCCCTCATTTCTGTTTTATCGTCGTAATGGGCCAATGCAATACGGTCGGAATCGCCCCCATCATTGAGAATCGCCTTGAGAGGCTGGTCGACGCCATCGAGCTGAATGATTACCGGTTCATCGGTCGTGATCGATACGATCTTGTCCCATTGGATCTTGATTTTCCCGGCATAGTCGGTCTGTAGCGTCAGCGTATTCTTTCCCTTGTGCAGAATCTTGCCGCCGAGGCGCTCGCCACTGCTCACGACCACGGTATCCGCGATTGAAGGTGCAGGCAGAAAGACGGAAAAAACAAGCGGCAACAGAAGTAAATGGCGGCAGGTCAGCATGGGCAGTTCCTGATGGGAATGGTTTGCAGAAAGGGGGGCCACAAGCCGGCTATTTTAAAGAGGCCGACACGACGAATCGCGGTTCAATGAGCGCGCAAGCGGCATTTAGCGCTAAGTGCTGCTATTTTCCCCGTAAAATTGCGTCTTTGCAAAAAAGCCTTCTTTCGCTAGTCGCCATGCTCGTTGCTTCCAATATCACCATGCAGTTCGGGGCCAAGCCCCTGTTCGAGAACGTTTCCGTTAAATTTGGCGAGGGCAACCGTTACGGCCTGATCGGTGCCAACGGTTCGGGCAAGACCACGTTCATGAAGATCCTCGCCGGCCTGCTGGAGCCGTCAGCCGGCAATGTCTCGCTTGATACCGGCGAGCGCATGGCCTTCCTCAGGCAGGACCAGTTCGGGTACGAAGATGTACGTGTGCTCGATTTGATCCTGATGGGCCATGCCGAGATGTGGGCCTGCATGCAGGAAAAGGATGCCATCTATGCCAACCCGGAGGCGAGCGAAGAAGACTACATGCACGCGGCAGAACTGGAAGGCAAGTTCGCCGAATACGACGGCTACACAGCAGAAGCGCGCGCCGGCGAATTGCTGCACGGGGTCGGCATTCCCACCGAACAGCACGATGGTCCGATGCGTGAAGTGGCGCCAGGCTGGAAGCTGCGCGTACTGCTCTGTCAGGCGTTGTTTGCCAACCCCGACATCCTGCTGCTCGACGAACCGACCAACAACCTCGACATCAACACCATCCGCTGGCTCGAGAATGTGCTCAACGAGCGCAACAGCAGCATGATCATCATCTCCCATGATCGCCACTTCCTGAATCAGGTGTGTACGCACATGGCCGATCTGGATTACGGTCGCATCCAGGTTTATCCGGGCAATTACGACGACTACATGGAGGCATCGACCCAGGCGCGCGCGCAGCTGACCAAGGACAATGCCAGGGCCAAGGAAAAAGTCGCCGAGTTGCAGGAGTTTGTGCGCCGCTTCTCCGCCAACAAGTCGAAGGCACGCCAGGCTACCAGCCGTGCCAAGCAGATCGAGAAGATCAAGGTCGAGGACATGAAGCCGTCCTCGCGTCAGTATCCGTGGATCCGCTTCGAGTACGACGAGAAGGATAAACTGCATCGCCACGCCGTCGAGGTTGAGAAGCTCACCTTCGGCTACGATCCCAAGTTGCCGATCATCAAGAATTTTGGCATCACCATCGATGCTGGTGACAAGGTGGCCATCATCGGCGAGAACGGCATCGGCAAGACTACGCTGCTGCGCCTCATGGCTGGTGCCGCACTGGGCGGCCTGACGCCGCAGCACGGCACGGTGAAGTGGGCCGAAAAAGCCCGGACTGGCTACTTTGCGCAGGATCACGCCGACGATTTTGTTGGGGGCGAAGCACTCACTGACTGGATCAAGCAATGGGTGCGCGAAGGCGGTTACGACGGTGGTGATGTCGAGACCCTGATTCGTGGCACGCTTGGCCGCCTGCTGTTTTCGGGCGACGAAGTGAGGAAATCGGTCAAGGTCATCTCCGGCGGCGAGCAGGGCCGCATATTGTTTGGCAAGCTGATGCTCCTGCGCCGCAACGTCTTGCTGATGGATGAGCCGACCAACCACCTCGACATGGAATCCATCGAGTCATTGAATACCGGCCTGGAAAAATTCCCCGGCACCTTGATCTTCGTCTCCCACGACCGCGAGTTCGTATCCTCGCTGGCAACGCGCATTATCGAAATTCGCGAGGATCACAGCATCGTCGATTACCGCGGCACGTATGAGGAATACCTGGCGAGCCAGGGTATTGAATAGCGCATGATCCTCCTGCGCAATCTCTCCTTCGGCCGAGGCAGCCGCGTGCTGGCCGAAGGCGCCAGCCTGCAACTGCATCCGGGCTGGAAAGTCGGCCTCACTGGCGCCAATGGCTCAGGCAAGTCATCGTTCTTCGCCCTGCTGCGCGGCGAACTGCACATCGAAGCCGGCGATCTGGAATTTCCGCGCAGCTGGACCATCGCCCATGTGGCACAGGAAACGCCGGCCCTGCCGGATGCGGCGCTGGAATTCGTGCTCGACGGCGATATTGAATTGCGCCAGATCGAGCGCGATCTCGCCGTGGCAGAAGAAACCCATGACGAAGCGCATTTCGGCGAACGTATCGGCTCCCTGCATGCGCGCTATGGCGAGATCGACGGCTACGCGGCCAACTCCCGCGCTGCGGCCTTGATGCATGGCCTAGGCTTTTCCGATGCCGACTTTACGCGCGCCGTGGCAGAGTTTTCCGGCGGCTGGCGTGTGCGCCTCAATCTGGCGCGAGCGCTGATGTGCCGCTCCGACCTGCTGCTGCTTGACGAGCCGACCAACCACCTCGACCTCGATGCCGTGCTCTGGCTCGAAGGCTGGCTCAAGCGCTATCAGGGCACGCTGCTGCTGATTTCGCATGACCGCGATTTCCTCGATGCGATTGCCGATCACGTACTTAGCCTCGAACAGAACCAGATCAGGCTGTATAGCGGCAACTACACCACTTTCGAACGCACGCGTGCCGAACGCCTCGCCCTGCAGCAGGGCATGTACGAAAAGCAGCAGCGCGAGATCGCGCACCTGCATAGCTACATCGAGCGCTTCCGTGCCAAGGCCACCAAGGCACGTCAGGCGCAAAGCCGCATCAAGGCGCTGGCACGCATGGAAGAGGTAGCCGCCGCGCACGTCGATACGCCGTTTACATTTCGCTTTCGCGATCCGAAGTCAAGCCCGGATCCGCTGCTCACCGTGCATCAAGCATCGGCAGGCTATGGCAGCACGCATATCCTCGACAACATCCAGCTCACCATCCGTCCCGGCGAGCGCATCGCGTTGCTGGGCGCCAACGGCGCCGGCAAGTCGACGCTGGTGAAACTGCTGGCCGGCGAACTGGCACCGCTCGCGGGCGAGCGTCTCGAAGGCAAGGGACTCGCCATTGGCTATTTTGCCCAGCACCAGCTCGAACAGTTGCGGCCCGACGAATCGCCCCTGCAACACATGATCCGCCTAGAGCGCGACCTGGGCGGTCGCGCGCGCGAGCAGGACTTGCGCGACTTTCTCGGTGGTTTCGATTTCCGTGGTGCCATGTCCGAATCGCCATGCGGACGCTTTTCGGGCGGCGAAAAATCGCGCCTCGCCCTGGCGATCCTGATCTGGCAACGGCCCAACCTGCTGCTGCTCGACGAACCAACCAACCACCTCGACCTCGAAATGCGCGAAGCGCTGACGCTTGCCCTGCAGGAAACCGATGCCGGCGTGATTCTCGTTTCGCATGACCGCCACTTGCTGCGCACCACCGCCGATACGCTGTATCTGGTCGGCAACGGCAAGGCGCAGATTTTCGACGGCGACCTCGACGACTACGCAAAACTGCTGGCGACGCAAAAAAGCGATCTGAGGAACGAACTAAAGACGACGGCACAAGAAAAACCTGCGCGCCGCGAGGCGGCACCGACCCTCACTGACAAAGCCATTGCCGAACAGCGCAACTTGCGCAAGGAAGCCGAGAAACTGGAAAGGCAGGTCGCCGGCTGGCAAAAGGAGAAAGCGCTGCTAGATACGCGCATCGCCGATCCGGCGCTGTATACGAATCCGGATCGCATCCTGCTCGAACAACTGCTCAAGCGCCAGGCCGAGCTCGCGCAATCGATTGAAACCGCCGAAGGGCGCTGGCTGCAAACTCAGGAAGCGCTGGAAACCTTGCTACAGTAGGGGCAGCTTACTTGGCTATCTTGTCCATCAGGCCGGCCAGTTGCGCCTTGCGGCTGGGATCGACCCGAACTGCCTCGTCAAAAGCCGCTTTCGACAGTTCGCGCTGTCCGCTGTGAAGATAAGCCCAGCCCAGCCCCATCCACGCCTTGGCGCTGTCTCTGTCCAAACTTATGGCACGTTGGTAGGTCTGGATCGCCGCAGTGTTGTTGCTGTTGGAAAGCTGCAAACCACCCAACTTCATGTGGGCATCTATCGAACCGGGATTAGCTGCTATCGCTTGCTCAAAGCTCTTGCGCGCATCTTCGATCCTGCCTTCCGCCCACTGCTTGTCGCCTTGGGTAACGAAGTCAATATCAACAGGGTCTGCCGCCCAGACGCTTGATGCAAGCAAGCTTGCAACAAAGGCGAGTGAAACAATTTCAGTCTTAAAGCTCATAGGGTTTCCTTGAAAGGCAAAGGCCCCCGATTTCCGCGGGGGCCTGTCTGGCGATTTACTTCATCGAGCCCTTGCCATAGCGCTCTTCGAAGCCCTTGCGTACCTTCTCAATGGCATCCTTGCTGATGCCATTGAAATACCAGTCGTGACCGTCAATGGGCTTGAAGTACTTGTTCAGGATCTCTTCGGCATATTTCTCGTTGCCGTCCTTCTTCAGCACAGCTTCGCGCATTTCCGGGATCCATTTGAAGTAGGTGTGCTGCGCTACTTCGTACATGCCATGCCACCAGGTGTAGTCCGGCCCGTTCATCGAGGCGCCATGGCGCGCGCGGCGTCCTTCGTGATGCCAGATTTCCCACCAGGTCCATTCGATCTTGTCGTCGAAGGGCGCGGCAGTGATATAGCCCTTTTCCTGCAATTCCTTCATGGCGGCGGCAATGGGCTTGGCGAACTTGTCGTTGTAGAGATCCACTACGTCGTCGAACTGCTTGTAGTGGCCATTGATGACGCTGGAACCGTGGCAGGCGGAACACACATCCTTCATCTGGTTGCGCCGGTCTTGCCAAGTCAGGATCTCGGTCACTTTTGAACCCTTGACCTCATCACCGATCTTGGGCAGCGGTTTGCTTTCTGGCTGATCGAACTCGTCGCCGTTGGCCAGTCGCACCATGTTGAGCTTGGTGGAGATGGGCGGACGCAGTGTCCAGGAAATCCGCTCGCCGACATCATGGGTGACGCCTTGGGTTCGGGTCGCACCCATGTGACAGGTGGAGCAGGTGGGTGCGGCAGAGTAATCCACACCGGCAACCCATTTCTTTGAATCCAGATTCATCTCGTTGATCTTCGCCTTGAAAAGGATGCCGTGCTTGGATTCTTCGTAGATTTCCTTTTGCGGATGATCCGGGCCGAGGTGGCACTTGCCGCAGGTGTCGGGCGTACGTGCCTGAGCGGAAGAGAAACTGTGCCGCGCATGACAGGCCGAGCAGGAACCACGGCTGCCATCCGGATTCACCCGGCCGATGCCGGTGTTGGGCCAAGTTTCGGGAGTGGCCTCGCCGGCAGAGTTCAACTCCACCTTGCCGCCATGGCACTGCCGGCAACCGGCGTTTACCGCAGCCGGGCCACCGATGACTTCGCCCATGATGTTGTCCAGTGAAGCGAGAATCTCCCCTGCCTTGGCATGGTGAGAGCGCTGTTGCTGAGCAACTTCCTTCTCATGGCAGCGGGCGCAGGTCTTGGGCGAAACGATGGTAGTGATGAACAGTGGCTTGCCGGACTTGTCTTCCATATGGCTGACAACTCCCTTGTCACCCTCCTTGCCCTTGTGGCAATCGTAACAATCCACCTTGTTTTTGTTGCTGGCGTGGCGACTCTTTTTCCATTCCGTGACCAGTCCCGGACTTTGCTCGGCGTGGCAAGTGATGCAAAGCTGCCCGATCTGGGCATCCTGTTTTGATTTTGCCGGAGCGGCTGTAGCAGCATTTGCCGTGGTCAAAGCGAACACGGACAGGATCATCGCCAATCCCTTGATTACAGATTTCATGTGAGCCCCCAAGGTAGTACAAAAAAGTAATTGGCATTTATAGCCCGGGTGGTCTTTCTCATTCCTTGATTGCAATCAAGAAAATCTGGGCTCAAGTATGCGATAGACGTTTTAACATGTGCCTTGGCGATATTCGCAAACTTCGCCATGCCTATACGTGCGAGGGGCGCTTCTCGTTAAGTTACGCATTTCCGCCCCGGCAGGAGTTTGTCCGTGCAACTCTTATGTCTTGACCTAGCAGCCTGTCGGGCTTAATCCGGCGGAGGCCGTTGAAATGGGCCGAAATTGGCCCGAAACAATCTGTTTTGGATAAAAGACGCACGAATCCCTCCCGATTTCCTTACTGTGGGCGCAATACGGCCATGCGTTTCAAATTCCATGCCAGGCACACCAGCGTCCATTCGGTCTGAACATTCTCCATGCCACGTAACAGGAACTGACAGAAGCCCATCACCGACTTGATGATGCCGAACACCGGTTCCACGGTTTGCTTGCGTAGGGCATAGGCCGCACGGCCGGGCTTGGTCTTGAGTGCATGCTTCATCGCATCGACGGGTGACGCGTCTGCGTCCAGTGGCACTGGTTCGGTGAAACGCTCTCGCCACACCGGATGGTGCGCATCGCGCTTGACCGCAATCAGCGGCGTGATCTTGGCCTTGATGCAGGCTTCGACGTTCTTCTGGCTGAAGTAACCCGTATCCGCCAGGAGAGTGTCAAGTTGATTCAGTCCTTCGGGATTCGCTTGCATCTTTGCCACCATCGGCTCGACCTGTTCCTTGTCGTTAGTCGCCTGGGTGACGTGCGAGGCGAGGATCAGCATCGAGTCGGTATCGACCACCGCCTGGGCGTTGTAGCGCTGCTAGATACGCGCATCGCCGATCCGGCGCTGTATACGAATCCGGATCGCTCGCTACTGGAACAACTGCTCAAGCGTCAGACGGATATCGCGCAATCGATAGAAACCGCCGAGGGGCGCTGGCTGCAAACTCAGGAAGCACTGGAGACTTTATCGTCCTAGCCTGCTGTCGGCCATGAAGCGACATTTTAAGTTGCCTTCCAATTTGAATAATGCCAAGATGCACATAAATTTATCGAGTGCTCCAATAGCTCCTTAATAGAGAACAATAAAGTGCCTGAGCAACCCCTTCCTCTCATAGCAGCAAACCTTCAAGAACTGGTTTCGCTGAGTCCAGACCCGATTATTGCGGTGAACCGAGCCGGCGTCATTGTTTTGTTCAACAAAGCTGCTGAACAGCTGCTGGGTTACAGCGGCGAAGAGGTGATAGAACGTCTTCACATCACGCAGGTTTATGCTACGGCCAGCCTAGCACGCGATGTTAAAAAGAAGATTTATGCAAGCGCAGATAAAAATATTCAGGGCTATGAGACTCAGTTAGCCTCCAAGGGTGGTCGTGTTATTGACATTCGACTGTCGGCTAAGCTAATCATGCGCGATGGCGAGGAAGTAGGTGGCATCGGTTTTTTTCACGACTTGACCGAAACCAAGCAGCTTGAGGTGAAGCTCAAGCAATTGTCAGTTACCGACAATCTGACGGGGTTGCACAATCAGCGACATTTTATTTCGGTTCTAGAAACGGAGCTAGAACGCGCCAAGCGCCACCTCCGTCCCTTGAACCTGATTTGCATTGACTTGGACAACTTCAAACAGGTTAACGATGTACTCGGCCACCTGGAGGGCGACAACGCTCTGCGCCTCACCGCTCAAACCATGCTGAGTGAGCTGCGCAAGACTGATATGGCGTTTCGTTATGGCGGTGACGAGTTCATGGTGCTGCTACTTGATACCCCTAGAGAGGAAGCTCAAGTCATCGGGCGCCGGCTAAAGGCATCATTTGATAAACACTGGGCCGAAGAATGGATACCTAAGCAGGGCTGCCCTGTAGTAAGCCTTAGTATTGGTATCGCAGAGTTTGACCAGCACGAATCTATAGAAGAGTTGGTGCGCCGGTCTGACATGCTCATGTACGCGGCAAAGAAGCGTTCTCGTCCAACATGAATAATCAGGCAGAAACCGACCAGCAAGGGACAGTTTGAGTTGCCATTCCATTTTGCTAGAGCAGGATGGGGTTATCATAAATACCCTCTCCTATACCTTCGTTAAGGACCTCTGATGCACAAAAGGAATAAGTTTGTTCTTATAGCCCTTCGATGTGCAGGCGCAGTGTTGGGAGTTGGCTTAATAGCCACGGCTATTGCAAACTTGGTGTCGATTGTTCACGGGCAGAATATATTTGGCTTGTATAGAGACGTGGGCATATTTATATTGGTGGGCGGCTTCTTCCTGTTTTATGGCATCACAGGTGAAAGTTCTATAGTTCGCTACTACCGTAATTGAGCAACAACGTCCCGCAATGTACATAGCTAAAACGACATCCGACTTCAGTCGCCTATCAAGTGCTGCCCGTATCGCATTGGGAGTTCCTGTCTTCATTCTTCTTATGTTGGTGGTCATATGGCTCGCAGCGAATGCAGCATCTCTCATCAACCGCTAGCTACGCTCTCGGCAGTCTAATTGGCGTTTAACGACCAATAAGGGTCCGTTCGTGTAAGCTCGCAATTTGCATAGTGTCAAGATGATTATATGAAAAAGTTGCGTTTGGCTTCGATTGGGGTTCCATGATGAATGCTGAGCAGAAAGGGCACAATATCCTTGGCGGGGAGTACCACTACCATACCCTGTTCAATGCAATTGGAGATGCTGTGTTCGTTCACGAAGTGCGGGAAGACGGACCGCCGGGGCGATTTCTTGAGGTCAATAGCGTTGCGTGCGAGCGTCTTGGCTACACTCGCGATGAACTGCTCCAAATGTCACCACTGGATATCGATGCGCCCGATACGGGGGTAGATGTCAATTCCATGAGTCTGCGTGTCCTGGCCGGAGAGTCTGTGATTTTTGAACAGGCCCACCTAGCCAAGGACGGGCGGCGCATACCTGTGGAAATCCGTGTCCAGAAGTTTAGCGTGCAAGGGCGGGATTGCGTCCTGTCTCTGGTGCGTGACATGACGGAGCGCAAGCAGGCCGAGGATGCGTTGCGCGAGTCGGAGGAAAAGCTCCGTGTGATTTTCGATAATGCGGTCGACGGCATTCTGGTTGCAGAACTTGGAACAAGGAAATTCCTGGCTGGGAACCCGGCAATATGTCGCATGCTCGGCTATAGGCCCGATGAAATCGTACACTTTGGTGTCTCGGATATACACCCAGAGCAGGATTTACCATATGTACTAGAGCAATTCCAGAGGCAACTACGCGGAGAAATTCAAATAGCCACAGACATGCCAGTAAAACGCAAAGATGGCTCTGTAATTTACGCAGACATCAAGGCAGCTCACGTTCTATTTGGTGGCGCAGACTGTCTGCTAGGGCAATTCTCTGACGTCACCGAGCGCAAGCTGGCATTGGATGCGTTGCGCGATGCAGAAGAGCAGTTCCGCGGCCTGGTTGAGCAGTCAATTACCGGTATCTACATTATTCAGGACGGTAAATTTGCCTACGTGAATCCGCGTTTCGCCGAGATATTTGCCTATAACTCTGCGGACGAGTTAATAGGCATTGACCCTTTATTGACTGTTCATGAAAAGGACCGCTGCACTGTCGCCGAAAATATGCGCCGGCGCCTCGAAGGCAAGGCGACAAATATCGCCTACGAATTCACTGCCCTGCGCAAGGACGGCTCCAAGTTTGATGTGGGCGTGCAAGGCAGCAGCGCCACCTACCGAGGTCGACCTGCAATCATCGGCATATTGCAAGACATCTCTGAGAAAAAGCGCGCCCAAGAGAAGATACAACTTTACATGGAGCAACTCAAAACCGCATTCATGAGTACCGTAAAAGTGGCGACTACCATAAGTGAGATGCGCGACCCTTACACTACAGGCCACGAAAGGCGTGTGGCCGAGATTGCAGTTGCTGTTGGTGCCGAGCTCGGTTTTGACGACAACCAGCTGGAGGGACTGCGAGTCGCCGGCCATCTGCATGACGTCGGCAAAATCAACATTCCGGCGGAAATCCTCTCCAAGCCAGGCAAGCTGAGCCCAATTGAATATCAGCTGGTCCAGGGACATCCCCAGGCAGGATATGACGTGTTGGAGAGCGTGGAATGGCCCTGGCCGGTTGCACAGGTCGCGTTGCAGCACCATGAGCGCATGGACGGCAGCGGCTATCCGCAGGGTCTCAAGGGCGAGGCAATCCTGCTCGAAGCCCGCATCATGGCGGTGGCGGATGTGGTAGAGGCGATGTCTTCGCACCGGCCCTATCGGCCCGGATTGGGGATAGAGACGGCTCTAGCCGAAATTGAACGCGGATGCGGCACCTTATATGACCCTGTTATTTCTGGGACCTGCCTGCGAATGTTTCGTATAAAAGGCTTCCAACTGCCTGCCTAGCAAAAGGTAATTGTCCATTCAGATTCGTCCGCTACCGGAAAATCCTAATGTCCGTTTAGGGCACGAAGCGGCCTTGTTGTAAGCGAACGCATGCATTCGCGTAAAATTGCGGCTTTCCGCTTCCGGCAGGAGCTTGTCCGTGCAACTTGTATGTCTCGACCTTGAAGGCGTGCTGGTCCCCGAAATCTGGATCGAATTCGCCGATCGCACGGGCATTCCCGAATTGCGTCGCACCACGCGCGACGAGCCGGATTACGACAAGCTGATGAGCGGCCGGCTCGGCCTGCTGCGTCAGCACAAGCTCGGCCTGCCCGACATCCAGAAGGTGATTTCCGAGATGGGGCCGATGACCGGCGCCAGGGATTTTCTCGACGACCTGCGCACACAGTTCCAGGTCATCATCCTCTCCGACACTTTTTACGAGTTTGCCATGCCGCTGATGGCGCAACTGGGCATGCCGACGTTGTTTTGCCACAAGCTTGATGCCGATGCGAATGGCTTTGTGGTGAATTACCATCTGCGTATGCCGGATCAGAAGAAGGAAGCCGTCAAGCGCTTCAAGGAACTTAATTTCAAGGTGATCGCGGCGGGCGATTCCTATAATGACACTGCGATGTTGGGTGAAGCACACGCCGGCATCCTGTTTCATCCACCCGAGAACGTGATTCACGAGTTTCCCCAATACCCGGTGACGATGAACTATGGGGAACTCAAGACAGAAATCCTCAAGGCATCAGCTCGTATCTAGATAGTCATGCATAAAGGCCGCTTTTACACGCTGACCGCTTCCTGTCCCGACCGGGTGGGCATCGTCGCCCGCGTATCCGGTTTCATCGCCGAGCACGGCGGCTGGATGCTGGAGTCGAGTTATCACGCCGACGACATCGATGGACGCTACTTCATGCGCATCGAGATAAAGGCCGATTCCCTGCCTTTCGATCTGGCCGAATTTCGGCTGCGCATCCAGCCCATTGCGGAGGAGTTCGCGATGGACTTGCGTATTTCCGATTCAGCCGTGAAGAAGCGCGTGGTGTTGCTGGTAAGCAAGCAGGAACATTGCCTCTACGATTTGCTGGCGCGTTGGCAGTCGAAGGAACTCGATATCGACATTCCCTGTGTGATTTCGAACCACGACGATCTGCGCGGCTTCGTCGAATGGCACGGCATCCCGTTCCATCATGTACCGGTTAATGCGGACAACAAGGCGGCTGCATACGCCGAGTGCGCGCGCATTTTCAACGAAGCGCGAGGGGATACCATTGTTTTGGCGCGCTACATGCAGATTCTTTCGCCAGAATTGTGCCGCGCCTATCCCGGCTGCATTCTCAACATTCATCATTCCTTTCTGCCCAGCTTCGTCGGTGCCAGGCCCTACCATCAGGCTTATCAGCGCGGCGTAAAGCTGATCGGTGCGACCTGCCACTACGTCACCGAGGAACTCGATCAGGGCCCGATCATCGAGCAGGACGTGATCCGCATCGACCATTCCGATTCGGTCGACGACATGGTGCGTTACGGCAAGGACATCGAGAAGACCGTTCTGGCTCGCGGTCTGCGCTACCACCTCGAAGACCGTGTATTGGTGCATGGCAACAAGACAGTGGTGTTTCGATGACGAAAAAACTGTTCATCCGCACCTTCGGCTGCCAGATGAACGAATACGACTCCGACAAGATGGCCG
This sequence comes from Georgfuchsia sp., assembly GCA_049276455.1. GTDB lineage: Bacteria > Pseudomonadota > Gammaproteobacteria > Burkholderiales > Rhodocyclaceae > Georgfuchsia. The sequence goes on along the minus strand of JBASWL010000208.1, from coordinate 18,983 downwards.
ATGTGCTCGCCGTCGGAGAAGAGATGGTCAAGACCGACACGCCGGAAGACGCCGATATCATTTTGTACAACACCTGTTCGGTGCGCGAAAATGCGCAGGAGAAAGTGTTCCACGATCTGGGCCGCGTGCGTCATCTCAAACAGAAAAACCCGAATCTGATCATTGGTGTTGGCGGTTGTGTGGCAAGCCAGGAAGGGGCGGTCATCATCAGGCGTGCTCCCTACGTTGATTTGGTGTTCGGCCCGCAGACCCTTCACCGTCTGCCGCAATTGATCGCCGCACGGCGCAGCAGCGGCAAGTCGCAAGTGGATATTTCTTTTCCTGAGATAGAAAAATTTGACGCGCTGCCGGCAGCTAAAGTAGAGGGGTCCTCTGCCTTCGTCTCAATCATGGAAGGCTGCTCCAAGTACTGCACTTTCTGCATCGTGCCCTATACGCGTGGCGATGAAGTGTCACGTCCTCTTGATGATGTACTCCGCGAGATTGCTGCGCTGGCCGCGCAGGGTGTTCATGAAGTCACGCTGCTCGGGCAGAACGTCAATGCTTACCAGGGGTTAATGGCGGATGCTGAAGACATGGCCGATCTGGCGTTCCTGATCGAAGCCATTGCACAGATGACCGGTATCGAGCGCATCCGCTTTACCACCTCGCATCCGCGCGAAATGACACAGCGGCTGATCGATATCTATGCGCACGAACCCAAACTGGTGTCACACCTGCACCTGCCGGTGCAATCCGGTTCTGATCGCGTCCTTGCCGCCATGAAGCGCGGCTATACAGCGCTCGAATACAAGTCCATCGTGCGCAGGTTGCGTGCAGCCAGGCCCGACCTTTCGCTGTCCTCCGATTTCATCGTCGGTTTTCCCGGCGAAACTGAGGATGATTTCGAGAAGACCATGAAGCTGATCGAGGACGTGGTGTTCGACGCGAGTTTTTCTTTCCTCTACAGCCCGCGCCCCGGCACGCCCGCAGCAGAATTGGCGGATGACACGCCGGTGGAAATCAAGTCACAACGCCTGAAGCGCTTGCAGAAGCGCATCGAGGAAATGGCTTTCGTCGTTTCACAGAACATGGTGGGTACCGTACAGCGCGTTCTGGTCGAAGGGCATGCGCGCAAGGATGCCACCGAACTGGCGGGACGTACCGACAACAACCGCGTGGTCAACTTCGCTGGCCAGCCAGGACTGATCGGCAGTTACGTCGATGTGACCATTACTGCCGCGGTATCGCATAGCCTGCGCGGGGAAGTTGCCAGCATCGAATGAAATCCATCTCCATCAACCTCGCTCCGCAGGACAATGCCAGGCTGGCAAATTTGTGCGGCCCGCTTGACGAAAACCTGCGCCAGATCGAGGCTGCCTTCGATGTCACCATATCCCGCCGTGGTCACACTTGCAGGATTGCAGGCGACACAGCCCAAGCGCGATTGGCCAAGGCAGCCTTGGAACATTTTCATGAACTGTCAGGCCAACCTCTGTCGATCGACGATGTTCAGCTTGGTCTGGTGGAACTAACGCGCAACAAGGACATGCTCTCCCACGCACATTTGCCAACGCACGGCCTGCTCACGCGCAAGGCTGACCTGCATGGCCGCACTGCGCATCAGGCCCGGTATCTGTGCCAGATACAGGAACACGACATCACCTTCGGCATCGGCCCGGCCGGTACTGGCAAAACCTATCTCGCAGTAGCCAGCGCGGTGGATGCCTTCGAGCGCGACCATGTCGAGCGCATCGTGTTGACACGACCAGCGGTCGAAGCGGGTGAGCGCCTCGGCTTTTTGCCAGGCGATCTGGCACAAAAAGTAGATCCTTACTTGCGGCCTTTGTATGACGCGCTTTATGATCTGATGGGCTTTGAGAAAGTTGCGCGCGCCTTCGAGAAGGGTCATATCGAGATAGCCCCATTGGCATACATGCGCGGGCGCACCCTGAATCACTCCTTCATCATTCTCGACGAGGCGCAGAACACTACGCCGGAGCAGATGAAAATGTTCCTCACGCGCATCGGCATCGGCGCCAAGGCAGTGGTGACGGGCGACGTGACGCAGATTGATCTGGCCAAGGGGCAACGTTGTGGTTTGATCGAGGCACGCAAGATACTTGCCGAAGTGCGCGGCATTGCCTTTACCGATTTCGACGCGAGCGATGTGGTGCGGCATCCACTCGTCGCGCGCATCGTTTCGGCCTATGAGAAACATGGCCAAGAAAAACGCTGACCGCTTCTCGCTTGCAGTGCAATACGCCTGCAATGATCCGGCGCTACCGTCCCGGCCACAGATACGACGCTGGGCCAGAGCGGCATCCGAAACCCCGATGCAGGTTACGGTGCGTTTCGTCGATGCCGAGGAAGGCCAAACCTTGAATCGCGAATTCCGCGGCAAGGACTATGCGACCAATGTGTTGTCCTTTCACTATGAAACAGACCCCGTTGTTGGCGACCTGGTGCTATGCGTTCCGGTGGTGCTGCGCGAATCGCGCGAACAATATAAGCCCGCCGCGGTACACTTCGCGCACATGATCGTGCATGGTATGCTGCACTTGCAGGGTTACGACCACGAAGCCGGCAAGCGGGAGGCAGAGCGCATGGAAGTGAAAGAGCGCGAGATTCTGGCCCGCTTCGGAATTGCCGACCCCTACTAATTTTGAATATGGACCCTTCCCCGAATAAATCCACCAAGCTTCACCGCAAACTGCTGAAACGCCTTTTCGCGTTCCTGATGCGTGAACCAGAGGACAGCGAAGAACTGCTGGCCATTTTACGTGGCGCTTTCGAGCGAAAACTGCTTGATGCCGATGCGCTGTCGATTGTCGAAGGCGCCATGCAGGTTTCAGACATGCAGGTGCGCGACATCATGGTGCCGCGTTCTCAGATTGATGTGGTCTGCATTGATGATGCCGTTGACAGGATCACCGAATTCGCGATCGAAACCTCGCACTCGCGTTTTCCCGTGATCGGAGAACACAAGGACGACGTAATAGGCATCCTGCTGGCAAAGGATTTGCTCCGCATCTTCGCCGGCAAGGAGTTTGATTTGCGCGACAGCCTGCGGCCGGCCGTGTTCGTGCCGGAAAGCAAACGCCTCAACGTGCTGTTGCGCGAGTTCCGCGCCAGCCGCAACCACATGGCCATTGTCGTTGACGAATACGGCGGTGTCGCCGGCCTGGTCACGATTGAAGATGTGCTAGAGCAGATTGTCGGCGACATCGAGGACGAATACGATTTCGATGAAGCTGCCGACAATATCGTGCGCGATAACAGCGGGCGCTTTCGCGTCAAGGCCACGACCGAGATTGACGACTTTAACGAGGCCTTTGCCACGACCTTTCCTGACGATGATTTCGATACCGTTGGCGGCATGGTGATTCATCATCTGGGTCGCTTGCCCAAGCGCAACGAGGTGCTGAGCATCGGCGATCTGCGCGTCAAGGTATTGCGTGCTGACAGCCGTCGCGTGCATACCCTGCTGGTAGATCGCCAGCGCGCCCTTCCACTCGAAGCGGAGCAATGAAGAAGTCATTGCTTGCCGCACTGCTGTTGGGTGCGGCGACGGTGGCCGGGTTCGCCCCCTTTGAGTTTTCTCCGCTGCCCTTTCTCACGCTGGCGCTACTGTTCCTGCTTTGGCGTGGTGCACACTCACCACGTTATGCGGCTTTGCTCGGTTTTGCCTGGGGGCTGGGGTTTTTCCTGACCGGTGTTTCCTGGGTTTATGTCAGCCTGCATGATATTGGTGGCATGGCCTTGCCGCTGGCGGCGACGGCGGCGCTGCTCTTCTGTGCCTGGTTAGCGCTGTTTCCAGCACTGGCGGGTTATGCCTTCAAGCGACTTGCGGCGGGCTCGGCATGGCGCGACATATTGCTGGTAGCGGGTTTATGGATGCTGAGCGAATGGTTGCGCGGCTGGCTGCTGACTGGCTTCCCCTGGTTGTCGCTGGGATATTCACAAGTCGGTCCGAGTCCGCTCGCTGGCTATGCAGCGTTGTTTGGCAGCTATGGCGTCGGCTTTGTGTTGGCGCTGATTGCAGCACTGCTCGCCTTTGGCTGGTGGCGTTGGCAATCCCTCATCTTGATAGTTCTGTTGCTTGCTTCCGGCTCCGCACTCAAGCAATTGCAATGGACTACTGCAACGGGCGAGGCGGTGAGCGTGAGCCTGCTTCAGGGCAACATTCCGCAAAGCCTCAAATGGGATCCGGCTCGCGTCGATCTCTCGTTCAATACCTATCGTAGTCTTGCGCAAGCACATCCGGCACAACTTGTTGTGCTGCCGGAAACGGCTATCCCCCTGTTGTTCGGGCAGATTCCGCGCAACTATCTGGAAGAATTGGCGGGAGATCACGAGTTGCTGCTGGGCGCGGCAGTACGTACCGGCAATAACGGTTATGCCAATACTGCGCAGGCAATCAACCGCGATGGCCCGCATGGTAGCTATGCCAAGTCACATCTGGTCCCCTTTGGCGAATACGTGCCACCAGGATTTTCGTGGTTTTTCGACTGGGTAAAAATCCCGATGACTGATTTCAGTGCCGGGACAAAGCAGCAAAAGCCGATCGAGGTTGCCAATCTTAAAGTGGCATTGAATATCTGTTATGAGGATTTGTTCGGCGAAGAAATCATTCGCCAGTTGCCGGAAGCGACGCTACTGGTCAATCTTTCCAATACGGCGTGGTTCGGCCATTCCCTTGCGCAACCGCAACATCTGCAAATCGCACGCATGCGCGCCATTGAAACCGGAAGGCCGATGCTGCGCGCCACCAATACCGGCATGACGGCAATGATCGAACCGGATGGCAGTGTTAGCTCGGCGCTGCCGGCGTTTGTCGAGGACGCGCTGACGGTCACTGTGCAGGGCTACAGCGGTGCGACACCTTATGTTCGCATCGGCAATGTCGGAGCGTTGCTGTTGGCGGCATTGGCACTCATACCGGCACTGCTGCGCAGGAAACGTTAAAACTCCATCGGGTCGACATCGACATGCCAGCGCAGGTCGCGCGGGCTTTTCAGCGCCCGGATTCCTGCCATCCAGTCTGCAAGAAAGTTTTGCAGCTGCGGACGATTCGCTGATTCCACCAGCAACTGCGCCCGTTCGCGATTCGCCAGACGTGATAGACGCATCGGCACCGGGTCATAGATGTTGATTTCCGGCGCGGCACGTACTTTCTCATTTGCCAGCGTGCGCGCCTGTTCGAGAAAAACAATTGACTGCGCCATGTTGGGTGCATCGGCCCGCAGCATGACCTGGTGCGTAAAGGGCGGGAAGCCGGCCTGCTCGCGCTCGTTGAGTTGCGCAGCGGCGAAGCGCTTGTAATCGTGATCGGCGAGCGCGCGGTAAAGCGGATGATCGGGGTCTTCGGTCTGTATCAGCACTTCGCCATGGAGTTCGGCGCGGCCACTACGGCCGCCGACCTGCATAAGCTGCGAGAAAAGACGTTCCGGGGCGCGAAAGTCCGCCGCGAACAGCGCCGTATCGGCGCTCACCACACCAACCAGTGTGAGCTTCGGGAAATCGTGTCCCTTGGCCAGCATTTGAGTGCCGACAAGGATATCGGCTTCGCCGGCATGGATGGTGTCGAGCAGCGCGCGCCATTTTTTTGGGCTGTCGGCTGAATCACGATCGACACGAAGAATGCGCGCCGAAGGAAAATGCTCTCCAAGTGATTGTTCGAGACGCTGAGTCCCCCGGCCAAAGGGATGGATGTCAAGGTTGCCACAGTCGGGACAGTGATGCGGGATCCCGGCTTCAAGCCCGCAATGATGGCAGCGCATACGCTTGTCGGCGAGGTGCAATACAAGGTTGGCGGCACAGCGCCGGCAATGCGAAATCCAGCCGCAGGCAGGACAGGCCAGCACTGGCGCATAACCGCGGCGGTTAAGAAATATCAGGCTTTGCTCGCGCCGTTCCAGTCGAGAATTAATTGCGTCGAATAGCGCCTGGCTCATGCCCCCCTGCAATTTTTCGCGCCGGGTGTCGACCGTTCTCACCGTCGGCAATGATTCGGCAACCGCCCGCTGTGACAGTTCTAGCAATCGATAGCGGCCCGTGCGCGCGTGGTGGAAGGTTTCAAGCGCAGGCGTCGCCGAGCCCAGGACGACTGGTACGTTCATCTGCTTGGCGCGGAAAATGGCGACATCGCGCGCCGAATAGCGCAGGCCGTCCTGCTGTTTGAAGGAACTGTCATGCTCTTCATCGATCACAATCAGTCCCAGCCGCGGTAGTGGCATGAAAACGGCAAGACGGGTGCCAAGCACGATGTCAGCCCGGCCTTCAAGGGCATTCAGGAAGGCACGTGAACGGGCAGCGTCTGCAACGCCGCTGTGTGCCGAGACAACATGTGCCGAGGGGAAGCGCGCTGCAACACGTTGCTCCAGTTGTGGCGTGAGTGCGATTTCCGGTACCAGCATCAACGCCTGTTTGCCCGCATGGAGCATGGCATCGATGGCATGCAGGTAGACCTCGGTCTTGCCGCTGCCGGTGATGCCATGCAGGAGGAAGGTCTCGAACCCGCGCGCGGCGAGAATTGAATCGACTGCTGCTTGCTGTTCCGGATGCAATCGAGGGATTGATGGGACGACCCCGACAGCTGCAAGTTTGTCTTTTACTGCTCTTGGCAATTTACCCCGGCGCAGCAGCGGCGGCAGGGCGAAATGCACCACCTCACCCAGAGGATGCTGGTAGTAACGTGCACAGAATTTGCAGAGCGCCAACCAGTCTTCAGGCAACAATGGAATGTTGTCGAGAATCTGGCTGACCGGTTTGAGTTTTTCAGGGAGTTGATCGCTGCTTTGGGAAATCCCCAGAATCAGACCTATTTTCTGCCCGCTACCAAAGGGTACGCTGACGCAACGACCGATTTCGGGGTGGGTGTTGGCCCCTGGGCGGTAATCGAAAAGGCGCGGCAAAGGCACATCCAGTGCCACCTGAACAATGCTCATGTCGTTTCATCAGGTTGCCGTAACAATCTCGACTCCACTTTTCATTGTGCCCTTAACCCCATGCCGTAATTAGGGTTTATTCGTGCTGTGGATAAGTTTGTGCATATTGGCTCTTGACTTCGAATCAAAAACCGCCGCCCGATTTGTACCGTTGTGGAGAATATTTTGATAATTTAATAGTATTAAATTAAAATCAACTACTTATGGTAATTTTTTGGTTTTTATCATTGTGACTCGGTATCGAGTAATAATGACACCTTAATTCTGTGCATAAGTCAAATATTCAAGGGTTTAGGCATGGATTTGCTGCACCCCATGATTTCGATTGTTGGCTGCTGTATTCGTGTACGGTATCGACTAATACCGACACGTTTTCCGGCGGAGTGTATTGATTGATGCCGTGACCCAGATTGAAAATGTGACCCGGTCCGGAGCCATAAGCATCCAGGACTTTGCGCGCTTCCGCTGCAACTGCCTCCGGTGCAGCGAACAAGGCTAGCGGATCCATATTGCCTTGCAGGGCAACTCGGTTACCCACACGTTTGCGGGCACTACCAAGATCGGTAGTCCAGTCAAGGCCGACCGCATCGCAACCAATATCGGCAATGGCTTCGAGCCATTGTCCACCGCCCTTGGTGAAAACAACGGAAGGTATACGCTGACCATCGTAGCTGTGATGTAAGCCGGAGACTATCTGTTGCATATAGGCCAGAGAAAATTCGCGATAAGCGCGATCGGATAATGCCCCACCCCAGGTGTCGAAAATCATGACGGCTTGCGCGCCGGATTCTATTTGCGCGTTGAGATATTGCGTTACGGCCCGAGCATTAACCTCAAGAATGCGATGCAACAAATCCGGGCGGTCGTAAAGCATGGTCTTGACGGTGCGGAAATCACTGGACCCGCGCCCCTCGACCATGTAGCAGGCGAGCGTGAAAGGACTGCCGGAAAAGCCGATCAGTGGCACGGAATTGTTCAGCGCGCGACGAATTTCGGCGACAGCATCCATGACATAACGCAGGTGATCCCAAGGGTCGGGTGCAGTCAAATCACGGATTTCCCATTCGCTACGCAAGGGACGATCGAAGCGCGGCCCTTCGCCTTCCTCGAAACTGAGGCCCAGGCCCATGGCGTCAGGAATGGTCAGAATGTCGGAAAACAGGATCGCCGCGTCAAGTTTATAGCGTGTGAGTGGCTGCAGGGTGACCTCACAGGCCAGTGAAGGAGCCTTGCATAAATCGAGAAAACTGCCAGCGCGTTTTCGTGTCTCGCAGTATTCGGGCAGGTAGCGTCCAGCCTGACGCATCAGCCATACCGGAGTGTAAGGCACTGGTTCGCGCAGCAAAGCACGCAGGAAAATGTTGTTTTCTGGACAGGTCATGGCGCGGAAGCGAACAAAAATAAAACCGGGATTTTACTACCTCAACCCCAGATCCTTGAGCTTGCGGTAGAGATGGGTGCGTTCGAGACCGGTTTTTTCCGCAAGTCGCGTCATGTTGCCGCCGTCCCTGGAAAGATGGAACTCGAAATACATGCGCTCGAAAACCTCGCGCGCTTCGCGTAGCGGTCTGCTCATTACGTCGAGTGCCAAACCCAGAGAAACGCCGGGATTCTGGCTGCCGGGGGACACCAGTTGCCGTACCTCATCACTGTTTATCTCCTCTTCCAGTGCCGCGATGGCAAGCGACTTGATTGCTGCCTTGAGTTCGGCGTAACCGCCAGGCCAGTCATGCTGACGCAGAATATTTTGGGCTGCGGTGGAAAAGCGGCGCAGGGGCGTTTCCCCTGTTTCGATTAGCCGTGTCAATAATTGGGCGGCAATATCAGGAATTTCATCGCGCAACTCGCTTAAGCTGGGTATGCCAATGCGTGCGCTGAATACGTGGCCCAGAATGGCTTCGTCCCAGCCATGGACGGCGAGTGCGGCCGGGTCAAGATCGGTGCCTGCGACTAACCGCAGGTTGAATCTGTCCAGCCGTTCCGCGACAAAAAGCAGGTTCTTCTGCTGCAGGCGAACCAGGCGCCCCAGTTCTTCGGCATAGACCACCCCGCCACTTGCCGACTTGAGATCTTCCAGCGAGAGAGGGTGGGTATCGGAAGACAGATTGAGCCATGGCTTGCCCGAAGCATGCAAGGTTCTTCCCGCCAGTTCGATAATGCCCCCGGGCGATGACCTCATCAGGATGCTGCGGTTGGTCGCGGCCAGTTGCTCCAGCCGCCTCCTCAATTCCTTGAGCACCGAAGAGCGCGGGAACGCGACCAGCGACAGTTCATTGTAGTCTGGGCGCTTGCCATGATCGAGTGCCTGCCTTACGGCGGTCAGCAGTTTCTGCATGCCGATCGGCTTCTCCAGAAAATCCAGCGCCCCGATTTTGGTAGCCTCCACTGCGGTCTCGATCGTGGCATGCCCCGACATCATGACGACTGGCATGTTGAGCTTGCCATTTGCAGCCCATTCCTTGAGCAGCGTAATACCGTCGGAATCTGGCATCCAGATGTCGAGCAGGACCAGATCTGGCCTCGCCATTTCGCGCGCAGTGCGTGCTTTGGAGGCATTCTCGGCAAGCGTTACATCGTGCCCTTCATCACGCAATATTTCCGAGAGCAATTCCCGTATGCCGATCTCGTCGTCCACTACCAGTATTTGTGCCATGTACTTGGTCCTTTATGCTGCTGCTACCGCTGACGCTACCAGCGGCAATCTGATGACGATTTCCGCTCCCCCCGACTGGCGGTTGGCAAGCCAAATTTCGCCCTTATGTTCGTCGATGACTTTCTTGACAATTGCAAGCCCCAGTCCGGTACCGCGCACCTTGGTCGTGACATAGGGCTCAAATGCCTGCGCCAATGTCTGTGGCGCAAAACCGCTGCCGTTGTCGGATACAGTGAGCACTGCATAATGTTCCGCCTGCCCGGTTTGTATATCGATGCGAGGCGCATCCGAATTGGCAAGGGCATCCTGAGCATTGCGCAACAGGTTGTGCAGCACTTGGCGCAACTGGTTGCCGTCGGCGGAAATCATCGGCAAGTGCGGATCAGGATGAAACACTGGTTGCGCACGGCTGCCTTCATACAAACCGAGTACCTCTTCTATCAAGGCATTCAGGTTGAGAGCGGACAACTCTGGCGCAGGCATGCGCGCGTAGTCGCGAAAGTCGTTGACCATGTTCTTCATCGCCTGCACCTGACTGACGATGGTTTGCGTCGAACGTTCAAGCATGTCTCGATTCTCGGCGTCAAGAAAGCCGGCAAGTTTGAATTGCAGGCGTTCCGCGGAGAGCTGGATTGGCGTCAGCGGATTCTTTATTTCATGCGCCAGCCGCCGTGCCACCTCGCCCCATGCAGCGGAACGCTGCGCCACGATCAGGTCTGAAATATCGTCGAACACCACCACATAGCCGGCGGCAAAGGGTAGTACAGAGCCGCGTACCAGCAGCCTTTTGGGTGCCTTGGTTGCACTGCCGATTTCCAGTTCGAGATGCCATTCCGACCCACGCTCCCCAAAGCCACAGGCAATGGCATCGGCTAGCTCAGTGTGCCGTTGCCATTCAAGCAAGGGCAACTGACGTAGTTCATCGAGGGTATCGTCAAGGATAGTGATTGCGCCACGATTGGCCGAGCGCAGCTTGAACTCGGTATCGAAAGCCAGAACGCCGGTGGAGAGATTGGCCAACACGCTTTCGAGATAGCCCCGCGCGGCTTCGAGTTCGTCGCGATGACGTTCGGTGTCGCGCCTTGCATCTGCCAATTGCCGCGTCATGCGATTGAATGATCGCGTCAGTACGCCAAGTTCATCCGGCGTTTCCAGAGCAGCCCGCGGCGTAAAATCTCCTGCTGCCACGGCCTGTGTGCCTTCGGCAAGGATCAGCAGTGGTTGCGCCATCCGCCTGGCAAGAATGAACGCAGCTACAGCAGCGGCGAGTAGCGCAAGTAACAGGGCAAGCGTCAACGTCATGGTGTAGATGCGTTTAAGTCCGCCAATGCCGAGTTGCAGCTCCTGATAATTGCGGTAGGCCGTTTCGACGTACTCGGCGCTGCGCGAAATCGCGGCTGGAACTGGTTGCGTCAGTTGCAGCATCAGTTCATTGCCGAGCAGCCTGCTGCTGATCGGTGATAGCGCATGCAAAGTCAGACCCGTTTCGGCTTCACCATCGAGCCAAGACAGCCCGTGCCTCAGTTGTGCCTGGCGCAGTTGTGCAATGGTAGGAAGGGTTGGCAACAGCTGAGTCAGATCAGCAGAACTGCTGGCGATTACCCGACCACCTGTGGTCAGTATGGTTGCCGTCCTGACACCAACTTGTTCGCGCATCCGGCCTAGCCGTGCGGGATTGATCTTGTCGCCATAAGAGAGATCGAGTGCCATGTTGCGAGTTTTGGCGGCATGATCAGCCTGTAGCGAATCGAGTACATTCCGCCCCAGTGTTATCCCGCCTTCGAGTGCTCTGTCGACACGAACATTGAACCAGGACTCGATGCTGTTTACGGCAAACTGCATCGAAACGCCATAGACCAGAAGGCCAGGCAGCACCGCCATCAGCGCCAGCACCAACAGTATCCGGGTTTTCAGGCGCGATCCGAAAACGCCTTGCCGATATTCGCGCCGCAAGGTGCGTAACTGAGCGCCGACCAGTACCAGCAAAGCCAAAGCAACAACCGCGTTGGCACCCATCAACAGCGGATATTGTCGAGCGAACAAATCGGTGTTGGCACTGGCGAAAGTCAGCAGCGATAGCAGGATTGCAGCAGCGGCAGCAGCGGCAGCCAGAAGCAGGATTTTCATTGTGCGTCCTGATCGGTTGGCGGAAATTGCCAGCGCAAAACTTTGGCATCGATTTGCCAGTCGCTGCTGATGATGGCATCAAGCTGGAAGGGCTTGGGCAACTGGCTGTGATCCAATGACAATCGCAATACCGCTTGATAGGTTTCGTCCGGCATGAACGTGCCCTTGCCCGCTACCGGTAGTGCGGCGATGCGGCCCATGGCTCGCAGCGCGTCGGAGAGCGTGTCAAAGCTGCGGGAGAGGCCACCGGTGCCGAGCCGGTAGTGGCGTGTCAGGGCATTGAAGGTCAGGCGATAGGTCAACGTATAGCCGAGTACATGTTCATCGACCCAGTAGCGGCGCGGCCGTGTGACATCGAGTTCAAGATTGAAGTAGAGGGGTACGCCACGCGACACAGCCTCTTCCACGCGCGGTCCGAGATCAATGGCGAAGTCGGCTGACAGCGCATAACCATCTTCTGTAGGGAAAAGGCTGGCGTTGACCGGTTCGATGGATGCGGCTTGGGCACAGGAGACCCAAAGCAGCGTAATCGCGAGCATGAGCAGATTACGCATTTTTCTCGATAAGTGCGTAGTAGAAGCCGTCATGTTCTGCGGTTGGCATCAATTGCAATTCATTTAGCTGGCTTTCCATCGGCAGGCATAGTGCGTCGGCGTGATGGGAAAGGAAGGAAAGTATCTGGTTCCGGTTTTCTTCTTGAAACATGGAACAGGTGCAGTACAACATTCTGCCACCGGGCACGAGGACTTGCCACAAAGAATCAAGAATGCATGATTGCATCCGTGCGAAACTGGCAACATCAGCCTTGCGGCGCAGCCATTTGACATCGGGGTGGCGTCGCACAACACCCGACGCTGAACAGGGTACGTCGGCGAGAATACGGTCGAATGGCCGCTGGTCCCACCAGGCATCAATGGTTGCACAATCGGTAGCCTGCAGTTTCGCAAGCAAGCCAAGACGGCTCAGATTCTCGGCCGCGCGATCAAGGCGTCTCACATCAGCATCGAGCGCAGTCAGGTCAACATCAGCCAATTCAAGGATATGCGCAGCTTTCCCCCCAGGTGCGGCACAAGCATCGAGTACGCGCATCCCCGGTTGCGCGTCGAGTAAAAAAGCAGCACGTTGCGCTCCCCAGTCTTGTACTGACACATCGCCTGCCGCAAAGCCCGGAAGTTGTGCTACAGGCACCGGCTTGTCGAGCAGGATGGCGCTGCCATCCAGGGCCCGCGCGACGATACCGAGTTGCGCCAGGTGCTCGATATAGTCTTCCGGGTTGTCAATGCGCCGGCGATTGAGACGCAGCGTCATCGGTGGCCGGCCATTGCCTGCAATGAGTATGTCCTGCCATTGTTGCGGATACGCAAGTCGAACCTTTTCAATCCACCACTGCGGATGTTGCCAGCGCCCATGGTCATGCACTAGCGCCGTATCAACCAGACTGGTGTACTGCCGCTGAAAGTTGCGTAATACGGCATTCACCAAAGACTTGAAGCGGCCGTTGGCCATGGATGTGGCAGCGTTTACCGCCTGATCCACTGTGGTATGTGCATCGTTGGGTCGTGCTTCAAGCCGATACACGGCGGCCAGCAGCAAGCTGCGGATGGTCAGTTCGCCGAGTGGTTTCGCCAGCAAAGGCGCCAGCAGGGCATCTCCGCGCCCATATTGGCGCAGTGCGCCGTAAGCGAGATCCTGCACGGCTGGGCGCAGGGCTACTGGAATGGAAGCCAGCTCGCGATCAAGGTTGCGCCCGCCGATGACAGCCGCAATCACGTTCGCGGCGCAGGCGAACGCCTTGGAAAGTGGCGGGTTAACAGTAATCGGGTTGGCGGCAGTCGGCATGGCCCGAGGATAACAGGCCATGTGTCTAAACCGGGTCAGGCTAATGCACGCAAGCGTGCAATACGTTCTTCTGTAGGCGGGTGGGTTCTGAACAAGCCCGCCAGACCTCCGCCCGACAACGGGTTCATGATCATCATCTGCGCTGTTTCAGGATGTGCTTCGGCGCTGGCCATTGGAATCCCTCGCGCATAGGCGTCGATTTTTGCCAAGGCATTGGCCAAGGCAAGAGGATCGCTACTGATTTCGGCACCGCCGCGATCTGCCTCGAACTCGCGGGCGCGGGAGATTGCCATCTGGATCAGCATCGCCGCCAGCGGTGCAAGAATCGCGACAAGGATGCCGGCCAGGGGATTTGACCGACCGTTCTCGTCGCGGCTACCAAAGAACATGGCGAAGTTGGCGAGTGCCGATATTGCCCCGGCCATGGTGGCGGCAATGGTGGAAATCAGGATGTCGCGATGTTTGACGTGCGTCAGTTCGTGGGCCATGACGCCGCGCAATTCGCGCTCCGTAAGCATTTTGACTATGCCGGTGGTGGCTGCGACAGCAGCATGTTCGGGGTTGCGGCCGGTAGCGAAGGCATTTGGCTGCGCTTCGTCGATAAGGTAGACGCGCGGCATCGGCAACCCGGCCTTTTGTGTCAAATCTTTCACGATGTTGTACAGATATGGACTTGAGCTGTTATCGACTTCCCTGGCGTTGTACATGCGCAACACCATTTTGTCCGAGAACCAGTAGGAGAACAGGTTCATGCCGCCACCGAAAACGAGGGCCAGCAACATTCCCCTTTCACCGCCGATCATGCCGCCGACGATGCCGAACAGGGCAATGATGGCTGCCATGAGCAGGGAGGTTTTGAACCAGTTGAACATTTGCCTTTTTCCTTTTGCCGAAACGACAGTGATTAAATGGAGCCAGTCGGCAAAAATTCAAGCTTCTGCAATATCGAAGCAATCCCCAACGGATAGCGCGAAACCGCTGAGGAACTCTGCCACCGACAGGCGCTTCCCCCCGGGCTTTTGCAGATGCGTGATGCGGATTGCGCCGCTGCCAGTAGCAACTACGATGCCTTTTTGGTCGGCAGCAAGTATGGTGCCGGGGACTCCGCTGGCTATGTCCGGCATTGCCTGCCAGAGTTTGATTGGGGTGCCCCGCAACGAGGCCACCATGCCGGGAAAAGGATTCAGGGCACGGATTTTACGGCTCAAAGTCGCGGCTTCATCTGCCCAGTTTACGACCGACTCAGCCTTGCTGATCTTGTGCGCGTAGGTAACTCCCGCTTCGGGTTGGACTTCCGGCACCAGTCGAACCAGCTGCGAGAGGGCTTCGACAATCATGATGGCTCCAAGGTCAGTCAGCTTGTCGAGCAAGCTGGTTGCCGTGTCATCATCGGCAATCGGCAAAGATTTTTTCAGCAGCATCGGACCGGTATCGAGTCCGGCTTCCATCTGCATGATGGTGACACCCGTTGCGGCATCGCCCGCTTCTATGGCACGCTGGATCGGCGCTGCACCGCGCCAGCGCGGCAGCAGCGAGGCGTGGATGTTGAGGCAACCCTGACGGGGAATGTCGAGTACCGCCTGCGGCAGTATCAGGCCATAGGCCGCGACTACCATGATATCGGCTGCGGCATTGAGAATCGGTTCATGCGTGACGGGGGCTTTCAGCCGCTCGGGCTGGAAAACCATAATGCCGTTTTGAAGCGCGAGTTGCTTGACGGGGCTGGCTTGCAGCTTCATGCCGCGCCCGGCTGGGCGATCCGGCTGCGTTAATACCAGGGGCACATCATGGCCGGCAGCAAGTATCGCGGCCAGTGCCCGAGCAGCGAATTGCGGTGTGCCGGCAAAGATGATGCGCATCAGTCTGGAGCCCGGGCCAGTTTTGCCAGTTTCTTTTTGATGCGCATCTGCTTGAGTTGCGAGAGGTATTCGACAAATACCTTGCCTTCAAGATGATCCATCTCGTGCTGAATGCAAACTGCGAGCAGATCCTCGGCATCTAGCTCAAACGTTGCGCCGTCCAGTCCAAGTGCGCTTACCCTGATCTGTGCCGAGCGCTTGACGGTTTCGTAGATGCCGGGCACTGATAGACAACCTTCCTCACCCTTGCATTCGCCCGACCGTTCCAGAATTTCCGGGTTTATCAGCGTCAACAGGCTCGACTTGTCTTCCGAGGCATCAATCACGATCAGGCGGATGTGCCGATCAACCTGTGTCGCGGCAAGACCGATGCCCGGTGCGGCATACATGGTTTCGGCCATGTCTGCCGCCAGCTTGCGGATTGTGTCATCGACGTCCGTGACCGGGGCTGCTTTCTTGTGCAGGCGTGGATCTGGATAGAGAAGAATGGGCAACTGTGCCATGGAAAAGATTGATGCGAGAAGGATTTGCGGGCAGAATCGGCAAAACTCTCTGTGGAGATTTGCCATGATCCGGATTATATCTGCGCTATTTGCCTTGTTTTCATGTCTGGTGCTGTTCGTGCAAGCTGCTCCAGCAGCCGATACGCCCCTTGAGTTGGCGCCTGATGCACCATACCGGCACGTTGTTGTGCGCGGTGACACCCTGTGGGATCTGTCGGGCATGTATCTCAAGGATCCATTTCGCTGGCCTGAACTATGGGGGTTCAACAAGGATCAGATAAAGAACCCGCACTGGATTTATCCCGGCCAAGTGTTGGTGCTTGATACCAGTAACGGGCAGCCACGTCTTAGTATCGAAGGCAGTGGCAACGGCGTTCCGACAGTCAAGCTCGAACCGCAGGTGCGAATTACCGATCAGACAAGGGAAATTCCGGCCATACCTCAGCAGGTAATCGAACCTTTCCTGTCGCAACCGCTGGTGGTGGATATAGATGCTCTGGAAACTGCGCCGCGCATAATTGCCACAGAGGGCAATCGCGTTCTATCTGCCGCCGGTGATCTTGCCTATGTGACTGGCATCAAGGCAGGAGACCCGAGCTTGTGGCAGATTTATCGGCCTGGAAAAGCCATGAAGGATCCCGCCAACGATGAGGTGCTCGGCTACGAAGCCGTGTTTCTCGGTAGCGCCAGACTATCCAAGGAAGGCGAGCCAGCCACCATCCGTATCGTGAATGCACGCCAGGAACTCGCCAACAATGACCGTCTGGTGCCGGCGCCGCGCCCGGACATAGTCAATTATCCCTTGCACAGGCCAGCGTCGGCGGTAAATTCGCGTGTGGTATCGATTTATGGAGACAGTACGGCAGGCGGCACCTATTCGATTGTCGCCATCACTGGGGGCAAGAAAAACGGCATGGAGGTTGGGCATGTCCTTGCGCTTTCGCGTACCGGGCAGGTGATTACTGATCGATATCGCGGCAAGAAGACGGAACTGACTTTACCCAACGAACGCTATGGCCTGCTCTATGTATTCCGCACCTTCGATAAGGTGTCCTATGGACTGGTGATGAAAGCTTCGAAAACAGTAACGGTTGGAGATGCGGTCGAGACACCCTGAGACAGTGCAGCAGGCATCAAATGGCGACGGATACGGAGTTTAATGCCGGTGAATTTTCCGGCTGGCTGCGCCTGACGGCAGTTCCCGGGATCGGCGGAGAAGCACAGCGCAAACTGCTGAAATCTTTCGGCCTTCCCGAAACGGTTTTTTCGGCAAGCGTTTCCGCGCTGACTGAAGTTGTTGGTCACGAACTCGCGCAACAACTGCTGCATCACGATGCCAGCGCCGATATCGAGGCAGCCCTTGCCTGGGCTAACCAGGCCGGCAACCGGATCATCACCCTTGCCGATGCGGCGTATCCCAAGGCATTGCTCGATCAACCCGATCCGCCTGTGCTGCTTTATGCCAAGGGACGCATCGAGTTACTCAATGGCCCCGCGCTTGCCATAGTTGGTAGCCGCAATGCCACGCGACAGGGTGAAGCGAATGCAGAGGCTTTTGCCGAAGCGATTGCCACCGCAGGCATCACTGTCGTCAGCGGGTTGGCACTGGGCATTGACGCCGCTGCTCATCGCGGTGCATTGAAATCGGCGGCATCAACCATAGCCGTCATTGGTACCGGCCCTGACCGTATCTATCCCGCGCGCAATCAGGATCTCGCCCGTGCGGTTGCCGAGGGGGGCTTGATCATTAGCGAGTTCCCGGTGGGCACGCCGCCGCTGGCCAATAATTTCCCGCGCCGAAATCGCATCATCGCCGGACTGGGTCTGGGCTGTCTTGTGGTTGAGGCGGCGCAGCGTAGCGGTTCTTTGATTACGGCCAGACTTGCGGCCGAAGCGGGACGTGATGTATTCGCCATTCCGGGATCAATCCATGCCCCGTTGTCGCGCGGCTGCCACGCACTGATCCGTCAAGGCGCCAAACTGGTCGAATCGGCACAGGACATCCTCGAAGAGCTGCGCTGGGAAACAGAGATTTCTTGCGCCCAAACGATCGATTTCCCGGACAACTCCGGGGAACCCGCACTATTGGCGGTACTCGGCCATGATCCCTGCTCGGTGGACGCATTAATTGAAAGAAGCGGCTTGACGGCGGACACCATTCTTGCGATGCTGATGGCGCTGGAACTTGATGGCCGCTTGGCGCAATTGCCGGGCGGTCTTTATCAGCGACTTTCATGAGGGCCTCATTGGGGTAATAAGCGTGATCGATATCCTTGTCTACCTGTTTGAGAATTACTTGCCCGATGCCTACCCCGAACCCGCAGTACTGGCGCGCAAGCTGTCCGCCGCCGGCTTCGAGGCAGAGGAAATCACCGAGGCGCTAAGCTGGCTCGATGGCCTCGAACGCAGCGAAGCCGTCGTCGTCAAACTGCGCCAACAGGGCACTGGAATCCGGGTCTATGACAAAGCGGAACAAGCCCGCCTTTCAGTCGAGTGTCGCGGCTTTCTCGCCTTTCTGGAACAGGCCGGCACGCTCGATTCCGGTCTGCGTGAAACTGTCGTCGAGCGTGCGCTGGCACTCCCGTACGACGAAGTGGCGCTTTCCAAATTGAAGGTTATTGTGCTTGCCGTCCTCTGGAGCCGCCAGCACGAATTCGACGCTCTGATTCTGGAAGAATTGCTGTCCGGCGAGAACGATAGCAAATACACCTGTCATTAGGGTACGGTTTCATTCCGCCAGAGTGCCGGCCAATTCGCGCATGATGGCAGAGTGCTGCTTCGTGGCACAATCTGGCCCTGATGAAAACTTCACTGCCCGAACCCTCTGTCGATGCGCAGGCTGCAAGCAACGCGCTTTCGCGACATATCACTGCTGAAATCCGCGCCTGCGACGGCTGGATTTCTTTTGCCCGGTACATGAGCCTCGCGCTTTACACGCCCGGACTTGGTTACTACGCTGGAGGCAGCCGTAAATTCGGCACGGAAGGCGACTTCCTCACCGCACCCGAGTTGACACCACTTTTCGGGCAGGCGCTGGCGAGGCAGGTCACACAGGTGATGCGGGCCTCCGCAC
>JBASWL010000207.1:0-3257 GCA_049276455.1 Georgfuchsia sp. | reverse complement strand
CTACAGGAGATGTAGAAGCGGGCAAAGTCATCGCTGAGCGAGACTGCAAAGCCTGTCATGGCATGGATGGCCGTGGTGTTGCACCGGGGATTCCCCACCTTGCAGCACAGCGAGAACGCTTTCAGCTTGCATCTCTGTACGAGTACAAGGACGGTCGGCGTTCTCACGCAGCATTGAAGGGCATGGTTGAACAAATGAGTGATGCTGATTTGCGCAATGTGGCCGCCTATTACGCTAGTCAACCTCCAGTCAAGAGTTTATCGGGAACGGATTTGAAGCAGTCGTCACCTTACGAGCAGGGCAAGGCTTTGGCTGCAGACTGCTTCGAGTGTCATGGCCCCGACGGTAACAGTAAAACTCCGGGCACTCCGAGCCTTGCTGGTCAACAACCACACTATCTGATCGCTGCGATTCGGGAGTATCACAGTGGGGAACGCAAGGGAAGCGTGATGAAGTCGATGCTTCGGTCTTCCGACACACTTCAAATCGAAAACCTGGCATTGTATTTTTCCTCTCAGACCCCTGCCAAGCGTGAAGCGCCGGCACGCGGTGATCCCGTTGCGGGAGAACCCGCAACCGCTATGTGTGGTGGTTGCCATGGATCTCATGGCGTAAGTACTGACGCGGCTACGCCAACCTTGGCAGGCCAGGACTTTGAATACCTGGTTAACTCAATCAAGGCATACCGCACTACCCGTCAGAACTGGGCAATGCAAAAGTATGTGGCTGCTCTTGGTGACAGGGAGATAGAGAATATTGCTGCTTTCTATACTGTCCAAAAATCAAGCTCTGCGAGCCAGATGCCTGGTTCAATCCAGGATCTGGCGGAGAAGTGCAATCGTTGTCACGATGCCGAAGACAATCCGGCGATAGTCATGCCGAAATTGAGGGGGCAGGACAAGGACTATCTCATCATGGCGCTAAGGGCATATCGCGACGGCAAGCGCGAAAGTTCAATGATGCACAACATGAGTTACCCCTATAACAATGCCATCATTGAAGGTCTCGCTTCATGGTATGCCAGCCAACCGGCAAAATGAGCACTAATTACTGATTGATGTAGCTTTGCAATATGCAACGGAAAATCGCACAACTAAGTAATGCTTGGAAGTGCGACTATCCTGCCTCCATTTAAATGGAATGGTCAGATTGATCTTTCGCTATTGGCAGTGAGATGAACTATAAACCTTAAGGCGGCAGTTAGCTAATACCGTTAGCATTACATTCGAGCAAGCACAGGATTTTTGGTGGGCCAATTCCGGCAAGAACCGCTTCAGATGATCGCAGACACGAAGCCAACGGATTGAGAGTTCAACTGCTCCGTAGCTTGAGCGCATCCATGATCTGGCTGTCCGAAAACTTCGACTGCTTCATGTAGAACTCCCTCCATTCGAGAAAATTCTACTTCTGACTCCCTCTATCTGTCGGGGGGATTACCAATCATGCGAGCAGACGCAATGAAACGTCTGCTTCTACCAGCCGCAGACCTTCACGTACCTTCACTAGTTGAAAGCGCGTAACCTTTCTCGCGAAACAGTTTGAGGCAGGCATCGGTGACCACAGGATCGTACGATGTCCCCCGCCCGCGCTCAATTTCGGCTAATGCTGCCTCGATCCCCAATCCAGGCCGGTACGGCCGATGCGAGGACATCGCCTCGACCACATCTGCCACCGCCATGATGCGAGCTTCGAGCAGGATATCCTTGCCCTTGAGACCCTGTGGATAGCCGCTGCCATCCATGCGCTCATGGTGCTGTAGCGCGACCTGCGCTACCGGCCAGGGAAACTCAACCGACTTCAATACTTCATAACCCGACTGGGCATGTCCCTGAATCATCTGATACTCAATCGCGCTGAGCTTGCCGGGCTTGGAAAGGATTTCAGAGGGAATGGTGATTTTGCCAACGTCATGCAGATGGCCGGCGACCTGCAACCCCTCCTGCTGGCTCTCGTCAAGACCGAGCTCGACACCGATGGCATTTGCGATCTCTGCAACCCGCCGTTCATGACCAGAGGTGTAAGGGTCGCGCATCTCGCTCATGGTCGTCGCCACTTCGACGGTGCTCATGACCGCGGTTTTGAGTTGCTCAATGTAACGCCGAATCTTCTCTTCGGCCACCTTGCGCTCGGTGATATCGTATGCGGCCGCAATGCGGGCGCTCCGCCCGCCGAAATCAACCTTGTGGGAACTAATCTCAACATCGATGAGCGTGCCGTCCTTTATGCGGTGCTTCGAGTTGACAGTGCGGATAATTTTTTCGTTGTCGGCGGCAAGCTTCTGATGCAGGACAGCTATAGTCTCTGCAGGACGAATATCATTGAGAGTCATCGCGAGAAACTCTTGGCGCGACCACCCGTAACGTGCCACCGCCGCATCGTTTACCGCGAGAAAGGCGAGGGTTTCCACATCAAAAACCCACATCGGGTGCGGATTCGCCTCGAACAGCTGCCGGTAGCGCAGCTCGCCCTCACGCAAGGATTGGTTCACCCTCTGGAGTTCCGCCGTACGCTCGGTGACGCGGTGCTCCAAAGCCTCGTTGGCCCCGCGCAGATCGCGTTCCATACGCTTGCGCTCGATTGCATAACGCAGCGATCGAGCGATGAGCACGCCGCCGGATTCTCCTTTGATAAGGTATTCCTGTGCCCCAAGCTCAATCGCCGCGCGCCCGAGGTCCTCATCGTATGTTCCGGTCAGGACGACCAGCGGCAGCGTAGGAGCTGCCTTGATAATTGCCTGTGCAGTTTCAAGACGAGTGCTGTCGGGCAGGCCGAGATCGCACAGCACGACATCATAGTGTTCGCGCCGTATTCGCACCAGAGCGTCCGCGAGTCGCTCGGTCGTAGTAATGGCGAACTCGGCCGGAGCGTACTCGGTGAGCGCCGCTTGCACCAATCGGGCATCACCCGGATTATCCTCGATCAACAGTAATCGCATCGCTGTTGTGGCCATCAATCTAACCCTTCGGCAAAGTTACCACATTGATCCAGAACTCGTCGATCAGATTGACGATTTTCATGAACTGGGTCAGGTCCACCGGCTTGGTCACGTAGCAGTTCGCGTGCAGATCGTAGGCACGCAGGACGTCTTCCTCGGATCGTGAGGTGGTAAGAACAACAACAGGGATGCGCTTGAGCTCGGGATCGGCCTTGACTTCGGCGAGCACCTCGCGGCCGTCTTTTCTTGGTAGGTTGAGGTCAAGCAGGATCAGATCAGGCCGCGGCGCATCGCCGAAGCGGCCCTGATGTCGCAGGAATTC
>JBASWL010000206.1:0-1774 GCA_049276455.1 Georgfuchsia sp. | reverse complement strand
TGAAGCCGAAGCGCTCCACCGCCTGCCATATCGCCTCGATCACGTGGACCTCGGTATAGTGGCTGTTGTTGACGGAGGCGAGCGCCGATTCGTAGTCCTCGGCGCTGAGTATCATTTGCAAGCGGCGGGCGCGTTCGAGCCAGGCGTTGTCTGTGGTGTCGAGGTTGAAGCTCGCGGGCAGTCCACCCCAGCCGGTGTAGCGCAGCAGGGTTTGGCGTTCGTCCGCGCTGGCCGTTCGGTTCTCTGTTTCGACCTGCCGCAGTAGCGTTATCGCAGCCAGGTTGGCCTCGAATTTCGCGGTCGCGCCAGTCAGATGCGTCAGATCGGCGCTGGTCAGTTGTGGCCAAAGGACGCGCGGTGCGGGCTCGACGGTGGTGGTTGCTATCCGCCAGTTGGTGCGAACGATGGCCGGTTGCTGCTCGTCGTGGCCAGAGTCGGCATCGCTGGTATTCTCAATGCATTCCATTTCGCCGGAGCTGTTCGACAGGCCGGGAAGGGAAGGGGAAGCTTGCTTTGCCGGTGAGGGCGCGGGAGCCTCCGGGTCAAATCCGGGAAGCCACTCGGAAGGTGCAGTGGAACGGGACATCGGTATGTTCTCCAAATAAAAAGTGGGGAACACAGCGACCCATCCGGGAGGTGTGCTCCCCGATGGTGGGATAGGCAAAATGGTCGTAGACGACCGGCTGGCAAAGGCCGAACGAATACGGCTACGCCGGACTTCGTGGCGAAGCCGGGACGTTCAGTGCGGTGACCGCTAGATGCTTAGGTAACCTGTCGACGAGCGTCGGCAGACGCAGGACTCAGTTCAGCGCGGGCGCGGAACCAGGTGACAGCAATGACATGCTGCCGCTAAAGAAATGCGGGTAACGACCGCAACGCCCGAGGTGACTCGGGAGCGCTCGAACGAGCGCGCGTTGGCCGAAGCCAGATGCCCTCACAGTGTGCCGCGCGATGCGCAGCACTGCGTAATGGTTGGCCGCTTGCCTGCGAAAATCCCTTGCAGAGCAGGCAGCTTACGGGTGGCAATGGTTTTAGCCGCTGGGGATGGCCGGTACTGTCGGGGCTTGATGTGCGTTCAGCCGATGCGAAGCTGATGGCATGGATACTCAACAATCCGACCTCATTGGTCCGCTCTATCACGGCACGCGCGCGCAGGCGGCCACGACCATTCTTCGACAGGGTTTTCGTCGCGGCCGAAGTCGAAATTACACGGGTACCGGCGTCTGCCTCAGCGAGGCCATCTGTGTGGCCTACGAGTACGGCATGTATGAGACCGGAGGCTGCGTTATGCAGACGTGGTTGTCGCCAGCGGCGCGATGGGAGGACAAGAGCGGTTGCCTCTCGTTGGAACGCGGCGCGGAGCGCGATACGTGGGATGATTTTTTCGCGGGATCCGGACTGGATGCCGTTCGGGTTTATGGCGGCAATGTTTGGGTGGTGTGGAATCCCGAGGTGCTGATCCAGCGTCATCGCTTGTCTCACCGCGAGGCCATCCGACGACTATGCACCGAATTCGATCAAGATGGTCCTGACTGCGGTTACAACGGTGTGGCGGGCGACTACGCTGCTATCTGGTGGGGACGTGCGAACGAGCCGAATCTCACTCGCTTCCCTGATCATCAGCGCCAATTGGAGCGCATTCTGGAACGGTTTGTTGGCCGCACACATTCACAGGGGCCGCTTCCACTGACGGCACTGGCGGAATGCTCAAGTTGACCATCGCCTTACCCTGCCGCTTCGCATTGAGCAAGGCGGCATCGGCACGTTCCAGCAC
>JBASWL010000205.1:0-5543 GCA_049276455.1 Georgfuchsia sp. | reverse complement strand
CTCGAAGTCCTGGGCAAACTCGACCAGTTGATGCCGCTGTTGCAGACCCTGGAAATTCACGAGGTGATTACCACCCAGGCGGTGGACATCCAGCGAGCAAGTCTTAAGCGACAGGTGCGCAATGTGGCCAATGGGGCACGGAATTTTGCGATGGGACTGCGGCGGCGGATGAACGCGATGGGGGGGGTGATATCGATGGCCGTGGTGCCGGGGCTGCGATGGCGGTTCCAGTGAATGCAGCGGACCAATTCGGACAGGATGTGGAGGTGGCGGACACTCTGGAGAAGGATACTTCCGACATGTTATCGGAAATCTTGGAGCGCGCCGGGTCAGAGGCTGATAGTTAGTATTGCAGTCAACTCGTTAGCATCACCATGTGTTGCTAACGGCTTATTCGGGCATGGCAAAAAAATATTGGTTGAAAAAGGAGGGGTGTCATAGCTAATTCGCGACCCTGTAGTTAAGAACGGATCGTATGTGCCCGAGCACTTATCACCTCCCCCGCATTCCTCCACCGCCCCCCATAGATCCACCCGGGAAAGACATTCCACCCGGCGAACCGAACATCCCTCCTGTCATACCTCTTGGCATCCTGGATTCGCGGCCGTGGCCCATATCGTTCATCGAACCCATGTGGATCTTGGGCATCAGCTCGAGGTGATCTGCTGTCACCTGGCGGCCAGGGCCAAGTCGACCGGAGACGCGGATTCGACGCCCTTCCTTCGCGTCGCTGATGTCGCCGCCACGGAGTGCCATCTCGGCGGACAATGTTACGTTGAACCCATTGATGGTCACTTGATTCGCTCCCAAGCGCTTCAGCACAAGGCCTTCGATGACCACTCGCTCAACATGCCCGGCGAAAGGAAGGGATGGATCGCTGTAGGTACTTGTCGCATCAAGTCGTTCACCATCCCAAGTTCCGCGCACCAGCATTTCCGTGCCGCTTGGTTCCGGCGGGGCCGACGACCGAACTGGTAGCCCCGAGACGGTAAGCGTATCTGCACGGTCGCTGGTGACCATGCCGACGACACTGGCCACTGGCAGATTGCTGACTGCCTCAATACGCGATGCCACGACTTCGTTATCCGCATTGCGGTAACCGCTGACACGAACCGACTGGCCGTCTGTCGCCTCGTAAAGAGAAGCAACACCGGCTAAAGTCGTGTCGGTCGTGATGCGAACTCGTTGTTCCATCACATAAAGCACACCGATGCTCGCTCGCACCTTGGTTATTGGTCCTTCCAGTGCATTAACAATGCTAATGTTCTTCGC
Source organism: Georgfuchsia sp. (assembly GCA_049276455.1). Lineage (GTDB taxonomy): Bacteria > Pseudomonadota > Gammaproteobacteria > Burkholderiales > Rhodocyclaceae > Georgfuchsia. The sequence goes on along the minus strand of JBASWL010000205.1, from coordinate 4,271 downwards.
GACCAGATTGGTGCCCACGCCACTCGCATCAATGGCGACGACTTGGCCGAGAGCGAGTTGCTCAGTAGTGGCGGGTGCCCCGTTTATGCTGACTGGTATCGAGGGATCGTATTCCACCTCCAAACCATCCACGCAGACGCTGCCGAAGCCGGTGATGATGCCGACTATGCCGGTTCCACCAATACCCCCCTTCGCCAGTTGACCTGTGCCACCTAAACCCCCGTTTGTCAGGGATTCCTTGTCGCCAGTTCCCCCTACCCCGCCGCGTTCAGCAGGTATGCCGGTACCACCAATTCCACCGCGCTCCATCGGCGCTCCAGTGCCACCGATACCTCCATTCGGTACTAGGCAGGCAGGCGTGGCCCAAGAAGCGATCGGTAGTGCGACACCCAGCACGATGGCACACAGCCACCGCCTTAATAGACAGGAAGGTTCTCCAGGCGAAAATTCGATCATTGTTTCGGCTCCTTATCCACCGGTTCGCTATAGAAGTATAGGCCGCAGGTAAAACGTTGCGGCTCGGTTAAGGAATTCGCATCGCGCTCTTCTAGCAGCGCCGCAGATCGGCTTAGCGACTTGAGCATTTTGGTACCCAGTTGCTGGGCCTGCAGTTCAAGTTCATCGATGCTTGCTGGGGACAGGGCATCATAGAAAACACTGCGTTCCAGCCGTGGTTCCCGATCGCCCAGCAGATTCTCTGTCGCGACTGCCGCATGGTCGTGCAGGTTGTGGGAAAAGAAATAAAGTTTCTCCTCAAGACCTTCTGCCGGAACGAAAGCTTCAGTATTGAGTACTACCCTGCCTCTTTCATCAAGGCTAACGATGCCCAGACGCAACCATTCATCCAGCACGACGCGTGCCCGAAGATCTGTGCTGTGGCTCGCCACCAATCCTTCGAACGACGCCTCCTTGCTGCCGGTGGCCCCTCGAGGCAGCGGTAGCGGCTGTCCCTCGTTATCCAGATAGCGTGGCTCTCCGACCCAACTAGCCACTAATTGGGCACCGAACGATATTGAGCTGGGTATCACGACATCGCTATCCGGATCGGTTTCGCGCAAGCGTCGCACATCCTTGCGATGAACACCGGTTAGCAGACTTACCCGGCTATCCGTCGGTTCCTTATTGTCGAGACGGAACTCTTTCCGCGCAACACTCACGAACAATCCCTTGAGCAACTCCGCAATGAATGGATAGGTAATGCCGCTGGACAGCATCAGCCGCACCAGAGGACGCAGTACGCTGCGTAAAGCACTAACCAACGCAGCCGATGGGTTCGGATTATTCATAAGGGAATCAGGAGCATGTAACCAACAGAAAAAATATTATCACGAAAGCGCTTGACGAGGGAAATATTCCCACATATAGTTGCAACTCAGCGGGAATTTTTCCCACGTTTAATGGTAAACAGAGCATAAACATTTGAATCTTGACCACATGTCGAATCGTCCTGGCGCCGGTTGGCGAACGACTACCCTTTTGAATGCCGGCACTTTTCAATTTAAGGAGTTATGAAAATGATGCGCAAACTAATAGCGGTATCCACGATCTTGGCCCTGATGGTCGTCATGTCGTCCACTGTGATGGCCAGAGGTATGGGAGGGGGTGCCAGTGGTGGTATGGGTGGTGGTGGCAGTATGGGATTTAGCTCCTCGAATGCAAGGTTTGGTAGCGCCATGGGAGCAGGTGCGAAGAATCGAAACATGAGTGGCAACGCCACACAGGGCAATATGGACTCATCAGCGACTCGTGATCGCATATCCGGCAGCGGTCAAGCGGGACAAGGCGCCCCCGCATCCGGCTCATCGGAATCGTCCATGCCGGGCGCAGGGCAGAACAGCATGCCAAGGTAACGCAAGTGCATAAGAATGAAAATGACGAGTGGCAATCTGATTATTGATGAACGTGAAAGGATATGAAATGTATAAGTTAACAGGAGTAGTTCTCACAAGCGCTTTAGTAATGGCTGGCTGTGGTAGCGGTGGCGGTGGCAGCAGTAGCTCGACAGCCGCCGCCTTACCTACAACAACATCCTTAAGCGGTACGGCAGCCAAGGGAATGATCAAGCAGGCCAGGGTACTTGCCTGTCGTATCGCCGACGGAGCCCCGGAACCCGATGCATCCTGTGCAAGTGGTACTACAGGAAATGATGGCTCCTTCAAGGTGACTTTTAGCGATGGATATACCGGCCCCACGATGGTAAAGGTTATGGCAAGCGCGGCCAGCACGATGATGGATGAAACGACTGGCAACGATATTCCTTACAACATGACAATGCGTGCCGTCGTTCCTTCAATTTCCGGCACAACAACGGTCTACGTCACTCCGTTTAGCGAGATGGCAGCCAGTGCCGTGAGCACAACAATGATAGACGCGACGAAAATTCACCAATCGATTTCCACTGTCGAATCCTTGATGTCGTCAATGGGCATTAATTTGAGTGTAATGCCGATGGTGAACCTGAAAGACAATGGCACCAACTCCAATATGCTCGCCATGCAGTCCAATATGGTCAAACAACTGGCCCGGGTCGCACTGGCTGCAAAAAATTCAAATATGCTTATGGATGCCAATGGTGTACCTTGCAATGCTGTCGGCACTACACCTTCGCAGCAGATAGCTTGTACGGTTGAGGCGATGGCAAGCGTAATGACAAGTTATGGATCTTATGACATGACGAAAGCAGCAACGATGATGACTGCGCTAAATGGGCAGAATGTAACGAACATTACTATGCCAGTCATTACCGCAGAAGGAACAATAAGCTCGCAAGTGGTTGATATGACCTCATCGGCATCCATGCAAACAGCCATGCTAAATGCGGGAATGTCAGTGAACAACGCCGCGTATACAGTCAATGTAATTATGGGAGGAATGCATTAGCCGCTGATGACCGAAGAGTAACGGTTTGTCGGATGCTCGCAGCCATAGTTATCCGACAACCCGTAACAACATAGAGCAAGCGCCTAGGTGATGTCGCGGTTTACTTCGGCCATTCGGTAAGCCCCGTCATTTTTTTCTGGTTGATAATTAGTACGCTGACTACGAACCCAATCAATCAAATCAGCGGTAGGGTTATACGATCACAATTTGGCGCGCGAACCCTGCTTGAAAATTCACTTCAAGACCAACGGATATTCACGACCGTTGCCTGAGCATGCACCTTCGGCTGTGTTCCCATGTGTCAGCCAGTGGCAGTCGAGCCTTGTGCCATCGTCGGCTTTGAGTGTCGATTGCACCTGTCCGATATGTTTTCGGTGGGGGTAGGTTGTTGCGTCTTTTTGTTCCTTGGTCGGACAGCCAGTCCGCCATTCGCCACGATAGGTCTTGCCATCGAGGCTGACCTCGACACGATGGGGTTCGAAGAATCCGCGCATCACGATGCCGCTGATCTTTGCATCGGATCTGGGCGATTGCAGTGTGCCGGTCGAAGAGCAGGCGCTCAACCCGAGCGCGATGCCGACAGATATCAGGATTTTATTCATGACTGAATGGTTTTCATGGTGAGATTTGTTGGCTGCGCCTAATTATCGTTAGCCTCAATGAGCGAGACCGGGTGGCGCTTAATACCAAGGTATTTCGCGGAGAGGCTTGGAGGCTCTCCTGTTCTACCTCAATCGATTTCTGATGGTTTAGTCCCCAGTCAGGCCTATCTTGTTCATGTTGCCGAGATCGTGCCGCATCTATGAGGTTTGTGGGAATGTCGTGCCAAGTCTCGTAGATCAGCACACTGTTTGGAGTGAATATGCAAATTAAAACAAACTGGGTTCGATCAAGCAGGCGGGTTTTGGCTAAGTACGAAGCGCCCTTGGTAACAAAACCGATGACGGTCGCGGCGGCACCCATCTCTTGGGCGAGCATCCAGCGCAATTGTTGAGGACTCTCCGGCAATGTGCTGGACATATCAATCTTTCAGGCTCTGGAAGAGTTCCGTCATCATCTTGAAATGTCCGCTTACGCGATCCCGCGAAAATTCCCACATCACCGAATTCTCTGCGAATTTCGCTCGTTCCACATCCATCTCCACTGTGTTTCCGTCCACGCTCGGTTGAGATGGCGTGTGATATTTGAGTGGGTAGGGCGGCGCAGAAAATTGTGTCTGGCCCTGGAGATGGCTGGTGGTCGTGTTGGAGAGCGTGAGCGGTGCTGTGTTGGTTACCGATCTGGCAATGCGTAGCGCTTCCTGAAAGTCGATGTCTACTGCCTTGTAGCCAGGTGTGTCGGCATTCGCGATATTGGAGGCAATTAATTGCTGGCGATAGGCGCGTATCCTC
>JBASWL010000204.1:0-1574 GCA_049276455.1 Georgfuchsia sp. | reverse complement strand
AGATCGGTCACAGGCTTTCCCACGTCGTGGCAAAGCGCGGCAAGAAATACTGCGAGATGCCACCGTGGCTCCAGTTCACGACGCCTTCGCGGTGCCTGCTCTCCGGGCAATAACACTCGATCACCCGACTGGAGCGACCACAGTGCAACCTCTGCCGCATGGCGAAGCAGCCCACCTGCCCCCCTGTGATGATGAGTTTGGCTTGCCGGCAAGAGATGCGCATAGGAGGCAAACCGGCGCAAAGACTCAAGATAGAACCGCTCGAAAATATCGGGAGATGCAAGCCCGGCTTCGCGAATTTGATCAATTAACTCCCGCTGCGTCTCGATGAGTTTTGCCGGGTCTGTTGCAGGCAGCCCTTTCATGAACGGCGGGTAGCGAGGAATCTCCTCGTCGATTTCCACATGCCTGGATGCGCTCATGGCAGGCATCACGATAGGCTCCTGACTTTCACCGTCAAGACGAATCGCCTTCCTGATGAAATTTAACAAAGTCCATCTCCCTCTTCGCCAACATCTAATCGCGTTCTGCCCAAGCCGCACCGAATCTCGGGTACAACACGAAGCCGCTGCCGTGCCCGATCAGGATCAATATCCAGAAGACCACAGATCGAGTTGAAGGAATTGGCTGCATTGGAAATGCCATGGAATATCCATATCAAAGCTTCGCGCTGTATGCCGCCAATACTTATCTCCGACTTCTCGATTGACCTCACGTTGCCTTTCGCATCTTCGATCGCTTGATGAAGGACAGCTATCCATAGGCGCTTCGATCTTTGGATTACCTCCGATGTGGCGCGATCCGATTCCATTCCGAAAAACCCAATGTGTCCCACGTCAGAAAATCCGATGCGCCTTCCCGATGATTTGATTCCGGCCAACCCAGCCGGTAAGCCGGTACCGTGAATCAAGGCTGTCGGGATGTGATCCGGCAACGTAGTAGTGCCCTTCCGGAATTGTGCCGATGAGGCCAATATCCAGTGGCTCTCCGGTTCGGGCTCTTTCCTTCGCACGACCGACTGAATTGCCATCTACGAAAAAGTCTCTTCCACTTACCGATACGACAGAGCCGGACAACCCGACCAGCTTTTTGACGAAGATGCACCCACGGGGATAAGGCCAGTCAGCCTCCCATCTGAACGCAACCAACTCGCCGCGTTGCGGCATGACATCTTTTTCAATCAGGAAAACGGTACCGGGCAGGCTTTCGGTAAGATTCAAAGCAACGAGATAGACACGACCAAATGCCAGGCAGGCCGCCATGCCCCAAAGGACAACAGGAAACCAGCGTCCAGACAAATTGGAAAATAGGATATGCATTGCGCCACTGTATCGGCACGATCAGCCAGGCGATTTCCGAAATGTGTCCAGCAAAGACACATTTCGAGCGCTCGGAACCTGAAAAGTAGGCAACCTGGCAATAGCAGCAGTTGTCCATCCGCGTACTTGCAGTTTTGAAGAACTGTGCGAAGCTGGATCAAAACTGATTGGAGAAACCGATGACTATCGCAGCAGCAACTCAATCAAGCAGCCTACTTGGCGTGTTACCCCTATTCGCTTTGCTTCTGGCTGGCG
>JBASWL010000203.1:0-9941 GCA_049276455.1 Georgfuchsia sp. | reverse complement strand
CCGCGGTACAACGCAGCATGGTCGGGCGATAGCTTCGCGAGTTCGCCGTCGAGGCCGTCAATCTGGGCGACGACCATTGGCGTCTTGATGCCTCCCGGCTCGACGAGGATGACGTCGACGCCGAAGGCGTGCGCTTCGCGCCGCATGACGTCTCCGAGCCCTTCCAGCGCGTACTTGGATCCGGCATAGTGGCCTGAGAACGGCATCGCAACCCGGCCAGCAGTCGAGCTGATGAACAGAATGCGGCCTTTCGAAGCGCGCAGCAGCGGCATGCTGGCCTGATAGATGGCGACGTTGGAACCGGTGTTGATTTCCAGCGTGCGCCGCAGCCCGTCCAGCGGCATGGCTTCGAGCGGGCCGTAAGGGGAAATCGCGGCGCAGACGACGACAGCGTCGAGCGCGGCAATGCTCTGCTGCTGCAGCGCCGGCATGATGCTGTCGGCATTGGACAGGTCGAGGAACAGGGTTTTCTCCACGCCGGGCGCCACGCGCGCAGCCTCGGCCTGGTTCAGCACCGTGGCGATGACGCGATAACCCTTGGCCAGCAACTGCTTGACCACTTCGCTGCCGACCCCGCCGGCAGCTCCAACCACTAACGCAGTGCGTTGCATGTCACTCCTCCTTGTGTTAACGGCGACGATCCGCATCGCCGATGATTGATAAATTATTCCAGGTTCTGACGACGCTTCATCCGGGCGATTGGCACTGTCCGCCGGCGGCCGCCGTTTCGATGGCGTGCAACAGGCGATGGCGCGTCACCGCATCGTCGAAAGTCGGGCACAGGCGAGTGCCTTCGCGGAAGTCTTTCGCAAAGCGCGCGTAGGCTTGGGCCACGTTGAAGGCAACGCCGGGGGCCGTTTGCGGCGGCGCCCAGCGGTATTGATCCGGCACCGGCAATACTTGCAGGCGCTTGTCTGCGCCGCGACCGCCATGCACTGTCATTTCGGCCATCTGGCCATGGCCGCTGACGGCGGTGAGCTGCAGGTCGCCCTCGCTGCCGTTGATTTCCCATAGCAGATTGGTGCCACGCGAAACCCCGCCCCGGTAGTGGAGCGAGAGTGCGGCGCCGTTCTCGAGCAGGCCGCTGACGCAAATCTGGTCATGGGCGGTCATCGGTTTGACTTCGCCGGTTTCGGCAACGGTGAACGTCTTGCGCCGGTTGGTCAGGGTAGCCGACACTTCGCGGACTTCGCCGAGGCAGTAGCACAGGGCATCCACCGTGTGGCCAAAGGGAATGGTCAGCAAGGTCGCGCCATTGCGGATGTCGCCGGTATAGGCATTGGCTTCCTGTATCACAGGGCCCCAGTTCATGCCGGAACCGACCAGCGTGGTGGACAGCACTTCGCCGACATAGCCTTGCCGGATGAGGTCCCGCACATAGTTGATCGCAGGCGCGGCGCGGGCTTGCAGCCCGACCACGGCCAGCACGCTCTTCTGGCGTGCCAGCGCGGCAAGTTGCTCGGCCTCCTGCAAGCCATTGCCGAGCGGCCATTCGCAATACACGGCTTTGCCGGCATTGAGCGTCGCGGTGACGAGTTCGAAGTGATAAGGCACCTTCACCGTCACGGCGACCACATCCACGGCGGGGTTCGTCACAAGATCGTGGTAATTGTCAAAAGTCAGCGGTACACCGAACAGCTTGCCCGCTGCTTCGGCCGATTCGCGGCGGCTGGTGGACAGTGCGGTAATCTCGAAATCCGGCAGCGATTTCAATGCCGGGATGTGTGCAGTAACGGCCCAGCCGCGATCCGGGTTTGCGCCGATGATGCCGACGCCGATTCGTTTTGCCATGATGTTTTTCCTCTGCGATTTGACAAATGTCAGCTCATGGCCTGGCTTCAGGCGTTGCCAATACGCTTGATCACTTCATAGGACCTGTCGCTCTTGTCACGCTTGAACCAGCCCGGCCGGCTGCTGGCAACTTCCCTGGTGTCGGTAAAATCGAGCACGAAATCCCTGTGCATGATCGCCCAGCGTCCGTCGCGCCTGGCCCATTGGTCCAGATAGCGGCCACGCCCCGTATTCAGCATATCGCGTCCCTCCTGCGCAAAAAAAAGCGCTACCGTGATGTAGGACTCGCTGCGCGCCGTATCGCCATCCACCTCGATCAGGATATTGGCGACCTGATGGGATTGCGCTTGCAAGGCGCGGTGGTATTCGGTGACCCAGTCGATGAAGCCGCGGCCGCTGCCCTTGAATAGCGAACCGTAATCGGCGGTGCCTCCATCATGCCAGACCGAATAGCCAAGTTCGACGTCCATCCGATCCATTGAACGGCAATAGCGATAGATGACTTCGGTTATGGCTTGCTTGGCCAGAAGCTGATCGAGTTCGGGTGAAGACATTTTTGAATTCCTCTATTGGACTGATCGGAGGGTCCGGCTTTCCCACTCCCGGATTGACATCTACTTCTTCTTGGCGAAGTCGGCGGCCCTTTGCGCCGTGAGGGTCGCACGATCGGCCGGCGCCATGGCAGAAAGCGCGGTCACGCCTTTGACGATGTCGTCGGCCACCCATATCGGTCCCTTGCCGATCCGCTCCAGCGCCCCCTTGGCGATGAAGGCAGGATCTGTCGCGTGGCCCTCGATGGGGCCATAGGCATTGATCATCGTCGGCGTGTTCGTGGCGCCGACAATCGGGCAGAGAAGATGGACATTGTCCTTTTTGAATTCGTACCACAGGCCTTCCGATAGATTGTGGGTAAACGCCTTGCTGGACGCATAGAGCGCAAAGCCGGGCGAGCCGGAAAAGCCCGAGACGGAACCCATGAGTATCATTCCACCGCGCTTGCGCGCCCGCATCTGGCGGCCAAAATGATGCACGAGCGCAGCCTTCACAAGGAAATTGCGCTGCAGCCGCCCGCGCAACATATCCCAATCGTGATCCAGGAAATCGCCATAGTTGGGCTCGGCGCCGACGTTATAGATCAGACAACCGACCTCGACGTCCGCAGCAACTTCCTTGATGCGGCCGATCGCGTCCTCGCGTCCCAGGTCTTGCGAAAGTGTTCGGACTTCGACATCGGGATGCGCTATGCGCAACTGCGCCGACAATTCGTCCAAATTGCCGGCCTTGCGCGCGATCAGGATCAGGTTGATCCCTCGCGCCGCCACTTCGTGGGCAAACGCAGCTCCGATGCCGTCCGATCCTCCGGCAATCACGCACCAAGGACCGTAATGCTCCTTGAATGAAGTCATGAATTCTCCTCCGCCTTGTTGGCAAAAGCTCCCTGGAAGAAGTTGCAACTTCTCGACGAAACGTTATGGGTTACGCGAAGAATACCGACTAATCAGAGGAGGGGCATGAAGATTCTTTATCGAAATCATGCCTCGTTAAAGACTTCGCGCCATGCCGACGTAATAGGGTGAAAGTTACGTTTCTTCAGTTGCCTATTGCTCAAGCCGCTTGAGCCATTTCGTGACGCTCCTCGCTTCTTCATTCATCAAGGCGCCGAGCAGAAATAGTCCGACACCCTGGGCCAGGTTGCGGCGCAGATCGCTTAATTTGGTTTCGTTCTCCCGCCAGGAAGTGACCGCCGCGTTGATATGCCAACTGATCAAACACTCGATCCAATCGGATCAGATCATCATACCCATTTACCCCTTGCAGCGCAGGGGACATCTCAGATGTTCGCCCGCATGATGGAGTTGGCAAAATCTTCCATCACCCTCTTCTTTTCGTCCAGTGTGCAATAAGGCTTGCGCAGCCGATGCTCGACCGGATCAAGCTTCAGCTTGGTGATGCCCATTTCCTTTGCTGCGCGGTAGTCATCCGCCGACGGAATCCGGCCATCATTGTGACGCAGTCCGATCATGAACTCGAAAGCTTCGTGTATCCTCCCCGCTTCCCGGCGACCTTCGTTCACCAATTCTATTTGTGCGGGGATGGCATCGGGTTCAGATGTCATCCCCGCCCAGCCATCTCCGACCCGGCCCGCGCGGCGCAAGGCTGGCGGCGCAATTGCGCCGATGTAGATCGGCACGGGTTTATTCGGTCGGGGCTCCGCATAGGTTGCGGGAAAATCGAAAAACCGCCCATGATGCTGTGCAGGTCCAGGACTCCACAATTTACGGAGCACGTCGATCATTTCAGCGGTTCGCGTTCCTCGGGTAGACCAGTCCACACCAGCAATATCGTATTCAGCTTTCATCCAACCGGCGCCAACGCCAAGTACGAACCGGTCGCCGCTTAGCCGCGCGGCGGTGGCAGCCCCCTTGGCTACGAGAAAAGGGTTTGTCCGGTTGGCCAGAACCATGACGCCCGATCCGAACTTAAGCGCCTTGGTGCTTGCGAGCACGGCACCGGCAGCGACAAAAATGTCCAGGAAACGATAATCCCACGGCATTGGAGCGCGCTCGTCCGGATCGTGATCGTCAGACAAGGCCGGCATGAACCAGTGATCGCCCTCCATCACTCCTTCAAAGCCAAGTTCCTCGGCAAACTGGCAGATTTCGATCAGCCCATCGGGATCGCTATTGAGCAGTTGCATCCAGTATTTCATCGTTTTTCCTCAGCGCAGGATCGTCTTCCCCATCCAATCGGGCGGGCACCTTGGTTTCATGCATTCAGAAAGTTGCTTTGCCGGCACCTACTCAGGATGCATTCCGCCACTCGCTTCTATAATCTGGCCGGTGATCCATCGAGCGTCATCGGACGCAAGGAATGCAACTACAGGAGCGATGTCGTTCATGAATTCTCCTCCGCCTTGTTGGCAAAAGCTCGCTGGTAGAAGTTGCAACGTTCTCGACGGAACATTATGGGTTACGCGAAGAATACCGACTAATCAGAGGAGGGGCATGAAGATTCTTTATCGAAATCATGCCTCGTTAAAGACTTCGCGCCATGCCGACGTAATAGGGTGAGAGTTATGTTTTTTCGGTTGCCTATTGCTCAAGCCGCTTGAGCCATTTCGTGACGCTCCTCGCTTCTTCATTCATCAAGGCGCCGAGCAGAAACAGTCCGACACCTTGAGTCAGGTTGCGGCGCAGATCGCTTAATTTGGATTCGTTCTCCCGCCAGGAAGTGACCGCCGCGTCGATATGCCAGCATATGAATTTGGCCATGGCCCGGGTTGACATGCCCGTATCGCGGAAATTACCGGTTGTTGCCAGTTTGTTCAACCATTTCTCCATCGCTGAACGCATTTCCCTGAACAGGAAGCCACCAATCCATCCGTCGCTGTCCCGGTAAGCGATTCCGCGCAGTAATTGGCGCGAGTACGCTGGATCATTTGCCAGCCCCAACCAGAGGGTATCGACGAAAACCAGGATCGGATTAAGCTGTTCCAATTCGGCCTTGGCCGTGGCGAAGACGATCTTTGCCTGCAGAGCCTCATTGGTTGCCAGCTGGAGCACTTCACTGCGGCTGCCGATCAGGTTGTAGATCGTGGGGATGGTTACGTTGCTTCGCTCTGCAAGCCGTTGCAACACGACGTGATCAAAGCTCTGTTCGGCGATGAGCCGACGGGTCATCGCCAGTATGTTCGCCTTGCGGTTGCGCATTGCCGACCAGCGCTGGCCGGGCGGCGAAGCGACGCCACTTAGCTGCGGCAGCAGGATTGGGTTGCGCGGCGCGATGATTGTGCAGTCTCCAGCCGCAACCGCACGCCTAAACTCGGCGTGCAGGTTATTAAGGCTCGTGCCGTTCCTGGTATCCAGACAAGTCATATCGCCCAACCTCCAAGTGTAGTGTTGCACGAAAAGCGAGACTTATGGACTTAGGTCCTGTCGTCTCCGCGAAGGTGAGGAGCCAGTGTCTTCGTCACCGAAAGTCACTGGATTCCTGCCTTCGCGGGAATGACGCGTGCGTTTTGCATATGTTCCATCAAGAATGCAGCACTACACTAGCGCACTAATTGCTTAACGGGGTGGCAGTACGGGGAAAATGCCGGATAATTTTTTCGGCGAAATCCTCCCATAACTGCTTCTTCTCATCCAGCGTCGAACGCTTGCCGAACTTGAAGAAGGCAGGCAGAAATTGTACTGCTGTCACGCCCATGTCCTCTGCTCGGTGGATGGCATCGATATCCCACTTGCTGCCCGTAAGCAGCATGATTATCTCAAAGGGTAAATGTTCGCGCCCTGCTTCATGACGCATGGCATTGAGCGAGGCGATGATCGGTGGCATGTCCGCAAGCTTGTTGCTGCCGTCATTCATCCAGCCGTCTCCCAGGCAGGCAGCGCGTTTCATCACAGCCGCGCTGCCGCCGCAGGCAATAAAGGGAACATGCCCTGGGGCAGGCAATACGCGAAGGCGCTCGAAATTGAAGAAATGCCCATGGTGCTCAACAATATTGCCGCTCCACAACTTGCGCAGCACTCCGATCATCTCGTCGGCACGCTTGCCGCGGGTATGAAAATCCACGCCATAGGTATCGAATTCCTCTTTCATCCAGCCTACCGAACCACAAAGATAGAGACGGTGATTGCTGAGTGCCGCGAGCGTACCGGTTGCCTTGGCTACCTCGATGGGATTGCGCGCCGGCAGAACATACGTGCTCTGAAATAATTTAATCCGCTTGGTGGCGCCCGCAATCATCGCAAGTGCCACCCATGTATCAGGAAACGACCATTTGGTTTCAATGGTAAAAAACGGCTTGCCATCCTTGCTCATCGGGTAGCGTGTCTCAAGCTTTTCAGGCACAAACATGTGATCGGACACTCCTACCGCGTCAAAACCAATCTCCTCGCAGAATTGGGCAGCCTCGATGAGTTGCTCGTCCTCGATAAACGCCAGTTGATTCCAGAATTTCATGTGCCTTTACCTTTGAAAAACAGACCACTTGCAAACATAGGGCAAAAAACAACGCACGCTTACAACGCTTTCCGCCTACATGCTTCAGGAAATATACTGGCTGGATAAACGTTTGTGAGTCCCCCGGCAAAGCCGGGGGCCTACCTCACGGAGTTAAGTTACCCATAACGTATTACTTGGCCAACCCCTTCTGCTTTAGGTTGGCAATCTCGGCCGTGCTGTAGCCAATCTCCTTCAGCACCTCATCGGTATGCTGCCCTAAATCTGGCGCCGGATCGAAACGAATACTGCTGGCACTGAACTGAACCGGATAGCCGGGCACGCTGACTTTGCCAATCGTCGGATGATCCATATCGACGATATAGCCATTCATCTTGGCTTGCGGATCATTGATCACATCAAACATGCTCTGTACCGCGACAAACAGCAAGCCGTGCTTGTGGAACAGTTTCAGCCATTCGTCGCGGGATTTTGTCAGCATTACCTCATCAATCTTTTTGACCAGTTCCTTGACATTCTCCCCTCGCGCTTCCGGTGTGGCATAGCGCGGATCAGTCACCAACTCCTTCAAATTGGTCACTTCGCAGAAAAGCGGCCAATACTTGACTTCAGGATGGTTGGTACCAATGATCCAATTGCCGTCGCCACACTTGTAGCTGTTGCGCAAGGGCGGCGTGATGGTCCGATCCCAGGCTATGGACAGGTTCGTATTCATGACGCTTGAACCAAGGTAATTGGCATACATGGTCCAAATCGCCGATCCATATAATGAAACATGCATTGCCTGACCATAACCATGGCGCTCGCGCGCAAGCAATCCAGTCAGCATAGCGTGGCTGGCGGTAATCGCAGTGATCTGATCGAGGAAGATGATCTGGAGCACCACGGGTTCATTTGAGCCGGTGAGATAAGCCATTCCCGAGTATGCCTGCCCCATCGGATCGAAGCCGCCGACATTGGCCATCGGGCCTTCGTAGCCATAACCCGATACAGAGATATGGATGATCTTGGGGTTGATCTTCTTGATGGTCTCGTAATCGACCCCCAGCTTCGGAATAGTCGATTTCTTGTAGTTGGTCAAGAAGATATCGGCCGTTTCAACGAGTCGCTTGAGAACCTCCCTGCCTTCCGTGCTCGCCATGTCGAGACAGATACCCGTCTTGTTGCGGTTGGAGATTTCATACAGCAGACTCCAGTCGGCCTTTTCGCAGCCGGGGAACTTGACGGTGCCAAGGCTGCCATGGGAACGCTCCGGGTCTCCATCCAGCGACTCGACCTTGATCACCTCTGCGCCGAGGTCAGCCAGAATCGCACTGCCGCCAGGACCCGCGTGCCAGACGCCACATTCGATAATGCGGATGCCTTCGAGTGGGCGCGGAAGATTCTTGTCACTGTTACTTGCAAACATCATTATTATCTCCTTTGATTGCTATCAATAAAATGTAATTTACATTGGTAAAACAAAGCGCAATTTGCCGTTATTTGTGACACGTGAAGCGCATAAACGCTCCCTGCCATTTCAGTGGCAGAATATCAGAATTATAAATGCCTCCTCCTGGTCATTATGGTTTAAAGACTGTCAGTACTATCTATATATAAATAATGATGACGGCATCCTCTTCGATGACGTCGCCTTCTTTCATCAGTATTTTCTCGACGGTCCCGGATACTTCCGTTTCGATGGGAATTTCCATCTTCATGGATTCCAGGATCACCAACTCATCGCCTGCCGAAAACGTGTCGCCCTCCTTCACCAGGATTTTCCAGATAGTTCCCGTCATGCTCGCGCGAATTTGACCAGCCATTTCTCGTATCCCTCCAGATTATGAAATCAGTTCTTGTAGTGAATCAGTAACGAACATGGTATGCACCCTGGCCGTCACAAAAGCAGGATGCGCCAGCACCCGTCGCACGAAACTGGTGTTCGTTTCGATGCCCTTGATGACCAATGCGGCCAGCGCGGCATCGAGGCGGGCGATTGCTTCGCTGCGCGTGGCTCCATGGGCGATAAGCTTCATGATCATCGGATCGTAGTAGGGCGTGACTTTCATCCCGGCGCGATAGCCGGTGTCAACACGGATGCCTTCGCCTTGCGGCAGTACCAGCTCTTCGATCAGCCCCGGCGAGGGGATGAAGTTTTTGGCCGGCCGTTCCGCATATACGCGTGCTTCGATCGCATGTCCTGTCGCCTGGATGCGCTCCTGTGACAGGTAGGCTGATACATCTTCGCCCATGGCGTAGCGAAGTTGCGCCGCGACCAGATCGACGCCGGCCACCATTTCCGTCACCGGATGTTCGACCTGGATGCGTGTGTTCATTTCCAGGAAGAAGAACTCGCCCGAATCGGCATCGACCAGGAATTCAATGGTGCCAGCACCGTCGTAACGGCAGGCGCAAGCCAGCTTCACCGCTACGGCGCAGATTGCCGCGCGTGTTTCCTCGGGCAGGTTGGGGGCAACCGCTTCTTCGATGATTTTCTGATGGCGGCGCTGCGTCGAGCAATCGCGCTCGAACAGGTGTACCGCGCGACCATCGCCAAAGCCGAACACCTGGATCTCGATGTGACGGGCTCGTCGGATATAGCGCTCGAAGTAAACGGTGCCATTGCCGAAGGCACGTTCTGCCATGGTGCGCGTGGCTACCAGCGCGGTAGCGAGGTCGGCCGGAGCGTCGACCCGACGCATGCCAATGCCGCCCCCGCCAGCAGCCGCCTTGACCAGCAGCGGATAGCCGACACGGGCGGCGGTTGCCGCCAGTTCTGTGGCATCACTCGGGATGTCCTCGGCGCCCGGAACGACGGGAACCCCTGCGGCGAGAGCGATCTCCCGTGCCCGCTCCTTGTTGCCCATGGTGCGGATGACATCCGGCTTGGGTCCGACAAATATCAATCCGTTGCCGGTACAGTGCTCCGCGAATCCCGGGTTCTCGGCGAGAAAGCCGTAGCCTGGATGCACCAGTGTGGCGCCACTCTCTTTGGCGACCGCAATGACCTTTTCCTGGTTGAGGTAGCTCTCCGCCGGGCGCGCCGGGCCGAGCAGATAAGCCTCATCAGCCGCTCTGACGTGTGGCGCATCGGCGTCCACATCGGAGTAAACGGCAACCGTCACCAGCCCCAGCGATTTGGCCGCCCGGATGACGCGGCACGCGATCTCGCCGCGATTGGCGATCAGGACTTTATGTTGCAAGAG
>JBASWL010000202.1:0-19878 GCA_049276455.1 Georgfuchsia sp. | reverse complement strand
CGTCGGGCCGAGAAATACTCCAATCAGGCCAAAGGCCACGACGCCACCGAGCACCCCCAGGAACACCAATGCGAACGGCATGCTGGAGCCCCGGCTGATGATCAAGGGTTTGATGACGTTATCGACCATGCTGACAATGAAGAAGCCCCACAGCGCAACGAAGATTGCCCAGCCCGTGTCGCCCTGCTGGAACAGCCACAGCGCGGCGCCGACCCAGATCAGCGATAAGGGGTCAGCTTCGATTTATTCGGTCAGCTTATAAGGGGTCAGCTTCGATTTATTCTGCGTAATAAGTGACACCCACGGTTTTTTTCGTGATTCCGCAACCTCAGTGATAGTCATCTTCGCGCTGATGCCTGACCGCCATAATCGTGATGGTTTCTTCAGGCTCGATTTCGTACAGGGCCACGTAACCGCTCGCGCCAAACGGGATGACCAACTCACGAAGAAAGGGATTGTTCGGCATCGCCTTGCGAAAGCTGAATGGCGTTAATTTCAGGCTGTGGAGTCCATTCTTTATGGATTCCAGTGCCCGCTCCGCCAAGACCCAATCCGCTTCATCCCTCGCCAGTATGAATTCATAAAGTCGAACAAGGTCGTTTTCCGCTTCTTCTGTAAAGCGGACACGGTAGCTCACTTGCCGGCCTTGGCAGAGGTCAGCATTTTTTCCAACCGCCCAAGTACGGTGTCGGCACTCACGTAGCCCCCCGTTTTGCGTGCCTGGTCGCGCGAAGCGAGTCCGCGAGCGATGAATTCACCTTGCAGCTGCCGGCGGGTGATGTTCTCGCGGATTGACTCCTCAACGAAGCTCGACAGGCTCTCGCCTTCCTGTAAAACCTGTTCAGCCGCTTGCCGAAATTCCGGGGCGACGCGCAGTGAGGGAAAAGTGGCGGTTTTCATTTTGGCTCCTTGTGCATTGCAAATGCGATACAAGTCTGCCAGATACTTGATGAAACGGCAAGCAAGCAATAATTGGGGATGCGCGCCTTGCGGCGGGTGTTGCGGCAGGCGCTAACGAAATTCCGAACAGATCCCAATCCGTTCGGGCTGAGCTTGTCGAAGCCCTGTGTTTCCTGGATGTGCGTTTCGACAGGCTCAACGCGAACGGACTTGTTTGGTATTTCTCTCCTTACTGCCGATACAACAGCACACTTTCGCGTTCGTCGCACCAGCTGGATTCGTCGGCTTGCAGTAGCAAGTCGAGATCGGCGGGCGCGGCGGCGGGGTCGTCCACCCATTCACGCAGCAGCGGGCTGCCGTTGATGACATCGATGGCGAGCCGTTCCTGCTCATATTCGTAGGGGAAGTTGCGCCACAGCGCGTAGTCCGGATAGAGGCGGCGGATGGCCTTGAAGGCCAGCGCATAAAGCCGCCAGGGGCGGAAGGCGGCGTGGTCGTAGCCAGCGTTTTCGACATGCACCTGGAAGGCCGAGCATAGCTTGCCGGCATGCTTGTGAAACGTCGGTTCAAACCAGCACGGGCGCACGATGCAGCCTTGCAGCCAGTGCGGCGCCAGCGCCTGCATTTCGTGCAGTACCTGCACGGCATCGATGTCCGGCGCGCCCAGCACTTCGAGCGGGCGCGTGGTGCCGCGGCCTTCGGAGAGTGTGGTGCCTTCGAGCATCACCGAGCCGGGGTAGCAGCGCGCCATCCACAGGCTGGGCGCATTCGGGCTCGGGTTGACCCAGGTGCGTTCCTCGATCGGCCAGCCATGGCCCGGTGCGCGTTCGGGTTCCCAGCCTTGCATCGTCACGACTTGATAGTCGAGATCGAGGCGCAGCGTTTTGACAAACCAGTGGCCGAGTTCGCCCAGGGTGAGGCCATGCCGCATGGGTAGCTGGCCGGCGCCGACGAAGCTCTCCCAGCCTGCTTGGAGGCGCAGACCTTCGACCGGACGGCCGATGGGGTTGGGGCGGTCGAGCACCCACACGGATTTGCCCGCGCGTGCCGCTTCTTCGAGCACGTAGCGCAGCGTGGTCTCGAAGGTGTAGATGCGGCAGCCGAGGTCGAGCAGGTCGACCAGCAGCACGTCGAAGCTGTCCATCATCGCCGCCGTGGGGCGCCGCACTTCGCCGTAGAGGCTGAATACCGGGATGCCGAGCACGGGGTCGACGAAATCGGGCGACTCGATCATGTTGTCCTGCTTGTCGCCACGCAGGCCGTGCTGCGGACCAAAGGCCGCGGAGAGCTTGATGTCGTCGAGCGCCCCCAGCACGTCGAGCGAATGGCGCAGGTCGCGCGTGACGGATGCAGGGTGCGCGAGAAGGGCGATGCGTTTTCCCGCGAGCGGGCGACGCAGTGCGGGGTCTTCTATCAAACGGTCGATGCCGAACTTCAAGTTTTGTTCTCCGTGGTGCGTGCCGGGTGTAGAGCTGGCGAAATGCTGATTAAGTCCGTCACCCCACAGGGATTCCCTCCGGTCATCGCGGTGAGCCTTGCTGCGAGCATAGCGTGGCAGCCTGCAAGGGCGTGGCGATCCATTAGACATTGATTCCACTTGCTGCCATGGATTGCTTCGCGTTGCTCGCAATGACGAATCACACTTAATCAGCCTTTCCCTGGATGGGTGCCTGCGGTGCGGCGAGGTGCAGTATAAAGCCGCTGCGATGATGGAAGTCCGGCTTGCTGCGCGGATGGCGCAGCGCCCAGTACGAGAGGTTGCCGGCCTTGTCCTCGATGACCGCGGTGAGGCCGATGTACAAAGGGTGGTTGGCGAACTCGCCGAGGTCAAGCTGCGCTTTGAGTACCAAGCCATCGGACTGCGTTTGCAGCGTGATGCGCGGCTGCTCGTTTGGAGCAAGCGCGGGAACCAGCACCGCCATGCGGGTGCGATAACGGGCGAAGCGGTAGCTTGCCCATGCGCTGGACGGTGAAAAATTGCACTCGACATACGCCGGATTATCTTCTGCCGAGATGAACGCTTCGAAGCAGGTGTGGCGCCACAGTTCGTCCATGTGCTGTGCCGCGACGGGTGCCGGCAGGGCAATGTGCCCGACTGCCCCCTGGATGACGTAGCGAAAGCGAAGCCAGCCGTCCGTCCCGCGTTCAGCGCTGGCAGTGAAGCTCTCGATCATGTCCGTTGTCTGGCTGTGATGGCATGTCAGCGGCAGGTCATTCATGGCGTGTACAGACATGTTGTTGGCGGGGATGACAGTTTCCGAATGATAGTGGAGTCGAGGCTAGCACTGGTCTCAATGGGAGCAGAAACATTCACTTTTTCCAGCGCTGCCCCATGCCCGTGAGAAGCCTTTATCAGCCGTTTGGTTTCAATATAGAGTGGCCATCGTTGTCATTTGCCTGGGCTTGGTGATATGAGTCATGGCAATAGGGCTGCGACAAGCCTAGAATTTCTCCTCGGGGGTACAGAAACACCGATCAAGTGCGATTCGTCATCCCACGGGCCTTCGACCCTCGCGATGACGGACTTGTTCGGTATTTCCTTAACGTTGTAAAAATCCTTCGGGAGCCTGATTTGCACGCAGCCTTCATCACTCATGCCGATTGCGCCCGCCACAAAATGGGTGCCGGCCATCCTGAATGTCCGGAAAGGCTGGGGGCGATAAGCGATCACTTGCTGAGCAAGGGCCTGCTCAACTACATGACGCCTTATGACGCGCCGCTGGCCACGGAAGAGCAACTCGGCCGTGCCCATTCCTCGCTCTATGTGCGCGAGATTCTCGCGGCATCACCGGCCGAGGGCTATCTGCATATCGACCCGGATACCAGCATGAACCCCTTCACGGCCCAGGCAGCGCTGCGAGCGGCAGGCGCGGCGGTGCTGGCGACGGACCTGGTGCTTTCCGGAAAAATGCAGACCGCGTTTTGTTGCGTGCGCCCGCCTGGCCACCATGCGGAGCGCGCGGCAGCCATGGGCTTCTGCTTTTTCAACAACGTCGTCGTCGGCATTCGTCATGCGCTGGATGTGCATGGCCTGGAACGCGTGGCGCTGGTTGACTTTGACGTGCATCACGGCAATGGCAGTGAGGACATTCTGGGCGGCGACGATCGTGTCATCATGTGTTCCATTTTCGAGCGCGGCCTCTTTCCGTTTACGGGCGAGAACCCCACCAGTGAGAACATGATCAATGTGCCCATGCCTGCGCGGTCTGGCAGCGACAAGTTCCGTGAAGCGGTCACCGTGCACTGGATGCCCGCGCTGGAAGCCTTCCAGCCACAGCTCCTATATGTCTCGGCGGGATTCGATGCCCATCGCGATGACGATATGGGCAACCTCGGACTGGTGGATGCCGACTACGCCTGGGTCACCCGGCAAATCATGATGATTGCAAAACGCCATTGCCAGGGCCGGGTTATCTCCAGCCTGGAGGGCGGTTACGAGTTCAACTCGCTGGCGCGCAGTGCCGCGGCCCATGTCAAAGTACTCATCGGCATGGACTGAAAAAATGAGCCAGCATTATCTCGCGCCGCTGTTTGCTCCGCAGTCCATTATTGTTTTCGCCGGTCCTTCCGAAAACCCGGATCAGCAAAGCAGGAACGCCAGATTGCTGTGTCAGGCACTGAGCGCGCAGCCCTATAGTGGCCGCATGCAGTTTTTCGATGTCAGCACGCGGGCTGGCGCGGCTGCAACAGGAGCCGACCTTGCCATCATTGCACTTCCGACCGAAGAAATTGCCGGCGCACTGTCCAGGGCCGGCGCCATGGGCTGCCGTTCGGCACTGGTCATTGCCAGCGGTATCGATCCAGAGGAAGCCGCCGAACTCAGGGCCATCGCGCAGCGTACAGGCATGCATCTGCTGGGCCCCAACTGTCAGGGTTTCCAGCGTCCTCATCTGAAGCTGAATGCCAGCACCAGCGGCCCTCTGGCGCAGGCCGGCTCGCTGGCACTGGTAGCGCAATCGGGGGCACTGACATCGGCGATGCTTGACTGGGCCAGCAACAATGCGGTGGGCTTTTCCACCGTTGTGTCGCTCGGACCGAGTGCGTCAGTGAACGCTGCTGCGGTGCTGGATTATCTGGCGTACGACGGACAGACGCAAAGCATCATTGTGTATCTTGAGGGCATCCGGAACGCCCGGCGTTTCATGAGTGCACTGCGATCAGCCGCCAAGTTCAAGCCGGTAGTGGTGCTCAAGGGCGGTCACAGGCAGGCCGGCAAAGAGGCGGCGCAGACCCATAGCGGCGCCATCGTCGGCGGCGACGACGTGTTCGATGCCGCACTGCGCCGCGCCGGCGCGGTACGCGTCAATACCTTCGTCGAAGTGTTTACCGCCGCCAGGAGCCTTGCCTCAAGCTACCGTCCTGCCGGTCAACGTCTCGCCATCGTCACCAACGGCGGCGGGCCGGGTGTCCTGGCTGCTGACTGGATCAACGAAATTTCATTGCAGCTGGGCCGTCTTTCGCCCGGTGCAGCAGCGGCGTTGAAGCCGCTGCTGCCGGTGCAGGCTTCATTGTCGGACCTGATCGACCTGTCCGAAGATGCCGGCCCCGAGCACTACAAGGCCGCCATAGCAGCGGCAGGCAACGATGCCGCTATCGATGGAGTACTGGTCATTCATGCACCCAAGCCCGGCATCGACGCGGAAGCCGTGGCCCGCGTGCTGGTAGACATCAACGCGTCGCTCAGCAAGCCGCTGCTGTCATGCTGGATGGGTGAAAGTTCGGTGCTGGCCACGCGCCGCATGCTTGGCGCGGCAACCATTCCCACTTTCCGCACGCCGGAAGCCGCCGTTGGCGCCTTCGGCAACATCGCATCGTTCTATCAAAACCAGAAGCTGTTGCAACAAACCCCGCCGCCGCTGTCCACGCTGGCAAAACCGGATATCGAAAGCGCGCTCATGTTGATCGAGAACGTCCTCGCGCAGCGGCGCACCGTGCTGACCGAGCTGGAGTCGAAGAGCCTGCTTTCGGCGTTCCACATTCCGGTGACCCGGACCATCCTTGCCCGCAATGCCAACGAGGCAATGATGATCGCCGAGCAAGAGGGCTTTCCCGTTGCGCTCAAGATCAATTCGCCTGACATCAGCCACAAATCGGACGTTCATGGCGTAGCGCTCAACGTGATGAATGGCGCCGCTGTCCGCGACACCTTCGACGCAATGCTGGTGCGCGTCAAACAGCTGCAACCCAGGGCGCGCATCAACGGCGTGACGGTCCAGAAGATGGTGCCGGCCCGGCATGGCCGCGAGATAAACATCGGCCTGATTACCGATGACACGTTCGGGCCGGTGATCACGTTTGGCGCCGGTGGCGCCATGATTGAACTCTTCAATGACCATGTCGTGGAGCTGCCGCCACTCAACCAGTTTCTGGCACGGGGACTGATCGAGCGCTCGCGCATCAATGAGACTCTGGGGGAGTGGCAGGGTGCAGCTGCGGTGAACAAGTCCGCGCTGGAGCAGATACTGCTGCGTGTCTCCGAGATGGTATGCGAACTGCCCCAGTTGTGCGAAATGGACATCAACCCCATCATCGTTGACGAGTCCGGCGCCGTGGCCGTGGATGCGCGCATCGTCATCGATGCATTGCCTCAGCCCGGGGTTTCCCACGCCAACAACTACGATCATCTGGCGATCCTGCCCTATCCCGCCCACTATGAAAAAGCATGGTTGATGCGCGACGGTGGCGAATACACCGTGCGCCCGGTCCATCCCGACGATGCGCAACTGCTGCAGGATTTCGTGCATAAGCTCTCGGACGAAAGCCGCTATATGCGCTTTGTTTCATCCCTCAAGGAATTGCCGCCGCCAATGCTGGCATCATTGACGCTGATTGACTACGATCTTGAAATGGCGCTCGTGGCGGTATTGCGCGAGCACAGTACCTCAGCGCAAGGTGAATTGGTCGAGATCCGGAGAATCATTGGCGTGTCCCGCTACATCATCAATCCGGACCAGACCAGTTGCGAATTTTCGCTGGTGGTAGCCGACGACTTCAGCAGCATGGGACTGGGCTTGCGCCTCATGGAGAGCATCATGGAAGTGGCGCGTGACAAGGGACTGCGCGAGATCATCGGTCTGGTCCTGGCCAGGAATTCCCGCATGCTCAAGCTGATGAAGGCGCTGGGGTTCGTGATCACGCCCTATGTCGATGACCCTGACTTCATGCAGGTGACCCACGCGCTGTGAGCGGTTGGCGCAGAAAACAAACGTGGTCTGTTCCTGTTTGTCTTAATTGGAGCAATCGGCGCCGTGAGCGATTTTTCCCGCAACATGGCTGTTTCGGCACGCAGGCATAATCGGCGCTTCCCTCACGGTTTGTAGGAGCAAGTCTTGTTCAAGTTCATCGGCGTCATTGCGGGCTATTACCTGCTCGGTATATTCGGGGCCATCCTCGGCTTCTTTATCGGCTCATCCATCGACCGTGTCCGCGCCTATGGCACGGGTGGATTCAATCCGCTTGGCAACGCCCAGCGCCAGGCCGTGTTTCTCGAAACCATTTTTGTCTCGCTGGGCAAGATGGCCAAGGCCGACGGACGGGTCTCCGAAGAAGAGATATCCCACACTGAAGCCCTGATGCAGCAGCTCGGCATGACGGCGGAACACCGGCAACGGGCGATCGAACTCTTCAAGCGCGGCACCGACCCGTCCTGCGATCTCGAACCGCTATACGATCGCTTCATGGTGGCTTGCGGTCAAACTCGTCACCTGAAACAGGTGTTGCTGGTGTACCTGATCGCGATGGCGCTGACGGACGGCCATGTCCATCCCGCCGAAGAAGCCCTGCTGGCTGACATCGCCATTCGCCTCGGCTACAGCCAGGCCGAGTTCCGGCAGCTGATGGACATGGTCATGAACCAGAGCCATTTCGCCGCCGGCCAGCCGAGTAGCGAAAAGGCACTGGAGGATGCCTATAAGGCCCTCGGTGTTACCCCGGCCAACACCGACCAGGAAATCAAGCGCGCCTATCGCAAACTGATGAGTCAGTACCATCCCGACAAACTGATCGGCCAGGGCATGCCGGATGACATGGTGGCCATGGCGACGGAGAAGGCGAAGGAAATCCAGGTCGCCTACGACCTGATCGAGAAGAGTCGGCGTGCTGAGAGGGAGTAAAAATGACGGCGAGGTGTATGGTTGGTATTGGTGCTGACCTGTTTATACAAAAGCAAAATGACAACACCCACCTAAGCTACAACTACCACCAGTGATTTAAAGCATAGCCTCGCCGAACACGCAATCCATGTTTAATATTTTTAATATTAAACATGGTGTTATTGCCATAAATATATAACTTAAGTTATATATTTATTTAATAATCAATGCAATACGGTACGCCACCACATTGACCTTACTAAATTTATGGGATATTGTGATTTCAATGATAAATATGCTTTGTCATTCAATATGTTTAGAAATTGCAGCCAAATAATATTTTTGGATGTCATGCAATGGACCAGAAACTAGTCACTGTTGCATTTCCTGACTTCAAATTTAATTTATCAAAACGCCATCATGGTAATTATGGATGGATTACTGCTGACGATGAAGCATTTCACTATATCCATGACATGAATAGATTCTATAGTGCCTTGGGATATACAAAACAACATAAAAATGCCGGGATAATGCCCGAAGATTTTATTCTGGATAGATACAACAGTGATTTCGCTGCATTCTCAAGTCATTGCCTGCAGGTTCAGATTTGCTCTTATTTATTTGAACACTCATTGGCGTTTAACGAAAAGTACGGGCTTCTTTTTATGCAATTAATTGGGAAGTGCGTAAGTAGCAAAATCAATGATGATGACGGACATTGTCTATGCTGTTTCCAACATCCTCGTTTTAATTCCTAGGCCAGGACTACCTCAGAACCCCTTTAATCTCGTGCGTTTGCGCCTATCGAAAGGGGTTCAGCCCAAAGTGGCGATATCGATGCTGAACTCGCGCAGTACTTCCTCGGTATTGCCGCCGGCACGCGGTACATGGCGCCACACGCCATTGCGTTCACCATCAAAGAACACCGGTGACTTGGTGGAGCGGTAGCGCCCGGCGTCCGGGTGATCGACCTCCTCGATGATCCCGTTCCACTTGACCTGGGGATAATCCGCAACCTCGCCCACACCCAGCGCCGGCGCGCACGGTATGTCGCCTTCGGCAAACAGTACCTCCCATTCGGCATTGGTCTTGCCGCCCAGGTTGTTGCGAACCACGGCGCAGAATTCTTTCATATTGCGCAAACGCTCGCTTCTCGGCGTGAAGCGGGGATCCTCAGACAACTCGGGTTTGCCGATCAGCCGGGTGAAGTTGCGCCAGGCGCTGTCCTGGTGCGGCAACACGATCATATAGCCATCGGCTGTCTTGCCTATGAAATTGGCATCAGTGATCGGTGCGGCCATTGACACGCCCTCGCCGATGAAAGTGTGGTTGCTCATTGCATCCGGCCACATCCACCAGACCATCGCGTCGAGCATGGAATAATCGATCGTCGCGCCCTTGCCTGTGCGTTCGCGCTGGAACAACGCAGCGCAAATGGCATGAGCGACGATCGGGCTGGTGGTCTTGTCGGGCAAGAGCGTTTGAATGACATGCGGTCGACCGCTTTCGTCGGCCTGCACCCCCGCCATGCCGGTAACCGCCTGTATCACCGTGTCGAAGGCCCGCTCGCCCGATTTGGGTCCGGTCTTGCCGTAGCCGGAAATCGACGCATAGATCAGCCGCGGGAATTCGGCACGCAGCTGATCAGCACCGAAACCCAGTCGTTCGACCGTGCCCGGCCGCTGGTTCTGGATGACCACATCCGCCTTGGCGATGATCTTCTTCAGCGCATCGGCATGCGTTTTCTTCTTCAGGTCGAGGATGATGGAACGCTTGTTGCGGTTGCATCCCATGAAATTTGCGGTAAAGCCCCCCCGAGAAGTTCCACCATTGCGATATTCGTCGCCGCCAGGCGCCTCCACCTTGATCACCTCGGCACCCAGATCGCCGAGCATGGTCGCGGCCATCGGGCCGGTATGCCAGCTGCACATCTCCACGACCAGCACGCCGGTCAACGGTCCCTTGCTCATCTTCTCCTCCTCCACATAAATATTACTCTGCCCCTTCAGCCCTTATTGAGCATTTCGGTGATGGTAACGCAATTGGACGATCAACAATGCGCCACCACCGACGCAATACACCATGCGATGTTCATCAGTAATTCAGCCTGAACAAAGGCCTGATAGCGCATGCTTCAGCAAGATAAAGTGGCCAGGCTCTGAGGTTTCCCCCACGAATAAGGTTATCAAATCAGCCGATTGGCGCGAAGTATTTGCGCAAAAAGCATGAGTATTGAATAGTTGTTGCGAGGGTGCTCGCATGACTATGATCTTTATTATTGTTAGCGACCAGACCAATATTTTGTCTGCGGTTGCAAGATGCTGATTGCCTCGATTTACCTGATCATTCCGGTTCGTCTCGGCACCCAGTAAATAGTCAGCAAGTCATTCGCGCCCTACATACCAGGTTGCCTTCGATTATCTGAAATCGATTTGGCTCTTGAAGCTCATCATCAAAAAGCCGAGGAACGCTGCATTGCTGGGTGCCAGCGAGTCATCTACGGACGCCTTCATTTTGAGGATTTCATCGTGAAAGCGCCGGTAGAAATCCCAGCTTGGCTTTGCTGAATAAGCCAGGTTCTGCAATTCGAAGTATTCGATGACGCCTTTTGCCGTGGTCGGCTTCACAAATACTTCGTCATTGGGACGATAGTAGTTGGGGATCACGGTCAAGAGCGACCACTTGGCCAGCTTCCATTGCGCCAGTGTCATGGTCATGGCTTCGAAGCCCCTTTGCTGTCTGCCGTGCAGGAAATCCTCCAGGCCCGTGGCCAGTATGTCCTTTTCGGAATGCGCCATGGTGCGGACTGCATCCCGGAAACGTGGCTTCTCGAAAATGGAAATCAGCGAGGAGCGCGAGACTGTTTTCACCATTGCGTCTGCGACGGATTCCGGATTCCTGAAGCGGCTTTTGGCGAATTCGTCCTGCGCAAGTGCGACCATTTGATCGAACCGGTGCTTCTTGCCGATCGCCTGTATTTCGGGATGGCTGAAACCGCCCGGGTAACGCTGCATGAAGCGCTCTTCGGCGAGTTTGAGTGTCTTGAGGTTCATGGTGGCCGATCAGCGGTTGAGGCGTGCCAGACTCGCCAACAGTTTTTCGCCGGCGGCACGGTCGGCATCCAGCGTCTGAATGCAGACGTGGTCGGCGCCGGCTTCCCAGTGCTGCTCGATGCGCTTGATGATGTCAGCTTCATTGCCCCAGGCTACTGTGTCGTCGATCAACCGGTCCGATCCGCCATTGGCGATATCGTCCTGGCTGAATCCCATTCTGATCCAGTTGTTCGCGTAGTTGGGCAGGGTCAGATAGATTTTGAGGGTCTTGCGCGCGGCATTGCGTGCGCGCGCCGGGTCGGTTTCCAGTATTGCCATCTGCTCGACCAGCAGCAGTTTGCCGGGCCCGAGAATCTTGCGTGCCTGTGCGGTGTGCGCCGGCGTCACGTTGTAGGGATGCGCGCCAGCGGCCTCGTCACGCGCCAGTTCCAGCATCTTCGGCCCCAGTGCGGCAAGCACGGTTTTTGGTGATTCAGCAGGTATGGGTGCTCTGTACATGGCTGACTTCATGGCGGCGAGGTATTTGCGCATGGTTTCGACCGGTTTGCCGTAGTCATGGCCGCGCACGCCGGTAACGAGGTGCCCATGGGAGACGCCGATGCCCAACAGAAAACGCCCGCCCGACATTTCATTCAATCCCATTTGACCGGCATGCATGGTCAACGGGTCGCGCCCGTAAATGTTGGCGATGCCGGTGGCGATATTCAGGGAACTGGTATTGGCGAGCAGCCAGCCTGAGTGCTGGATCACGTCGCGACCGATTGTCTCTGGAGTCCACAGCGTCGAGTAGCCCCATTGCTCGATGCGTTTGGCAAAGGCGGCACTTTCTGCTGCTGTCAGGGTATCGAAGCCGGACCACACGCCGAGTTTGCCGAGATTCATGTTTCTGTCTCCTGATGATTGCTGCCTGGCCATGCGCATCACGCAGCCTGGTATGTGCGCATTGTGAAAGACCGAAAGCGACAGGATAATACGTTGTCGATATGAGGCAAAGGCTGCGCTGGATGAAACCCGAGGATCTGGAATTGCTGGTGATGCGAGAGATGCCGTTTGGCAAGCACAAGGGGCGGCTGATTGCCGATCTGCCGGGCAACTATCTCAACTGGTTTGCCCGCACAGGCTTTCCGCCGGGCGAGACCGGCCGGTTACTGGCCCTGATGCAGGAGATAGATCACAATGGGCTCAAGGAGATTCTGAAGCCGCTGCGGCGCAAATAGAGACAGATACGATATAGCTATCATGACGATAGATAACCAGATCGAAATTCCACAGTCATTCATGGCGATGTATGTCACGCCTGGACATGACTGCCCCAACGCAGCTCAGGAGGTTGTGGTGGCACGTTACGAATTTTGCGAAGACGTGGCTTGCCTGGTCGCAGAGCAAGCACAGACGCTCGCGGACAAGGAAAATATCAGCGAATGCGAAGTGCTGGCGCGTTGTCATCAGGGGCTGTTGGCAAAGGCGTCAACGCTGACCGAACAGGAGTCGACCTGGGTCATGTACCGGCTGGCTGAGCTGCTGCAGTGGACGCCGCTGGTCAACGGCGCGAATTGAGCATGGTCTTCCGTTCGCCCGATTCCTGTTCCTGCGGTAACTTGGCCTGCTACGAGCAATGTTGCGGTCGCTACCTCGACGGTTACCTGAATGGCGGCCTGCGTGCGCCGACGGCTGAGGCGCTGATGCGATCGCGCTACACCGCATATGTGCTCGGGCGCGAGACCTATGTGCGGGAAACTTGGCATCCAGCAACGCGACCGGAAAAACTGGACTTGAATGACGGGGTTGCGACCAAGTGGATCGGTCTCGACGTCAAGCGTCATGAGTTGCAGGATGAGGGCCATGCCACAGTTGAATTCGTGGCACGCTACAAGGTCAATGGTCGGGCACATCGTCTGCATGAACTCAGCCGATTTGTCTGCGAAGATGGTCAATGGTTTTATGTCGATGGTGACATAAAACCGTAAGGGATCCAGCGGGCTGCATGGAAGCGCTGGATCATGGATTGACATCGGAGTGCTTCAACCAGGACGTATCTGGAGCTGAGTTGTTTGGTATCAATGTTAAGCGGCCATAGAGCATGACTATCCTGTGCCAAAACAGAAACTAGTCGCTGATCTGCCCCCTTCCTGCCTTCACTGTCGCGCGCCGCGCCTTGCTTTCCAGTCTCCTCATGACAGAGCCACGGGTCGGTTTGGTCGGCCGGCGGTTTTTCGGCAGCACGGCGACGCTGGCAATCAGTTCCTCTAACCGGCGCAGCGCTTGGCCACGGTTTTTCTCGAGGCTGCGGTATTCCTGCGCCTTGATGATGACCACGCCTTCCTTGCTGATTCGATGGTCGCCGAGTTTAAGCAATCGCTCGCGAATTGTTTCCGGTAGCGACGAGGCCGCGATATCGAAACGCAGATGAACCGCGCTGGAGACCTTGTTGACGTTCTGCCCGCTGGCGCCCTGCGCGCGGATTGCAGTGATTTCGACTTCTTCTGGCGGGATGGTAAAGTGGGGGCGCATACTGGCAACCAATGATGCAATAAAGCCCCATTTTAAGTGTTCATGAACTACCGGAGTCAGTTGTCTATACATGCCAAATGATAGTTGTCATTGCTTCCATTGTGACAACATGGGTTGCCAAAGCCCTGCTTGCTGAGCTACATTTGGCGCAGGCTTGTTAGATGAATTCAATCCAGAGATGAAATATTAATGGCTGATACTCGTTACTGTTACCACTGTGGAACAAATCACCCCGAGGAACAAATGCGCCAGATTTCAACCAAAGGGGGCCCGCGCTGGCGCTGTATCAAAAGTATTGAAGCGACCAAACTCGGTAGGGCGGCCCGCGAGGCGTTCGGTCGTCAGACTTCAGCCATCAACAAGGCGGAATCTCAAAGCAAGGTCAAGGCATTACTGAATCCTGAGCGAGCCTTTGGCCGTTCCGCCAAATAACCGTCGTAGAGTTTGGTCTCTGTAGTCGAGTGGCCAGCATGGAGCGAGGATGACAAATCCTGAACTTGACTGTGGCGCTGGCATTGCCTGGGATTTAATTGCGTTCGACGTGAGTGCATTCAGGCAAGGAGCCAGGCACTGAGAAAGAGAAACGGGAAATAATAAACTCGTGTCAGACAAATGAAGGAACCGCCAGGGTTCCCGGCCGTAAAGGCAGCGCCGATTTGAAATCAGCTTGCGGGCGCGACAAATTCAGCTAATGCGATAAGGAAGGCCCGTCAGGACTTTGGTTCGAGCGGGCCTTTCTCTTTCAGTCAAGGAAAGAATAGGTGCTTCATCGTCAGCACGGCAGTGGGAAAGGCAATCCACAGGTTATCTATTTGCAGTTGCGAGTTTGTACTGATCCACAGCTCGCCACAGATACCACGCCGCAGTAGAGCGGTAGGGCGCCCAGGGCTGGCCGATGATGGCGAGTTCCTTTGGGGTCGGCTGCTTGGGTAGCCCCTTGATCAGTCGCCAGCCTTCGCGTATACCAAAGTCATCTACCGGCAACACATCTGCTCGCCCCAGAGTAAAAATCAACAGCATCTCCACGGTCCAGCGGCCGATGCCGTGCAACGAGGAAAGCCGCGCGATCAGTTCCTGGTCGCGCATTACTGCAGCCATGCGCCGCGAAGGCACCACGCCTTGCAGTGTTTTTTCTGCGATGCCGCGGATGGTGGTGATCTTGGCCAGTGAAATGCCGCAGCTGCGTAGAGCGTCGTCTTCGGTAGCCAGAATTTGTTCCGGCGCCGGAAAATTAGTGTCGGGATAAAGTGCTAGGAAGCGCCGGAATATGGCTTGTGCAGCGCGGCCGTTGAGTTGCTGATGGGTGACAGCATGAACCAGCGCCTGAAAGGGTTCGCGGCTCTTGTCAGGCACAAGCTGGCATGGCCCGATCAAATCGATCAGGATTGCCCAGTCCGTGTCGCAACTGGAAAGATGAGCGGTGGCTTTATCCATTCGCTGTCGCAAAGTTTTGTTCATGGGGCAGATCTGTTGGCACTGTGCCGATGAGCGACGAAGCTTCGCACTATAACGGCATCAGCTATCTTTGTACTACTGAGCTATAGTGAAATACCATTATTGAGTGACCAAGTTGGCAATTGAAGAATGGTAGGTGTCGCGTTGGAACGTCTGGCCTTGCCCGCTTTGACGACTATGGGCGCCGATTGGTGGTGCGATCTGGACCATGTATGCCATGGTGTACATGAGGGATACGGGAACACTCTTGTTTGGTTTTTTCGTCATCTTGCCGTTGCGGTAGTGATGTTCTACGCAAGCCTTTGGGGCGTATGTGCAACTTGATTTGACGCGAGCGGAGGAGTTCATCCATGAGCAGTATCCATGACATTGAAGTCAAGACCACCGATGGGCAAACGCAAAAGCTTTCCGCCTATGACGGCAAGCACCTGTTGATTGTGAATGTTGCAAGCAAGTGTGGCTTCACCCCTCAGTACAAGGGGCTTGAAAACTCTGTCGCGATTTCAAGGACAAGGGGTTGGTCGTGCCCGGTTTCCCTTGTGACCAGCTCGACCATCAGGAGCCAGGCGATGAAAACGAGATCAAATCATTTTGTTCGCTCAACTGCGAGGTGTGCTTTCCAATGTTTGCCAAGATCAATGTTAATGGTCCCAATACCCATCCGCTTTTTCAGCGTTTGAAACAAGACGCCAAGGGTCTGCCTGGCAGTGAGAGCATCAAGTGGAACTTCACCAAGTTCCTTGTTGATCCGCAGGGTAATGTGGTTGAGCGCTATGCGTCGGTGACCACACCAGCACAGATGGAAAATGACATCGCCCGGCGACTCGGCAACTGAGATAACTTCCTTGCGTCAGTACAACGCTGCTTCAAGGTATCAAAACAGCCGCACCGCTGAAGCGCCCATTGCGAAGATCGTCTAACGCTTGATCCGCTTCTGTGAGCAAATAACAGTGTGTTGTGACTTCAAGTTTTGTCTCGCCCGCTATTTTCATGAAGGCTTCGCCGTCGGCGCGCGTCAGGTTAGCCACTGAGACCAGTTTGCGTTCACGCCATAGCAGCGAGTAAGGGAAGGAGGGAATGTCGCTCATGTGGATGCCGGCGCAAACAACGACCCCCGCCGGCCGCACGGCGCGCAGCGCAAGCGGAACCAGCGCACCGACCGGAGCGAAGACCAGTGCGGCATCAAGAGTTTGTGGTGAATCTTTATCCGAGTCGCCGGCCCATACTGCGCCAAGTTTGCGCGCCAGCTCCTGAGCAGCAATATCACCAGTCCGCGTGAAGGCATAGACCTCGCTGCCTTGGTGGCGCGCGACCTGCGCCACCAGATGCGCCGCTGCACCATAGCCATAAAGTCCGATGCGCAGGACAGGAACCTGCAACTCGCGCTGCGCCATCGCATACGCGCGATAACCGATCAGGCCGGCACAAAGCAGTGGTGCTGCCTCAGCGTCGGTATAGGCAGGTGGAATGGCGAATACATAGCGTGCATCGGCAACTGCGTATTCGGCATAGCCGCCTGCGATCTGGTAACCGGTAAAGCGCGCGGCCTCGCACAGATTTTCGTGGCCGGAGATGCAGGCCTCGCAGTTGCCGCAGGTCCAGCCCAACCATGGCACGCCGACGCGGGCTCCTACATTGACTGAAACGACTCCGGGGCCGAGGGCGATCACGGTGCCGACTACTTCATGTCCAAGTACTACCGGGTACGCAGGAAAAGGAAGATCGCCATCAATAATGTGTAGATCGGTGCGGCAGACGCCGCAGGCCTTGACTCGAATCATGACTTGCCCGCTTGCTGGAACCGGCAACGCGTTATGTTCGACCCGTTGCAGAGGTAGTCCGAGTGCAGGAATTTGCATGGAATGCCAATGGCTCATGATCAGATCCTTGGTGTCTTGGCTCGACTAATCATACGACGCGCAATTCGATCACGGCGCATTTCTGTTTTCTGCCTGATAAACCGGAAAAGAAATCGAGCAGCGCCTTTCACTTTCCCGCGCACATTACAGGGCGCCATCTTTGCCTGTGGGGTGGCGCGAATGCGCTTCACCTTTCCGGCTGAACCTGCACTGAACAAATATAAATGCCCGTCCTCTTGCGTCAGCCAGACCAGGGTGGGCACTTTCGCGCCATTGCGTCGATAAGTGGCAAGGCTGACATAGCGCTCGCAAGTTGGATCGAAGGTAAGGTTTTGCATAGAGCGGGAAATGATTGCATATCCGGCAGAGCGAATTGCTGACCAGACTGCACCAGTAATTTACTCCTGAAATTAATGGCAAATATTTCTTTACAACACAAATGAGAATCATTATCATTTGTACATGTTTTTGAATATTGGACGGCTTGAAATGAAAATACTGTTTTTATTAATTTTGTTAGCGGCCTCATTTATTTCTTGTGCGATGGCGTCAGTCGCTGATGTCGCAATAACAATCAAGGATCATCGCTTTGAACCTCCCGAAGTCAAGGTGGCGGCAGGGCAGAAAATCAAGCTGATTGTGCATAACCAGGATGCAACAGCAGAGGAATTTGAAAGCTACAAGCTCAATCGCGAAAAAATGATCCCCGGTGGCACCAAGGCGACGATCCATATCGGACCGTTATCGCCTGGCCGCTATCCCTTCGTGGGCGAATTCAACGAAAAGACCGCGCAGGGCGCGGTGATCGCGGAGTAATCATGTTTGCATCTACCGTCATCGTCTTTCGTGAAGTACTGGAGGCGGCACTGATCATTGGCATCGTTGCCGTGGCGACGCGTGGTCTGCCATATCGTGCGCGCTGGATTTATGCGGGCATCGCCAGCGGAATCGCCGGTTCGGCTGTCGTCGCCATGCTGACCGAGCGCATTTCGGCGCTGGCCGATGGCAGTGGCCAGGAGTTGTTCAATGCCGGAGTTCTTGGCTTGGCGGTGCTGATGTTGGCCTGGCACAACATCTGGATGAGCCGCCATGCAAAGGAACTAATCCGGGATGCAAAGCAGCTTGGTGCAGCCGTGACCAGCGGCGACCGCGAGATATCGGCATTGGCGATTGTGATCGCGCTGGCGGTATTGCGTGAAGGATCCGAAACGGTACTGTTTTTGTATGGTCTTATTCTCGGCGGCCAGCAGACGCTGGGTTCAATCGCGCTTGGCTCCTGCATGGGTCTGGTACTCGGCGCGACGGCAGGGTTCGTGCTCTACGCAGGGCTGATCAGCATTCCCATCAGGTGGTTCTTTTCCGTGACCAGTGCCTTGATCCTGTTCCTGGCAGCCTCGATGGCAAGCCAGATGGCGCGGTTTCTGGTGCAGGCCGACAAATTGCCCAGCCTTGCCGACCCGGTATGGGATATCTCGGACGTACTTTCCGACCGTTCTCCCATCGGTCTCTTGCTTCATTCACTCGTCGGCTATGACGCAAGACCGTCGGGAATGCAGCTTGCCTTTTATCTGGCTTCATTAACCTTGATCATCACAGGCATGCTTCTGTCCGGGCGGTCATCCTCAACTCAATCTGAAAGGAAATATTCGTAATGCGCAATCAACTGATCCTGATTGGAACCTTGTCATTGATGGCAACAACTGCTATCGCCAGCCCGGCTGATTATGTATTTATGCCCACTGTGGAATACGGCGAAAAAGAGATCGATTTCAAGTTTGGCACCAGCCGTCAGGGAGATGATGCTCGTACTTCCGTTACCAGCATCGGTATGGGTTATGGCGCCACGGAATGGTGGTTCACCGAGCTTTACGTGAAGTACAAGATGGACGATTTTGAGCACACCAAATACGATGCGCTGGAATGGGAGAACAAGTTTCAACTCACTGAAACCGGCAAGTATCCGGTTGATGTCGGCCTCGTCGTAGAAGTCGAGCGGCCAAGGGATCGCACCGAGGGATGGGAAGTCAAATGGGGGCCATTGTTTCAGACCGAGTTCGGTAAATGGCAATTCAACGCGAACGTCCTCCTCGAGCGGCTCTACCATGCCGACTTTCCGTCGGATACGCTGCTGCAATACCAGTGGCAGACCAAATACCGATGGGAGAAGGAATTCGAATTCGGCTTGCAGGGCTTTGGTGAATTCGGGCAGTGGAATGACTGGTTGCCCGGAGATCAACGCGAACACAAGCTGGGTCCGGCCATCTTCGGCAAGATTCCTTTTGGTGGGCGGCAGGCAATCAAGTACAACGCGGCCTGGCTGCTGGGAGCATCTCAGGCGACAAACGATCACACGTTTCGGCTCCAGGCTGAATACGAATTCTGACTGCCCGATAAATGTGGCTTCGTATAACTAGCGGTTAGCTCGTCGCCATTTCAGGGAAGAGCTTGTTACTCTGCCTGTCAGACATTTGGCCTTTGGCAGGACATTCTGATTTGCAATGCCCCGGACGGATACTGATGCTGGTGTTCCGGGCGATTTGCACGCTGATGCGTATTGCCCTGTTGTGGAAGACGGGTGCCACGCAAGTGCCGCCATTATTGTGCCCCGGCATTTTCATTATCGGCCTGTGGTTCGATGTGGCGGTGCTGGCATGGCCGGCATCTCCCATTCTGCTGTGGCAGGCATTGCGACGCAGGAAAATTGCCCTGACGCCGTTACGCAAGGTCTTCCATATCTTGCTGTGCTGGCTGGCGATCAGCGTATTGCTGTTCAGTGCGCTGTCAGAATGGTCCTTCTGGGTCGAGTTTTCCACGTGCTTCAACTTCATTGCTATTGATTACCTGATTTACACACAGGAGGCGATCGCAACATCATTGAGTCCTGCCTTGTTGACCGCCGCCGGCTGCGCCGTACCCATTGCTGGTGATCCTGCGCTGGAGGACTAGGCGGCTGCCTGGTACCAGACAGCATTCCGCGAGTTCAGGGATGGCGAGTTAACCCTGCAC
>JBASWL010000201.1:0-1604 GCA_049276455.1 Georgfuchsia sp. | reverse complement strand
GGCCTGGGCGGAGGTCACTGAGGTGAAGCCGGAGTCACTGCTGGAATGCCTCCAGACGCTGTTGAGCGAGATACCGGAAACGATTGCCGAGCGTGTGTTACGGGGGCAGGAAATTCCCAATGGGATGGGAAGGCATGAAACTCCTGTGGCCGCGCTGCCGCCCATGGCTGAGCTGGAGCCAGCACTGCTGTCCTGACTGTGGCGGGCTCGTCCCGTGGGACGGGCTTGCAGACCTTCTTTTGTGCGGGAGACTGGATGGGTCATCCTGCTGGAGCATCACCATGCAACCTCTTTCACTCACCCTCAAAGGCTTTCGCGGCATCCGCAATGGTCTGGGACGCGATGTCCTGACCCTCGATTTCGAACATCTGGCCGACGGCGCCGAACTGGTCGCCATCGCCGGCGCCAACGGGCGCGGCAAGACCACCGTCATGGACAACATGCAGCCGTACCTGACGATGCCCTCGCGTGCCGCCATAGCCGGGCCGGGCGGCTTTTCCTATTACGACCATGTGTGCCTGCCCGAGAACGAGAAGGATCTGGTCTGGACTCACGATGGTCGCCGTTATCGTTCGCAGGTCGTGATCCGCGTGAATGGCCGGCGCAAGACCGAAGCCTTTCTGTTTGTGCGTGCCGACGATGGTGCCTGGAAGCCCGTGGTGCTGGACGATGGCACCGTATCGGACGGCAAGGTGGAAACCTATACCCGTTGCATCGAGGCCATCTGCGGTAGTGCCGACACCTTCTTCACGTCCGTGTTCTCCGCGCAGGGCAAGCGGCAACTGAGCGCCTACCGTAATGCTGAGATCAAGACGCTGTTGGCCGATCTGCTGGGGCAGGAAGAAATCCGCGTGCTGGGCCAGAGGGCGGCCGAGACAGCACGCCTGCTCAAGGCGGGTCTAGCGGCGATCCGCCAGGAACAGGCCGCGCTGGAGACGGAAGTGCAACGCATCGACGGTGAACGGCGGCGACTCGATGGTAGCCAGGCCCGCGTCGCACAGTACCTGTCTGCCCGGCAAGCGGCGCAGGCGGCGCTGGAGTCGGCCCGAACCCGGCATGCGCAACTGCTGGCCGAGCGTAAGCAGTCGCAGGGTGTAGAGACGCGCCGTACGCAACTCAATGAGGAATGCCTTGCCGTGATCCAGGCCGGCACGCAGGCCATCGAGGTATTGAAGACCCAGGACCAGGACGAGTTTCAGCGGCTGGAACGACTGGAGCGACGCATTGCTCAACGTCTTAGCCAGGAGCGCAACCGGCGGCAGGTATTGCAGCACCAGCGCCGGCAATGCCTCACGGTGTTGGCCGCTGCGCCAGCCGTACGACGCGCCGAGATTCACCTGCCCCTGTCCGAGCGGATCTTGTCGCGGCGGTCGGCGCAGGTGGTCATAGGGCGGCAACGGATACAGCAACTGGCTCAGTGCCAGGCATCGGCACGCATGGTTCAGCTGAAACTCTCCACGATCGAACGCGAGGCCGGCCAGGCTGCGCTCAAGGCCGAGGAACTTGCACGGCGTTTTGGTTTGACGGGCGAGGTACCGTGTGCCGGCTCCGACCTGCAAGGGCGTTGCAAGCTCTTGGGCGAAGCGTGGGCAGCAAAGGCCCTG
>JBASWL010000200.1:0-78797 GCA_049276455.1 Georgfuchsia sp. | reverse complement strand
CGGCAGCTTCAGTTCGGGGGTGGAGAGTTAGTTGCACAACAGTATGGGAATGTTCAATAAGGAGGGCCATGAAATCATGGTGACAAAACCCTCTTCGAAGGTCTTGCTTTAAATGTAGCGAAGCCCTCCTTCGAAATCCGGGGCTAACTTAAGCCATCTCTGCGCGATTGCTCGACACCCCACGGAATAGAAATGGAACCAAATGGTTTGGGTTCATTGACTGCTTAAGCCTGTAACTCACCAGCACCTGCTGACATGACTTAATTTCCAATCTCATGATTTTATTCGACATGTAACAACTCTATTTTGTCTGCCCACGCATTTCCTCACGCCAGCTTCGACTTGGCTAGCGGCGGATTCTTGGCGAAGTAACGTTTGATGCCGCGCAGTATGGCCTCAGCCATTTTATTCTGATAATCGTCATCGATGAGACGCTTCTCTTCCTCGGGATTGGAGATGAAGGCGGTCTCGACCAGAATTGAAGGAATATCTGGCGCCTTGAGCACAGCGAAAGCGGCTTCCTCCACCCTCCCCTTGTGCAGGTCGTTGATGTGGCCGAGTTCGCCCAACACATCCTTGCCCAGCTTGAGGCTGTCGTTCGCGGTCGCAGTCTGCGACAGGTCAAGCAGGGTGCGTGCAAGATAAGGGTCTTTGGCACCGAGGTTGACGCCTCCGATGAGGTCAGCGGCGTTCTCCTTTTTTGCCAGCCATCGCGCCGCGGATGAAGATGCACCATGCTCTGATAGCACAAAGACGCTGGAGCCGCGTGCAGTGGGCTTGATGAAGGCGTCAGCATGGATCGAGACAAAGAGGTCAGCTTGCACACGCCGCGCCTTGCTTACGCGTTGGCCGAGCGGCACAAAGAAGTCGCCGTCGCGCGTAAGGATTGAGCGCATGTTGTCCTCGCCATCGATCATGGTCTTGAGCCGACGCGCGATCGAAATGGTGACGTTCTTTTCATAGTTGCCACCCTTGCCAACAGCACCAGGATCTTCACCACCGTGGCCTGGGTCAAGTGCAATAGTCACCATTCGCTCGACGCCGGGTTTCTTTTGCTCCCTGGCATCCTTGGGTATGTCATGCGGGGGGCCATTGGACAGTGCATCAAATGGAGGCGTTTCGGGACGATTTTCGAGCAGGGCCATGAGCGGATCAACGGGTTCGAGAGGATACAGGTCAAGCACCAGGCGATGGCCGTATTCGCTGACTGGCGCCAGCGTAAACACCTGCGGCTTGATTTCGCTCTTGAGTTCAATCACCAATCGCACCACGCCCGGCCTGTTCCGACCGGCTCGAATCAACTTGATGTAAGGATCGGTCTCGGAGATCTTTCCCGGCAAGCTCTCAAGCACCGAGTTGAACTCGATGCCTTCGAGATCAACAACAAGGCGATCTGGATTCTTGAGCAGCATTTGCGAGTATTTGATCGCTTGATCGTATTCGAGCGTGATGCGCGTGTAGTCATCGGCAGGCCAGACGCGCACCGCCAAAATACTGCTGGCGGCGGCATAAGCAAACCGGGCTCCGATTGGCGTGACCAACAGCGTGAGGCTCGCTGCAGCGAACCTCAGGACTTCACGTCTGTTCAAGGAAGACCCGTAAAACTCGTCAGGCATGTGTCTCCTTTATCACTATGGGCAGAGATGATGGCAGTTCGGCCTTCATCGACAACGGAAAGTGCCACCGTAATGTCGGCAGGCGGCAGATAAGGCTCGGCATTGTGTGGCCATTCCACAAGGCAGATTCCATCACCGGTAAAATATTCGTCGAGCCCTGCATCAAAATATTCTTCCGCTCGCGTGAAGCGGTAAAAGTCAAAGTGGAACAAGTTTAGGCTAGAAACCGAATATTCCTCAACCAGAGTATAGGTAGGACTTTTAACCTTTTCTGTGTATCCGAGGCTACGTAGCAGTCCTCGCACCAGCGTGGTCTTGCCAGCGCCGAGATCGCCTTCGAGGTAAATGCACAGCCCCGGAACAAGCATGTTCCCTAGTCGCGCACCAAGTGCCAATGTAACAGCCTCGTCAGCAAGCGCAAGGGTTAAGGATTTATGATTAGGCATGGATAACAATTATTCTTCACTGGCAGGACGCATAAAGGGCTGGGGGCTAGCCCTCGGCTTCGACGAAGTGGGCATCTCTGGCATCGACCTCGGTGCAGCCGAAGTGGGCCTGCAATCCTGGCTCGACGCCGGATACCACGGCGAGATGGATTATATGGCGCGGCATGGATCAAAACGCGCCCAGCCGGCCAAGTTGGTGCCGGGTACGCTATCGGTTATTACAGTTCGCATGAACAATGCAACCTGCGCACAAAATGCCGACGAGACCTTGCATGACGCAAAGCAGGCCTACATCTCGCGCTATGCCCTGGGGCGCGATTATCACAAGGTAATGCGCAAACGATTGCAGGATCTCGCCGACAAGATTCTTGCCGAGCAAGGCAAATTGGGCTATCGGGTATTCACAGATTCTGCGCCGGTGCTGGAAGTCGAAATCGCCCGGCGCGCCGGACTCGGCTGGCGCGGAAAACACACGCTGTTGCTGCATCGCGAGGCAGGCTCGCATTTCTTCCTCGGAGAGATTTACACCGACCTGCCTCTGCCATGCGATGAGTCGATCAGCGCCCATTGCGGCAGTTGCACCGCCTGCATCGATACCTGCCCAACCGGTGCCATCGTCGCACCCTACAAGGTAGACGCGCGGCGCTGCATTTCCTATCTCACCATCGAATTGAAGGGAGCAATTCCGGAAGAATTGCGGCCACTGCTCGGCAACCGCATCTACGGCTGCGACGATTGCCAATTGTGCTGTCCATGGAACCGCTTTGCCCGGCTCTCGCCGGAACAGGATTATTCGGTTCGCAACGGGCTGGACAATGTGACGCTGATAGAACTATTCACCTGGAGCGAGCAGGAATTCGAGCAACGCATGGCCGGCTCGGCGATACGACGCATCGGCTTTGAGCGCTGGTTACGCAACATTGCCGTGGGCCTGGGCAATGCACCAACTTCGGCAGGCACCGTTCAGGCACTCGAAGCACGCCGTGACCATCCCTCGGCGCTGGTACGCGAACATGTTGCCTGGGCGCTCCGGCAGCATGGGCGCCGCGCAGATTGAATTCAGAGGTGGTGATCAAGCCTCATCAACACCCGCTCCCGACCCAACACTTCCAGCACGGCATCAATCGCCGGCGATTGCGGTTGGCCGAGCAGCAGCACACGCAAGGGAATCGCCACCTGCGGCATCTTCAGATTGCTTTCCTTGCAGGTTTCCTTGATCACCTGCGATAGCGCCGGCTTGTTCCATTCAGTCAAAGCCAACTTTTCACGCAATATCCTGAGCGCGGAACATGCAATGTCGTTGAGATGCGTCGTCAGCATTTCCTCAGAGGGACGAATCTCGGTAACAAAAGGCTCGACGGCATCTGCTAACTCATTGAGGTTGACCGCACGCTCCTTGTACAGCGCCACCGCACTTTCCAGACGCGATCCCGCTTCGGGATCAACGCCACGCCGTGCCAGGCGCCGCGAAACATCGGAAGCCAGACGACCATCATCCGCGTGCTTGATGTAATGCTGGTTCAGCCAGTTAAGCTTCTCGGTGTTGAATTGCGCGGCCGAGGCAGTAATGTGGGCAAGATCGAACCATTCGACGAATTGCTCCCGCGAGAAGATTTCCTCGTCGCCATGCGACCAGCCCAGCCGCGCGAGATAGTTGATCACCGCCTCGGGCAGGTAGCCATCGTCATCGTACTGCATCACCGACACCGCTCCGTGACGCTTCGACAGCTTGGTGCCATCGTCGCCGAGAATCATCGACAGATGGGCATAGGCAGGGATTGGCGCACCGAGCGCCTTGAGAATATTGATCTGGCGTGGTGTGTTATTGACATGGTCGTCACCGCGAATAACGTGCGTAATCTCCATGTCCCAGTCATCAACCACAACGCAGAAATTGTAGGTCGGCGTGCCATCGGCGCGAGCAATGACCAGATCATCGAGCTCATCATTGGCAAACTCGATGCGCCCCTTGACCAGATCATCCCAGGCTGCGAGTCCACCCTGAGGATTGCGGAAGCGCACCACAGGCGCAATCCCATCAGGCACTGGTGGTAGCGCCTTGCCCGATTCAGGCCGCCAGCGCCCGTCATAGCGAGGCTTATCACCACGTGCACGCTGCGCCTCGCGCAATTGTTCCAATTCCTCGCTCGGCGTATAGCAATGATAGGCCGTACCTGCAGCTAGCATCTGCGCGATCACTTCCTTGTAGCGCGGCATGCGCTGCATCTGGTAGAACGGGCCTTCGTCGTGATCGAGACCCAGCCACTGCATGCCGTCAAGAATGGCCTGCACCGCCTCCGGCGTTGAACGCGCCACATCGGTATCCTCGACGCGCAGGATGAAGGTGCCCTGATGGCGACGGGCATAAGCCCAGGAAAACAGCGCCGTACGCGCGCCGCCAATGTGCAGGAAGCCAGTGGGGCTAGGAGCGAATCGGGTTCGTATCTTGTTGCTCATGGTGCGGAGAATATGGATGATCGTAAAGCAGCCGATTTTACGCGAGCAACCACACAAGTCGGTTTGAATTGACCGCGAATCAGGGTTTGTGATTAAATGCCGCCTCCCCACAAGGGGCGGTTAGCTCAGTGGTAGAGCACTGCCTTCACACGGCAGGGGTCACTGGTTCGAACCCAGTACCGCCCACCAGCCCCACATCCAACGAAGTCCAGTAAAGTCCAATAAATCCACATAAACCCTGTGTTAGAGCGGATTTAGATACCCATATTGTCCAACAAGGTCTATTGACATCTGGGGGCAGTATTGGGGGCAACAGGCTATACGCCTATCTGATTGCTACATCGTGCTCCAGGCAATGCAATACCCGTCTGCCAGGATTTCATCATCCAGTGGGATCTTGTTGCATGTTCCACGGGAGGGATTTGAGGTGTCTGGCCGAAATTCCATGCAATTTGAACAGCTCCAGTTGCCGTTCGGGTACTCCTGATATTTGTACCGGGCACGACCGGCAGGATTTGTTTTGGCTTCGGCATTCCTGGATAAATACAGAACAGGCGTAGCAGCAAGCGTCAGGCCGACGAGCTTCAACAGCCTGCGGCGATTCGGGTCGTTTGTCATGATCTTCTCCTTTTGGGGTTCATTTCACATTCAGCATCTCTGCCCAGTGGCTGGTGTAGCGCGGGGACATTATCTCTCGCTTCATTTTCCAATTCTGCCTGATTCCCTCGGCAGCAGTGCACAGCGTGCCGCGGCCCCAGATGGCATTGATCCGGTCCATCGTCGCCATCA
The DNA here is from genome assembly GCA_049276455.1 of Georgfuchsia sp. Lineage (GTDB taxonomy): Bacteria > Pseudomonadota > Gammaproteobacteria > Burkholderiales > Rhodocyclaceae > Georgfuchsia. The sequence goes on along the minus strand of JBASWL010000200.1, from coordinate 73,489 downwards.
ATCTGGAATTGTTACGCGGGCTGACAAACAGGTCGGACTGGCTATTGGATTTGGGGGACAGGATGAGCAGGGCTACTCCTGCTTTCTGGTAATCGTATCCCGGTCGATAGATATGCCGCAATCCGTACAGAACGGCCTGCGTCAGTCGCAGGGTGTCATCGTTTGCCACAGACAAGGGAACCGTTACCCCCGTACTGCGGCGCATTGGCCTTGTGCGAATTTGGTGCGGATTTAAACCGGCACCATGCCGGCTACGGAATTCTGGCTTCGCATCTTGGCTGCGGATCGTGCAATATAGGTCGCTAACCTCGGGAAACACTCTTGTTGTCAGTGATTTGCGACAAAAATTCAAAGTAAGTTATCCACCGTGGCTATTTTTGCTGAAGTAACCACTACAGTAAAAAGGCTTATTCAGGCTGAGTGCGCAAATACAAACAAAATGATGGGGTTAGATCGCGATATTGACTGCCTAATAAATAGGCAGTAGCCGTAAACAGCTTGGATATACCGTGTAACAATGTTTGACCACAGAGATATCCACAGAATTTGTGGATAGTCAAAACTCATGCCAGCCGGGGTGGCGAGTTACAAATCAAGCAGCGATTTTTAGTGCCACATCAAGCGCTTTCTGCTTGATGCCGGCACCGATGCTGAACCAGGCTGAGTCCAGCGTAGCAATCTGAATTGGGATGCTATGCATGTGTTCTCCTGATCGTTACTTAGGGGATGTTCCGGGCATCTTATGCAAAGCATTACGAAAGGCCAAGGTCCGGCCAGACAACTGCGCCGCACGGTTCAGTCCCGGCAGCCCGGCCGGTATAATCCGCGCTCTTTTCCGCAGGTGTCGTTGTCGCCGTGTCTGAATCATTGCCTGCGCTGTTGCCGCAGCTCGCCGCCGCATTAGGCTCATTTGGCTTGGCCAAGGCCGGCACTCGTCTCGACCTGCCCGCACTTGCCGGTTCCGCCGATGCGCTGGCCATCGCGCAGCTGACACAACAGGGCCGATTGCTGACTGTCATCACCCACAGCCCACTCGATGCGCAGCGCCTTCAGGAAGAAATTGTGTGGTTCGCGCCGAAGCTGCGCGTACATCTGTTGTCTGATTGGGAAACCCTGCCCTACGACAATTTCTCGCCGCATCAGGATCTGATTTCAGAGCGGCTGGCAACACTGTACGCGGTGACCAGTGGCGCATGCGATGTGCTGATTGCCGCGGCATCGACAGCGCTGGTGCGCATAGCCCCAACCAGCTTTCTTGCCGCGCATACCTTCTTCCTCAAGAAAGACGGCCAGCTTGATCTCAACAAGTTGCGCGACCAGCTCACCATCGCCGGTTATGCGCATGTCACGCAGGTGGTTGCCGCCGGTGAATACAGCGTGCGCGGCGGCATCGTCGACCTGTTTCCGATGGGCGCTGCGTTGCCCTACCGCATCGAGCTGTTCGATGACGAGATCGAGACCATTCGCGTGTTCGATGTCGATTCGCAGCGCACGCTCTATCCGGTGTCGGAGATCCGCCTGCTGCCGGCACGCGAATTTCCCCTCACCGAGGCCGGGCGCACCAAGTTCCGCCAGCGCTTTCGCGAGGCCTTCGAGGGCGATTCCTCGCGCATTAGTCTCTACCGGGATGTCTCCAACGGCACACCGCCGGCCGGGATCGAGTATTACCTGCCGCTGTTCTTCGATGCAACGGCGACGCTGTTCGACTATCTGCCGGCCAACACCTCGCTGCTGCTGCATCACGATGTGCCGGAAGCGATCGCCGAGTTCTGGCGCGACACCAACAGCCGCTTCAACCTGATCAAGGGCGACCGCTCGCGGCCGGTGTTGCCGCCGACCGAATTGTTTCTCACCGACGAGCAGTTCTTCGTCGCGGCCAGGCAATATCCGACATTGAGAATTTCGGTTGCGGATACCGGCAATGCGGGTGCATCCGCGACACAGCCTCTGCCTGCGCTGGCCATTGATCGCAAGGCAGCGGACCCGATCGCGACGTTGCGAAAATTCCTCGCCGAATTTGAGGGCCGCGTCCTGCTACTGGCCGAATCACCGGGTCGGCGCGAAACCATCGCCGAGTACCTGGTCGATCATGGCTTGCAGCCGGTTCAATGTGCCGACTTTGCATCATTTCTCGCTGGCGATGAAACCTTGATGCTGGGCGTTGCGCCGATGTCGGGCGGGTTCGTGCTGCCGGCGATCACCGTTCGTCCTTCGACAGGCTCAGGGCGAACGGGACTGGCGTTGATCACCGAGAACGAGCTCTATGCCGCCACTGCACGCCCACGCCACAAGCGCGGCGACGCGCGGCGTTCCAATCTCGAAGGCTGGCTGCGCGATTTGTCCGAGTTGAAGATCGGCGACCCGGTCGTCCACGAAAGCCATGGCATTGGCCGCTATATGGGCCTCGCCCACATGGATTACGGCGATGGCGAAAACGAGTTTCTGCATCTCGAATATGCCGCTGGCGATACGCTGTACGTGCCGGTATCACAATTGCATGTCATCTCGCGCTACAGCGGCGCCGATCCGGAAAGTATCGAGCTGCACCAGCTCGGTTCCGGCCAGTGGGACAAGGCGAAGAAGAAGGCGGCCGAGCAGGTGCGCGACACCGCCGCCGAACTGCTGCACCTCTATGCCCAGCGCGCCGCGCGCAGCGGCTACCAGTTCAACTTCAACACCAATGATCTCGAAGCCTTTGCCGACGGCTTCGGTTTCGAGGAAACGCCGGACCAGCAGGCCGCAATCAATGCCGTGATCGAGGACATGCGCTCGGGCAAGCCGATGGACCGGCTGGTGTGCGGCGACGTCGGCTTCGGCAAGACCGAAGTCGCGTTGCGTGCCGCCTTCGTCGCCATCGCCGACGGCAAGCAGGTCGCCGTGCTCTGCCCCACCACGTTGCTGGCGGAACAGCATTACCAGACCTTCAATGACCGCTTCGCGCAAGTGGCGAACGAATGGCCGGCCAAGGTGGCAGAAATTTCGCGTTTCAAGAATGCGAAGGAACAGGCGCAGGCCATTGCCGACCTCGGTGCCGGCAAGATCGACATCCTGATCGGCACGCACCGCCTGCTGCAGAAGGACGTCAAATTCGATCGCCTCGGCCTTGTTATCGTCGACGAGGAACATCGCTTCGGCGTGCGGCAGAAGGAGGCGCTGAAGTCGCTACGCGCCGAAGTGGACGTGCTGACGCTGACCGCGACGCCCATCCCGCGCACTCTCGGCCTTTCGCTCGAAGGATTGCGCGATTTTTCGGTGATCGCCACGGCGCCGCAGAAGCGCCTTGCCATCAAGACCTTCGTCAGCAAGTGGTCCGATGGACAGGTACGCGAAGCCTGCCTGCGCGAATTCAAGCGCGGCGGCCAGGTTTACTTTTTGCACAACGAAGTCGACACCATTGAGAACATGAAGCAGCGCTTGCAGAAGCTGCTGCCCGAAGCGCGCATCGTGATCGGCCACGGCCAGTTGCCGGAGCGCGAACTGGAGCGCGTGATGCGCGAATTCACGCAGCAGAAGCACAACCTGCTGCTGTGCTCGACCATTATCGAGACCGGCATCGACAACCCGCACGCCAATACCATCGTCATCAATCGCGCCGACAAGTTCGGCCTCGCGCAATTGCACCAGTTGCGCGGCCGCGTCGGCCGCTCGCACCATCAGGCCTATGCCTACCTGCTCACGCACGAGGACGCCAAGCCGACGCCGCAGGCGCAGCGCCGCCTCGATGCAATCCAGGCCATGGAAGAACTCGGCTCCGGTTTCTTTCTCGCCATGCACGATCTGGAGATTCGCGGCGCCGGCGAAGTGCTAGGCGAGAACCAGAGCGGCGAGATTCACGAAATCGGTTTTGCGCTGTACACCAACATGCTCAACACCGCGGTGAAGGCGCTCAAGGCAGGCAAGGCAGTGCCGGACCTGACGCAACCGCTCGACATCACCTCCGAGATCAACCTGCGCGCACCGGCCCTGTTGCCAAGCGACTACTGCCCCGACGTGCATGAACGCCTGACGCTCTACAAGCGCCTCGCCAACTGCAATATCGAAGACGAGTTGCGCGAGTTGCAGGAAGAGCTGGTCGACCGCTTTGGCGATCTGCCGCCACAGACCATGGTCCTGATCGAGACGCACAAACTGCGCATCGCCACGCATCCGCTCGGCGTCGCCAAGCTGGATGCGGGACCACAGGCGATACAATTGCAATTCGTCCCGAATCCGCCGATCGATGCAGGGCGAATCATCCAGCTGATCCAGTCCGATCGCGCCTTCAAGCTGGCGGGGCAGGACAAGCTGATCTGGAAAAAGGAAACGCCAACGTTGAAGGAAAGAGTGGCGGCGATTCGCGATTTACTCAAAAAACTGACTTGAACCCAACATGCCCCTGATCAAACCCTTTCGCGGCCTGCGCCCGGCCCCCGGCCGCGCCGCCGATATCGCCGCACCACCCTATGACGTGTTGTCTACCGCCGAGGCTCGTGTCCGCGCCAATGGCAAGCCGTGGAGCTTCCTGCATATCTCGAAACCCGAAATCGACCTGCCGCCTGATACCGATCCGTATGCACCCGAGGTCTATGCCAAGGCTGCCGCCAACCTGAAGTCGATGCTTGACCATGGCATCCTGCAGCGCGACGACACGGACTGCTACTACGCTTATCGGCTGACCATGGGCTCGCATTTCCAGACGGGTCTGGTCGCTGCAGCTTCCGTGGCCGACTACGACACCAACCGCATCCGCAAGCATGAATTCACCCGACCCGACAAGGAAGACGACCGCGTACGCCAGATCGAGGCGCTCAACGCCCAGACCGGCCCCGTATTGCTCGCCTACCCGGATTCGCGCGAGGCCGATGCGCTGATCGCCACAGCGAGCAGCGGCCAGCCCGATGCAGATGTTACTGCTCCAGACGGCATCCGCCATGAGATATGGGTAATCCGGAATACCGCTCAGATCGATCAACTCGGCCGTGTCTTCGATGCCATGCCGGCGCTCTACATCGCCGATGGCCACCATCGCTCCGCCGCCGCCTCACGGGTTGCCGCGGCAAGAACCAGGGCAGCCTCGCCACCTTCGGAAGCGGATTATTTTCTCGCCGTGATCTTCCCTCATCACCAGATGAAAATCCTGGACTACAACCGTGTCGTCAAGGATCTGAATGGCCTCTCCGAAGCAGAATTCATGGCGCGCGTCGGCGAGCGCTTTACGGTGGAACCCGCCACCTCTGCCGTGCATCCGGCGCGGCCTAACGAGTTTGGCATGTACCTGCCCGGCCGCTGGTTCAGGCTCGCGATCAAACCCGAACGGATACCGCATGCCGATCCGGTGGCGCGCCTCGATGTCAGCCTGCTCTCGGACAATCTGCTCGGCCCCATCCTCGGCATTGCCGACCTGCGCCGCGACAAGCGCATCGATTTCGTCGGCGGCATCCGCGGCCTGGGCGAACTCGAGCAACGCATCGACAGCGGTGAAATGGCCGTCGCCTTTGCGCTTTATCCCACCCGCATGACCGACCTGATGGCGGTAGCCGATGCCGGCGAGGTGATGCCACCCAAGTCGACCTGGTTCGAGCCCAAGCTCGCTGATGGACTGGTGTCTCACGTGCTGGATTGACGTTACTGGTGAATGGCATAAGATTGACATTCGTCCGGAAACCAATCGACGAATAATGTAATCGCATCACTTTGTCCAACTCATCTCTTCAGGAGATGTGAATGTGGAAGAAGCTCTGGATCAGGCAGGCCATACAGCGGCTTGACAGCCGCAGGCTGCCGTTGCGCGTGATCTTCTGGGACGAGGCGGAATATGTTCCCAAAGTGCCTGAAAAAGTGCTGCTGCGGCTGCACTCGCCGGAGGCAGTTCGCGCGCTGGTGACACCGACACTGGGTTCTCTTGCCCGAGCCTATGTCGAACAGAAATTCGATCTCGAAGGCGACATCCGCCATATTCTCGACATCGGCGAAGAACTTTGCGATGCCATCACGGCGCGGGATCCGAAGGGCAGCGCCACCTTTGCCTGGCTGCGCCACACGCGTCCGGCCGACCGACGCAACATCGGCCACCACTACGATGTCTCGAACGAGTTCTATCGTCTCTGGCTCGACCCGCGCATGGTCTATTCCTGCGCCTATTTTCGCCACCCTGATGACAGCCTCGAACGCGCCCAGGAACAAAAGCTGGACCTGATCTGCCGCAAGCTCATGCTCAAGCCCGGCGAACGCCTGCTCGACATCGGTTGCGGCTGGGGTGGCCTGCTGTTCTGGGCTGCGGAGCATTACGGCGTGCTTGGCACTGGCATCACGCTATCGGAAGATCAGCATGCCCATGTGCAGAGCGAAATCGAAAAACGCGGGCTTGGCTCTCAGGTTGAGGTGCGCTTGCAGGACTACCGCGAATTACAAGTCGAGCAGCCCTTCGACAAGATTGCATCTGTCGGCATGTTCGAACATGTGGGTCGTCACAATCTTGACACCTACTTCCGCTCCATGTTCAAGCTGCTCAAGACCGGCGGTCTGATCATGAACCACGGCATCACCGCAGCCAGCATCGATAGCGAGGGATTGCGCAGTGGCATCAGCAAATTCGTCGAGCAATACGTTTTCCCCGGCGGCGATCTGGTGCATGTATCGCGCGTCCTTGAAGCTCTGGGCAAAGCCGGGCTCGAATGTCTCGACGTCGAATCACTGCGCCCGCATTACGCAAAGACACTATGGCACTGGGTAGAACGGCTGGAAGCCAATGGCGCGCGCGCACGCGAACTGGTTGGCGAAGAAAAATACCGCATCTGGCGCATCTACATGGGTGGCTCTGCGCACGCCTTCAGTCGCGGCTGGATGTCCTTGCATCAGGTGCTGGCAGGAAAAATGCATGAGGACGGCAGCCTGCCCTACCCCTTTACACGCAATCATCTTTACTCTGATTAGCCTGCCTGCCCTGAAGCCAAAATCGGCATGGCCTGAAATGAGTACAGATTGGCCAGCACGGTATTAACCAACTTGGTAGCGCAATAATTGCAGCCACCCAGGTTTTATTTCTCTTCCGGCCCCTGCAGTATGCGCGGCACGGCCTCGATCTGCTTCTGCTCGCGCAGGGCCTGATCTTCGGACACCACCTTCAGATCGCGGAACCTGCGCGCCGTGACCAGCACGCGCGTCTCCAGCGACGCCACCGCCTTGTTGTAGGCCCCGACTGCATTGCCGATGTGCCTGCCAACATCGCCCCAATGATCGGCAAGCACGGCAAGGCGGGTATACAAATCCTTGCCCAGCGCGGATATCTCCTTGGCATTATCGGCCAGGGCTTCCTGCTTCCAGCCATAGGCCACGGCGCGCAGCAGGGCGATCAAGGTGGTCGGCGTGGCGAGAATCACCTTTTGCTCGACGCCGGACTCGATCAACGAAGGATCGGCTTCGAGCGCGGCAGAATAGAAAGTTTCGCCGGGCAGGAACAGCACGACGAATTCCGGCGTCGGCTCGAACTGTTCCCAATACGATTTGCGCCCGAGCTTGGTCAGGTGCTCGCGTACCTGGCGCGCGTGATCCTGCAGCTTGTGCTTTTGCTGGGCCGGGTCGTCGGTTTCGAGTGATTCGAGATAGGCCGCGAGCGGCGCCTTGGCATCGACCACGATATTGCGCCCGCCCGGCAGGCGCACCACCATGTCCGGCCGCAAGCGCCCTTCCTCGGTATCGGTATTGGCCTGCTCGTGGAAATCGCAGTGGTCGAGCATGCCCGCCATCTCGACCACGCGCTTCAATTGCAGTTCGCCCCAGCGCCCGCGCGTCTGCGGCGCACGCAGCGCCTTCACCAGATTGGCCGTTTCGTGGCGCAGTTCGCCCTGCGTTTCCAGCAGGGACTTGACTTGCACCGTCAGCGACTCGTAGGCGCCGACACGGGCCTTTTCCACTTCGCCGACGCGCTGCTCGAACTTGTCGAGGCTCTGTCTGACCGGCGTCACCAGATCGACGATGGCCTGCTGGCGTTTTTCCAGATCGCTTCTCGCGCCTTCCTGAAACGACTTGAGATGGGTCTCGGCCAGGGCGAGGAAGGACTGGTTGTTGTGGCGCAAGGCCTCGGCCGAGAGTGCCTGGAAAGCGGTCGTGAGCGATGCCTCTGCCTGCTTCAGCGTCTCCAGCTTCGCCCGCATCACCAGCCACAGCGCGACACCGCCACAGGCAACGCCAAGCAGAAAAACAATCAGGATTTCCATGAATGTATCGACAACATGACAAGGCTGCCATTGTGCCGTACATCGGCATGTGTCGGCAAAGCATGGAAGGAAATTAAACAGAATATCCCGTTACAATAGCATGGCTGTTTATATCGACTTGTTAACCGCATAATTTGAGAGTAACCTTTCCATACGTGCATTTCCAATGCATGAATGCCAATTAGATAGAAAAGGACATTCATGGGATTCTCCGAGGCGCTTTCCCTTTTTCCGGGAGTAATGCAGTAATGCCAGATACGGAGCCGCAAGCAGGCAAACACATTGCAAACGCAATCGCCAGGGCGGCCGGCGCGCTGGCTGCTATCCTTGGCTTGATTGCCCTTGCCGGATGGATTTTCGGCCTTCCCGTGCTGGCCAGCCTGGGCCGCGGATGGATTCCGATGGCGCCCAGCACCGCACTGTTGTCCATGCTGTTTGGCGCCGCAATATTCTCCACTGCGCGCACATCGCCAAGCCGCACGGCGCAACTTGTCGGCATCGTGATCGGCTCATCCGGCGCCCTGTTCGCCCTGCTGCTGTTTATCCTCTCGTACCAGGGCATACATCCCGATATCGAACACCTCGGCTTGACCATCTCCGGAACGCTGGACCATGCGCCCCTCGGGCATATGTCGCCGGTAACGGCATTGTGTTTCCTGCTCACCGGCTTGTCGCTGGCGGCCGTGCTCAGGTCGTATCCTGATCGCGCCGAATGGACCATGGCAGGTTTTTGGCTTGCTGCCGTTTTGACGCTGGCCTGCACTGTCTTCCTGCTTGCCTATCTGATCGGCAAACCGCTGCTCTATGGCGGGAAGTTCATACCGCCCGCGCTGACAACGATCATCGTGTTGACGGCGCTTGGCGCGGCCCTGCTGGCAATCGCCAAACCGCGGGCGTGGGCAGCCAGCCGGCAAATCGACGCGGAAACAAGGAGTGCATCGCATTTCTACATGCTCATTTTTTTGCTCATGGCGCTTGGCCTGTTCAAGGTCGGCAGTATCTATTACGAAAATGACGTGAATCAGCAACGCGCCTCGATCGAACGCGAGTTGTCCGCCGTTGCCGACCTGAAAGTGGAACAGCTGGTGAAGTGGCGCGGGGAACGTCTCGGCGACGCGGCGCTGTTGTACGGGAACCCCGCTTTCGCCGCTCTGGTGCAACGCGCCCTCGGCAGCCCGCATGACGCGCAATCCCGTGATCAGCTTGACATCTGGCTGTACCAGATCCGGGAATCCTTTGGGTACGCTGAAATCCACCTGATCGACGCGCAAGGCATTGCGCGGTTTTCTGTTCCCGATATATCGCCCAATGCCAGGGAACTCGACACTGCCCGCCATGCGCTGCGGTCGAACAAGGTCAGTCTGGATGATTTTCACGTCGATCAAGCGGGAGAGGCACCCCACCTCACGCTGCTGGTACCCATTTTCGAGCCTGTGGCCGGCGGCCGGCCATTGGGTGTCGTGATGCTGGAAGTCGACCCTGGCAGAAACCTTTATCCCTTGATCGAACTCTGGCCCACGCAGAGCCCTTCCGCAGAGACGCTGCTGGTGCGCCGCGATGGCGACAACGTGCAGTATCTGAACCAGCTTCGCTACCGCAAGAACACGGCCCTCACGCTGCACTACCCGCTGACCGAAATTGACAAACCCGCGGTGAAAGCCGTACTCGGGCAGGAAGGCATTGTCGAAGGAACGGATTATCGCGGGGTACCGATCATTGCGGCGCTGCGCAAAGTGCCCGACACGCCGTGGTTCCTGCTCACGCGCATGGACAAGGATGAATTTCTGGCATCGATCCAGAGTTCCCTGTGGCTGACGGCGGGTATCATTGCCGTGCTGCTGCTTGCCGCCGGCATGGCGCTAAGCCTCATCGGGCGGCAACAACGCCTGCGCCATTATGCGGAAAGAGTCCATGCTGCCGAGGAGCTGGCCTCCAGCGCGGCACGCTATCGCGCAGTCGTCCAGACCGCCCCCGATGCCATCGTCACCGCGGACAGTTCGGGAATCATCGTCAAATGGAACCCTGGCGCCGAGCGCATGTTCGGCTACGCGGAAACCGAAATCATTGGGCAACCGCTGACCCTGCTGATGCCGGAGCGCTTCCATGAGCGGCATCTCGCTGGCATGAAGCGGGTGCAATCCGGCGGCGAGCAACACGTCATTGGCAAAGCAACCGTCGAACTGGCAGGACGGCGCAAGGACGCCAGCGAATTCCCTATCGATCTCTCGCTGGCGGAATGGAGCGTGGGAGAGTACCGGTATTTCACCGGCATCATCCGCGACATTACCGAGCGCAAGGCAGCCGAGGCGAAAATCCTGCGGCACACGCAACTCTACGCCGCGCTGAGCCAGTGTAACGAGGCCATTGTGCGCAGTACCGACGAGGAAGAGTTGTTCCCGCGAATCTGCCGCATTGCGGTAGAGTTTGGCGGCATGAAGATGGCATGGATTGGCCTTGTCGACCCGAACACGTCAATCATCACAGCTGTCGCCACATTTGGCGATCACATCGACGAGTATCTTCAAGGACTTGAAGTTACAGCGGATCCCGGCAAACCACTGGGTCGCGGACCAACGGGCACGGCAGCCAGAGAAAACCGTCCGGTTTGGTGTCAGGATTTCCAGATTGATCCGATCATGGCACCATGGCGTGAGCGTGCCGCGCCTTTTGGCATCAAAGCATCGGCGGCCCTGCCCCTGAGTCGAAACGGCACCACGGTTGGCACCATTACCTTGTATGCCGATGAGACAAACGCCTTTGATGAACAGGCGCAACACCTGCTGCTTGAAATGACCAGGGATATCGATTTTGCGCTCGAAACCTTCGTCCGCGAATCGCAGCGCAGGCAAGCGGAGCTGGCGCTGGCGCGGCAGAAAGACCTCTATGACATGCTGTCCCAGACCAACCAGACGATTGTGCGCGTCACGAGCCGCGAGGAGCTGTTCCAGGCCGTGTGCCGCATCGCCGTGGAGCATGGCCGCTTCCGCTTCGCCTGGATCGGCTTGATCGAGCAGGACGATCCGCAACTGAAGGTGGCTGCAAGATACGGCACGGACACTGGCTATATCGATCAACTTGACCTTCAGCAGGACGGCGCGAGCCGCCTGAGAAAGGGACTCACCGGACAGATAATTCTTTCTGGCGCCCATGTAATCAGCAATGATTTCCTCCATGATCCGGCAATGGCACCGTGGCACGAGGTGGCCCGGCGCGCCGGCGTACGCGCCGCGGCCAAGTTTCCGATCCGCCAGGGCGATGCCGTGATCGGCGCCATCAATCTTTACGCCGACGATTTGGGGTTCTTCTCGCAGGAACTGGTTGCGACGCTCGATGAGATGGCGCTTGATATCTCTTTCGCGCTCGACAACTACGCGCGCGAAGCGGCGCGGATGAAAGCGGAGAAGGACTTGCGCGAGGCTGAAAAACAGTTTCGCGGCCTGGTCGAACAAGGGATTGCCGGCAGCTACATCATCCAGGATGACAAGTTCGCCTATGTGAATCCGCGCTTCGCCGAAATTTTCGGCTACGAGTCCGCTGCCGAGCTGATCGGTCGCAATATCTTGTCGCTGGTTGCCGAGAAGGATCGCGGTGTCGTTGCCGAGAACATTCGCACCCGCATCGAAGGCCATGAGATAAACGTAGCCTACGAATTCACTGCCCTGCGCAAGGATGGCTCGATCATCGAGGTCGGTGTGCACGGCATGCAAGCCAATTATAAAAACCGGCCGGCGGTGATCGGACTGATCCAGGACATCTCCGAGAAAAAGCGCGCCGAGGAAGCGATCCAGCATTACATCGGAGAACTCAAGACCGCGTTCATGGGTACGGTGGAAGTGGCGACGATCATGAGCGAATTGCGCGATCCCTATACCGCCGGCCACGAGCGGCGGGTGGCGGAGATTGCGGTCGCCATTGGCGCCGAACTCGGCCTTGACGAGAACCGGCAGGAGGGATTGAAAGTCGCCGGCTCCCTGCACGACATCGGCAAGATCAACATTCCATCGGAAATCCTTTCCAAGCCCGGCAAGCTGAGCGCGATCGAGTATCAGCTGATACAGGGACATCCCCAGGCGGGTTACGACGTACTGAAGTCTGTGGAGTTTCCGTGGCCGGTTGCACAGGTCGCGTTGCAGCACCATGAGCGCATCAATGGCAGCGGCTATCCGCAGGGCCTCAAGGGCGAGGAAATCCTGTTCGAAGCACGCATCATGGCAGTGGCCGATGTGGTCGAGGCGATATCCTCGCACCGGCCCTATCGACCTGGCATGGGCATCGACAAAGCCTTGGCGGAAATCGAGCGAGGGCGCGGGTCAGCGTACGATCCTGTAGTCGCCGATGCCTGTCTCAGGCTGTTCCGCGAGAGGGGCTATACACTGCCTGCGTAGGGTTTTATACCTCCACGAAAATCCGACTGAGCAACTCAGGCCGTCTGCTTGAGTTACTACAGGATCGCCTTCTCCAGCGTCGATACGTCCTGCGTGATCTCGTCGTCCTTGGCCAGTGAGCACAACAAGCGCCGCCTCAGCTACCAATGGGTTGGAAACCAGCGCGGATTCGATTTCCATGGTGCTGTTTTCTCTGGCAAGGCCCTTACAATGTGGACTTCCAATCATTCAATTTCAGTTAGAGCATGGCTTTACTCATTGGTCCCAAGAGAATGCTGTCAGCAAGGCATAGTCCAACTCGGGGCCACCCGTGAAGTGCATTATTGACGCTTGGGATGCTCACCAGCGTGAACTCCTTCTCTTCGTGGCTAGCCGGATTCCGGATGTTCAGGAAGCTAATGATCTGGTGCAGGAAGTCTTTCTCCGCGCCACGCGATTGGATAACGGACTGTGCAGCATTGACAACCGTAGGGCGTGGCTCTTTCAGGTCGCCCGGAATCTACTCGTTGACCGCTACCGTCTGAGCCGAGAGGAAGTTTCACTGGACGAGGAAATGCCCGGGTTTGCCGAGGCTGAGTTGCCTGAACCGGTAGATGCGCTTTCCCATTGTCTGCCAAGAGTACTTTCAGAGCTTTCCGTCGAAGACCGTGAGGCCATTACCCTTTGTGACGTAGAAGGGCTTTCCCAGCGAGCTTTTGCAGACCACCTGGGGCTGACGCTACCCGCCGCAAAATCCCGTGTTCAGCGTGCCAGAAAGCGATTGCGAGAACAACTCGTGACGGCATGCCAGGTTGAATTTGACGAGATGGGTCATGTCTGCTGTTTCGTCCCGCGTCCGCCTTTGGCAAAATAATTTCGCTACGCCCTGCATCCTTTGCCCTGCTGCTTCGTCTCCCATAGTGAAGAGGGACAATCAAAGAGCAAGCAATGGACCCCAAAACATCACCGAGCTCCAAAGAAACGAACCATAGCCTACGCTGGACAATCGGCGTTACTGTCGCTGCCGTGCTATGGCTGGCTGCCTACGCTCACCTGACGGAGTTTGCCGACTTCACCCTGAGCCTGCTTGGCCTTGGCCGAAAAACGGCGCTGGGTGAAGCCATTCACTTTTTCCTTTACGACACGCCGAAGGTCATGCTGCTGCTGACGGGCATCGTGTTTGTCATGGGTGTCATCCAGACCTTTTTTGCTCCGGAACGCACCCGGGCACTTCTATCCGGCAAGCGTATGGGGATTGGCAACATCCTGGCTGCCTCGCTGGGTATCGTGACACCATTTTGCTCCTGCTCGGCAGTTCCCCTGTTCATCGGTTTCCTGTCGGCAGGAGTTCCTCTGGGGATCACCTTTTCCTTCCTGATTTCCGCACCGATGGTCAACGAGGTGGCCCTGGCGCTGTTATTCGGGATGTTTGGCTGGAAGGTCGCCGCACTCTACCTTGGATTGGGATTGCTGGTGGCCATCGTGGCCGGACTGGTCATTGGCCGGATGCCTATGGAACGTCATCTGGAGGACTGGGTGCAGGCTATCCAGGCCAGAAGCGACCATGGTTACGAAGGCAACGAACTGTCCTGGGTTGAGCGTGGCAAAGCAGGCCTGAGTCACATTCGGGAAATCGTGGCCAAGGTGTGGCCTTATGTCGTGGCTGGTATTGCTGTGGGCGCGGGTATTCATGGTTACGTTCCCGAGGACTTCATGGCGTCGTTCATGGGCAAGGATGTTTGGTGGGCAGTGCCAGCAGCGGTATTGCTCGGGGTACCGATGTACACCAATGCCGCAGGCATCATCCCGATAGTTGAAGCGCTGATCGGCAAGGGCGCTGCGCTGGGTACCGTCCTGGCATTCATGATGAGCGTGATTGCCTTGTCTGTACCCGAGATGATTATTCTGCGCAAGGCCCTGAAGCCCCGTCTGATTGCCACCTTCGCCGGCGTCGTTGCCTTGGGCATTCTGATGGTCGGCTATGTATTCAATGCTGTGTTATGAGGAGAGAATCATGAAAGAAGTCAAAGTACTTGGACCGGGTTGCGCTCGCTGCAAAACGCTTGCGGAAATGGTGAAACTGGCAGCGGAACAGGCGGGAGTCGCCATCAGTCTCGAAAAGGTCGAAGACATGGCCACCATAGTCGGTTACGGCATCATGAGCACCCCGGGTCTGGTCATTGATGGCAAGGTAGTTCACTCGGGAAGTCTGCCCGACCCGAAGAAAGTCACCGCCTGGCTGCAAGGTGATTAATGTGTCCTGGTTGATGGCGCAGCGAAGTTGTTAATGATTACATCGGGCCGCAAGTCGTCTGCTTGATTTGTTCCAGAATTGTCGGGTTGTGGCTGCGGGCATCTCTACATAACTCAAGCCGTCTGTTTAAGTTGTTCCAGAATCGCCGGGTTCTCCAGCGTCGACACATCCTGCGTGATCTCGTCGCCCTTGGCCAGTGAGCGCAACAAGCGCCGCATGATTTTCCCCGAACGTGTCTTCGGCAGGTTGTCACCAAAGCGGATGTCCTTGGGCTTGGCCAGTGCGCCGATTTCCTTGGCGACCCAGTTGCGCAGCTCGTTGGCCACCTGGACAGCCTCGTCACCCACGGGCCTTGACCGCTTGAGCACGACGAAGGCGCTAATTGCTTCACCGCTCACTTCGTCGGGGCGGCCAACCACCGCCGCCTCAGCCACCAATGGATTGGAGACCAGCGCGGATTCGATTTCCATGGTGCCAAGACGATGACCGGAAACATTCAATACATCGTCAATGCGGCCCATGATGGTGAAGTAGCCGCTACGGGCATCTCGCATGGCACCATCGCCGGCAAGATACAGCTTGCCACCAAGTTCTTCAGGGAAATAGGATATTTTGAAGCGCTCGGGATCGCCCCATATGGTGCGAATCATCGAGGGCCAGGGCCGGGTAATGACGAGTGAACCACCCTTGCCCCACTCCAGTTCCTGGCCGGCCTCATCGACAATGGAAGCCTGGATACCTGGAAATGGCAGCGTGCAGGAACCCGGGACCAGCGGTGTTGCGCCGGGCAGCGGCGTAATCACATGAGCGCCGGTTTCGGTCTGCCAGAAGGTATCGACGATCGGGCAGCGACTCCTTCCGACTTCGGTGTAATACCAGATCCAGGCTTCCGGATTGATTGGCTCGCCAACCGTGCCGAGCAGGCGCAAGCTGTCGAGATTGTAGTTTCGCGGGTGGGTCTCGGGAACCGTTTCCGATGCCTTGATCAGGGCGCGGATCGCGGTCGGTGCCGTGTAGAAGGTGTTGACCTTGTGCCGCTCGATCATTTCCCAGAAACGGCCGGCATTCGGCCAGGTCGGTACGCCTTCAAAGATCAGTGCTGTCGAACCACAGACCAGCGGCCCATAGGCGACGTAGGTATGACCGGTGATCCAGCCGATGTCGGCTGTACACCAGAACACGTCATCGGGCTTGACGTCGAAAGTCCATAGCATCGTAAGTCGGGCCAGGAGCAGATAGCCGCCCGAACTGTGCTGCACACCTTTCGGCTTGCCGGTGGAACCGGAGGTATAGAGAATGAACAACGGGTGTTCCGCTTCGACCCACTCCGGCTCACAGGTCTCAGCCTGGCCGACCTCGAGGTGATGCCACCAATGATCGCGGCCATGCACCATATGGGTTTCGGCGCCGGTGCGCTGAATCACGATGACGGTGCGAATGGTCGACTTGTCGCCAATCAGGGCGATGCCTTCGTCCACAATGCTCTTCAAGGGCAGCACCTTGCCGCCGCGATACTGGCCGTCCGCCGTGATCACTGCGACTGCGCCTGCATCGATGATGCGTTCCTCAAGCGATTTCGATGAGAATCCACCAAACACGACCGAATGAATTGCGCCGATGCGGGCGCAAGCCTGCATCGCTACCACGCCCTCAATCGACAACGGCAGGTAGATGATGACGCGATCGCCCTTGCCTATACCCTGCTCCCTGAGTGCATTGGCGAACTTGCTGACGCGATACAGCAGATCGCGATAGTTGATCTGGGTGACCGCACCATCGTCGCCCTCGAAGATCAGCGCAGTCTTGTCGCCGAGTCCAGCATTGACGTTGCGATCCAGACAGTTCCACGAGACATTCAGTTTGCCATCGGCGAACCATTGGTAGAACGGCGCATTGGATTCATCGAGCACCTTGGTGAAGGGTTCGCGCCACAGCACATGCTCACGTGCCAGCCGAGCCCAGAAACCTTCGTAGTCGCGTGAAGCTTCTTCGCACAATGCCTCGTATGCAGCCATGCCAGAGATCGTGGCGTGATGCGCGAATTGTTCAGACGGCGGGAACAAACGGTGCTCATGCGATACCGATTCAATCGATTTGGACATTTTTTCCTCCTGCTTGTTGTCGGCGGCGACGCGCCGGGAAATTCAATCGAGCTAGCCTATTGGTATCAGCCCGATATTACCTTGTTGGGCTGCATTATCAGGCCGGCGCGCTTACGCATTGCTTACTAAATTCCAGATGCCGATGGCAGGGGAGGTCAGTGTAAAATTCCGTCACGCCATGCAACATTGGAATTCCAGGTGAACGGCATCGTTAAACCCGAACACAAATCACTCGAGAAAACTTCATGACCACCATCAAACAGGAAGACCTGATCCAGTCCATCGCTGACGCTTTCCAGTACATCAGCTATTACCATCCCGTCGACTACATCAAGGCACTCGGTGAAGCATATGAGCACGAAGAGTCGCCTGCGGCAAAGGATGCCATCGCACAGATCATCACCAACTCGCGCATGTGCGCCGAGGGACACCGCCCCATCTGCCAGGACACCGGCATTGCGCTGGTGTTCATCAAGGTCGGCATGGACGTGCGCTGGGAGTCCAGGCTCAGCGTGCAGGAGATGATTGACGAAGGCGTGCGCCGCGCCTACACCAATGTGGATAATCCATTGCGTGCGTCCGTGCTGGCCGATCCGGCAGGTGCGCGCAAGAACACCAAGGACAACACGCCGGCCGTGGTGCATTACGAGCTTGTCCCCGGCGATCATGTCGAGGTCATCTGCGCAGCCAAGGGTGGCGGCTCGGAAGCGAAATCCAAGTTCGCCATGTTGAACCCCTCCGACGACCTGGTCGAGTGGGTATTGAAAATGGTACCGGCCATGGGCGCCGGCTGGTGCCCGCCGGGCATTCTCGGGCTCGGCATCGGCGGCACGCCGGAAAAAGCCATGCTGCTGGCCAAGGAATCGATCATGGCGCCGGTCAACATCCACGAATTGCAGGCGCGTGCGGCCAAGGGCGAAACGCTCACCCGCGCCGAGGAACTGCGCCTCGAACTCTACGACAAGGTCAATTCACTTGGCATCGGCGCGCAGGGCCTTGGCGGCCTCACCACCGTGCTCGACGTGAAGGTACTCGACTATCCCTGCCACGCCGCCAACCTGCCGGTGGCATTGATCCCGAACTGCGCTGCCACGCGCCACATTCATTTCCATCTCGACGGTACCGGCCCGGCGAAACTGGAACCACCCAAGCTTTCCGACTGGCCGAACGTCACCTGGACCGCCGACACCAAATCCGCTACCTCGGTCAACCTCGACACGCTCACGCGCGAGCAGGTCGCCGCATGGAAGCCCGGCCAGAAACTGCTCCTGAACGGCAAGATGCTGACCGGCCGCGACGCCGCGCACAAGCGCATCCAGGACATGCTGGCCAGGGGCGAAAAGCTCCCGGTCGACTTCACCAACCGCGTCATCTATTACGTCGGCCCGGTCGACCCGGTACGCGATGAGGTGGTCGGCCCCGCCGGCCCCACCACGGCAACGCGCATGGACAAGTTCACGCGCATGATGCTGGAACAGACCGGCCTCATTTCGATGGTCGGCAAATCCGAACGCGGCTCGGTTGCGATCGAAGCCATCAAGGACAACAAGTCGGCCTACCTGATGGCCGTTGGCGGCTCGGCCTATCTGGTCGCCAAAGCCATCAAGAGTGCGAAGGTGGTCGGCTTCGCGGATCTTGGCATGGAGGCGATCTACGAATTCGATGTGAAGGACATGCCGGTCACTGTTGCCGTCGATTCTTCAGGCACCTCGGTGCACCAGACCGGGCCCCACGAATGGATGATGAAAATCGGCAAAATCCCTCTTGAATCGATCGGCGGCCATCACCACTGAGTTCCAGACCCGCTCCGGCCAGTAGTGCCATGATTGGTGTCTTCGACTCTGGCCTTGGCGGTCTTTCGGTATTAGCCGCAATTGCGCGCGCTTTGCCACAGTCAGATCTCACTTATTTTGCCGATACCGCCCATGTCCCTTATGGGACCAAGAGTGACGATTTTATCCGTAGCCGCGTACTCGCCATTGGCGAGCACCTGGCTACGCTGGGCTGTAATGTCATTGTCGT
This sequence comes from Georgfuchsia sp., assembly GCA_049276455.1. Taxonomy (GTDB): domain Bacteria; phylum Pseudomonadota; class Gammaproteobacteria; order Burkholderiales; family Rhodocyclaceae; genus Georgfuchsia. The sequence goes on along the minus strand of JBASWL010000200.1, from coordinate 54,552 downwards.
TGCCTGCAATACTGCAACGGCGGCGGCAGTCAACGCATTGCGCGAACGGCATCCCGACATCCCGATTGTCGGTGTCGAGCCTGGCGTCAAACCTGCTGCTGCTGCATCGAAAACCCGACGCATCGCCGTTCTTGCCACCGAGTCGACGGCAAAGAGCGAGCGCCTGGCCAGGCTGATCCGCGATCACGCGAACTCGGTCCATGTCCATATTGAACCCTGCCCCGGCTGGGCAACACGGGTTGAAACCCTGCATCTCGACGATCCGCTGTTTTCGGCTGAAATTGCCGCAATAATTCTGCCGCTGCTGGAACGCGGCATTGACCAACTGGTACTGGGTTGCACGCATTATTCGTTTCTGGCTCCCGTACTGAAACCACTGCTGAAATCCCGTGCCGAACTCGTCGACGTTGCTGATGCAGTGGCACGACAGGTCTCGCGGCTTGTTGCCCAACCACTTCCCTCCGCAAGCGCCGCCAAGAGCGACAGGAGGACTCCTCTGCTTCTGTTGCAAGCGAGTGCCAACGCGGGAAACCTGCAGGCCGCCCTGCCCCGGCTCGACCTCGATTGGCTGATGCCACGAATTGTGCAGCCTGTGCAGAATGTTGCCTTGCCATGATCCCCTGGCTCGACGAGGAAATCACCTTCCCGCCGCTGGATGCTGCCCTGAATGACCCACCGGGCCTGCTGGCCGCTGGTGGTGACCTCTCGCCTCAAAGATTGATAGCCGCTTACCGGCGTGGCATCTTTCCCTGGTATGCACCCGGCAACCCGATCCTGTGGTGGAGCCCAGACCCCCGCATGGTACTGCATCCTGATGAACTGAAAATATCGCGCTCGCTTGCACGCACACTGCGCAATGTCGATTACGAGGTACGGCTTGACAGCGCCTGCGGCGAAGTCATCCATGCCTGTGCCACGGTACCGCGCCAGGGGCAACCTGGAACCTGGATCACAGATGAAATGCAGAAAGCGTATCTGCATCTGCACGAACTCGGCTACGCGCACAGCGTCGAGACATGGATCGACGGCAAATTGGCGGGCGGCCTCTATGGCGTTGCCCTTGGCCGCGCCTTCTTTGGCGAATCCATGTTCAGTTGTGTCTGTAACGCATCGAAAATTGCACTCGCCCACCTCTGCGCCTATTTACATCAACGCGATTTCGGCATAATAGATTGTCAAATGGAAACCGCACATCTCACATCGCTTGGCGCCCGCCCCATTTCCCGCGGTGATTTCGTGGCAGAGTTGAGCTTGCTTGTCGACAGCAGTGCGCCGCCGGGACTGTGGCCGATGGATGGCATACGTGATTGTTTCCACAAGATAAGCACTGATGAGACGGATGAGCCATGCCGGGCCAGTCCCGGGCAGGAGGTGGGATAGACCATGGCCCACCTTAACGATCTGCCACCTTTTCCACTGCTACAGTTCTATGCTACAGCTCCTTATGGCTGTTCTTATCTGCCCGGTCGCATTGCCCGTTCGCAAGTCGCGACACCGACCCACCTGATCGACAATGACACCTACGGTCAACTGGTGCGCGCCGGTTTCCGCCGCAGCGGCGTATTCACCTACCGGCCGCATTGCGGTATTTGTCACGAATGCCAACCGGCACGCGTGCCGGTGGAGATTTTCTGTCCCAACCGCAGCCAGCGTCGCACCCTGAAGCGCCATAGCAATCTGACAGCGATTGAGCGCTCAATGATCTACCGCGAAGATCACTATCAACTCTACCAGCGCTACCAGGCGGTGCGCCATCAGGGCGGCGGCATGGATCAGGACAGTCGTGACCAATATGCCCTTTTCCTGCTGCAAAGCCATGTCGATAGCCGACTGATTGAATTCCGCGAGAATGACGAGTTGCGCATGGTGAGCATCATTGATCTTCTGAACGATGGCATCTCTTCTGTCTACACGTTTTACGATCCGGATCTGCCAAATGCAAGCTTGGGCAGCTATTCGATCCTGTGGCAGATCGGACAGTGCCAGCACCTGCAACTACCTTATCTGTACTTGGGCTACTGGATCAGGAACAGCCGCAAGATGGCTTACAAGTCCAATTTTCGGCCGCTCGAAGTGTTGAAGCTGGGTCACTGGAGCAAGCTTGAAGAAACGGAGGAAGACTCATGCATGACCACTGTGGATTTTCGTATTGCCTCCCACGAGGACTAAAACATAGTTGATTACGCTGGCATAAGCACTATTACATAATGACAAAAGACAAATCAGCGCTGGAGAATATCCCCCATTTGTGCAAAAGGGTTTGTGGGATATGGGGAAGTCCGGAGCTGGAAGCTCAAATCAATACTCTCATCATGGATTCGCGCGATGGGACGCGAAGCGGATTCCCCATGGACGTGGCTGCTGAACTGCTATGGCTTGCCAAAGTGAACAAGTTGCGGCGAGCCATTGACCTGAGTGACATGCTCAAGATCAGCTTGGCAGATGCCAGTGCCAAATTGGATAACGAACCCACGGCAGAGCATATTGAGGCATGGCGCGACCCTGGCATCGGAGGCCGCAATAAAGGACGCCGCTATACTGACAAACCACAGCCGGCACGCCCCCATCGCCGCCGCGAAGAAAATACGGTTTGGGGAATTATCTATATCGCAGTTACCAACAAGTTGATCCTGTTGGCCATTATTCTCATACTGGTTCTAATAAACATTTGGCCATACATTAAGGCCGTTTATTAAAAACCAATCTCCGGTGCAGGGTTCTGATCGAACCTGAAAGGTCTAGCGCGCCTCGCGCAAGGCCTGTAACCTGGATTTGAGTTCCGGCATCGCAGCTGCCGCAGCCTGTTCCCCGGCAAGGATAGCAATGTTGCGATCCTGAAAGTCGGTACGCTTCACATCGGGCAGGTTCGGCCGCACCACGACGTTGGCCTCACCAAGCTCACTGCGGCTGATCGACTGCTGCATGATGGCGAAACTCTGCAGCCACACATCGATGCTGCTCTCTGTCTTGCCATACTGGGGTTTGGCGGAAATATCAACTGCAATCACAAAATCCGCACCGAGCGATCTGGCTACACGCACCGGCACCGGGCTATTGAGTCCGCCATCGACATATTCGCGGCCGTTGATCAATACTGGCTGGAATACGCCAGGAACACTGCTCGATGCCCGCACCGCCATGCCGGTGTTACCGCTGCGGAATACGATCATCTCGCCACTATGCAAATCTGTGGCAACGACGGCGAACTGGTGGTTGAGTTTTTCCAGCGGGCGATTATTGACGGCGCGATTGATGAAGTTCTGCAAGGCCTCACCCTTGAATACGCCGCGATCCGGCATTGACCAGTCGCTGAACTCGTTTTCCTGCATCTGCAAGGCAATCTTCTGTAGTTCGAAACCGTTGTTGCCGGCGGCATACAAGGCGCCAACTACGGCACCGGCACTGGTACCTACGATGATATCGGGCCGGATACCCTGCGCTTCAAGTGCCTTGATTACACCAATATGTGCAAACCCGCGCGTAGCGCCACCACCTAGAACCAGAGCAATCCTGGGCGCTGGCCGCGGTGGCTGGGTAAAGGGTGCAACCACTACCGGAGGTGCCGGCGTAGTCGTGCATGCCGTCAGGCAGAACATCATTGAAAGCAGCAAACACTGAGCCAGCCTCGAAACAATAAATTTTGGCACGTGATGAGTCTTACATGACTACCTGAGTGCCCAGTTCAATCACGCGATTGGGCGGCAGCTTGAAGAAACTGGCCACGCTGCCGGCGTTGCGGAACAAGGCAATGAATAGTTTTTCCTGCCAGTAGGGCATTTCGCTATCCAGCCGCGGGATCAGGGTTTCGCGGCCGAGGAAGAAGGAAGTGTCCATCATGTCGAATTCGAGACCTTGTTCTGCACACCATTCCAGCGCATTCGGCAGATCGATTTCACCCTTGAAACCGTAAAATATTTTCACGCGCCAGAAATTATTGGGCAGCTGTTCTACGACTACTCGCTGCGAATCGGCGACATAAGGCACATCGAGAATGGTGACCGAAACCAGCACCACACGATCGTGGAGAGTCTTGTAATGCTTGAGGCTGTGAAGCATTGCCTGCGGCACCCCCTTCGGATTGGAGCAGAGGAAAACCGCCGTACCCTCAACCCGCGTCATGCCACCGTAGCCGAGACTGGTAATGAAGGGATCAAGATCGATGGCATCCTGCGCCAGGCGCTTCTGCAACAGGGTGCGCCCCCGTTTCCAGGTCACCAGCAGGGTAAACATCAGGACGCCAAACACCAGCGGGAACCAGCCGCCTACCTTTACTTTGCTGATATTTGCCGTGAAAAATGCAATATCGACAAGAAGGAACGGTAGCGTTCCGAAGAATGCGCGCCATGGACTCCATCCCCACAGCCAACGCGTCACGACATAGGCCAACAGTGTATCAATCAGCATGGTGCAGGTAACGGCAACGCCATAGGCCGAGGCCAGCTTGCTCGATGAACCAAAACCGACCACCAGCGCGATCACGCATCCCAGCAGCAGCCAATTAACCATCGGCAGGTAAATTTGCCCAATCTGTTTTTCCGACGTGTGCTGTACTTCAAGGCGAGGCACATAACCGAGCTGTATCGCCTGCAGCGTAACCGAATAGGCGCCGGTGATTACCGCCTGCGAGGCAATGACAGTTGCCAGCGTCGCCAGTGCCAGCAGTGGGTACAAGGCCCACTCGGGCGCCATGCGATAGAAAGGATTGTCGATCATTTCAGGATTGGCGAGCAGCAACGCACCCTGCCCCAGATAGTTGAGCATCAGCGCGGGCAGAACAAAGCCGAGCCAAACTATTCGTATCGGCTTTTGCCCGAAATGTCCCATGTCGGCATACAGGGCCTCGGCGCCGGTCAGCACCAACACCACGGCACCGAGCGAAAGATAGCCCATGAGCGGATGCTCGGCCAGAAAATTCAGGCCGTAATAGGGGCTGAGCGCCTTCAAGACAGACGGGTGCTCGACGATGTTGAAAATCCCCATGATCGCCAGACTGCCAAACCAGAGCAGCATTACAGGGCCGAACAGGAATCCGATACTTGCAGTGCCATGGCGCTGGATCAGGAATAGTGCGACCAGCACAGTGAGCGTGATGGGAACAACGAAATCATCAAAGGATGGTGCAATGATATTCAGCCCTTCGACCGCTGACAGCACCGAAATGGCCGGAGTAATGACTCCATCACCAAAAAACAGGGCCGCACCGAACAGGCCGAGAATGATCACGATCTGGCGACGGCGTGGATGGTCTTCCGAATTGCGCAATGCCAGTGCCATCAGGGACATGGTCCCGCCCTCGCCCTTGTTGTTGGCGTTCAACATGAAAGTGACGTACTTCAGCGTCACTACCATCATCAGCGCCCAGAACAAAATCGAAAGTATGCCGATCACGTTGTCGGGCGTGATCGGTACCGGATGATGGCCGGCAAAGACTTCCTTTACCGCATAGAGCGGACTGGTACCGATATCGCCATAGACCACGCCCAGTGCCGCCAGGGCAAGAGGCGCAAGACGCTGATCGCGAAATTCTGTGTTTTGTGACATCCGCCAAATCAAGGAAACAAATTGGGGCGTAACCCTACACCAGTTCGCCCACAGGGTGCTGCATTATTTGCGCATCGCAGCAAATTCGCTGGTTCAAAACAACAAGTGCCGCACGCCAAGTAAAATCCACACCTATGTCACTAATACCCCCCTACTGCCTGATCCGTCCGCTGCTGTTCGCGCTGGATGCCGAAACCGCCCATGAAATGACGATCTTCGGACTCAAACGTTTGAACTCATTGGGCTTGCTACCCATTACCAAAGCCACCGGCCGGCAGGTACAGGCAATGGGCCTGACCTTCCCCAACCCCGTAGGTCTCGCCGCCGGGGTTGATAAAAATGGCGAATGCATCGAGGCATGGGGCAAACTCGGCTTCGGCTTCATTGAAGTTGGCACGGTAACACCACGGCCGCAACCGGGCAACCCGAAACCGCGCATGTTCCGCCTGCCCGAAAAGCAGGCCGTCATCAACCGGCTCGGCTTCAACAACCAAGGTGTCGATGCGCTGCTGCGCAATGTCGCCGCCGCCAATTTCAAGGGCATCCTCGGCATCAATATCGGCAAGAATTTCGATACGCCAATCGAGCGTGCTGCCGACGATTACCTTTTCTGTCTCGACAAGGTGTATTCGCACGCCAGCTATGTGGCGATCAATATTTCGAGTCCCAACACGGTGAACCTGCGTCAATTGCAGGGTGAAGCTGAGTTGGAAGCCCTGCTCGGCGCTTTAAAAACCCGCCAAGCTGCTCTGGCAGACCGGCATGGCCGCTACGTACCGTTAGTGCTGAAAATTGCGCCTGACCTCGACGACATCCAGATCACCCATATCGCCGGTGCATTGCGCCGCCATCATATTGACGGGGTCATCGCCACCAACACCACCCTCGGCCGTTCCGGCGTGGAAAATATGCCGCAAGCCAAGGAAAGCGGCGGCCTTTCCGGAGCGCCACTGTTCGACAAGTCGACCGCCGTGATAAGGAAACTGGCCTCGGCTCTCGCCAACGAACTGCCCATCATCGGCGTCGGCGGCATTACCGACGGTGCCGGCGCCCGCGCCAAGATCGAAGCCGGCGCAACGCTGGTGCAGTTCTACAGCGGCATGATCTATCGCGGCCCGGCACTGGTCGGCGAGTGCGTTTCCGCCTTGCGTTCCAATCCTGTACCTTGACATACAGCATTGTATTGCCCGGCACACAGGGCTAGACTGGCATTACCATGAGCTAAACATGGGTAATTTTATCGAAATGCAATCAGGGTTCTGTGAGGGTATAGCCGTGCCAACGGCACATCGCCACAAAGGGGGATGGCAGCTGGTGAAATATTTCGGTAAACGTGGCTCGCATCTCGCCAAAGGAATTGCCATCGTCCTGTGTGTGTTGTTGCCCGTGGCCGGGGCGAATGCGGACGATGCAAATACGCCGATGTTTTCGTTGCACGGCTTCGGCACCCTGGGCGTAGTCCGCTCCAGCGACGATCAAGCTGATTTCATCAGCAACGCCTACCAACCCAAGGGGGCTGGTTTCAGCGGACGCTGGAGCGCGACGGCGGACACCAAGCTGGGCGCACAAGTCACCGCGAATTTCAGCGACAAACTGTCTGCCATCGTTCAGGTTGTGTCGCAATACCAATATGACTCGACCTTCACCCCTTACGTCGAATGGGCCAATGTCAAATACCAGTTCACGCCGGATTTCAGCGTCCGCGCGGGACGGATCGCGCTGCCGACCTACATGTATTCCGATTCGCTGAATGTCGGCTACGCCCTGCCCTTTGTGCGCTTCCCGTGGGAACTCTACGCCCATCTTCCCGTCACCCACAGCGATGGCGTCGATACGTCCTATCGCTTCCGTGTCGGCGAAGTGACGAATACGGTACAGATGTTCATGGGCAACTATGATTCAAAAGTGCCGGGCGATATCAACTTCGACATCAGAAAACTGCGCGGGGTTGCCGATACCATCGAATACGGCGCCTTGACCTTGCATGCCAGCCATCAGAAACTGCGCTTCACATTCAGCGACATCTTCGTCAGCTCCCCGCAGACGCTCACCACCTTCGGCGCGAGCTACGATCCGGGGCCGTGGTTTGTGTCCGCGGAGCGCGTCAGAAACGCGGATGCGCTGGAAGGTCTCTTCTACGGCTGGTATGCCGTCGGCGGCATTCGCACCGGGAATTTCACGCCTTATCTCGGCTATGCCCGCAGCTACATGACCGACGCCGGCTCGCTGGGCCTTCCTACCTTCATTGACCAGGACACGTCTACCGCTGGCCTGCGTTGGGACTTCGCGAAAAATACCGATCTTAAATTGCAGTTCGACCATATCCAGCGCCACGGAGGTATTGATGCGTTTTTCGCCAACCAGCAGCCGGGTTTCAAACCAAACAGTGCGGTCAACCTGATCAGCCTCGCGCTCGATTTCGTCTTTTGATGCAACCGATCATGCGCTTCGTCAAACCTCTGGTTGCCGCTACATTAGCCTTGAGTTTGTGCGCGGCATCGGCGATGGCGGAAGTGGTGGCGGTGGTCTCGACCAGGAGCTCATTGACGACGCTGACCAAGAATCAGGTGACGGATATTTTCCTCGGCAAGACCAGCCGCTTCCCCGATGGCAGCCAAGCCATACCCATCGATCAGGTTGAAGGTTCGGCTGCGCGCGACGAGTTCTATGCTGCCGTTGCCGGCAAGTCAGCCGCGCAGATCAAGGCCTACTGGTCGAAAATCATCTTTACCTGCCGGGGATCACCGCCGCGGGAAATGCAAAATAACAGCGAGGTAAAAAAATTCCTTGGCGAGAACCTCGCCGCCATCGGCTATATCGACAAGAGTGAACTCGATAGCAGCGTGAAGGTGTTGAAAATTTCGCCCTGAACTCGCTACGCTAATTCGCATTCGGCTTCTCGGAATAAAACCGGAAGTTGTTCCTGCCTTCTTCCTTGGCCCAGTACATCGCAATGTCGGCGTTTTTCTTCAGCATTTGCTCGTCCACCCCATCCTGCGGATACACGCTGATGCCGATGCTCACCGTGACGGTATGCTCCTGTCCGAGCAGATTGAAGGGTCTGGCGATGGCAAGCAACATTTTCCGGGCAGTGGTCGCCACAGATTTTTTGTCCTCCAGTTCCGGTATCAACACCACGAATTCGTCGCCACCGAGACGGGCAACAGTGTCGCTGTCGCGCAGACAGTCCTTCAGCCTGACGGCCACCTCTTTCAGCAATTCGTCGCCGGCATCATGGCCGAGCATGTCATTGATCTGCTTGAAGCAGTCGAGGTCAAGAAACAGCACCGCCAGTTGCCGCTTGTAGCGGCGCGCCTGGCTAATGCTCTGATCGAGCAATTTGCCGAAAAAACTGCGATTCGGCAGCCCGGTCAGGCCATCGTGATAGGCAAGGTATTCAACCTTTTTGGCATAGGCCACTTTGACGTCAGCCTCATGCTGCCGCACCAGCGCCAGTTGCCGGCTCATGCGCCACAGCAGCGTGATCACCAGGATCAGCAGGGCGCTGCCAAGTACTGCGCGCCATTGGTAGTTGCGCATGTTGCGATGCGCCTCCGCCAGTTGTTCAGCCTCGGACAGCCCCACAATCACGGCGAGCGGGAAATCGTATATCTTCCGCGCGTCGGTATAACGCCGCACGCCATCCCATGGGTTCGCCGAGATTACAGACGCAAAGTTTTCATCATCCTCATGTGTCACCATCGTGGCGAAATCCGCACTGCCCCCCGCAGAGACCACATCACCCGTGCGCCTCACGCGAAACACGCCGTCCGTACCCAGCAGTCCAAGCACGCCATGCTCGCCGAGTTTCGACGGCTCATAGCCGCTCGTAAAATGTGCGGCATCGACCGTCACCATCACGACGCCAGCAAACGTCCCGTCGGCATCGGTCAAGCGGCGGCTGAAGCACAAAGCCCACTCTCCCGATTTTTCTCTCTTCCAGGGCAAGCTGACGACGAACTCATCGGTGTAGCGAAGACAGCCGCCGAAGACATCAAGGTGGGCTGCGCCTATAGCCTCCGCCGGCCGGGTGCTGGCCACGATCTTGCCCGCACTGTCCGCGATGCTGACCGAGAACAGCAGATCAGGAGGCAACAGCGCCCTGACCTTCAAATCCCCAAGGATTGTCCGGCTTTTCTTCCGTTCCTGCTCGTAAGCGTACTTGACGAACTTGAGGGTCTGGTCGATTTCACGTAATGCCCGCACCATCTGCGCCTCGTAGGTCTCGGCCAGTTCCCGGGTCGCCCCCGCCGCGGCGAGTTCGGAGCTATTGCGTTCGACCGTGATCAAATTCCAGGTCGTGCCCCAGATCACGCCCAGCATCAGCACGGCGAAGATGGGGAACAGAAAATAATGCTCGGTCAACCGGTACAGCACGGAGCGGAGCGCTCCGAATAAATGCCCCAGAGTTTTGATCAACTGCACGGATTCCCTTCTCGTCAAACATCATGGCAACCATTCCAGCCTCTGCATCATACTGCTGCCCGCATAATCCAGCGAAACTCTTCCCATGCATGCGACTGCGTTCGCCCGTCCATTGGATATTTGCGCTGGTTGTGGCAGCGTTGTGGCTATAGGATAATCGAGTGCTTTCCATTCGCGCGCCGTCATGACCAGAACTCCTCTCATCAATTCCCGCAAGATGCGTTGCCGGCCAAATCCGGATCGTTGCAAGGCGTAAAGTGCCGGAAACCTTGCCGCACGCCCAGAAAATCGACGCGCTTCTGCCACAGACACAGTGCCAGCGCTGCGGCTATCCTGCCTGCAAGCCGTATGCCGAGGCAATCGCAAATGGCGAGGCCGACATCAATCAGTGTCCACCCGGCGGCGCTGCGGGCATCCATCGACTGGCCGCTTTGCTCGGCCGCAAGTACATTCCGCTTTCGCCCAAACATGGCGTGGAAATGCCGAAGCAGGTCGTAAAAATCGACGAAAACCTGTGCATCGGCTGCACCTTGTGCATACAGGCGTGTCCGGTAGATGCCATCGTCGGCGCGAGCAAACTGATGCACACCGTCATCACAGAACAATGCACGGGATGCGAGTTATGCATCCCGCCCTGCCCGGTCGATTGCATTGATTTGCTCCAGGTCGCACAGCCGGATGATCCCCGCAGGGAACGTACCAACTACGACATGACAGCCGAAGAGAAAGCCGCTGCCGACGCCGCGCGGGCGCGCTATCAATTCCACCTGTTTCGTCTCGAACGCGAACAACGCGAACATGATGAGCGGCTCGCTGCAAGAGCCGCCGCCAAACGTTCGGTGCCAGACAGTGCTGCAGAACAAAAGCGGGCGCTGATTGCGGCGGCCATTGCGCGCACCAAGCAAGCAGCGCAGAAATCCTCCCGATGAATAACAACAAACGCGCTGAAATTTTTGCCCGCCTCGCCACGAGCGATCCTGCACCCACCACAGAACTCGTCTACAAGACGCCCTACCAATTGCTGGTGGCCGTGGTGCTCTCGGCACAAGCCACTGACAAGGGCGTCAATCGCGCCTCGCGGCCACTGTTCCGCGCCCATCCCACACCCGAGTCCATCGTCGCGCTGGGCGTCGAAGGTCTGGAGGAATACATCCAGACCATCGGCCTCTATCACACCAAGGCCAAGAATGTGGTGAGTCTGTCACGCCTGCTGCTGGAACGGCATGGCGGCAAGGTGCCGCATGATCGCGAGGCCCTCGAAGCGTTACCCGGCGTCGGCCGCAAGACTGCCAATGTGATTCTCAACACGATTTTCGGTGAGCCGACCATTGCCGTGGATACACATATTTTCCGTCTCGCCAACCGTACCGGACTGGCACCGGGCAAGGATGTGCGCGAAGTCGAGGACAAGCTGAACAAGGTTGTGCCCACCGAATACAAGGTGAATGCCCATCACTGGCTGATCCTGCACGGCCGCTACGTGTGCAAGGCGCGCAACCCGGACTGCCCGCATTGTGTCATTCTTGACCTGTGCGAATTCAAGAAAAAAACCATCGTATGAGAATCGCCACAGGCTTTGCTGCCAACGATCATGCACTGCCTGATCTCGCCGCCATCGCAGTCAAGGATGCGCTCGCCTGTGCCGGCAGCGAGTATGCGCACAGCCTGATCCTGCTGCTCTCCGGCCATTTCGCGCGGCATGCGCAACCTGCCGTCAGCGCCGCATCGCGCGCTGCAAACTGCATTCAGGTCAGCGGCTGCACTGTTCCCGGCTTGTTTACCGAGAAAGCCTGGGCGCTGGATCAACCCGCTGCCGCCGCCCTGGTGCTGTGCGACTCGGTCAGCCTTGGGCTGCCGCGCAACGACGATGTCCGGCTCAGCCTTGTCCAGCCATCACATACCAATGCGGCCTGGATCGCTGATGGCCAACAGCGGTTTGGCACTCTCGCCACCGACGGAGAAGGAGAAACCGAAGGGCAGGTGTGGACACAGGGCAAGGTAGCCGACAGTGGGCGCATTGAGACAGCACTGCATGGCGGACAATTGCGGATCGGCGTCTCACGCGGCATTCAGGCCTTGACCCCGCCGCTCGAAGTTACCGACAGCGATAGCTTCGAAATCCTTCAACTCGGCGAAGAAAGTGCGCTCGACAGCCTGTTGCGACATCTTGATCCGGATATCCGCCAGCTTGATACGATGCCACCGCAACGCATTTTTGCCGCCCTGCCAGAGTCAGGCATCGATCCCGTTGCTGCCTTGAAAGATGGCCGCTACACCCTGCTGCCGATACTGCGCGTTAACCGTGACGAGCGCTCGGTCACCCTGGCGGCACCCTTGCCGCTGCACAGCATCCTGTGGTGGGTGCTGCGCGATCCAGTGAGCGCAGAACACGACATGAATGCAACCGTGGCCAGACTTGCCACCGAAAGTGGCGCTGCGCCGGCTTTCGGCCTGATGTTCTCCTGCATTGGTCGCGGCCCGTATTTCTATCAGGGACATGATCGAGATACTGCGCTGGTGTGCGAACAATTTCCCGGCATGCCCCTGATCGGCGCCTATTCTGCAGGGGAAATTGCGCCAGTCGGCCAACGCAGCTCCCTGATCAGCTATTCCTCTGTCCTGGCATTGGTATCCGCCCATGTTTAATCCATCGCGCGAACAAGCGCGCCAATTCCTCGCCGAAGCGTGGCGCAAACGGCGCGACCAGCTGCCGGCAACACCGCTGGAGACGATTGCCGGAGATATCGTCGCCCTGCATCCTGAATATCAGGCCCTGCTTGATGCACCTGAAAAGGCACTGGAGCGTGAGTGGCTGCCCGAAGATGGCGAGACCAACCCTTTTTTGCATCTGTCGCTGCACCTGGCGATCGAGGAACAGCTCTCGATCAATCAGCCACCCGGCATCGTCCCCATCTTCAACAAGCTGCTGGCACAGCGCGGTGACCGGCACGAAGCATTGCACATCGTGCTGGATGCCCTTGCCGAAACAATTTGGCGCAGCCAGCGTGACCAGATGCCGCTCGATGGCGTTGCCTACATCGAGCTATTGCAACACGCGGTGGAATAGGGACGGCAGCAAACTACTAAAGGAACAAGCCGCTAGCCTTGAAGGCAATTGCTGCAATGATTGCTGTGCATGGAATCGTCAACAGCCAGGCCCAGACGATGCCGCTAGCCACGCCCCAACGCACACTCTTCGCCCCGCGCGTGGTTCCGACACCGGCAATGGCCCCGGTGATGGTATGGGTGGTTGAAACCGGGATGCCCAGGCCGCTGGCCAGAAACAAAGTCATCGCTCCGCCGAAATTGGCACTGAATCCGCGCGGCTGATCAAGCTTGGTTATGCGCTGGCCCATGGTCTTGACGATGCGCCAGCCGCCAAACATGGTACCCAAACCCATCGAGAGGTAACAGGCAGCAATCACCCAGATCGGCACCGAGTCATTGGGATCGGAAGCACCGGCAGCGATCAGCAGCATCCAGATAATGCCGATGGTTTTCTGCGCATCATTGCCGCCATGGCCGAGGCTGTAGAGCGCGGCCGAGAAAAGTTGCAAACGCCGGAACAGCTTGTCCACCTTGCGTCCATGCATGCGTCTGAACAGCCAGGATATGATCACCATAATTGTCCCGCCAAGTAGAAAGCCTAGTACCGGCGCAATGAAAATGAACAATACGGTCTTGCCAATGCCGGCCCAGATCAACGAGCCAGACCCCGACTTTGCTAACGCCGCCCCCACCAGGCCACCGATCAAGGCGTGCGAAGAACTCGATGGAATGCCGTAATACCAGGTCACGATGTTCCAGATGATGGCACCGACCAGGGCGCCGAAGATCACATGCTGGTCAACGATTGAAGCGTCAATGGTGCCCTTGCCGACGGTGGTCGCCACCTTGAGCTGGAAAATGAAAATCGCGATGACATTGAAGAAGGATGCCCAGAGCACTGCATGTTGCGGCTTGAGGACGCGAGTCGATACGATGGTCGCAATCGAGTTAGCCGCATCGTGAAAGCCGTTCATGAAGTCGAAAGCCAGCGCCAGCGCAACCAGCAGCAGCAACGAACCTAAACCGATGTCCAGCGCCATGGCCGAACTCAGGAGTTTTCGAGGACGATGCCCTCGATGATATTGGCCACGTCCTCACAGCGATCAGTGATGGTTTCCAGCAACTCGTAGATGTTTTTCATCTTGATCAATTCACGCGTATCGGCTTCCTCGCGGAACAGCTTGGCCATCCCGGTGCGCATCACCCGGTCGGCGTCCGATTCGAGCCGGTCTATCTCCTGACAGGTCTTGATGATGGCCTGCGCACTATCCATGTTGTGGATCAGGCCGACAGCATCCTCTACACGCTCGCAACAGAAGCCGCAAATATCGGCCAGCTGGACCGCCTCTTGCGTGAGTTTGCGCACATCGTACAAATACATGGCTTCAGCGAAGTCCTGAATCATGTCGAGGATATCGTCCATGTTCGTGATCAGGCGGTGGATATCATGCTGGTCGAGCGGGGTATTGAAGGACGTGTGCAGCAGCGCTATCACCTCGCGGGTGATCTTGTCGGCACGCTGTTCCATTTCGTCGATGTTCTTCCAGTGCCGCTGCACCGCTTCCGGACCATTCGACATGTCGGCTACCAGCACCGACAACTCCCGCCCGCCCTTGCAAATCAAAGCAGCATGAGCATTGAAAAGCTCAAAGAATTTCCCATCCTTGGGCATCAATTTCGAAAACATGGTTAGTGGCCTAGGTAAAAGACTGTCGGAGTCTAACAGAGATGAAATGTTCGACAAACGTCCTCAAAAGGTCGGGTACGAAGGTACATGAAGAAACCATACAATCCACCCAAAGGCCAGACAAATGGCCGCGAAGAACAGTTAGTTCCTTGAAACAACCTCCCTCTGGAATCCGAAAACCCCATCCGATGATGGGCAATATTCATTATTCAACGGTAACTGATTTTGCCAGGTTGCGAGGCTTGTCGACATCCGTGCCTTTTACCAGCGCCACATGGTAGGCCAGCAATTGCAGCGGCACGACATGCAGAATCGGGGAAAACAGGCCATAGTGTTCCGGCAGGCGCAAGATATTAATTCCATCTGAAGCTTCCACGGCGGAATCCGCATCAGCGAAAACGTAGAGTTCGCCACCGCGAGCCCTGACTTCCTGCAAATTGGATTTGAGTTTTTCCAGCAGCGCATCGTTGGGCGCAACAGAAATGACCGGCATGTCCTTGTCCACCAGCGCAAGCGGCCCATGCTTGAGTTCACCTGCAGGGTAGGCCTCAGCATGGATATAGGAAATTTCCTTGAGCTTCAACGCACCTTCAAGCGCGATGGGGTAATGGTGGCCACGACCGAGGAAAAGCGCATGCTGCTTGCCGGCGAAACGTTTTGACCACTGCTCAATCTGCGGCTCCAGCGTGAGTACCATTTGTAATGCGACCGGCAGATGGCGTAGCGCGGTGAGATGCTTCGCTTCGTCTGCCGACGAGAGAACCTCTTTTTGCTTGGCCAAGGCAAGTGTCAGTAGCGCCAGTGCGGCGAGTTGCGTAGTAAAGGCCTTGGTTGAGGCGACCCCAATCTCAGGGCCGGCACGGGTCAGAAATTTGAGTTCCGCCAGACGGATAAGCGCCGATTCCGGTACGTTGCAAATTGCCAGCGTCTTTGACTGCCCCAGCGACCTGGCGTGCTTCAATGCTGCCAGGGTGTCGGCAGTTTCACCGGACTGCGATATGGCGATTACCAGCGCATCAGGAGTGGGTACGGATTGCCGGTAGCGGTATTCACTGGCTATTTCCACCGAGCAAGGCAGTTTTGCGATCTGTTCAATCCAGTAGCGCGCGACAAGGCCCGCGTGATAACTGGTACCACAAGCCAGAATCAGTACCGACTGAACATCAGCGAATATTTGCTCTGCTTTTGCACCGAACAGGTTGGGAGCAATGGATTGCGCGCCGCCAATCATTTCAAGGGTGTTGGCCAGCGCCTGCGGCTGCTCAAATATTTCCTTCTGCATGTAGTGGCGGTACTGGCCCAGCTCAACCGCATCAGCAGACAGGGTGCTCTCGTGACAAGGGCGCTCTACCTGTGCGCCATCAAGGCGCACTATGCGATGCCCGGCTGGTGATAGTTCAGCGATGTCGCCATCTTCGAGATAAACCACGGTGCGCGTCACTTGCAGCAATGCCGACGTATCTGATGCCGCATAAGCCCCATCATCAGTAACACCCAGCAATAAGGGTGCACCATTTCTGGCCACGATAATGCGCTGCTCTGCCTCGAGCAAAACCGCAATGGCATAGGCGCCGAGCAGTTTCGCAACGGCAAGGCGCACAGCATCGAACAGGTCTGGAACACGCTTGAGCGTATCTTCGATCAGGTGGGCAATTGCCTCGGTATCAGTATCAGAGACAAAAACATAGCCACGGGCGGAGAGGTCCTTCTTGATTTCGGCAAAGTTCTCGATGATGCCGTTATGGACAACAGCCAAACCACCAGAGACATGCGGATGGGCATTGCGCTCGGAGGGCACGCCATGCGTTGCCCAGCGCGTGTGGGCGATACCGGCTTGAGCTACCATGCCATCTGCCTGCACCGTCAGCTCGGCAACCCGACCCACACTGCGCAGGCGCTTCATGTCAGGATTGAGTACCGCCAGACCTGCCGAATCGTAGCCGCGATATTCGAGTTTCCGCAGGCCTTCTAGTAGAAAGGGAACTACATTGCTGCGTGAAATGGCTGCGACAATACCGCACATAGTAAGGAAGTATGGTTCTTAATTAGCTCCGATTATAGCGGAGGAATATTTGACCATCGCGGGCAAGATTGCATCTCAGATGACATCTGCTTTCGCATCGTCTGTAAAGTCTGAACTTATTAGTGACTAAAGTACTATGGTCTGCGCCTGACCAGCTTGTCGCGTATCAATGCGTCCGATGCGATAAACGGTCTCCCCGGCTTTCCTTAGTAATTCAAGCGCGCGTTCCGCATCGGTCTCCGCCACCACGACCACCATGCCGATGCCGCAATTGAAAACGCGGTGCATCTCCGCATCAGCGACCTGGCCTTCCTTTTGCAGCCATTGGAACAGTGGCGGCAGCGGCCAAGAGGTTTGATCAAGAATCGCCGTCACATTCTCCGCCAGTACGCGCGGCACATTCTCAATCAGCCCGCCACCCGTGATGTGTGCCATGCCCTTGACTGGCAATGTTTCCATCAAGTTCAGCAGCGGCTTCACGTAGATACGCGTCGGCGCCATCAACACATCACGCAACGGCCTGCCATGGAAGTCGGCATCCATGTCAGGATTGGCGCGTTCGATAATCTTGCGCACCAGGGAATAGCCGTTGGAATGCGCACCACTGGAAGCCAGGCCAAGCACCGCATCACCGGGCCTGATGGTGCTGCCATCGATTATTTTCGATTTCTCCACAGCGCCGACCGCGAAGCCGGCGAGGTCGTATTCGCCGTCCGGGTACATGCTTGGCATCTCGGCCGTTTCGCCGCCAATCAAGGCACAGCCGGCCAGTTCGCAGCCATGGGCTATGCCCTTGATCACATCGGTGGCAGTATCTACATGGAGTTTGCCGCAGGCGAAATAGTCGAGGAAAAACAGTGGTTCGGCACCCTGCACCAGAATGTCGTTCACGCTCATTGCCACCAGATCCTGACCCACGGTGTCATGCTGATTCAGATGGAAGGCGAGCTTGAGTTTGGTTCCGACGCCGTCGGTGCCTGACACCAGCACCGGCTCCTTGTATTTCTTGGAGACTTCGAACAGGGCGCCAAAGCCACCTATACCCCCCATCACTTCCGGGCGCATGGTGCGCTTGGCAAAGGGCTTGATGCGCTCGACCAAAGCGTCGCCGGCAGCGATGTCAACTCCAGCATCCTTGTAGGTCAGCGACGTGCTCATTTGAATTCCTTGGGTGGGCGGGCTAAAGTGTCGCCTTTTCGGCGGCAACCATTGCTCCGGCAGCATGCAGGAGCGTGCGAATTTTACCGGAAAGCCACCCTTCCCATCCCATTGAAAAATGTCCACCCATAACGACCAGTTGCTACTCCAATTACGTCCCGAAGGCGAACCAACGCTGGACAATTTCGTCGTCGGCGCGAATCGCGAACTGATCGATAGACTGCGTAACTTTACTGGCAGCTACCAGCTTTATCTGTGGGGCGCGGCTGGATCGGGGCGTAGCCATCTGCTCGCCGCTATGGCGCGCCATGGTCCGACACTCCATCTTGATGCATCTCAGGTAGGCGACGATATCGAGATTGCCGACGACACGTTATTGGTGATCGACGACATCGAGCAGCTCTCCGTAGTCGCGCAGGGAGCCTTGTTCCGTATTTTCATCGCAGCGCGCGAAAAGCGCATCGCGTTGCTACTTTCTGGCCCGCTACCGCCATTACAGTTGAATCTGCGTGAAGATCTGCGCACCCGCATCGGGCAGATGCTGATTTACGAAATCAAGGGTCTGAGCGACGATGAAAAGGCCACTGCCCTGCACCACTATGCACAACAACGCGGCCTGCCGCTGGACGATAGCGTTGTGCGCTACCTGCTGCTGCATGGTCGCCGCGACCTGCCCTCGTTACTGGCAACCATCGACCTGCTCGACAAAATCTCTCTTTCGCGGCAACGCCCGCCGACACTGCCCCTGCTGCGCGAACTCATGTCAGAAACCCGATAAATGGAAAAGAAATGAAACTGGCATTATTTGATCTGGACAACACTCTATTGAGCTGCGACAGCGATTTCGAATGGGCGCAGTTTTTGATTTCGCGCGGTGTGCTCGACAGCGAAGTGCATGAAGCTGAAAACCTTAAGTTCTATGAGCAATACAAGGACGGCAGCCTGGATATCCATGCCTTTCTCGATTTTCAGCTGGCACCTCTCGCACGTCACACGCGCGCCGAACTCGATGCCTGGCATGTGCAGTTCATGGCCGAGCACATTCGGCCCATGATCGGCAACAAGGCGCGGCAACTGGTGAAACACCACGCCGACGAAAGTGCACTGATGGCAATTGTCACCGCCACCAACAGTTTCGTCACCGCGCCGATCTGTCACGAATTCGGCATTCCACACCTGATCGCAACCATTCCTGCGGAAATCGATGGCCAATTCACCGGCAAGGTAGAAGGCATGCCTTCATTCAAGGAAGGCAAGATTGTGAGAGTAGAAAGCTGGCTCAAATCACTGGGCCACAACTGGGACAGCTTCAGCAGTAGCCATTTCTACAGTGATTCGCACAACGACCTGCCGTTATTGCGCAAGGTGAGCCATCCGGTAGCGGTCGATCCCGACAATGTGCTGCGTCAGGCAGCAACCGAGTCCTGTTGGCCCGTAATAAGCCTCCGTTAGTAGCTTCCGGTATCATGGCCGCCTCTTTTTGATACAAACCTCCATCTCCGCATGATTCGCAAGCTTCTGCGCCGCGTTTTCGGACGTGATGTCACCTCGGTCGGCCATCCGGCCATAATTCCCGTCTCACGCCACGGCATTCGCCGCGACCATGTCTCGACTGCGGCGCGCCGCACATGCGAAGGACTACAGCAGGCCGGCTTCAAGGCCTATGTTGTCGGTGGTGCAGTACGCGACCTGATCGCCGGCATCGTACCCAAGGATTACGACGTAGCCACCAATGCCACGCCGGAACAGGTACGCAGCGTTTTTCGTCGCTCACGCATCATTGGCCGCCGCTTCCAGATTGTGCACGTGATGTTCGGACCCGAAACCATCGAGGTATCCACCTACCGCGCCGCTCATGACGAAACTACGTTGAAGGATGAACATGGCCGCGTACTACGCGACAATATCTGGGGCAGCCAGGCCGACGATGCAGCTCGCCGCGATTTCACAGTAAATGCCCTGTATTACGATCCGGCAAATGAAACGGTGATCGATTATCACCATGGCGTCGCCGACCTCAAGGCAAAAACACTGCGCATGATCGGCGATCCGGCAGTACGCTATCGCGAAGATCCGGTACGCATGCTGCGTGCCATACGGCTTTCTGCCAAGCTCGGTCTCAGCCTCGATCCGGCTGTACGCGCGCCGATCCGCGAGATGGCCGAGTTGATTGAAAACCTTCCGCCGGCTCGGGTTTTCGACGAGATGCTCAAACTGCTGTTCTCGGGACATGCGGTGGAATGTGTCAAACGTCTGCGCCAGGACGGTCTGCATCATGGCCTGCTGCCGCTGCTCGACGTGATACTTGAACAACCTCTGGGCGAAAAATTTGTCCTGCTGTCGCTGGAAAGTACGGATGAACGTATCCGCGCCGGCAAGACCACCTCGCCCGGTTTTCTGTTTGCCACGCTACTCTGGCACGAAGTTCTCAACCACTGGCAAACGAGCAAGTCGAAGGGGGGGCCGGCCATTCCCGCCCTATATGATGCGATGGATCAAGTGCTTGAACAGCAGGGTGAAAAGCTGGCGATCACGCGCCGTATCGCAGGCGACATCAAGGACATCTGGGCACTGCAACCCCGTTTCGAGAAACGCAACGGCAAATCACCATGGCGTCTGGTCGATCAGCCACGTTTCCGCGCCGGTTATGATTTCCTTGTGTTGCGGGCGCAGAGCGGTGAGGTTGCCGCAGAACTGGCCGACTGGTGGACTGAATTCCAGGATGCCAGCCCTGAGCGCCGCGAGGCCATGCTGCAGATTGATACCACAACAAAGAAACCGCGCCGACGCAAACGCAGCCAGTCGAAGCCAAAAAAAGATTTGTCAACACAAGCCACGCCGAGCGGGGCTGAAGAATAATGACGCGTGCTTACATCGCGCTCGGCGCCAACCTCGGCGACCCCTCCAGCACGGTGCTTGCTGCAATTGAAGCTTTGCGTGACCTTCCGCACAGCCAACTGATTGCCGCATCCTCGTTGTATCGTACGGCGCCGGTCGGGTTGCGCAATCAGCCCGACTTTGTCAATGCTGTCATATCCATTGAGACTCAACTCGATGCGCCTGGATTGCTCGATGAATTGTTCGCCATCGAAGCACGCTTCGGTCGCAGCCGCAGCATACCCAATGCGCCACGCACGCTGGATCTCGACCTGCTGTTGCATGGCGATACGATATGCGACGATCCTCAATTGACGCTGCCGCACCCGCGCATGCATCAGCGCGCCTTTGTTCTTGTACCGCTTGCGGAAATTGCCCCCGATATCACAATGCCCGTGCATGGCATGCTTATCGACCTTTTGCAGAATTGCGCAGATCAGCAGGTCGAATCAATGACCGCGCAGGTTTAGCGCTGGTTTGTGTATCCTAGCAGCCGTTTATTTCATTTTTAGACGCCCATGACATATCTTGCCTCCAACAAGCCAATCACACTTCCTGAGCTCGCGCGCATGAAGCACGAGGGCGACAAGATTGCGATGCTCACCGGCTACGATGCCAGTTTCGCTACGCTCGAAGACCGCTGCGGTGTGGATGTCATTCTGGTTGGAGATTCGCTCGGTAACGTGTTGCAGGGCAAGACATCAACCTTGCCGGTGACGATGGAGCACATGGTGTATCACACCGAATGCGTCGGCCACATCGTGCAACGCGCGATGTGTCTGGCCGACATGCCCTTCGGCAGTTATCAGGAATCAAAGGAACTTGCGATACGCAACGCTACACGCCTGCTTGCCGCTGGCGCAGAGATGGTCAAACTCGAAGGTGGCGAGGTTATGGCAGAAACAGTGCATTTTCTGGTCGAACGCGGCATCCCGGTCTGTGCCCATATCGGGCTCACGCCGCAGTCGGTACACGCTCTCGGTGGCTATCACGTGCAGGGTCGCGATGAAGCGGGCGCCAGGCGCATGGAGGCTGATGCGCGGGCACTCGAAGACGCAGGTGCCACGTTAATGGTGCTGGAGATGGTACCCGCCACGCTGGCTGCCCAGATAACGAAAATGCTGACTGCCTGTGCCACCATCGGAATTGGTGCCGGTAGTGACTGTGACGGGCAAGTGCTGGTGCTGCACGACATGCTCGGCATCTACCCCGGCAAGAAGGGCCGCTTCGTAAAGGACTTCATGACTGAAGCGCATAGTATTGACGGCGCAGTAACTGACTACGTCAAAGCTGTCAAGGACGGCACCTTTCCCACAGCCGAACATTCCTATTAATGCAAATCCATAAAACGATTGCTGCCCTGCGGGCAGTGCGCAAGCCCGCCCGGCGCGTTGCACTGATACCAACCATGGGCAATCTGCACAAGGGCCATATCGCGCTGATGGAACAGGCGCGCGAACATGCCGACATGGTAATCGCCACCATTTTTGTAAATCGGCTGCAATTCCGCCCAGGCGAGGATTTTGATAAATATCCACGCACATTCCAGGCTGATTGCGAAAAACTCGAGGCTGCCGGTGTCGACTGCTTGTTTGCGCCAAACGAAGCCGAGATGTATCCGCAGCAACAGAGCTACCACATTCATCCCCCTGCAGCCCAGGCAGACATTCTCGACGGCGAATTCCGCCCGGATCATTTTATGGGTGTAGCTACGGTGGTAATGAAATTATTCCATATCGTGCAACCGGACGTCGCTCTGTTCGGCAAGAAGGATTATCAACAGTTAATGGTTATCCGCAATATGGTGCGTGAATTGAATCTGCCGATTGACATAGTGGCGGGAGAAACCATTCGCGCTGCAGACGGGCTCGCCTTGTCGTCGCGCAATGGCTATCTTTCTGAGCAAGAACGTATCGAAGCACCAAAATTGTTTGAAGCTTTAACTAAAGTTATCAATGAAATTCGCGCCGGAAATCGCGATTACCCGCAGCTGGAGCGGGATTCCATCGAGTTTCTGAGTACCAGAAATTGGGTACCGGATTATGTTGCAGTACGCAAAAAAAGTGATTTACAATTGCCAGCCGCTCACGAATCCGGATTGGTGGTGTTGGCCGCGGCGCGTTTGGGTAGCACGCGCCTCATCGACAATCTGGAAGTTTAGGACACCGCGATGCGCTCAGGCCGGCGATGTCCAGTAGCCATGAAGTCAAAGAGGGGACAACTTTAATGTCCGTATTTGAACTCGACACCTTTGCCTGAGAAGGAGCGAACGAATATGCAACGAACGATGCTTAAATCAAAGCTGCACCGTGTCACTGTGACGCAGGCGGAACTTCACTACGAAGGTTCATGTGCTATAGATGATGATCTGCTTGATGCTGCTGACATCAAAGAGTACCAGCAGATAGAAATCTGGAACGTCAATAACGGCAATCGCTTCAGCACCTATGCCATTCGCGCCGAACGCGGTAGCGGTACCATTTCCGTGAATGGTGCCGCCGCCCGACTCGCCGCCCCGGGCGACCTGCTGATCATCGCCACTTTCGCCAACTACAACGAAATCGAATTGCAAAAGTTCGAGCCCGATCTGGTTTACGTCGATGCACGCAATCGCATCATGAATCAGAAGCACCGTATCCCGGCTCAAGCAGCCGCATAACACGGCAAGCCAGCTCAAAGAAAATGGCCCGCAGATGCGGGCCTTTTTTTATCCCCTACCTGGTTTCCAGCGTCGCAGCAGCAGTGAATTGCTCACTACCGAAACCGAACTCGCGGCCATCGCAGCCCCTGCTACTACCGGATTTAGCAAGCCCAGCGCTGCGAGCGGAATACCGAGCACGTTGTAGATGAAGGCGAAAAACAGGTTCTGGCGTATCTTGCGCAGCGTCGCCCTCGACAGCGCAATAGCATCGGCGACACTATTGAGGTCGTTTTTCATCAGGGTAATGTCGGCGGCCTCCATGGCGACATTGCTACCGGCCCCCATCGCGAAACTCACATATGCGGCCGCAAGCGCAGGAGCATCATTGATTCCGTCGCCTGCCATACCCACGCGCTTGCCCTGCTCGCGATAGCGCACAATAACAGCCGACTTGTCGCCCGGCAGCGTCTCGGCCTCGACACGGACAATGCCGGCTTCTCGCGCAATGGCATCAGCTGTGGCACGGTTGTCACCGGTCAGCATCACGACCTCGACTCCCATCGTTGCAAGACGCTTCACCGCTTGCCGCGAAGTTGCACGCAGCGGATCACGCACACCGATTACGCCAATAATTGAGTTGTCGCGTGCCACGGCCACTACGCTGCAGGCAGAACGCTGCAAAGGCTGTATCTGCGCCTCGTCGAGAGTCATGCCCAGTGCGTTCATGTACGCCGGTGAACCGACGACAATCCGTCTGCCATCCACGTCGCCGCCAACACCCTGCCCGGCCTCTGCTAACACTTGGCCGGGGATGAGGAGCGTCAAGCCTGACGTTTGCGCACGACGAACGATTGCTGCCGCCAGCGGATGGCTTGACGACTGCTCAAGGCTTGCGGCAACCTGCAACAATTCATCGACAGACACCCCTTTTGAAGGGAGTATTTCAGTCACTTCAGGCCGGCCTTGGGTCAGGGTACCCGTCTTGTCGACACAGAGAATTTCCAGCTTTTCTGCCAGTTCGAGCGCTTCGGCATTGCGGATCAATACCCCGACCCGGGCGCCGAGGCCAGTACCCACCATGATCGCAGTGGGCGTTGCCAGACCCAGTGCACAAGGACAGGCAATCACCAGTACGGCGACGGCATTGATCAGGGCAACCGAAAACTCGCCGCTGTAGAACCAGTCACCGAGAAAGGTCAACCCCGCTATGGCGCACACGGTCGGGACAAATATCGCCGCAACGCGGTCAACCAGTTTTTGTACAGGTGCACGTGATCCCTGCGCTTCCTCCACCAAACGAATGATGCCAGCCAGCATGGTCTGCTGGCCAACGCCGGTCGCCCGAAAACGCAGCAGGCCGCTGCCATTCACCGTCGCGGCAAACACGCCGTCACCTACCTTCTTCGCTACCGGCGCGCTTTCACCGGTAAGCATGGCTTCGTTAACATGCGATTCTCCATCAACAACTTCCCCATCTACCGGCACGCTTTCTCCCGGGCGGACAATCAGAATATCGCCCGGAATCAGACTGGCCACCGGCACTTCGGTTAATTGCCCCTCCTGCTCACGCATGGCGGTTTGCGGTTGCAGGCCGATAAGGCCTTCGATTGCCGCCGAAGCATGCGCCTTGGCCCGCGCTTCGAGAATCTTTCCGAGCAGCACCAGGGTGATGACGGCTGCCGACGCCTCGAAGTAAACATGTATATGATGCAGACTGGCAACTGTGACCACGGCGCTGAACAACCACGCCATGCTGGTGCCAAGTGCAACCAGCACATCCATGTTGCCGCTGCCACTCTTCAGCGAATACCAGGCGCCAATGTAGAAACGACGGCCAACCCAGAACTGCACCGGCGTCGCCAGCATGAGTTGCAGCCAGCGCGGCAGTAGTTCGTCATGGCTACCGCTACTGAACATGATCAACATCTGCCCCAACAAAGGCAGCGTCAGTACAGCTGAAAGGATGAACACTTTCAGCTCGTATCGATAGGCTTCGAGGCGCTCGGCTTTTTCCTGCTCTCGCGTATCCGGCGTCGACACCGCAGCACGATAGCGGCCAAGTTGCGCCACGGCCGCTATCAGCTTGTCGACATTAGTGTGATCCGGACAGTAACGCGCATAGGCTTTCTCGTTGGCAAAGTTCACCACTGCCTCGACACCATCGACCTCATTGAGCGTCTTCTCGATTCTCGCGGCACAGTTGGCGCAGGTCATGCCTTCGATGAGCAACTCCACTGCAAGTTGGGCAGGCTCGGCTTCAGACATGGCAGACAATTCCTTCCCATAAACGACCACCCAGTGTAGTCGCGTTTACTAGGCCCAATACGCCGAAACCGAATACCAGCAGACCGGAAACGATGCGAACGGGTTTCGCCTGTATCTGGCGCCGGAAACGCGCCAGCAGCATGCCAGCCAACAGCAGGTTAGGCAGCGTACCAAGACCAAAGGCCAGCAGGGTCAATGCGCCACGCCATGCAGAACCTGAGAGCAAGGCCATTGACAGCACACCGTACACCAAGCCGCAGGGCAACCAGCCCCAAAGCATGCC
Organism: Georgfuchsia sp.; assembly: GCA_049276455.1. GTDB lineage: Bacteria > Pseudomonadota > Gammaproteobacteria > Burkholderiales > Rhodocyclaceae > Georgfuchsia. Next base: position 28,604 of record JBASWL010000200.1, on the reverse strand, counting down.
AAGCGGGAAGGCCTGCCTGACCGAATGCACGGGAAGGAAGCGTTTGCTATATGGCTGGATGCGCTGCCACAGACGTTTCCCGGCTTTTTCGACAATGGCTGCTGCTCTGGTAACACCGAGCAGGTAAAGTCCCATTACGAGCAGCATCAAATTAGCTGCGATATAAAACACTATCTGCACTGGTAGCGCATGATTCAGCAACAGACTCATGCTCCCCAAGGCACCCATGATGGCACCGGCCAGGATGTAACTGGTCAGGCGCCCAATGTTGTAAGCCAGATGCAGAGCCAAGGCTGGTTTCTGCTGCGGCAATTGTATTGAGAGTGCCGAGACAATGCCGCCGCACATGCCAACGCAGTGCGTGCCACTTAACAAGCCAATGAGAAATACTGCAAGAAAACCCGAGTTGCTCACACCAATCACCACCGAAACTTCATCCGGATTCACGATAAACGAAAACATCGGTGGTATATCAGATTATTCGTGAGTAGCAGCTACGCTTATCACAAATAAATCGCATCAATTCCCAACCACAAGAAGGGGGCAGAGTCTTACCCCAATGCAGTTACACGACTATGTGCAGTCCTTCCAACGCAGTAGATGCCAAGGAAATCTTTGCCAAGATAACGGATGTACACATTGAGTGGCAGTACTTAACGGCGACTATCTTGTTGCAAGCGCAGTAATAACAGACGGTATCGCAAAAAGGGATGAGAACGTATAATGCAGACGCCCGACTATTGCCGCCCAATGTAATGTAATTCTTGCAAGCCAGGATTTATAGGCTGACGCATCGACAAAACGGTCTGCTGTCGGATAAGAGGTATAACACGTGGCCCGCTAACTTCAAAGTGCTGGATCAGTATCGGGTCAAAGACCAAGTTTGAAATGTGATTCAGTAATTTTCGCCCTAGCAACAGGCTCACAAGATGCCCCAGACACAGAAAATTCGCATTGATACAGATCAAACTGGACAAAACGCTGTGCACGCTCCAATGTCAGCCATAAATTTCAATACACTCAAAGTTGCCTGTTCGCAGTGCAGCCTGCGCGAACTCTGTTTGCCCATCGGACTAAATGATCAGGAATTTGCCAAGATGGAGGCTCTGGTTGGTTCAGGTCGCAAGATCAAGAGGGGACAGAGCCTTTACCGTTCCGGAAATCCTTTCGAGTCAATTTACGCAGTCAGAACAGGCTTTTTCAAGACCGATATCCTGCTTGAAGATGGTCGCGAACAAGTTACCGGATTTCAGATGGCTGGTGAAATTATGGGAATGGATGGCATCAGCAACGAAGTCCATACATGCAATGCGGTTGCTCTTGAAGACAGTGAAGTGTGCGTCATGCCTTTTGCCATGCTGGAGCACCTACAAACCGAGATTCGTGTTTTACAGAATCATCTCCACAAAGTCATGAGCCGTGAAATCGTACGCGACCAAGGTGTCATGATGCTGCTCGGTACCATGCGTGCCGAGGAGCGTTTGGCTGCCTTTCTGCTCAATTTATCGCAACGCTTTTCCGCACGCGGTTATTCAGCAACCGAATTCCACTTGCGCATGACCCGTGACGAAATTGGTTCCTACCTCGGCCTAAAACTGGAAACCGTGAGTAGAGCACTTTCCCACTTTCATGAACGTGGGCTAATCGCTGTACAGCAAAAACATATTCGTATCCTCGACTTAGATGGGATACGAAAATTACTGTCACGACAAACAGGCCCCTGAGTCGGTATTTTTGTTCTCTATCACGTTGCAGCGAGAAATACCGCTTGCCAGCAGGATATTCTTGCCGTATTCTGCTACCAGCAGTCGATTCAAGTCCGTTTTTTTGCTGTACGGTGGTCACCCCGCCTTCTAGGCGATGTCTTTCCAGTCCTGCGAGGTTTCTTGATTTCGTTTGCATCCCGGGCGCGAGTCCGAATTTATATTTTTTTCAAGGAAATTAGCATGTCAACTGGTACCGTTAAGTGGTTCAACGATGCAAAGGGTTTCGGCTTCATCACTCCTGATGACGGCGGCGAAGACCTTTTTGCACATTTTTCCGAAATTCAGTCCAGCGGCTTCAAATCGCTACAAGAAGGCCAAAAGGTCAACTTCGATGTGAAGATGGGCCCCAAGGGCAAACAGGCTGCAGCAATCAAGCCGGTGTAATTTCCGGCTTAGGCACAAAAAAACCGCAGCTTCGGCTGCGGTTTTTTTTGGTCTACTCTGTCAGAAACCCAACAGCTAACGTGGTTGCACTATAATTTCATACTGATCCGGGCGTTCTTTGCCCTCCCTCGTTCGAACAGTCAAGGAATCTACATGGAACGTGAAGCGATGGAATTTGATGTGGTGATCGTTGGCGGTGGACCAGCCGGCCTCGCTGCTGCGATTCGTCTCAAGCAACTTAATGCCGATATCAACGTTTGCCTGATCGAGAAAGGTGCCGAAATCGGCGCTCACATTCTCTCTGGCGCAGTGATGGATCCACGCGCAATCAACGAGTTGATTCCTGACTGGGAGGAAAAAGGTGCGCCGCTGAATCAACTGGTGACGGGTGATGACGTGCTTATCCTTGGCGCAACAAGCGCAAAACGCATCCCGGATTGGTTGTTACCGCGCACCTTTCACAATCACGGCAATTACGTGATCAGTCTCGGCCAGGTCGCGCGCTGGCTGGCCCAGCAGGCGGAGGCACTGGGCGTCGAAATCTACCCCGGCTTTGCCGGCGCCGAAATTCTCTACGACGACAAAGGCGCCGTGCGCGGTGTCGCAACGGGTGACATGGGCGTGGGGCGCGATGGTCAACCTACTGATGCCTATCAACCTGGCATGGAACTGTTGGGCAAGTACACGATTTTCGCCGAGGGCGCGCGCGGCCATCTGGGCAAACAACTGATCGCCAAATACAAACTCGACGCGGGCAAGGATACCCAGACTTACGCCATCGGGATCAAGGAATTATGGGAAATCGATCCAGCCAAGGCCAAGCCCGGCCTGGTCGTACACACCTCCGGGTGGCCGATACAAGACGGTACCTTCGGTGGCGGTTTCCTCTATCACCTCAATGACAATAAAGTCACACTTGGATTCGTTCTCGGGCTCAACTACAAGAATCCCTGGATGAGTCCATTCGAGGAAATGCAGCGCTGGAAGACGCACCCATCGATACTCGCTCACATCGAAGGCGGCAAGCGGATTGGCTACGGTGCGCGCGCAATCAACAACGGAACCCCGCAAGCCCTGCCCAAGACGGTATTTCCAGGTGGCGCACTGATCGGATGCGACGCTGGATACATGAATGCCGCTCGCATCAAGGGCAGCCATACCGCCATCAAATCCGGCATGCTCTGCGCCGAGGCGCTGGCCGAGGCGCTGGCCGCAGGGCGTTCGGCGGATGAACTCAGCGCCTACCCAGAAGCCTACGAGAAGAGCTGGCTCAGGGAAGAACTCGACCAGCAGCGCAATTTCAAGCTCTGGTTCAAGAAAGGCCCGCTGGTCGGCCAGATGATGACGGGCATCGAACAATGGCTCCTGCCCAAGATCGGCATCAAGAGTCCGCCGTGGACACTGCATGGACATCAGCCGGACCACATGTCGCTGCTGCCAGCGGCAGAGTGCGCGAAGATTGACTATCCGAAGCCCGATGGCGTGATTTCCTTCGATCGACTTTCCTCAGTATTCCTGTCGAACACCAATCACGAAGAAGACGAGCCTTGCCATCTGGTACTGAAGGATGAATCGGTGCCGATCGCCATCAATCTGGCCAAATACGATGCCCCGGAACAACGCTATTGCCCGGCCGGCGTATATGAAATCGTGCGTCTGGAAGATGGCAGCGAACCACGCCTGCAGATCAATGCGCAGAACTGCGTGCATTGCAAGACCTGCGATATCAAAGACCCTACACAGAATATCAACTGGGTAGTTCCACAGGGGGGAGAAGGGCCAATTTACGGCAGCATGTAGGAGCGTTTTCGTTGTCTGCCGCCACACACCATTACGGCGATGGAATTCATGTCGTTGATTCGGGTTGTGGCGGTGCAAATCTCGTTGCCATTCATCTCATCGTCGAAAAGGGACGAGTGGCTATTGTCGACACCGCGGTCAATGCCTCGGGGCCCCTCCTGCTACGCGAACTCGCACATCTCGGACTGTCTGCCGAACAAGTCGATTATGTGATTCTCACGCATGTCCATCTCGACCATGCAGGTGGCGCGGGACAACTGATGGCGGCCCTGCCCGCCGCTCGACTCGTGGTGCATCCGCGTGGTGCCCGGCACATGATCGATCCATCAAAACTCGTTGCCGCGACTTACGATGTCTATGGCCGCGAAAATGCGATACGCATGTATGGCGAAATCCAGCCGATTGCTTCCGAGCGCGTCATCGAAGCAGCAGAAGAAACCGTTATCAGCCTCGCTGGTCGCGAACTGCTGCTGTTCGATTCGCCCGGACATGCTCGACACCACATTTGTATCCGTGACAGCCATACAGGGCACATTTTCTCTGGCGATACCTTTGGGCTTTATTACCGGCAACTCGACTCAGACGGACGCCAATTTATCTACCCCACCACAACGCCGAGCCAGTTCGATCCTGATGCCCTGCATCGCACTGTCGACATGATTGCCGGCTTCAAGCCGTCAGCGCTTTATGTCACGCATTTCGGCCAGATACGCGATATACCGCGGCTTGCCGCCGACATGCACAGGCTGATCGACGCACAGCTTGAAATTGCCATGCGGGAGAAAGACTCCGGGATTGGCCGTTGCGAACGCATCAAGGCAGGGCTGCGCCAGATCGTTGCGATGGAAGCCAAGATGCAGGGATGGGGATTGCAAGGCGATGCTGCCTGCGAGTTGCTCGCGATGGATATCGATCTCAATGCCAAAGGCATTGAGATCTGGCTGGACAGTCAGGACGCCAGGGCGAGAGTGGATGCCGGCAAGGCGATCTTCTGATCCCGGCTGTACTGGTAGTCGTGAAACACATGCTCTGCGGACAATAGCTGGTATGTGCCGTCCGCCAGCTTGTTGGTTGTGTCCTTCAGACGGTAGGTCAGGTGACCGCAGGTCCAGCATTTGAAGTTGCGCATCTGGGTGCACAGGCAAGTCTTGTCCATCACCGATAGTTTCTTGGCGCCGGGATGCAGCACCACCTCACGGTTGTAGGCCGTGATGTAGGCACAGTTGCCGTTGCCGTCCAGCAGGTAGCCATAGGCTTCGCAATTGGGACGGATACCGTCGCCGATAGCTGGACTGTTCTTTAGCATGCGCATCGGATAGCCGGTCGGTGAAATGGTGTTGACCTCGATGTCGTTCTCGCTGGCCTTGAAATATTCCTGTTGCACTTTTTCCGGCAGACCGCATTCGTGGGCAACGGTGAAGCGTGTCGCTACCTGCACCGCCGCGGCCCCCTCTTCAAGAAAGGACACGGCATCGCTGCCGGTGAAGATTCCACCGGCCGGAATGACTGGAATGTCGAGATGCTCGGCTTTCAGGTAAGCAAGAGTTTCATTGACGATGGTGCGTAAATCATATTTCGCCCAATCCATGCCGAAGCCAAGGTGGCCGCCTGCCAGTGGCCCTTCGACGACAATGAAGTCAGGCAGACGATTGAGCCTGGCATTCTTGCGCAGAAACAATTGCAGGGCGCGTACCGAGGAGACGATGATGCCGAGCTTGGCGTCGCGAAAACGCGGATGATCCTCGATCAGTCCAAAAGAGCCTAGATGCAGACCGGCAGAGAGCGTGATGCCATCGATGCCGGCATCGAGTGCACTGGCCAGGCGTACGCGCAAGGTTTCGCGTGGTGCGTTCATGGTCAGCTTTTCCATGCAGTTGACGAACACCATGCCCGAGCCGCGTTTGACTTCCATGGTCTTGCCGACATGGTTGCGGACCGCTTCGTCTAATTGGCCAAGATCGAAATGTACCTGTGACTTGTCGGAATTCGCGACGTTATACTTGTACAACTTGGCCTTATCCTTGACGAAGCGCGTTTTGAAACGTTCATCGGAAATCGCTGGCACCAAAGCATCCGAAATGTGCCCGACGCCACCCAGGCGTGCTGCCTCTAGCGCCAGTTCGGCAGTCGAAATATCAACTCCCATACCTCCCACCATGATCGGTACCAACTCAGTACGACCAAACCTGAGGCGAAAGTCATCTACACACTTCATTTATGCTTGTCTTTCTGCCGTCGCGTGACGACCGCGTTGAGATTAAAGAGGTTCAATTATCCGCGATCCTAGCTGTCTCATGCGTTTTTTTCTGTGTTGAGCAATCAAGCAACTGTTCCGTTGACTTGATAAGATGCATAGCTGATTTGTGCTTCGCCTCAATGCACTCGAGACTTAATTTGCATCAAGGCTCAAATTGTATGTATTCTTCTAATGACACCTTGAGGGGGAAATCGCCATGTTTAAGCATATTCTGGTTCCGACTGATGGCTCGACAATGTCAACTGAAACAGCGGATCGAGCCATTAGCTTTGCTCGCGAAGCTGGTGCAAAACTTACTTTTTTCCATGTAAAACCAGATTTCCCAATTGCACTGTATGGTGAAGGTGCTTTAATCGATCCTACCTCGCCACAACAATTTGCAGAATTGGCCGATCAGCAGGCAAAAAGTATTTTGGCTGAGTGTACGGACAAAGCAAGAATTGCAGGGGTCGTTTGCGACACGCTCAGCCAAACCAGCGGCTCGATTCACGGCGCCATTGTCGCTGCTGCAAACGAAGTCAAAGCGGACTTGATATTCATGGCCTCACACGGACGCAGGGGCCTCAGCAGCCTGCTACTCGGCTCGGAGACACACAAGGTTCTGACGCACTCAACGATACCGGTATTGGTCTTCCGCCAGCCCCGGTAAGCGCCGAGACTACCGGGGGGCCACCAACGACGAATTTTTAACGGCCAGCCCATGCCGCGCTGCCCGTCGTGTGCGTCGAGCACCTCTCTCTCTCTCAAGAAACACATCCCAAGTAGCTGAAAGAAAATAAGGATTCAAACGGCATTCGGAACAGGAGAGAGTTGAAATCCGAGTTTTTCGGCGCGCTTGGCAATGTGATGCATGACGCGTTGGCGATAGCGCTCCTCGTAGTAGTCCTGCCCCTGATCCGTATATTCCGTGCCCTTGGTCAGCATCGTGTAGATGAGGCGAGCGAGCTTGTGCGCCGTGGCGGTGATGGCCTTGGGCCGATCCAGCCGGGCAGACAAGCGGCGATAGTAGGCGCCCAGCGAGGATTGACTGGTGCGCAGTGCCGAAGCCGCTAATCGCAGCGCTTGCGCCGCCCGATTGGCCGTGCGCTTGCTTGCTCCGGAGAGCACCTTGCCGCCGGAAATCCTGGTTCCCGGGCACAGCCCGAGCCACGGATGCGGACGTTCTTCATCTTCGCCAACATGCGGGGATTGCGCTCACCGGCGATGATGGCGCGCACGATCTTCTGTCCCGTCTCGCCGACGATGTCGGAGATGACGTTGGCCAACTGTACGTTCATCTGCGCCAGCGCCTTCTGCATGTGCTGGACGTGGCGCGCCTGATACGAGAGCAGCATGTCGCGGCGCGATACTGCCCGCAGGGCGCAAATCTCGTCCTTGGGCCGGAAGGCGCCGGATAGCAGGCCGTAGCCCATCAACTGCTGCAACCACTGGCAGTCGAGGACATCGCTCTTGCGGCCGGACACGTTCTTCACGTGCCGGGCATTGACCAGATAGACAGTGAAGCCGCGCGATTCCAGCAACTCGAACAGCGGTATCCAATAAACACCGGTCGATTCCATCGCCACGGTATCCACCTCGCACGCCTTCAGCCAGTCGGCCAGGGCATTGAGATCGTCAGTGAAACTCCTGAACTCGCGCACCGGTTCATCGTCCCGATCCGCGGGTACCGCCACAAAGTGGCTAGCCGAGCCAATGTCGATTCCCGCCGCGTTGGGATGGGCCAATTCCAGTTCTGCTCTCTTGCGTCGCGCCATGCCTCCTCCATCATGTTGATCGGAATGCCGCGTCGGTTCGGGTACGTCGTTGTACTCAATCTCTCTAACGGGATGGTCGCTCACGCAACCTCACCAATGTCGCCGACGTGACCCATGACCACGCTAACCCTCGGGCAGGCACGCTCCAGTGGCTCTTCGGTCTTCACCAACGCGGCATTCCACCTTACATCAGTGGCATAATCTCCGCATGTTTCTAATCCTGCAATTGCGCCTGCGCTGCCGCCAGCCGCGCAATCGGTACCCTCGGTCCGGAGCAGGAAACATAAGTAAGACCTATTTCATGGCAAAAATGGATGGAGGCCGGGTGACCTCCATGCTCTCCGCATATGCCGACCTTCAGGTCCGGTCTGGTCTTGCGGCCTTCCAACACCGCAAACTTCATCAGTTCACCGACGCCCTTCTGGTCCAGCACCTCGAAGGGATTGTCCTGGAGAATGCCGGTGCCAATGTAGGAAGGCAGGAACTTGTTCTCCGCATCCTCGCGGCTGAAGGAGAAGGTGGCCTGGGTCAAGTCGTTGGTGCCGAAACTGAAGAACTCAGCCATCTCGGCCATGCGCCTGGAGCGCAGGCAGGCGCGCACAACCTCCAGCATGCTGCCGAACTTGACGCCGACATTGATGCCGTGGGTCAATTCCACCACCTTGTGCAGGCGCTGCACATAACCGTGGATGCGCTTCAGTTCCTCCACCGTCGCCACCTGCGGCACCATGATTTCCGGATACACGACGAGACCTTCGCGAGCGCATAGCGCGGCTGCTTCCAGGATTGCCTGGATCTGCATCGAATAGATCTCGGGATAGGTGATGCCGAGGCGCACCCCGCGGTGGCCCAGCATCGGATTCACTTCGGACAGGGCGCGCACCTTCTTGAGAATTTTTTCCTTCTTGTGGATGACATCCTCTTCAAGATGGTTGTCCTTGAAATCCTTCATTCCTTGCGACAGCTTGTTCAAGCCATCGGCATATTGCTGGTAAAGCCTGGGATTGAGCAGCTTCAGGGTCTCCGGCAGCTCTTCCAGGGCCTTGATGGAATCGCGCATGTGGTGCAGGTGGGCAATCTCCAGTTCCAGCTGTGCGGCCGTCGGCAGGAATTCGTGCATGGGTGGATCAAGCAGGCGCACGGTGACCGGCAGGCCTTTCATGGCCTTGAAAATGCCCTTGAAATCGGCGCGCTGAATGGGCAGCAGCCGATCCAGCGCCGCCTGACGCTCCTCGGCGTTTTCGGCCAGGATCATTTCCTGAACGATGGGCAGGCGGTCGGTACTGTTGAACATGCGTTCGGTACGACACAGGCCGATGCCCATGGCGCCAAAGGCGCGAGCGCGGGCGGCGGCGTCGGGAGTGTCGGCGTTGGCCATCACCTTGAGCCGTGCCGCTTCATCGGCCCACTTGAGCAGCGTTTCCATTTCCGCCGAAAAACTGGCTTCGACGGTGGGCACCTCACCTGCATAAACCCGGCCGTTGCTGCCATCAATGGTGATGACGTCGCCTTCGTGCAGCGTCGTTTCACCAATCACGGCACGGCGCTCTTGATCGTTGATGACGATGGCCTCGCAGCCGGAAACGCAGGGCTTGCCCATGCCGCGCGCAACGACGGCGGCATGCGATGTCTTGCCGCCGCGACTGGTCAGGATGCCTTGAGCCTGGAAGAAGCCATGGATGTCATCTGGACGGGTTTCCTCACGCACCAGGATGACCTTCTCGCCAGCCTTGCCGCGAGTTTCGGCAGTATCGGCATCAAACACGATACGTCCGGAAGCCGCGCCCGGCGATGCCGGCAGACCCGTTGCCAACGGCTTGCCATGAAAGTCAGGCGCCAATTGCGGCACCAGAAGCTGTTCCAGCATGGCGGGATCGACGCGCAACAGTGCTCGTTCCTTGTCAATCAACTCTTCCTTGACCATCTCAACAGAAGTACGCACCAAGGCCCGGGCATTCATCTTGCCGTTGCGAGTCTGCAAACAATATAGGCGGCTGCGCTCGATGGTGAATTCGAAGTCCTGCACCTCCTGGTAATGCGATTCCAGCCGGTTGCGCAATTCGATCAACTGCCGGTAGATTTCCGGCATTTCCTGTTCCATCTCGGCGATGGGCTTGGGCGTGCGAATGCCGGCTACCACATCCTCGCCCTGCGCATTCACCAGATATTCACCATAGATGATGTTCTCGCCAGTGCCTGGATTGCGCGTAAAGCCGACGCCGGTGCCGGAGTCGTTGCCCATGTTGCCGTAGACCATGGTGACAATATTCACCGCAGTGCCATTGGCCATCGCAGGCGTGATCCGGAACTGCTTGCGATAGTCGATGGCGCGCTTGCCGTTCCAGGAACGGAACACTGCCGCAATGGCGATTTCGAGTTGCTCGTAAGGGTCTTCCGGGAAAGGCTTGCCAGTGTGTTTTTTGACTATCGCGGCAAACTGGCTTGTCAGTTCCTCCAGATCGCTGGAGGTCAGATCCACGTCTTGGGCCACGCCAACTTTCCGCTTCATTGCTGCCATTGCATTATCGAAGTGTTCGTCGGCGATGCCCAGCGCTATCTTGCCGAACAGCTGGATGAAACGCCTATGAGCGTCATGGGCAAAGCGTTCGTTGCCTGTTTGCGCTATCAAGCCTTTGATGGTGGAATTATTCAGGCCCAGATTGAGGACAGTGTCCATCATGCCGGGCATGGACATGGAGGAACCGGAGCGCACCGAGACCAGCAGGGGATTTTTCGCATCGCCGAACAGCTTGCCGGATTTCTTCTCGACATCCTTCATGGCGGCAAGGACGCTCTCCATGAGTCCATCGGGCAGACGATCCTTTTCCAGATAGGCAAGGCATGCCTCGGTCGTGATGACGAACCCCGGCGGCACATTCAGGCCGATCTGGGTCATCTCGCACAGATTCGCCCCCTTGCCTCCCAACAGCATTTTGTTCTTGCCGTCGCCTTCCTCGAAGGCATAGATGTAGCGCTTGTTTGTCATGACTCGATTCTCCCGGACAGACATTTGAAGATCTGATTATCCTACTCCATGAAACTGCGGTATGCGCTGTGCAGTGAGCTAAATCAATGTATGTCGTCAAACGATGAGCCAGACCAGCTTGAAAAACAAGCACCGCGCATATTTCAACAAATCCTCGGCAGCTGCTCCCCTGACAACCAATCCACGACACGCAGGCCGCCAAGCACGGTACGCATCTGCACGAAGCAATGCGGATCCCTTTCATCCACCATGCCGATGATAGCGGCATTGGTACCCAGCGGATCGGCACGCATCGCGGCGAGTAGCCGCTCCGCATCTGCCGCTGCACAAATAGCGACCAGCTTGCCTTCGTTGGCGATGTAGAGCGGATCGAGGCCAAGCAGCTCGCAACCTGCCGCCACCTGCGTCCGCAGCGGCAGTTTCGCTTCCTCGATCAGCATGCCGACACCGGATTGTGTAGCGATCTCGTTCAATGTTGTTGCCACACCACCACGGGTCGGGTCGCGCAGCACGTGGATGCCCGGCACGGCATCGAGCATGCGGTCGATCAGGCGATGCAGCGCTGCCGTGTCGGACAGCAGCGTGGTGCCGAAATCCATGTTCTCCCGCTTTGATAGCACCGCCATGCCGTGATCGCCGAGCATGCCGGAAACGAGAATCGCGTCACCCGGCCGCGCATTGGCGCCAGACAGATCGACGCCTTCACGCAATACGCCGAGACAGGCGGTGGTGATGAAGACGCCGTCGGCCTTGCCCTGCTCGACCACCTTGGTATCGCCCGCCACCACGGGCACACCGGCTTCGCGCGAAGCCTGTGCCATCGAGGCGACGATGCGCGCCAGATCGGCGAGCGGAAAACCCTCTTCGAGAATGAAGCCGGCGGTGAGGTACAGCGGCTGCGCTCCCATCACGGCGACATCGTTGATACAGCCATGTACGGAAAGACAGCCGATGTCGCCGCCGGGAAAGAACAGCGGCGAGACGACATGGGAATCGGTGGTCAGCACCAGTCGTCCCTCGGCACGCGGCAGACGCGCGCCATCGTCGCCCTGGGCGAGGTATTCGTTGTCGAACTCGCGCGCGAACAGTTGCGCGATCAGTTGCGCCATCGCGCGGCCGCCCGACCCATGCGACAGATCGACGCGGCCGTGCTGCAAATCAAGTGTGTATTTGTTCATCGTTGAAACCTTAATGAGCTTCAATCATCCGGCTGTTGCGTACCAAAGCCGCCTCTGGTGAAAATGGGAAGCAGTCATTTGCCGACTGAAAAAATATCAAAAATTGGGGTAAAGCAGATAAGTACCTTGTCAATTTCGTCTTCTCGAGATTACTATACCGTTTGTGCGGCAATGAGATGCGAGTGACAAAGCCGCGCAACTCATATGTTCATTCGTTAGACAACAAAGAACGTTCTATGCGGGTGACCAAACAAAACAAGACTGTCACGGACATCCTGAGGATTTCGGCCTGCTGCTTGAGTCTGTCCTCTGTTTTTGTCGCTGCTTGTGGAGGAGGTGGGGGCAGCGGCACAGCAACTGCTGGCGGGAACGCCCCGCAACCACTGGTGACGAACTGCGCGACTGCAGGCACCTGCAACCCGATAGTCATTTCCGGCGACGCTCCCGATACCAATCCCGGAACCTTCAAGGGCTTCGCCGATCCTTCCCTCGCCCATGACCCCGCAACCAGCGGGCGCGTGTGGCTAGCATATTCATGGCCGCACGTTGTCGTTGGTCAAGATCAAGTTGGCAACACCGTACAGCTGGCGGCGGTCGAAAATCGGCTAGCACGCAGCGACGATAACGGCGCTACCTTCCATCTGGTCGGTACTTTGTGGCCGGATGAAGCGGTGACCGACCCGGAGGGCAGCGGCGAAATTGGTCGGATCAGTTCGGAGACGGCTTCACTGGCTGTCATCAAGAACGCCAGCGGCACTACTTGGTACGGGGCGCACCTGTCCTACTTCCTGCGGCCGCAGACCGGCTACAACCCGAATTACTCCACCAGTTGGCAGGTGCGAATCGGTGCCGCCGTGTCGCCAGATGCTCTGGCTACATCTCCGGAGACCGTACTCGGTGTGTCTACTACTGCACCTGCATATCATCCGGCAGTACTTCTTGACCAGTTAGCCGGCCTGTCGATCCAGCACTGCGGGATGCTCAACAATCCAACACTGTTCACACAGAATGACACGCTGTATCTTGTCGTGGAGTGCCTAGCCTTCGTCGGCACCACACTGGATTTTGCCAACTCCAGCACGCGCGTTTTCGCCACGCTGCCGAACGGTGCTCCAAGCAGTTGGTCATGGCGCTATGTCGGCCTGCTTGCAGACCATCAGCTCGCCGTCGAACTGTCCGACGACACTATCCAGCAACCCGACGTCTCGCTTGCGGCGGACGGCACACCCATCGTTCTGCTTACCCGTGCGCATGCCGACCCCGCCGTTCAGATCGGCACGGCAGGCGACGGCTGCCTTGCGCTGGAACTCAAGTCAATTGATCCACCAGTTCTGGCGCGGGACAGCTTTGGCAAGGTGGTAGTACGCGCCGAAATCCGCGGCACCCGCCTAGGCGCTTGCAGCCACGACCCAGCCTCCGTAACGGGTATCGTCGCACACTCACAGGACGCCAGCGGCGGCAACTGGGTCATCCGCAGCTCAGGTTTACGCCCCTGAAACGCTGCGGGTTTGCAGCACAGCGCTTGAGCAAGCTTTATCACCTTCAAAAGTCCACTATGAAAAAATTCTGTATCGACCGCTTTGACCCAGAGCAGACTATGTGAATCAACAAAACTCCAGTTTGCCTTGCTTTCCTCTGTGGCTTGAATCATGGTTTCATGCCACATTCCTGAAACGGCCATAAGTGTAATGCGCCGCGCAGGCGCCCTCGGACGACACCATGCAGGAGCCGAGCGGCGTTTCCGGCGTGCAGGCGGTGCCGAAGATTTTGCATTCCTGCGGCCGCTTTTCGCCGCGCAGGATGGCGCCGCATTCGCAGGCCTTGTGGTCGGGCACGGCGACGTAGGGAATGTCATAGCGCAGTTCCGCATCGAAGCCTGCATATTCGGTACGCAGTTTCAGGGCACTATGCGGCAACGTGCCGAGGCCGCGCCATTCATAGCTGTCGCGCAGTTCGAAGACTTCCTCCATCAGCGCACAGGCCTTGCGGTTGCCGTCACGCGTCACGGCGCGGGCGAATTCGTTCTCCACCACCGCCCTGCCCGCATTGATCTGTTGCAGCAGCATCTGGATCGCGCGCATCACGTCGAGTGGTTCGAAACCGGCAATCACCACCGGCTTGCCGTAGTCGCGCGGGAACGGCTCGTAGGGCGCGCTGCCAATCACTGTCGACACATGGGCCGGTCCGATGAAACCGTCGATGGCGACATTGGATGCGGCAAGAATCGCGTGCATCGCCGCCGGTGTCAGCACGTGGTTGCAGAGCACGCTGAAGTTCGTCAGTCCTTCCATGCGCGCCTGCTTCAGCGCAACGGCGGTGGGTGGCGTCGTCGTCTCGAAGCCGATAGCAAGGAACACCACTTCGCGTTCCGGGTTATCACGCGCGATGCGCAAGGCATCGGCGGTGGAATAGACCATGCGCACATCGGCGCCCTGTGCCCGTGCCTTCAGCAGCGAGAGACTGTGCGAAGCCGGCACGCGCAATGTATCGGCATAGGTGCACAGGATGACGCCGAATTCGCGCGCCAACCGGATCGCCTGATCAATGCGGCCGATTGGCAGCACGCACACCGGGCAACCGGGACCATGGATCATTTGCACATTGGATGGCAGCAGATCGGCGATGCCGTAGCGCGAAATGGCGTGGGTATGGCCGCCACAGAATTCCATCAGGCGATATTGCCGCTCAGGCCGCGCCTCGCGCGCTATGGCCGCCGCCAACCCGCGCGCCAGATCGGCATCGCGGAATTCGTCAATGTATTTCATTGCGCCGCCCCGATCTCGCGGAACAGCGCCAGCGTCTGTTCCGCCTCCTCTACATCGAGTTTCTCCAGCGCATGGCCGGCATGCAGGATGATGTAGTCGCCGACGGCGACATCTTCGACCAACGCCAGCGAAATGCATTTATGCACACCGCCGAGATCGACGACGGCCTCATCGTTGCCGCACAATTCGATCACCCGCACCGGCATCGCCAGACACATCAGAGATCTTCCACTATGCGCTGTACCACCCAGGCCTGGCCCAGTGCGATGGCGGTATCGCCCGGCCCCTGCTTCGACGCTTCGAGCACTGTGCAACCACGCGCCTGCAAACGCTCGCGCAGACCCGCGCTCAACAGCCGGTTGAAAAAGCAGCCGCCGCCACAGGCAACAATTCGGATGCCGCTCACGGCAACCGCCCGTCCAACCCAGTCGTCAAGCGCGGCCACCAGCGTGGCATGAAACAGCGCGGCGCCATGACCGGCATGGTCCATGCCTTTCATGTTGGCCAGCACCGAGAACAGCGGCAGCAGATCGAGCACGCCGCCATCGATGCGCCAACCACCGCCAAGCGGCGCCGGCAGGCCATGGCGCATGATGTAGCCGGTCGCCGCCTGTTCCAATGCAATCGCCGCTTCAGCTTCGAAATGCATCACCGGACAGAGGCCGAGCAGGCCGGCGGCGGCATCGAAGACGCGGCCCATGCTCGATGTCGGCGGGCAATTCACGTCGCGTTCGATCATTTGTGCGAGAGCGGCGGCGGCAGGCTGTCCGGCAAAGCGCGTGGCGATTTCCGCGCCGCGATCCAGATCGCATAATACCGATGCCGCCATGCGCCACGGTTCGCGTGCGGCGCGGTCGCCGCCGGGCAGACGCAGAGGCCGCAGATGACCGCACCGCTCGAACGCGGCGCCATCGACCCGGAGCAGTTCGCCGCCCCAGGCCGTGCCGTCGCTGCCGAGGCCGACGCCGTCGAGCGCCAGTCCCAGCACCGGCTGCCTCACGCCATGCTCAGCACACAAGGCCGCGATATGGGCGTGATGATGTTGTACGGCAAAGCTGCGGCTGCCCAGCTTCCGCGCCAACTCGAGCGCAAAGCGGGTCGAATGAAAATCCGGATGCAGATCGTGGCCGATCGCGGCAGGCGGCTTGTTCAACCAGTCGAGCAGCGCGCGCGCCACCTGCTCGTGCTCGAGACAAGCTTCGGCGCCGTCCAGGTCGCCAACGCTGCGGGAAACAAAGGCCTCGCCGTCGCGCACCACACACAAGGTGTTCTTGAACCAGGCGCCGCAGCCCAGTACCGGCGGGCCGTTACTGTAGATCGGCAGGCGTTGCTCGATGCAGTCTGGATGCATCATCGCGCCGTCACTGCCTTCCATATCCACGCCAACCATTCGGCCATGCCCGCACCGTTGTTTGCCGACAGCCGAATCACCTCCAGCGCCGGGTTTACCTGCCGTGCAAAAGCGATCGCCTGCGTCGCATCGAGATGACAGCTGCGGCCGGTGTTGATCTGCACAGCCGGCGCACCGGCGGAATGAATGCGTTCGGCATCGCGCTCGGTGTGCTGGTCGCCCTCGATCACAGCAATCGGCAGGCGTCCGCGCAGCGCCTCGATAGTTTTCACCAGCAGCGTGGTCTTGCCCGAGCCGGGACTCGATACCAGGTTCAGGGCCAGTATGCCCTGCTGCGCCAGCCAGGCGCGGTTTGCCGCCGGCTGACTCAGCCGTGGCCGATAGGGATAGCTGTCGGGATGCTCATGGGCCTCATCGCCACAACCGCAGGTGCTACACATAGTCTTGCTCCACGTCCGGTTCAGTAACCCATACCACTCGTATGACCAAACTTCAGGCAGCTAATATACTCCGCACATGAAAACACCCAAGAGACTTCAATCACTGCTTGAAGAAGGCCTGATCGACGAGGTGATCGGCCAGTTGATGAGCGGCAAGGAGGCGACCGTCTACATCGTTCGCTGCGGCGAAGCGGTTCGCTGCGCAAAGGTCTACAAAGACGTCAAGCAACGCAGCTTTCGCAAAAGCGCCTCGTATCAGGAAGGTCGCAAGGTCAAGAACAGTCGCCAGGCGCGGGCCATGGAAAAGGGCAGCCGCTACGGCCGCCAGATGCAGGAAGAAGCCTGGCAAAACGCCGAGGTCGACGCCCTGTACCGTCTGGCTGCTGCAGGTGTGTGCGTACCGCAGCCCTACCTTTGCCACGAAGGCGTGCTGCTGATGCAGTTGATCACAGATGCCGATGGCTACCCAGCGCCACGATTGAATGATATTGCGCTATCGGAAGAACAGGCACTGACATACCATGCTGGCCTGCTGAAGCAGGTGGTACGCATGTTGTGCGCCGGCATGATTCACGGTGACCTGTCCGAATACAACATTCTGGTCGGCAGCGACGGCCCGGTCATCATCGACCTGCCGCAGGCGGTCGACGCCGCTGGCAACAGCAACGCCGCTCCGATGCTTGAGCGCGATGTCGCCAACCTCGCCAGCTACTTCAGCCGCTTTGCACCGCAATTGGCCGGCAGCGAATATGGAAAGGAAATCTGGCAGTTGTATTTAGCCGGCACATTGACCATTGAGAGCGAACTCACCGGCCACATCGAAGCCGACCATCACATTGCCGACGTTGATGCAGTGCTGGAAGAAGTGAAACTGGCGATACAGGAAGAAGAGCGGCGACAGATGTACCGGGCGTTGGCACAGGAAGGTTGATGGCTGCCCTGATGACGGAAAAGCAGACAAATAATCCACTCCATGGCGTCACTCTGGAGATGATCCTGAACCAACTGGTGAGACAGTATGGCTGGAAAGGGCTCGGGCAACAGATTGATATCCGCTGCTTCACTCACGATCCCAGTCTCACATCCAGTCTCAAATTTCTGCGCCGCAACCCTTGGGCGCGCGAAAAGGTGGAGTCGTTGTATCTCGCCATGGTCCGCTCAACTGCGAGGCAATCCCCATGACCTATGCACCTTGACGAAGTGACGACACTGATCACTGAAAATTACGCGATAGAAGATCAGGCAGCCATCGAGATGGTAATGCGCGCACAAACCAATGACTTCTTTTATGGTATTAGAGGCGCCCTACTGACTTCCGCTGGCATACCCCTTCCGCTTGCTCGAGCGCAAACGCAAAGTGGTATTCCGTGTATCTAGGCCCCTACGCAACACAATCTATTTTTGTCTTTACGAAAATTGAGTCGGAATCTCCAATTGAAAACGGGATGATTTCTAGGTTATCTTCATAACATCGAGATGTTTAACAAAAAATCGGGCTAATTTATGATCCATATCAATGTAATTTAAATGTTGAGTCGCTATGATGAAACATCTCTTGAATGTACCCATCTAAATTGATGTTGGGTGCATCACTGGCTCCTCCTCGCTCCGCAAAGGGGCGAATTCTGCGCAACCCTTTTTGGGTTGCGTTTTTTTTGATGTCTGAAATGGTAACGGTCGATTATCATGCATGGGAAAAGAGTACACAGCTTGGGTAGATTGATGCAGGTATTCTTGTGGAAGTGTCCCGCTAGCGTTCCGCGTATATGTGCTTAGCATTTTGAGGGGTGTTCTTGATCTCGTAAACCCGCTCTGCTACTGGTGCCGGGAGGGGGACTCGAACCCCCACACCTTGCGGCGGCGGATTTTGAGTCCGCTGCGTCTACCGATTCCGCCATCCCGGCAAGGACATGGGTCACGTACTACAATGGCGCGCCCTGCGAAAAGAGCGCGCATTATCCGCGATTAGCGGCTTTGCTTCAACTGATGCCTGATAATTCACTCCTCACCCTTGACGATTTTGATTATCACCTGCCGCAAGAATTGATTGCGCAGGCACCGCTGCCGCAGCGCTCGGCAAGTCGGCTGCTGGTAATGCGGGGTTCATCAATCGAAGATCTCACTTTCACTGCCTTGGCTCAATTGTTGCAGCCGGGCGACCTTATCGTGATGAACAATACGCGCGTACTGCATGCACGTTTGCTCGGGCAAAAGGAGAGCGGCGGCCAAATTGAAGTACTGGTCGAACGTCTGCTTGGCGAAGACGAAGTTTTGGCCCAGGTGCGGGCAAGCAAACCGCTGCGAGCTGGCGGCAAGTTGCTGCTGGAAGGCAAGATCAAGGTCGAGGTACTCGGTCGCGAAGGCGAGTTCTACCATCTGCGTTTCGATGGCGATGTATTCGATCTGATCGAACGCCATGGTCGCCTGCCGCTGCCGCCTTACATTATCCGCGCCGTCAGGGGCGAAGACGAATCGCGCTACCAAACCATTTATGCTTGTGATCCGGGTTCTGTTGCAGCGCCGACCGCAGGATTGCATTTCGATTCCTTGCTTCTACAGAAAATCAAGGAGTCCGGGATCAATATCGCGTACGTCACGCTGCACGTTGGCGCTGGAACATTCCAGCCTGTGCGCATAAAAAATCTTTCCGAGCATTGCATGCACAGTGAGCACTACTCCCTGCCACAGTCGACCGTTGATGCGATTGCCACGACCAGGGCAAAAAGCGGACGTATCGTTGCCGTCGGTACAACGACACTACGCACCCTCGAATCTGCTGCACGTAGTGGAACACTGTCTGCAGGTAGCGGTGATACTGATTTGTTCGTTACACCCGGCTTCGACTTTCGCGTCGTTGACCTGCTGGTGACCAATTTCCACTTACCAAAGTCCACGCTGCTGATGCTGGTTTCAGCCTTTGGCGGGCTGGACAATCTGCGCACCGCCTATCAATATGCGATCAATCATAGTTACCGCTTCTTCAGTTATGGCGACGCCATGCTGATCCACCGCCAAGCCCCATGAATTTCGACCTCATCTCAAGTGATGGCGCCGCGCGCCGCGGCCGTTTGCAACTCAGCCACGGTATTGTAGAGACGCCGGTTTTCATGCCGGTCGGCACCTACGGCGCAGTGAAGGCCATGGCACCGGACGAACTTGTGGGGATCGGCGCGCAGATAGTGCTCGGCAACACTTTCCATCTCTGGCTACGGCCGGGGCTCGACGTGATCCGCGCCCATGGTGGGCTGCATGGCTTCATGGGGTGGGACAAGCCGATCCTCACCGACTCGGGCGGCTTTCAGGTGTACAGTCTCGGCGACTTGCGCAAGATCAGCGAAGATGGTGTCAAGTTCCAGTCGCCGATCAATGGCGACCGCCTGTTCATGCGGCCCGAGGATTCAATGCAAATCCAGCACACACTGAACTCGGACATCGTGATGATTTTTGACGAATGCACGCCCTACCCGGCCAGCGATCCGAAAGCCGCCGACTCCATGCGACTTTCGCTGCGCTGGGCACGACGTTCGCGCGATGAGCATGATCGCCTGTCCAATACAAACGCTCTTTTCGGCATCGTCCAGGGGGGCATGCATGAGGGCTTGCGCGACGAATCACTGGCTGATTTGGAAGAAATCGGCTTTGATGGCTTTGCCATTGGTGGCCTCTCGGTGGGTGAGCCCAAGGAAGATTTCGCCCGCATCCTGGCTCATACCGCGCCGCGCCTGCCCGCCAACAAGCCGCGCTATCTGATGGGCGTCGGCACGCCGGAAGACCTGGTGTATGCCGTCGGCCAGGGTATCGACATGTTCGACTGCGTGTTGCCGACACGCAATGCACGCAATGGCTGGTTGTTCACGCGCCACGGCGATATCAAAATCAAGAACGCGCAATACAAGAAGGACACACGGCCGCTCGATGAGGGCTGTGGCTGTTATTGCTGCCGCCATTTCAGCCGCGCCTACTTGCACCATCTGCACCGCATCGGCGAAATTCTCGGCGCTCGCCTCAACACGATTCATAACCTGTTTTATTACCAGACACTGATGGCTGAGCTGCGCGCTGCCATCGAGGCTGGGCTGTTTGACCAATACACAAGGGAATTTCACAGGAAACGGGCCGGTGAGTCGGTACGTGGGCCGGTATAATGCGCAGTCTATTTTGGCCTTTCAGGAGTTCCCCGTGCTGATTTCCAACGCTTTTGCCCAGACTGCCCAAGGCGCAGTTTCCAACGATCCGCTCTCCGGCATAATGGGCTTCCTGCCACTGGTGCTGATGTTCGCTGTGCTTTATTTCCTGATGATCAGGCCGCAGCAGAAGAAGGCAAAGGAGCATCAGAAGATGGTCACAGAGCTGCAAAAGGGCGATGAAGTCATCACCCAGGGCGGACTGGCCGGCCGTATCAGCAAGGTTGGTGAAAACTACCTGACGGTGTCTGTGGCTGAAGCCAAGGATGGTTCGGTCGATGTCATCGTACAGAAATCGGCTGTATCCGCGCTGCTGCCAAAGGGCACGCTTAAAACCCTGTGAAGAGCAAGAAGCCGGGAGTAAGGGAGAAACAGCCCGCTCCTGCACATCGACTGCTCACTCATCACTTCTAACTCCTCACTGAATTTACCTATGAACCGCTATCCGATCTGGAAAAATGCCATCGTCGCGCTGGCGCTGGTGCTGGGCTTCTTCTATACACTACCTAATTTCTTCGGCGAAGTGCCGGCCGTTCAGGTGGCCAGTGTCAAGGCTACAGTCAAACTTGACCCTGCGCTGTTGACCAAGGTTGAGGACACGCTGAAAAATGCCGGGATCAACCACACCGGCATCTTCTCTGACCCTAACAGCATCCGCGTTCGCCTTGCCGACACCGACACCCAACTGAAGGCCAAGGATGCCATCGAAAAGGCGCTGAATCCCGATCCTAAAGACGCCTCGTACAGCATTGCATTGAATCTGGTATCGAACTCGCCAAGTTGGCTCAGCGCCATACATGCCATGCCTATGTATCTCGGACTTGATCTGCGCGGCGGCGTGCATTTCCTGTTGCAGGTGGACATGAAGGGTGCGATCACCAAGCGGCTCGATTCCACCGGCGCCGACCTGCGCTCCCTGCTGCGTGACAAGGACATCCGCCACAGCGGTATTAACCGCCAAGGCATGTCGCTGGTGATTCGCTTTCGCGATGCGGCAACGCGCAATCAGGCGCTTGCCGTCATCTCCGACCAGCAGCCCGACCTGGAACTGCTCGAAGGCCAGGACGGCAGCGACTTCAAGTTGACTGCAACCCTTAAAGCTACCGCCGAAAAGCGCATTCAGGAGTACGCGCTGAAGCAGAACATCACCACACTGCACAACCGGATCAACGAACTCGGCGTTGCCGAGCCCATTATCCAGCAGCAGGGCGCAGATCGCATTGTCGTCGAATTGCCTGGCGTGCAGGACACAGCCAAGGCCAAGGATATTCTCGGCCGTACCGCGTCACTGGAAGTGCGCATGGTTGACGACGAAAACAGCACCAACCCGAGCGTAATGGAAGAGGCTGCCAAGGGGCAGCCTCCATTTGGCGATGAGTATTACATCGAGCGCGGCGGAAGGCCCTTGCTGGTGAAGAAACAGGTGGTACTGACCGGTGATCGCCTGACCGACGCCCAGCCCGGCTTCGATGAAAATCACGAGCCGGCCGTGCATCTCAACTTTGACGCCGCTGGCTCACGTATTTTTAAGGACATCACGCGCGAAAACATCGGCAAGCGCATGGCCATCCTGCTGATTGAGAAGGGCAAGGGCGAAGTGGTGACAGCGCCGGTGATCCGCGCCGAGATCGGGGGCGGACGCGTGCAGATTTCCGGCGGCCGCATGAGTACGGTTGAAGCCAGCGAAGTCGCTCTGCTGCTGCGCGCCGGATCGCTGGCAGCGCCGATGGACGTCATCGAAGAACGCACTATCGGCCCCAGCCTTGGTGCCGAGAACATCAGCAAGGGATTCCACTCCACGCTGTGGGGTTTCACCGCCATCGCCGGATTCATGATGGCCTACTACCTGCTGTTCGGTCTGGTGTCGGTATTGGCCCTCGCATCCAACCTGCTACTGCTGATCGCGCTGCTGTCGATGCTACAGGCAACCTTGACACTGCCTGGCATTGCCGCTGTCGCGTTGACGCTCGGCATGGCTATCGACTCCAACGTGCTGATCAACGAGCGCATCCGTGAGGAACTGCGTAATGGCTCTTCGCCGCAGGCCGCCATTACCGCGGGTTATGAACGCGCCTGGGGGACGATTCTCGACTCCAACGTCACCACCTTGATAGCCGGCATCTCGCTGCTTATCTTTGGTTCCGGCCCAGTGCGCGGTTTTGCCGTAGTGCATTGCCTTGGCATTCTGACCTCGATCTTCAGTTCAGTCGTGATGTCGCGCGCACTGGTCAATCTGATCTACGGCTCGCGCCGCAAACTCGCTGCGCTTTCCATTGGTCAGATATGGAAACCAGGCATCGCTGCCAGCAAGGGAAAATAATCATGGAATTCTTTCGCATCAAAAAAGACATCCCCTTCATGCGCCATGCACTGGTGTTCAACATCATCTCGTTGATCACCTTCATCCTGGCCGTGGTATTTCTCTTCACCAGAGGTCTGCATCTAAGCGTCGAATTCACCGGTGGCACGCTGATGGAAGTTAGCTATGCACAAGCGCCCGATGTTGAAAAAATCCGCATCGCACTGGGCAAGGAAGGATTTGCCGATGCCCAGGTGCAAAACTTCGGCACATCGCGCGACTTGCTGATCCGCGTGCCATTGGGCAAGGGCATGGAAGCCGCCAAGGTCGGCGACCACGTCATGGCTGCGCTCACCGCAGTGGGCGGCGATCCGCAGAAGAAACGCATCGAGTTCGTCGGGCCACAGGTGGGCAAGGAACTGGCTTCCGATGGGGCGATGGCGCTGCTGCTGGTAATCATCGGCATAGTCGCTTATCTGGCAATGCGCTTTGAGTGGCGCTTCGCGGTATCGGCCATCATCGCCAATCTGCACGACGTAGTGATCATCCTTGGCTTCTTTGCCTTCTTTCAGTGGGAATTTTCGCTGCCCGTGCTGGCAGCAGTACTCGCCGTACTTGGCTACTCGGTCAATGAATCGGTCGTAGTCTTCGACCGGGTACGTGAAACCTTCAAGAAGAAACGTAGCATGAGTACGCCAGACATACTCAACCATGCCATCACCAGCACCATTTCACGCACCATCATCACCCATGGTTCTACGCAAATGATGGTGACCTCAATGCTGGTATTCGGGGGTGCCGCCCTGCACTACTTTGCACTGGCGCTGACCATCGGTATCTGCTTCGGCATTTATTCCTCGGTGCTGGTCGCCAGCCCGCTGGTCATGTGGCTGGGCGTGTCGCGCGAACAGTTCATCAAGGTCAAGGTCGAGAAGCAGGAAGCGGTGGTTTGATCTGCTCCGGCAGACCAGCCTGAAAATACGGCGGCTTTGGGTAAAGCCGCCTTAACCCCTCCCCGCGAGTGGATCATGCACACCCACAATACTTCAGACTGGACTCACGATCACCAGTTCCACAGCGGTAACAAGGCCGCCGAGAGAGGTACACGTGCGGTAATGTGGATCACCGCGGTCATGATGGCGATCGAGATCGTGGCCGGCTGGCACTACAACTCGATGGCTCTGCTGGCAGACGGATGGCATATGAGTTCGCATGCCGTTGCCATCGGCTTGAGCGCCTCCGCCTATGCCGCTGCGCGCCGCCTTTCAGGTGATGCGCGCTTTGCGTTCGGCACCTGGAAGATTGAAATCCTCGGTGGTTTTGCCAGTGCGATCTTTCTGCTCACCATGGCCGCCATGATGGCGTTCAGTTCAATCGAGCGCCTGATTTCCCCGCAAACGATCCACTATCCAGAGGCCATCTCCGTTGCCATATTCGGCCTCGTTGTGAACCTGGTTTGCGCGGGCATCCTCGGCAAGGCCCACAACCATCACGATGAAGGCCACGCACATGGCCATGATCACGAGCACCATCAAGACCTCAATCTCAAGTCCGCCTACATCCACGTCATTGCCGACGCGGCGACATCCATGTTGGCCATTATTGCCCTGCTTGGCGGTTGGTGGTATGGCTGGTCGTGGCTAGATCCAGTCATGGGCATTATTGGCGCAATTCTCATAACAGTTTGGGCCAGGAACCTGATTTCCGAGACGGGCAAAATCCTGCTCGACCGCGAGATGGACCACCCCGTAGTCGATGAAATTCGCGAAGTCGTCGAGCATGGCGACATTGAAATCGCAGACCTGCACGTATGGCGCGTCGGCAAGTGCACCTATTCCTGTGCGCTCTCCATCGTTACCCACGATACGGAACTGACGCCAAATCAGGTCAGAGAATGGCTCTCGATACATGAAGAGATCGTACACGCGACGATAGAAATCCAGCACTGTCCTGGATAGAGTATGGTGGCGTCGACACGATGATGCGGAAGTTGGCGCGCCCACTGTCAAACACAGTTAAGCTCAATCCATGTTTACGTAGCAAAACCCTGGGCGGCGAGCAAATCAAACCAATTAATCTATTTTGACGCTGCTGCCATCGGCAACGAATTTTCTGAAGGGAGCATTCCTCCCGTTCTCAAGAAATCAAAGCAATACCATATTGTCTCGATGGATAAGTTCCAGTTCGTCAACATAGCCGAGCAGGGATTCAATTTCGTTGCTGGGTTTGCGGGCAATGCGGCGCGACTCTGAACTGGAGTAATTGATCAGACCGCGGGCAATTTCCCGCCCGACATGGTCACGACAAGCAACTACCGACCCCCGCTCAAAATCACCTTCTATGCCGACTACGCCGACGGGCAGCAGGCTTCGTCCACCGCGCAAGGCGTTAAGTGCGCCATCGTCAAGTACCAGGCTGCCGGCAAGCTGAAGGTGATCCGCCAGCCATTGCTTGCGCGCCGCAAGCGGTGTAGCGGCAGCGACCAGCAGAGTACCCAGCGTTTCGCCTGCCATCAGGCGTAGCATCACATCCTTTTCGTGACCGCTGGCGATCACAGTGTTTGCGCCGCTGCGCGCAGCCCGCTGCGCAGCACGTACCTTGGTAATCATGCCCCCCTTGCTGATGCCACTGCCGGCACCGCTGGCCATGGCCTCAAATCGGTTGTCGCCAGCATCACCTTGGCTGATCAGCACAGCATCCGGATGCTGGCGCGGATCAGCACTGTAGAGACCTTGCTGATCGGTAAGGATCATCAGAAGGTCAGCCTCGACCAAATTGGCGACCAGTGCACCGAGCGTATCGTTGTCACCAAACATTATTTCGTCAGTGACCACGGTGTCGTTCTCGTTGATGACCGGCACCACGCCCAGTTCAAGCAGAGTGGTCAAAGTCGTTCGCGCGTTCAGGTAACGCGTGCGATCCGAGAGGTCGTCGTGTGTCAGTAGTACTTGCGCAGTCTTCAGGCCAAACCCTGAAAACTGCGTTTCGTAAGCCTGTGCCAGCCCCATCTGACCGACCGCTGCTGCCGCCTGCAACTGATGCACTGCGTGTGGCCGTATAACCCAACCCAGACGCTGCATGCCGGCAGCAATGGCGCCCGAAGAGACCAGCACGACCTCCCGTCCCTGCTCGTGCAGAACGGCGATCTGGCGCGCGCAGTCGGCTATGAAATCATCAGACAGACCGGCGCCATTGTTGGTGACAAGGGCGCTACCGACCTTGACGACGATGCGTTTGAGCCTAATTATCTTCTCTCTCATCGGAGACTAATTCGCGTTTGTGATTTTCGAGGTGTTCCATGATTGCATAAGTCAACGGTTTACAGCCATCGCCGGTCAGGCCGGAAATCGTGAAACAGCGTTCTACCGGACCATACCCTTTCATAAGCATTGCGATGCGTTGTTCACGCTCGTCTTCAGGTACCAGGTCAATCTTGTTGATGATGAGCCAGCGCGACTTGTCGTAGAGCGTGGCATCGTACTTGCGTAGTTCTTCAAGTATCGAATGCGCATCGCTTACCGGATCAGCATCGGGATCAAAGGGGGAAATATCGACCAAATGCAACAGCAAACGAGTGCGTTGCAGATGACGCAGGAAACGATGGCCAAGACCAGCGCCTTCTGCGGCACCCTCGATCAAGCCGGGGATATCTGCGATAACGAAGCTGCGGTTGTTATCGACACGCACTACGCCAAGGTTTGGGTGCAGAGTGGTAAACGGATAGTCTGCCACCTTGGGTTTCGCCGCCGAAACGGCACGGATGAAAGTCGATTTTCCCGCGTTGGGCAGTCCGAGCAGGCCGACATCAGCCAGCACCCTGAGTTCGAGTTGCAGAATGCGCCGCTCGCCCTCGGTACCTGGCGTGTACTGGCGCGGCGCACGATTGGTGCTGGACTTGAAGTGCAGGTTGCCAAGGCCACCATTGCCACCCTTTGCGATCAAAGCGCGCTTGCCTTCGCTATCAAGGTCGGCAATGACTTCGCCGGTCTCGACATCGGTAAACACAGTGCCGACAGGAACTCGCAACTCCATATCCTCGCCGCCCTTACCGTAGCAATCAGCACCACGCCCATTTTCGCCCTTTTGGGCACGGAACATTCGTTTGTAGCGAAAGTCAATAAGCGTGTTGAGATTGCGGTCGGCAACAGCAGAGATGCTGCCACCACGGCCACCGTCGCCTCCGTCCGGACCACCGAATGGGATAAATTTTTCGCGCCGGAACGAGGCGCAACCATTACCACCATCACCGGCAACAACTTCAATTTTCGCTTCGTCGAAAAATTTCATGGTGACTTATTTGCCCGATTCAAAATACAAAAGCCCTATCGCAAGGATAGGGCTTTTGCGCGTTTCGCTCAACGAGCGAAACGATTTACTCGGCGGCCGGAAGAATGCTGACCGTACGGCGCTGTGCAGCACCCTTGATCGTAAACTGCACTTTGCCTTCGACCTTGGCAAACAGCGTGTGATCCTTGCCGATACCAACATTTTCGCCAGGATGAAACTGGGTGCCGCGCTGGCGCACGATAATGCTGCCGGCGGAAATAAGTTCGCCGCCATAGCGCTTGACGCCAAGGCGTTTCGATTCCGAGTCGCGACCGTTACGGGAACTGCCGCCTGCTTTTTTATGTGCCATGGTGCTGTCTCCCGTTAAGCGGCGATGCCGCTGATTTCAATTTCGGTGAAATTTTGGCGATGGCCTTGGTGCTTCTGATAGTGCTTACGACGGCGCATCTTGAAAATCTGCACTTTATCGCCTCGCCCATGGGCAAGGACCTTGGCCGTAACAGTGGCACCGGAAACGAGAGGTGCACCGATTTTCACCGATTCGCCTTCGCCGACCATGAGAACCTGGTCGATAACAATTTCCGCGCCCACTTCTGCCGGTATCTGTTCTACCTTAATCTTTTCGCCAGCGACAACGCGATACTGCTTGCCCCCGGTTTTTATGACCGCATACATAAGATGGACTCCAATAACAAGGGTGTTTCAAAGAACCGCGCATTATACGCAGCCAGTCTCCTGGCGTCAAAGGGATATCTTCCCCCGAATTGCACATGTTGACGGCGGCCTTGGCGCCCCCTAACATCCGCCCTTTCTGCGAAAATCTCCGTGTCCCCCGAATCCCTTTATGCCCTGATTGCCAGCGACATGAAAGCCGTCGACGCCGTTGTTCGGTCGCGACTGCACTCTGACGTGGTTTTGGTGCGGCAGGTGGCCGAATACATCATCGCCGCAGGAGGCAAACGCATGCGGCCCGCCCTGGTGGTGCTTTCGGCCAACGCCGCGGGTTACACCGGCAATCATCACCACGAACTGGCTGCAGTCGTCGAGTTCATCCACACCGCAACGCTGCTCCACGACGACGTAGTGGACGAATCCACCCTGCGCCGCGGACGCGATACTGCCAACGCGCTGTTCGGCAACGCGGCCAGCGGTC
>JBASWL010000199.1:0-2095 GCA_049276455.1 Georgfuchsia sp. | reverse complement strand
ATGCGCGGCTTGGGGGTAACTGGTCACGGGCTACGTCATGAAGTGCTGATCCGGTTCTTCGGTGATCAGTCAGGCGAAGCACCGCCGGTGCGGGGCGGCGGGCCATTGCCACCGAACCTTGACCGGGCGGCCCGGCAGGCGGTATCGCAACTGGCCGGGCATGTTCGCACACGCGCTGCTGGGGCGTACCTTGGCGCAAGCCCGCGCCGTGCCCCACCCGACGAGAATGCCGACGCCATTGCCGGGGACATCAAATGCAGTGGGTAGCCTTGGTGTGGTAACGCGATTGCGTCCGCCCTACCAGAAAATGGAGCAGGCTTATGCCTGCTCCACATCAGTTTGATGCTCTTTGACTGAGGTAGCTACGCAACGGCTAGCGCCGCTTCCTCGTCGAGCTGCGGACTTGTTGTAGTACTTGTTTTAGCCTCTGGCACTTCGTCGGACTTGCACACAGTCTCAACCGGCTTCACATGCAGCACCGAAGGCAGCCATTCGCGTCCCGCTACTGCCTGTTCCGCCCCGCTCACGGCAGCATCCTTCTTGAGCGCAGCCAGCGGACTGGCGGTATTGGCATCGACGGCTTCGGTCACGACCTCGACGATGCGCGCCTTGGAGACATGGTCGAAGTAGGACGCGCCGGTCGCCGTCCACCACTTGCTCATGTCCAGGCCCAAGGCGCGTGCCAGTGCGTCGTTGCTTTGTTGCTTCGGCTCGGTGCCATAAATGCCGGTGGTTGTCACCGCGATGAGAAAGGTCAGCAGTTGCAGCACCAGCTTCCATTCCTGCGTGATCAGCCATCCGAAAACCTCCTCCGGATTCTCCGGCAGTCGTTTCGCCCAGGCCGAGCGTTCGACGTTCAACTTTGCCCCTGCGGCGCAGGACTGGATATCCTCAGCCGCCGAGCGCAATTCGGCTTGACTGTCGGTGGCCGTGATCGCGAACACGTTGTCGGTGCGCCGATAGCCGATCATACCGCCATGAAATACCGTCTGCGCGAGATGCGCGGTGAGCGCGGCCATCGCGATATCGGGACGCCCCAGCAATTCGGCCTGTACTGCGGCGACCCGGTGCGCGGTCAAGTTGCGCATCAACTTCTCGGAATGCAGCGGACGGGTTTTGGGTGACGGCAGCGACAGCAGCGCGTCGCCGCTGCCGCCCTCGCCTTTCTGCCGCGCGGCTTGAATCATGTCGCTGCGATCTTCGGGGCGGATCAGTCCGTACTTCACTTCGGCACTCCCGCTATTGCCGATATGGACCACGCAGCCTGCGCGCGCCATCAATTCAGTCGGCCAGATGCTGAAGTCATCTTCGAGCGCCTTGCGCTGCGCTTCCAGTTTCTCGGCCTCGCCTTCGAGTTGGTTGTAAGCGTTCTCGTCGCCGTCTTGATCGGCGAGCATTTCCATCTGCTCATAGAGTATGGCGATTCTGGTGTCCAATTCCGCAAGAGCGGCAGTTTCCTCGGCAGTCGGTTGGCGTTTCGTCTTGCGCAGTTCGCCGTACTTGACGTACTCGTCAAAGGCATAGCGCACCCGGACATCGACCCATTTCCAGCCTTCGGCCATGATCTGCTTGGCGCGCTTTTGCAGTTTGTCGGTGGCCAGCGTTTCCAGCAGGACGGCATCGAGCAGGTAGGCTTTTTTGTCGTCGTCGCTAAACAAGTCGCGCCGCAATGCGCCGCCGGCTTTTTCATACACCTTGAGGGTCACGTATTTGGCGACGGGGTCGCGGTCGGATTCGATCTCGCCCTGGGTCAGCAATTGGCGCAGATGGTCGGGATGACGGTTCCACGATGGCGCAGCCACCCACGCCTGTTCCTGCTTGTCATGATCATCGATTGACGCCAGCACCATCAGGCAATCAAGTCCGATCTGGTCTTCGCGGAACTGCGTCATCAACTTGGGCGAGACGGTGGCGAGTTTCATGCGGCGCTTGACCACCAACGGCGTGACGCCGAAGGCAGCGGCCACGTCCTCGACCGACTTGCCTTGACCGCTCAGCTTGGCGAAAGCGGCATATTCGTCGGCCGGATGCATGGGGACGTGAAAGCAGTTTTCCGAGAGGCTGGCGATGAGCGCCTTGTCGGCCGGCACGATCA
>JBASWL010000198.1:0-6913 GCA_049276455.1 Georgfuchsia sp. | reverse complement strand
GCAGCTTCGCTACACGCTTCCTCCCCACACTCGGTCACCCTCATGCAGTTGCGCTTCGCTTCGTTCGCTGTGATCAACTTACGGCGGGACTTACACCCGCAAGAATGCGCCCGTGCCGGGCGCACATAAAAAAAGGCGAGCCGGATCGGCTCGCCTTTTCTCATAGATCATGATGCCTATCTTCAAGGACATGCGGACGGGCCAAGGTCCGCCCGCACTTGTCTGCGCCTAGAAGAACGCCATGACCTTCGCCACTACCGCAGCCCAAATATCTGAAGCATTGGAACTGGCATCGACAGCATAGCCAAATGTCTTCCAATGCGATTGCAGAGCTGCAAGTTGGTTGGCATCGTCCGCATTGATCGCTTGAGCCCGGTGGCAACCACCGCATGCCCTTACTGCAGGACCCGTGACCATGGCGGGGATGGCGCCGATGTTTCTGCCTGCGACCGCATCTGTACCGGAAAGTACGCCCGGCATCGACCTGGATTGATCCGGCACATCGTACTTGCCCGTGTTATGGCAGGACTCGCAGTTCAGGATGCCAAAGCGCGGGAAACTGCTATCAATGTGATGCACATATTCCGCGCTTTCAACTGCATCGGCGAAATCGACGTCACCAATATCAAACGCCTGGAACGAGTGGATGGCATGGACATAGGAATCAATCGACCTCGACTGCAGCTCCAGATGCGAACCGCCATTCTGTACCTCGTGGCAGATTCTGCAGACCTTGATGTTGCCGCCCCGGATTCCGGAATGGAAAGTGGTCGCAAGCTGGTCGTGGCAGGTATTGCAGCCGGTTATGCTTCCGTCCGCACCAGTCGTCTTGAAAACTTTCACAATATCGTTGAAGTAGGCGGAATCATCGGTGACACCGTCCAGATTGAACGTTTTGGATGGCGCGTTAAGGCCGAGAACCGTACCGTCAGCATCCTTGAGTTCAGGCAGGACAGCAATTTCCGCGCGCTTGATGGAGCCATCGGCAATCTTGTCGGCCCAATTGGACAGATCTGCCGTAATTTCCCAGCTTCCTCCTGTCGCGCTCACAGTCTGGATTCTGGCTGGATTGCGAGTTGAGCCGCCGACGACGTACTCCAGGTTCCGCTTTCCATCGGCATCAGTACCGTGCGCAGCCACAATGAAATCCTTGGTGTTATAGCCATACAGGCCAATCAGGATGGTCGGGTTGATGTTCTGCGCATCAATGCTGCCCAGCGTTCCAGTCGCGCTGAACTTGATGTCAAGTACATTGTTGGCCACAGTCACACTATTGATGGAGACGACAAAAGTATCGGAATACCGTGTTCCGTCAGTTGCGTAGATTTTCGAATCATAACCAGAGTGAACATCAGCAAACACAGGCGCGCCGCCACCCGCCGTATGACAGGCCGCAGAACAATCCGTTGCCCTCAGGGTTGCCGTAGTGGCAATGATGCTGGAATGGTTATAGTTTGCCGCTGCCATCTTGTCCTTGATGCCCTGCACTGAGTGACAGCTGATACAGGTTTCCGGCTTGAAGTTGGCATCAATCAATACAGCATCAAGCTTGCCTGCGTGACAAGTGGTGCAGTTCATCATGGACTGAGGATAGGCGAATTCCATGTTGTGTGACATATGCACGTCATTCATGAGTTTGGCCTTGTAGGCGTAATCGGCCAATTCCTCAGCTGTCATGTTCTCAGTGGTCGAATCATGCGCTGTATCACCGGCTGCAGCTGCTGCTGCAGCGAGCGCAACAAGTTCAGCCTCACGTGCAGGATTATCTTTCTCGATCTGCCAGTCGAAATCATGCCCGTCACGGTTGTCATAGTGACATCCCTTGCAGGTATAAAACTCGGTCGTGGCACCCGTGACGTTTTCGAGAACCTTGCCATAGATGTAGGCATGCTTGAGAAACGGCTGGGTGTGGCAGTTTTCACAGCCCGAAACATTGGCGCCCGTGCTGTAATCGACTGTCCCCACTTTCATGACGCCAGCAAACGGGTATTTGCCTTTGGTAAGATGTCCTTCCACTTCAAGTATCTCGTCAACGCCATAAATCTGGACAATGCCATCTCCGGCCATGTTGGTCGCCGTAGCCGCTGAAAGTCCTGTTTTCGTGAATGTGCAAATGCCGCTTACACCGTCGTAGGCCTTGGTCCCCACCAAAGACTGATCGCTGGGGAACGTCTTTGTGGCACTGTCATACTGAGACCAGTAGCTGCCGATTGCAAAATCTCCACCAGGATTGGTTGTAGCGTTGTAAACCGCTTTGGTGCAATCGAAGGGCGCACCATTCTTGGTCAGCTTGAACATCAATGTGGCAGTGGTCCCGACAACAGAGAAATTCATGCTACCTTGCTCAACCTTCATGACACCGTCTTGGTAGAACTCTTTGTATACGGCCTGGTGCATGGGGCCGGAGCGGGCAATAGGTGCATTACCGGCATGACAGAGTGAACATTGCTCGGGATTTACTGCCTGGGCCAGTGCCGTGATTTGTGCCTGCAAATCATCCAGTACAGCCGGATCTGCAGGAGTCCCAGCATCACCCTGTGGCCCCTGAGGGCCTGTCGAGCCATTACTGCCATCACTACCGCATGCAGCAAGAATGGCTATTGAAAAGCCTAGCGCTGCCAGCTTGATCCAATCGAAAATGGATCGTTTCAGACTTGTTTGTTCCATCTCAAATGCCCCCTTCTTTCGTATTCGTTAATGAAAAGTGAAACGATATGTAACGTTCCAACACGCGCAGAATAGGCTGCACTTTGATCTATATCAAACACAATAAAAATATGGGTATTTAAATAAATACCACTAAAGGTATGTTTTTTATCTTTTTTTTAAATTCAGATACTTAAGGTAATACCAAGGAAGTCCGTCATCGCGAGGGCCAAAGGCCCGTGGCGATCCACAAGATGTTGATTCAGCTTGCTGTCATGGATTGCTTTCAGCCACGCTGCGCCAGCAGCTAATGTCATTCGCTATAACTGGATGGAATCCCTGTGCGATAACGGATAATACTTAATCAGCATTTACTTGATGAATCGCATCATGCACAACTGGGCATGAAATCTGTCAATACACTTCTTGCAAAAAAATAAGGCGAGCCTTTTTGGCTCGCCTTACTCCCAAAAATCATGGGACAAAACTTCTTGCTCAAGCGATGTGGGCCTAGGGCTCACATCGCTATCTGCTACAGCTTAGAAAGCTGATTGGATTTTCTCCACGATTGCAGCCCATACCCCGGTTGCATTTTCGACGAAGTAACCGAAGGTCTTGGTATGGCCGTAGAACGTGGCCAGACCACCTGCATCATCCTCGTTGATTATTGCAGCACGGTGGCAGCCACCGCAGGCTCTGGTGGCTGGGCCAACGACACCGCTCGGCACGGTACCGATGCTTCTGTCCCAGGAGCCATTCTTGCTGACATCGGACGCCGAGAGCAGGGCCGGCAAGGACTTGGACTGATCCGGCACATCGAAGGTACCTGCTACGTGGCAGGACTCGCAGTTCTTGAGTGTCCAGTTCGGGTACCCGGAGCCGATGTGATGCTGATATTCCATTGAAGCTACCGGATCCGCGAAATCGATATCACCTGGATCGAAGGCCTGGAACGAGTGGATCGCATGCACATAACTGTCGATCGCCCGCGACTGCATTTCCAGATGGGAACCTGCCGACGACGACTCATGGCAGAGACGGCAGACTGTGACGTTACCGCCGCGGTCGCCACTATGGAAGGAGGTGGCCAGCTGATCGTGGCAAGTATTGCACTTGGTCTCAGCATTGACGATATTGCCCTTGCTACCAAAGAAGTCGTCAAATGCAACCGGAGTGACAGTCAGATCAACCGTCTTGGAGGGCGCGTTAACACCAACCGTAACACCGTTAATCTTCAGATCCGGCATGACAGCAACTTCTGCGCGCTTGATGGTGCCGGCAGCAATCTGGTCAGCCCACAACGTCAGGTCAGCAGTCATTACCCAGGCGCCGGCAGCTGCCGAAACCAGGGCGATACGCGGGTTGGCAGCGGCGCCTACCTTCCATTCCAGATTCCTTCCGCCAGTGGCAGCATTGATGTGCGGCCCAACCAGGAAATCCTTGGTGTCGTAGCCATACAGACCAACCAGCAGGGTCGGGGTAATGGTGCTGACATCAATTGAGCCAATGGTGCTGGCCGCATGGAAATTGATGGTCAGGATGTTGCCGGCCTTGGTGACGGAATCGATGGTCGTGGTAACAGCGGTTGCATACTTGGTGCCGTCAGCCGCATAGATCTTCGGATCATAGCCGGTGTGGATGTCAGCGAACAGAGGCGCACCACCACCCGCCTTGTGGCAGGCTGCGGAACAATCCGTTGCTCTCAGGGTTGCCGGAGTGGCAATGATGGATGAGTGGTTGTAGTTGGCAGCGGCCATTTTCTCCGAGATGCCATCAACTGAGTGACAGCTGATGCAGGTTTCCGGCTTGAAGTTGGCATCCGTCAGTACCAGATCAAGCTTGCCATCGTGGCAGGTTTTGCAATTCCGCATGCTTTGCGGGTAGGCAAATTCCATGGCGTGCGACATATGCACATCATTCATGAGCCGCCTCGTATAAGCGTATTTGGCCTTCTCGTCTACCGACATTTGATTGCGGACATTCGTGTTGATTGCATAATAGGCCGCGTAGGCTTCGGGATCATCCTTCAACAGCTGCCAGTCTTGGTGACCACCAGCTGCTGACTCGTAGTGGCAGGCCTTGCACATGCTAAAGTCCGGCGCCGAGGCATCGGTCATGTGGGCTTGCCTGTAACCGCCACCCTTGCGGAACGGTGCGCCGTGACAGGATTCGCAGGCGGACACATTGGCGGTTGAGGCATAGCCGGCAGTTGCGCCATAGGTCTTGCCGACGTTGATGATGTCGTTATACAGGGATCCTTCTGTATTGAGCTTTACGCCGCTGCCCTGGAAAATGGCATAGATCAGGGCATCCGTATCCTCAGGCTGCAATGTGGTGGCCTTGGAGGCGGTAAATACGCCTTGTGTCGCCGTCATGACCGCAGCGCCATACGTAACAGGCGCACCGAAGGTCCGGTCTGCGCTGGTATAAGGCATTGCATACAAGGTCTTTCGGGTCATTGCGTCATATTCGGCCTGAGTCAGTCCGACGCCATCTCTCTTGATGGTAAACGTCACAGTCGAAGTTACGCCATCAGAGGCAACGCTATCGATGGTGGCGGACAGCGTGCTGGGAACTTTGAATTTATCGTATTCCGTCTGGTGTCCTGTGCCTGAATCGGCAACAGGAGTGGTACCGGTATGGCAGGTTGCACATGACTCGGGATTGGCAGCCTGGGCCAGAGCCGTGACTTCTGCTGTCAAGGCATCAAGTGCAGCCGGGTCTGCTGGAGTACCGGCCTCGCCTTGAGGACCTTGAGGGCCTTGACTACCATTGCTGCCATCGCTACCACATGCAGCAAGTGTGGCTATGAACATGCCCACCACTGCAAACTTGATCCAACGACATGCAGTTTTATAACTGCCTGTTTCTCTTAGATATTTCACTATTACCCCCTGACTCGTTAATCGAAAATACGAAAATGTTCGCGAGCGGAGATTATTCCGACTAATTTTTTTCCATTTGATCCAGATCAAGCACATTACATTTTGAAACATTTGAAGCTATGACAATCTTATACGCTTCAGATTATATTATGATTAATAATCAAATGCTTGACTCATGTTTTAATGATTTTTCACAAAAAAATAAGGCGAGCCATTTTGGCTCGCCTTACCCCCAAAAATCTTGGGACATCTACTTGAACAGGCGGGATGGGCCTGAACCCATCCCGTTATCATTTACAGCTTAGAAAGCTGACATGATCTTCGTAACTACTGCATCCCAGGCTCCGGTCATGTTCTCGACGAAGTAACCGAAGGTCTTGGTGTGGCCGTAGAACGTAGCCATGCCACCAGCATCATCCTCGTTGATCAGCTGAGCACGGTGGCAACCACCGCAGGCGCGGGTGGCTGGGCCAACGACACCGCTTGGCACAGTACCGATACTTCTGACCCACGAACCATCCTTGCTGACATCAGCCGCCGAGAGCAACGCCGGCAACGACTTGGACTGATCCGGCACATCGTAGGTACCTGCTTCGTGACACGACTCACAGTTCTTGAGCGTGAAGTTCGGGTACTCATGGCCGATGTGATGCTCATACTCCATGAGCGCAACCGGATCGCCAAACTCGATATCACCCGGATCGAAGGCCTGGAATGAGTGGATCGCATGCACATAGCTGTCGATCGCACGGGACTGCATTTCGAGATGGGAACCGGCCGACGACGACACGTGGCAGAGACGGCAGACCACAACGTTGCCACCACGGTTGCCGGAGTGGAAGCTGGTGGCCAACTGGTCATGGCAGTTGTTGCATCCACCATCAACTTTCACGATGTCGCCGTAGAAGTCTTCGAATGCATTGTCAGCCAGATTGAAGGTCCTGGAGGGTGCATTGAGGCCAACGGTAGTGTCAGTGCCATCAATTGCAACCTTGAGATCAGGCAGGACGGCAACTTCTACGCGTTTGACTTGCTTTCCGTCCAGTTTGTCAGCCCAGGCCGACAGGTCTGCGGTGATTTCCCATGCACCGCCCGCCGCACTCACAGTCTGGATTCTGTCTGGATTGCGAGTTGAGCCGCCGACGACGTATTCCAGATTCCGCTTGCCATCGGCATCAGTACCATGCGGACCCACCAGGAAATCCTTGGTGTCATAGCCATACAGGCCAATCGAGATCGTCGGATTAATGGTGCTGACATCGATTCCGGCAATCGTGCTGGCCGCGCTGAACTTGATGTCAAGGACATTGTTGGCGACGGTAACGCTGTCTATTGTGACGGTGACGCCATCTGCATACTTGACGCCTGCATCCGTATAGATC
>JBASWL010000197.1:0-2652 GCA_049276455.1 Georgfuchsia sp. | reverse complement strand
GCTTCAATCTCTACTTTGATCCTTATTCACTGGCGGCAGCCGTTGCCTTGCAACTCTTGTCAGAGCTGCTCTCCTGCGAGCAGTCGGAGCAACTGCTGGCGATGCACCGAGACTCAAACCTGTGTGTTCATGTCGGATCCTACTGTTCGTCGCGAGTCCCGATTCTGCGGACATGCATCGAGCAAACGGAGTCGGATTGCTGCTTCAACTCGCGCCTAGCCAGGATCATCAATGAGCAGGGCAGGGGGCAGGTTGGCAAGGGATGGGGAAGCGGCGAGAACCCGGATTGTTCAGGCTTCACCACGGCCGAGTTCGAGCGTCTCGATTTCTCAAGAATCGATATGAGCGAGTTCATCCAGGAAATCTCGTCCAGCGTCCGCATCCCGAGTGCCGCTTCCTTTGGACAGAACGTGCAAAGCACCGTCCAGCAACGTGTGAACAGTTACTACAACCGATGAACCGATCTTTGGTACTACCCGCAATGGCTCTCTGCTTCTTTGCGCTTCTGACGAGCGAGGATGTCCTCGCATCCGAATTGAAATCACACCTGTTGGCCGCGATCGATGCTCCCAGTGGTAAGTCCGAGGGCGAGTTGAACGGGACGATGGCCGAGTTTTTCAAGGCGCAAACCCGATCTTCTGCGCCAGTGCAGGTACAGGTCAAAACCATCATGCGATTTTCAGCACCGGGCTGTGCACGACTGGAGGCCACCTTGATGCAAGAAGCGGTTCCCACCACCAATGGCCGTCAAATCCCTTTCGCTGTCCGATATGAACTGAATCTGTGTCGGGATGGGCAACCGCCGACAGAGGGTATGGACCTTGACGCGGCTTTTCGGGCACTTTCGCGTCATCCGCCTTCGCAATAACGAGAGAATCCGGTTTTCATTCACATCACATAGGGAGTAGCTTGATGAACAAATCCGAGTTAATCGAAGTGCTGGCGACCAAGGCCGAACTTACCAAGGCTGCCGCTGGCCGTGCCCTGGACGTGCTGGTCGAAGAGATTGTGGGCGCTGTCTCCAAAGGCGATACAGTGACTCTGATAGGGTTTGGCACCTTCAAGTCTGCCGCGCGTGCAGCGCGTGAGGGCAGGAACCCAAAGACCGGCGAAAAGATGAAGATCAAGGCGACGACGGTACCGAAGTTCTCGGCAGGCGCCACCTTCAAGGAAAAAGTCGCCAACAAGGGTAAAGCCAAGAAGAAGTAAGTGAATGGATCGTTGCCGAAACACAGCAAGGACTCCGATAAATAATTAACGATCGTTGAGTTTCTCTTGCTCCTGAGCCCGGAGTAGGACAAAATTCAACGGTCGTTTATCTTTTTCGGGTGCCGATCATGGCCAGGGAAATCAGTATCACCTCGATTCGCGAGCTGGGAGACACCGTGCGGCGTGTTCGCAAGGAGTCCGGTCTGACGCAACGAGATGCCGCCGCCCTGTGCAACGTGAGCCTTCCATTCCTGAATGGACTGGAACAGGGAAAGGTCACCGCCCAGATTGGGAAAGTGCTGACCGTCTGCCAGCGCTTTGGCATTGATGTCAGATTGTTCCTCCCCATGGCGCCGGGTGATGACGCATGAGCACGCTGCGTGTTTTGGCCAACGGTGCTTCCGTGGGCACACTCGACGTGGCCGATGGTCTTTGGTCGTTCGCCTACGCTCCCGACTGGAGCATCTATGCGCTATCACCCAGTTTCCCCTTGGCGACGCGCAGCTATCAGGATTCAGGGGATGCGCGACGGCTGGAATGGTTCTTCGAGAACCTTCTTCCGGAGGGCCGGCTGCGCGAATTGATTGCGTCACGGGATCGTATTGATCCCAAGGATACGTGGGCCTTGCTGATTCGGCATGGTCGGGATACGGCCGGTGCTCTGACACTGATTCCGGATGAGATCGATCATCCCGACGTTCAGGAAAGATTGGTCCCGCTTGCACGGGAAGCATTGCAGGCCAAGATCAAAGAGTCGCGCATGCGCAATTTGCCGTTGATGGCGTCCTGGGACGACATCCGAATGTCGCTGGCCGGTGCTCAAGAGAAGCTCGGCTTGCGCATCGACGCCACTGGCGCCTTATTCCTGCCCGAAGGGACGGCGGCCTCGACCCATATCGTGAAGCCGGAAAACGCCAGCGCAGATTTCCCGTTCTGCCCATCCAATGAATTTTTTTGCATGCGGCTTGCGGCTGAACTCAAGGTTCCTGTCCCGGCAGTGGACCTACTTCACTTGCCTGAGCCGCTCTACGTCATTGATCGGTTTGATCGTGAGCCAGCCGAAGCGAAGGGTGCGGCAGGAAACGCGATTCGACGACTTCATCAGATTGATCTGTGTCAGGCACTGGGCGTTTCACCTACGAAGAAATACGAGAGCGAAGGCGGTCTGGGCTTGCACCATTTGTTTGAAGTGGTAAGAAGCGCATTCATTGACCGACCAATCGTTGCGACCAGCGCAGTGGTGCAGTGGGTTGCGTTCAATTACCTGGTCGGCAACCTCGATGCGCATGCCAAGAATATTGCCTTCTTGATGCGCGGACAGAAAGCCGCCGTCGCACCGTTCTACGACATGCTCTGTGTCGAAGCGTATTTGCCACGAGCGACTATGTCGATGTCGATCGCCGGCGAAAACAAACCGGGCTGGGTCGAGGGCCTGCATTGGGA
>JBASWL010000196.1:0-2713 GCA_049276455.1 Georgfuchsia sp. | reverse complement strand
GTTCATGCGCAGGGCAGTCAATACCTGTCCCAACTCGTCATGGATTTCCCGGGCGATGTGTTTTCGTTCTTCTTCCCGTGTGGCTTCGTTAAGCGCCACCAGGTCGCGCAGTTGCTGGCGCGAGGTGGCCAGTTCCGCTTCAACGGCCAGGGCCAACTGTGCGGCATGCAGTTGTTTGCGCTCGGTGATGTCGGTGGAGACACCACACAACGCCACAACCTCACCCGCCGTGTTGCGCAGGGGCAGTTTGACGCTGAGAACAGTTAACGTTCGCCCGTCCCTGAGCCTCAAGTTGATGTCTTCGGTGCGGGAGGTTTGGCCTTCCAGCAGCACCGGGCCATCGTTTTCATGTAATTTTTCGGTGGTGGCCGCATCAAAAAATTGCGCATCACCCTGCCCGACGATCTCTTGCATGGTCGCCGCGAACAACTCACGTACCGGCCGGTTGGCAAAAAGATAACGGCCTTGCGTGTCTTTGAGGTAAATGTAGGTATCCACATTGTCCAGAATGAGAGACAGCCGCTGTTCACTTTCTTTCAAGCTGTTTTCTGTCTGCCGCCGCGTGGTCACGTCGCTGAGTACGCCGCGCAAGACGCTGGCACCGCTGTCGTCTTGCACCAGGATGGCCTCCAGGTGTAGCCAGCAGGGCGGGCTTGCCGCCTGGTTGACGCGAAATTCGCACGACAGTGGTTTTTCGGTGGCAACGAGCTGCTTGCGCTGTGCGCCGTGAAAAGGCGGCGCTTTCCTGTGGGTGTAAGTCCCACCTGGCCACGGCTCCAGCCAGTAGCAACCGGAGCGGCTATGGAGGTAACGATATGGCCGAAGCCTTCGGGTAAAGAGTGCCACGAATTGGTGGCAGCGCGAGTGTGCAGGCCGCAACGCGAGTGAACGCTGAGCAAACCTCGAAAAGGTCGATGCGCAGGACGACCCGAAAAGCGTATCGGGGAAGTCTGACACGGCTGTGGGAACTGAGCAAATACGAACACAGCCGCTGCGCCGGGGTACTGGCGGCAGCATGCACACAAGGAAAGCGCGCGCAACACGGGAAACCCCATGGTGTGGTCGGGGACGACCAACCGGACGCCGGTGACGGACAGGCTGGGCATCTTGGGGTGGCGGATAGGTCCGTAGTACCGATGAAGCTGGGTAATTCCAGTGGAGGGAAGGGACCTTGGTTCAAGACGAACGCAACAAGTGGAAAGGGGCAGGAGATTGGGCAACCTATCAACTCCGATTACTGTTCAGAAACTGCAGACGGCGTTACACGCGAAAGCGAAGTCAGAAGCTGGGTATCGCTTCTATGCGTTGTACGACAAGATTTACCGATCAGATATTCTGTTTCATGCCTGGAACCAGTGCCGCTCCAATAAGGGCGCACCGGGCGTGGATGGACAGGACTTTGAGGAAGTCGAGAAGTACGGCGTGCTGAGGTGGCTTGGCGAACTGGCGCTTGCACTCAAGACAGAGAAATATCAACCGGAGCCAATCAGAAGAGTGTTTATTCCGAAGGCCAATGGAAAACTCAGGCCTTTGGGCATCTCGACCTTGAGAGACAGGGTTTGCATGACGGCAGCCATGCTGGTGCTGGAACCCATCTTTGAAGCGGACCTTCCTGACGAGCAGTATGCCTATCGTGCGGGGCGTAATGCCCAGCAGGCGGTGCTGCAAGTTAAAGAGACGCTGTTTAATGGACGACGGGAAGTCGTAGATGCAGACTTGGCGGACTACTTTGGCAGCATCCCGCACGCTGAACTCATGCTGTCGCTTGCGCGGCGCATTGTGGACACGCGTGTGCTGCATCTGATCAAGATGTGGATGGAATGCGCCGCACAAGAGACGGATCGTCGGGGCCGCACGAGGCGAACCACCGAAGCCAAAGACAAGGGACGAGGTATCCCACAGGGCTCGCCCATCTCACCACTACTGGCAAATGTATACATGCGCCGATTTGTGCTGGCATGGAAGAAGTTTGGACTGGAAAGAACTTTGGGAAAACTTGTGACCTATGCGGACGACCTTGTGATTCTGTGCAGAGGCGGCAGGGCCGAACAGGCTCTGCAGGAACTACGCAAGATCATGGACAAGTTGAAGCTGACGGTCAACGAGGAGAAGACGCGAATCTGCAAGGTGCCGCAAGAGACCTTTGATTTCTTGGGATACACGTTTGGTCAGTTGTACTCGCCAAAGACAGGAAAAGCCCGAA
Organism: Georgfuchsia sp.; assembly: GCA_049276455.1. Lineage (GTDB taxonomy): Bacteria > Pseudomonadota > Gammaproteobacteria > Burkholderiales > Rhodocyclaceae > Georgfuchsia. The sequence continues at coordinate 510 of JBASWL010000196.1, read as the reverse complement.
TCGGGATGCGTCCGTCCAAGAAGAGTATCAAGCGCATGGTTGAGAAAGTCCATGCGTTGACCGAAAGAACGACGACGTGGCAAGAGACCACGGCAGTGGTGAGCAAGTTGAATCGTTCCTTGCGCGGCTGGGCGAACTACTTCAAAGTGGGCTCGGACAGCGACGCGTACAGGGCGCTGGACAACTACACCGCACCGCGGTTGCGCCGGTGGTTGCGCTTCAAATACAAACTCAGGCAGAGGAAGGGCGGGACCTATCCACTCTCGCACCTGTACGGGTACTTCGGGCTCGTACGTCTGACGGCAAGGGGGCGTGAGCAGACGTGGGCGAAGGCGTGAAGTCTTGTCCGAAAGCCGGATGCGGGAAATCTGCACGTCCGGTTTGATGAGGGGGATGTGGAAACGGGGATTCCTGTGATGGGCAACAAAAGGCACCGAATCGTAGCTACGAGGCGGCAAACAGAAACGGCTTCATTACTGGACCTACCGCGCCACATCTCTACTCTACGCC
>JBASWL010000195.1:0-3928 GCA_049276455.1 Georgfuchsia sp. | reverse complement strand
CGCATGCCCTGCAGCGCTTTCTTTTCGGTAACGATACCGGTGACCGGAGAGCGGAAGGTCAGGATGCGCTTGGTTTCGCCTGACTTGGCGAGCATCTTGAGCTGCGCTTCGGAAATGTCCCAGTTTTTCAGACGCAACAGGCTCGCATCGGCTAATTGCTTCATGCTGTCCTGCGCCTCACCACCGGCACTCTTGAGCGAGTCGACGCCCTGCGCGGCGATGGCGTATTCACGCTGGGCTGAGACCAGTTCGGGACTGTAGACCTCGAACAACGGCTGCCCCTTGGCCACCGTCTGGCCGGTAACATTGACATGCAGGCGCTCGACATAGCCCTCGAATTTCGGCGCTATGGCGTAGACGCGGCGCTCATCCGGCTCGATGCGGCCGGCAGCGCGGACAATGCGGTCCAAAGAGCGCATGCGAGCGGCCTCGGTTCTGACCCCGAGTTGTTGCACTTTATCGGCGCTGATCCTGACCTGGTTGGCGGAAGCTGACGCGCCCTCGTCCTCGCCCGCATAAACGGCGATGTAGTCCATGCCCATCGGGTCTTTCTTCGGCGTCGGCGAAGTGTCGGGCAATCCCATCGGGTTGCGGTAATAGAGCAGCTTGCGCGCCTTCTTGGCGGCGGTGGTATCCGTCGCCGACTGCTGCGTTGCTGGGGCGGCACTATGTTCGCTGCCGCTGTTGCGCGATCCACTCCAGTAGCCAGCACCCGCCGCCAGTGCCGCCACGGTCACTGCAATCACGAGTCCCGTTCCCTGTTTCATCCCGATGGGATTCCTTTTGGTCATAGCTCTTCCCCGATCAGTCGTTCGATGTCCGCCAGGCGCGCCTGCTGCTCGGCCTGCGTCTTGATGATGTCCTGCTTCGCCTTGAATACTTGCCGCTGCGCGTCGAGCAGTGTGGCGAAATCCACTTTGCCGTTCTCATAACCCACGAGTGCTGCCTTGAATGTGAGTTCGGTCTGCGGCAACAGGCTGGTTTGATCCAACTGTTCCATACGCCGCGCCGCGTCAAGGCCGGCGAGGTTCTCGGAAAGGCCGTCCAGCAACTGGTTGGCAGTCGCCTCCTTGCGAGCGCGGGCGGCATCGAGCATCTTCTCGGCCTCGCGTTCCTGGCTACGGCGGCTTGCCTGTTGCAGCGGGATATTGAGTTCGAACATCAGCATCCACTCGTTCACGCGGCTGCCTGTCTGCATCGGCGCAATGCCGACGGTGAAGTCCGGATAGCGATTCTTGTAGGTCAGGTCGCGGTTCTTCTCCGCTGCGCGAATCCTGGCGGCATCGGCGAAGAGCTGCGGATTCTTTGCGCGCAGACGATCTTCCAGCGCCACATGGTCGAGGCTGGCCAAGGCAGGGAGAGGACGCAGCCGCTCCGGTTCCGCCAGGGCCGACTGCGCTGGACGCGCCAGCAAGGCGTTGAGACGGGTCTGCATGTGGTGCTGTTCCATCTCCAATTCGATCAGTTCGTTCTTCATCGCAGTGCGCTCCACCTGGACGCGGATCGCGTCCTGCTGCGGTACCAATCCGTTGGCATAACGCGCCTGGGTGATGCCCTCGATGCGATCGATCAGGTCGATGACTTCCTTGCTCAGCCGGATCAGCCGCGCATCGGCGAAATACTGGGCAAACGAGGTCTTGATGCGTGCCGCCTGTTCCGTCCATGTGGCGCCAGCCGCACCCTGTGCGGCTTCGGCCTCGGCTTCAGCCGCTGCGCGTTTGATATCCCGCTTGCCCCAGAAGGGCAGCGTCTGCATCAGCGTGTATTTGGTGCTGCCGACCCGGCTCGGTAGCACGCTGGGCGCAGCATCCGAGCCGTAATTAGTGACGTTCTGCAACTCGGTACGCAGCACCGGATCGGGCAGCGCCCCCGCCGGATAGACACGCTCCTGTGACGCTTCGGCTTCCAGCCGCATGGCGGCGTATTCCGGGTTGCGCGCCTTGGCGTAATCGAGCAGGCTTTCGACGCTGCCACCCAGTGGTGCTTCCTGCGCCTGCGCAGCGAAGCACCACAAACCGGCAACGGCGACGAACAGTAGACCACAGGCGCTCTGGAATGATTTCATGCGAATGTTTTTCCTTCTCTCCGTATCAGGCCGGCAATCAACAGACCTTGGAGATCACTTTGCAGGTTCGAAACGTACCAGGGTCATGGCGCCGTCTACCTGTTCGGCGACAAAGCGAATCTTCTGCCCCTCTTTCACCTGATCGAGCCAGGCAGCCTCCTTGACGCGGAAGGCCATGGTCATCCCCGGCATGCCGTTGGGAAGCGGACCATGAGACAGCGTGAGCTTGCCGGCCGACTTGTCGATTTTTTTCACGACCCCATCCACCAATGACGTTTCTGCTGCGGATGAGGAATGCATGTGCATCATTTCATGGTCGCCATGCATATCCGATGCAGCGATGCCTTGCGCGGAAAAGCCAGTGGCGGCAATTGCGATGAGCGCGGGAACGATAAAGGTCTTCATGAGTTTCTCCTTGAGGTTAGTGTTTGGCAAAAACGTGGGTGTTGCCGTCTGATAGGACGAGCAGGGTTTCGTAAGGAACGGGTTTTGCACTTTCCATCCCCGGGGAACCAGGCACCATGGAGGGGACGGCCAAGCCAAGGGCTTGGGGCTGTTCTTTCAGCAAGCGCTGAATGTCAGCGGCGGGGACATGGCCCTCGATGACGTAGCTTCCGATCTTGGCGGTGTGGCAGGAACCCAGACGATCAGGCATGCCTAGACTCTTTCGAACTATCGAGATGTCGGTTACTTTGTGGGCGCTCACCTTGAAACCGCTATGTTGCAAATGTTCGATCCATTTCTCACAGCAGCCACAGTAGAGACTCTTATACACTTCGACTTGAGTCGAAGACTGCGCCCACGCTGTGCTGGCGTTGACGAGGGTAATCAACAGCATGGATAGAAAACGATGTTTCTGAAGTTTCATAATTATTCCCGGTGGCTATTTCGAATGTAGCCCAGTCTAATAAGCCATTCCTTACGGCAGAATGGCCTGGACATTACATTTCCGTAATCTTCGAAACCTCTTCGCGTCGCTGGCAAAATGACGGCGTTAAAGGACAATTTGAGCGGGAGATCGAGCATGAAAATCCTGATCGTGGAAGACGAGCCCAAAACCGGGGATTACCTGAGTCAAGGTTTGATGGAAGCCGGCTTCGTCGTCGATCTGGCGCGCGATGGGCTGGACGGTCTCCATCTCGCGCTGACCGAAGCCTATGAGTTGACGATCCTGGATGTGATGCTGCCCGGTATCGATGGCTGGGCAGTGCTTCAGGGCATCCGCAAGGCCGGCAAGGACATGCCTGTGCTGTTCCTGACTGCCCGCGACCATGTGGACGACCGGGTTCGCGGCCTGGAACAGGGCGCCGATGATTATTTGGTGAAACCATTTGCCTTCGCCGAACTGTTGGCCCGGGTACGTACCCTGTTGCGGCGCGGCGGCAAGGCTAATGAGTCGGAGTTCCTGCGGGCCGCCAATCTCGAACTCGACCTGATGCGGCGCAGGGTAATCCGCGCCGGCAAGCGAATCGACCTGACCGCCAAGGAGTTTGCGCTGCTGGAACTGCTGCTGCGCCGTCAGGGCGAGGTGCTGCCCCGGTCGCTCATTGCCTCGCAGGTATGGGACATGAATTTCGACAGCGACACCAACGTGATCGAAGTGGCCGTCCGGCGTCTTCGCGCAAAGATGGATGACAAATTCGAACCGAAACTCATCCGCACGGTGCGCGGCATGGGTTATGTGTTGGAGGTGCCCGAGTGCGATTGATCGAGCGCAAGTCGATTACTTTCCGGCTGACGCTGCTCTTCGCGTCGGTGTCAACAACGATATTGCTGCTTTTGGGACTGCTGATCGGCTCGCTCGTCGAACGGCATTTTGAAGAACTGGACATGGAACTGCTCGGCAGCAAACTGGAACATATC
>JBASWL010000194.1:0-5136 GCA_049276455.1 Georgfuchsia sp. | reverse complement strand
TGGAGCGATATGCTGCGGACAAAGATATGTTGGCCCGTTGGGTAAATAGCTTCTGACACACGCTCTTTCGCGTTGATTGACATAACATAATTCTGGGGGTCTCCTGGCAGTTCCTTCACTTTGGAATCTTGCCATGTTCGACACACTCTTCAACTCCATTTCCACGCAGACGCGTTATCGAACCGCCCCGCTTCTCGAGGAAAGAGAACGGTACCTGCATTACTGCGCTGAAGGCGGTTCAACCCTGATCAGTCAGCGCGAACGCGCATTTGCCATGATCCTATTGGCCGAACAAATGACGCCGAATGACTTCGGCCGGATTGGGATCGAGCGTCTGCGCGAGATCCTCTTGAGAGGCGACCCGACGATTGGGCCCCGGACAGTGTTCAACTACGTTGGAAAGGTACGCCCATGGCTGAAGTTCCTCGGCTGGTGGGATTTCGCAAAGCCGCCCGTCGCATTTGAACAAGACCTCGATCGATTCGTTGCATGGATGCGCGATGAGCGAGGCCTTGCGCCATGCACCGTAGACCAGTGGAGAAGTCGAACTGCCACTTTCCTGCGCTGGTGCAACGACACAGGACGCACACTGAGATCTTTGTCTCCTGAGGACATCGATGCGTATTTTGTGTCCAACGCAGCAACGCGCTGGTCCCGTGTCTCGGCCGGTCACATTGCAAGAATGTTGCGGGTTTTCCTCCGACATGCAGAAAGCATTGGAAGCTGCCGCAGCGGCCTCGCAGAGTCGATCCTAACTCACCGCCGCTATCGGCTGGAAACGCTACCGCATGCGTTGAACTGGAGCGATGTAAGACGATTGATCGATACTGCATCAGGTGATACGGAGCATGACGTTCGTGATCGGGCGATCCTTCTTTTATTGGCTGTGTATGGCCTTCGTGGGGGAGAAGTGGCTGCATTGCGCCTCGACGACATTGACCGATCCGCCGGGATACTGCGCATCTGGCGCCTGAAGCGTCGTGAACCGCAAGTCTACCCACTCGCTCCCTCGGTAGGGCAAGCGCTCGCCAGGTACATCGACACCGCCCGCCCTCCAGTTGCCCATCGCGAGATATTCATCCGAGAAGTTGCACCTCGCATGCCGGTATCGACTTCATGCATCTCCATGGTCGTCAGAAATCGGCTACGCACCTTGGATGTCCGCGTCGCCCACCTTGGCTGCCATGCACTACGGCACGCGTGCGCCGTGAAGATGCTGACGGATGAGTTCACACTCAAGGAAATTGGTGATCACCTCGGGCATCGAAGCACGATGTCAACGATGACATATACCAAGGTAGATCTGGTCGGCCTGCGACAAATTGCCGAGTTTGACCTGGGAGGACTGCAATGACCTCCAGTGAACTCATCAAGGTCTACCTTGCCGCCAGGCGCGCTCATGGCGTGAAATTGACAAGCCGCGGGCGCATCCTCTACAAGTTTGCCCGCGACACAGGTGATCGACCGCTTGCAGAGGTAACACCGGAAGAGGTGGCTGCGTTCCTACGAGGTCGCGTCCTCAGTTCCACGTGGACCAACAGGTACGCAACGGTTGCCGGCTTGTACCGCTTCGCGATCGCACGCGGCTATGTCGCACGATCACCGCTTCCAGAAAATCCCCCGAAGCTGCCACCTCCGCTCACACCCTACGTCTACTCGCGCGAGGAACTGCATCGACTGCTGGGGGCGACCTCGATCCTGGAGTCACCCATTAGTCCCCTGCGGGCCTTGACGTATCGAACCTTGTTACTGGTTCTCTATGGCGCCGGGCTTCGGATTAGCGAGGCGATCAGGCTCAGGTTGTGCGACGTCGATCTTCAAGAGCGCGTTCTGACCATCCGAGATACGAAGTTCTACAAGTCACGGCTCGTACCGATCGGGCCTCAATTGGCCAGTGTTCTGGCCGAGTACATCAAGCAGCGCAGCGCACTGCCAGCTACAGTTGGAGATCAGTCAGCATTGCTGTCCACACTCCGGGGGCGCCATCAGCGATACCCGCGAGTGATCACTCTCTTTCAACGGGTGCGCGCGAGTGCAGGGATTGTTCGCCCACCAGGGGAACCGAGGCCACCACGTTTGCATGACCTACGGCACACCGCGGCGGTACATCGGGTCGTTGCGTGGTATCAGGAGGGCAAGGATGTGCAGCGGCTCTTACCGCACTTGGCCACATACCTGGGTCACGTCAACATTGCCGCGACCCAGCGCTATCTCCAGATGACTCCGGAGCTTCTGCACGAGGCGAACCAGCGATTCTTGGCCTATGCCGAGGCTGATGTTGACGAGGGGCTCGACCATGCGTGACCACAATCTACTCGGCCCCTGGGTTCGACGCTTCCTGTTGGAACACATTGTGGCAGAACGCAACCTTTCTCGAAATACGCAAATCAGCTACCGCGATACCCTGGCATTACTTCTACCGTTCATTGCGCGCAAAGTCGCCAAGGGCGTCGACAGGCTCGTGGTCGACGACGTGTCCAGCGATCGGGTCCGGGCGTTCCTGGATCACGTCGAGTGCGAGCGAAAATGCTCGGTCGCCACGCGCAACCATCGCCTGGCTGCAATCCACTCCCTAGCTCGCTTCGTTGGAACGAGCGCGCCCGAACATGTGGCGTGGTGTTCGCAGGTGCGCTCGGTTCCGTTCAAGAAGGCGACCAGAGCTGTGATTGGCTATCTTGAGAAGGATGAGCTCGATGCGCTACTTCGTGTTCCCGATCGCTGCACGGTGCTGGGGGCGCGGGACTATGCGTTGCTGCTGTTCCTTTATAACAGTGGTGCACGCGCAGACGAGGCCGCCTCCCTTCGGGTGTGCAATCTGCAACTTGGTACTTCACCCTCGGTGCGAATTCTTGGGAAGGGCAACAAGTGGCGGATCTGCCCTCTGTGGCCCAAGACCGTCGACACGCTTCGGCCGCTGGTGGCCGCACAGGGACCAGACGATCACGTCTTTCGTGGACGTACAGGCGAACCAATGACCAGATTCGGCGTACACCGTGTGGTGACGTCAAGCGCTGCGATAGCTGCCGAAAAAGTCGGAACGATGCGCTGCAAGCGCATCAGCCCTCACAACCTGAGGCATACAACGGCCGTCCACCTGCTTCGCGCTGGCGTCGACATCAATACGATCCGCGCATGGCTCGGGCACGTATCGCTTGATACGACCCACATCTACGCTGAGGTTGACCTCGAGATGAAGGCGAAGGCACTGGCAAGTGTTGATATTGGAGACTTGGCGGGTACCTTGTCACGACGACATTCAGTTCCATCGATCATGGAATTCATGCAGCGACTGTAGTTCGCCAAGTGGAGTAAAGGAAAGGTTATGTGCATGCACTATCACGTTTGGGCTTCGTGGAAGTCAGGATCCTCCAGCGAGGTGGGGTCCTTCGACAACATATTTTGGGCCGCCACATATCGCTCCAGTTCATTCCATGCCTGGGCGCGGCCATTGGGATTGATCTTCCAGCCTCGCCCCCAGCGACGGTCGGCGTAGGCCTGGTACTGTTCCGGCGCGATCCCGTAGGCCTGCACGCGGACCATCAACTGCTCGAAGCTAGGACGGCCATCGCGCGGTGGCGGCTCTTCGAGAGGCGATGCGCTGATTGCATTGGTCACCGTGGCCACTGGTACAGCGTCACCGTCTGGCGGTGGCGATTCGGTGCTGGCCGCTGCCCGATCTCCTTGCAGAATTTGTGTTGCCAGTTGCGCCTGCGCGATGGTGGTCTCGGTGTCCTCGTTGTCGCGCAGTAAGGCCGTTACGTCCACTGGCGCTTCCAGATCGATGATCCACTGCGGCACGCGTACTGCTCTTCCCTGCTCGTCGATGTGGGCCACTTCCATCAGTTTCTTGCTCAGATAAAACGGCGTGCCTTGCCGGTCAAGGAAGCCGGAGATGCGCCCGCCGCGCAGGAAGCCCACGGTCTCGAACTTCTGGATCGCGGCGTTCATCGCGTAGAAGCTGTTGGTATGCAACTCAAATGCGCTGATGGAACGGATCCCGGGGATGAAGAACAGGAAACGGCCGGTCAGATTGCACTGGCGCTGCTGGTATTCGCGGCAGGCCTCGGGTTCGCAGAGGCCGCCGTTGTCCTCGCGCACCACGGTCTTGCGTCCCCCGAAAAGTCGAATCGTGCGCCGACCGGTATCGTCCACCGGTACCGGCGCATGACACATGCAATGACGTACCCGGCCATCGGCCGAGTATTGCGACCAGTAGTGCTTGTCGTGCATGCCCCAGGCCGCCAGTTCGTGCGGCATCACGGTCTGCCAGTAATCGGACGGGAACACCACCGGGAAGCAGTACAGACGTCGACCTTCGCCCCGATCCTCGCCGTAGGCCTCCAGAATCTCTCGGGCGATCTCCGGATTGGAAAAGTCCTGCGCCCGCACGGTGAACCACGGCACATTGCGCGGTATCAGCGGCGTTTTGAGATTGGGCAGTGCTTCGGCGATGGCGCGCTCGATCTGCTCGAAGGACTGGCCCGCAGCCACGCCCTGATCGTAGATCGACTTCGCCTTGGGTTGCTCGGCGGCTTTCTTCGTGAGCACCTTGATGCCGGCGCGAATTTTACCGCCGGTGGGAATACGAGCAGGGCCTTGCCCCAGCAGGGTCGCTGCGGCGGGACCACCCTGCGCGCTAACGATGGCGTTCGCCATGGTCATGCTCCTTCATGAACATCGAGAAATTTCGATAATTCATGCTCTCGCACCCGGAGACAATCTCAACCCCTCTCATCGAACCGGAAAAGTAGATTTCCCGTATCCGGCACCACAAGATGACGATGCCATCCCCAATCACCCATATCGCCTGCCGCTTTCGCGGCGCACTGCGCACAGTGTCTTGTGTCAACCAGAAGCATCGAATAAGGTGGCGACAAGTCCCGCGTCGCGTCGATCAGCAAAGCGATCCCCAAGCGGCATGGGCATCCCCGCTCCCATCGCGGCGTCGCAGTCGATACCTGCCCCCTGCCTGGCGATCCGCCGCTGCTTCATTTCCTGCGCATCCAGCGCGCCGCAATAACGGATCGATTGATTTTCCCTGCCTCGGATACCCTTGTCCCTTGGGCATGGATGCCACGCCTTTGTCTTTCCTTCCATGCCGCGCGACCGGGACGCCCGCTGCATGCCATTGAGCTC
>JBASWL010000193.1:0-6892 GCA_049276455.1 Georgfuchsia sp. | reverse complement strand
AGGTCAGCTCTTCGGCCTTGCCGTCGACCTTTTCCAGCGCCTGATAGATCGGCACGGTGCCGATCGGCACCGGCGAGTTGCGCACGATCCATTCGCGCGTTTCGTGGATGTTGTTGCCGGTGGACAGGTCCATCACCGTGTCGCCACCCCAGCGGATGGCCCAAGTCATCTTGTCGACTTCCTCGCTGATCGAGGAGCCGAGCGCAGAGTTGCCGATGTTGGCGTTGATCTTGACGAGGAAGTTGCGGCCGATGATCATCGGCTCGGACTCCGGATGGTTGATGTTGTTGGGAATGATGGCGCGGCCGCGCGCCACTTCGTCGCGCACGAATTCGGGCGTGATTTCCTCGGGGATCGAAGCGCCGAAATTCTGCCCGCGATGCTGGCGGCCCATCATCTCGGCCAGACGCTGGCCGGTGGGGCCGGAGGTCTTGAGCGATTCGATGTACTCGCGGCGATGCAAGTTTTCGCGGATGGCGATGTATTCCATTTCCGGCGTGACGATGCCCTGCTTCGCGTAGTGCATTTGCGACACATTCATGCAGGGTTTGGCGCGGCGCGGCTGGCGCTTGAGGTCGAAGCGCATTCCGGCCAGTGCCGGGTCTTCCAGGCGCTGGCGGCCGAAGTCGGATGAGAGCCGGTTCAACACTTCAGTGTCGTTGCGTTCCTCGATCCATTGCTGGCGCAGCGCGGGCAGGCCGCGGCGGATGTCGATCTTCGCCGTCGGGTCGGTATAGGGGCCGGAACAGTCATAGACATAAATCGGCGGATTCTTCTCGACGCCCATTGCGGCAGGCGTGTCGGACTGGCTGATTTCGCGCATCGGCACGCGGATGTCGGGGCGCGAGCCGGTCACGTAGATCTTGCGCGAGCGGGGCAGGGGCTCGATCGCTGCCGCGTCGACATGGGCTTCGGCGGCGATGAATTTTTCGTTGGCGTTCATTGGGGTATTCCTGATTCCGGCGACCAGTGTTTCTGGTCTTAATGGGGGTGTCCAAGCTACTGGAAAGGGTCGCCCGATGCAAGCTCAACGGCGTAATTTATGGCAACGTTCCGTGGCTGCCCGGAATAAACAAGCGAACTCCCATATCCAAACCCCGCGGGTAGCAACAACCCGCCCGGCCCGATTCAGGGCCCGGGCGACACGCTATTCAACCGGCAATCCCGAAGCAGGTCCCGAACCAGGGCCCAAAGAATGTGGCTGGAACTGGTCATCAGTTCCAGCCACAGCGTCAAAGATGCATGCCGCCACTCGCCTCGACCACTTGTCCGGTAATCCACCCGCCTTCGGGCTTCACTCGGTTTGATGCGATTGCCCTGCTTTCTACTCCGGTAACGGTGCAATCACGTTAATCTTGCGACAATTAGTATTTCACAGCGCTAAAGCACGATATCGTTATCTCGATATGCTGGTCAGTTTGAGAAGCGAATCGCTCTGTTCACGAAATTCTCGCCACAGATAGCTTCATTTTGTTAGGCGTACTTAAAATTGATGAGACCAGGAATGGAAGCACGGGTAGCCTCAATTGCCTTCGCCGCCGCATCCTGGTTATACGAAAGTCCTTCGGTGTGCATGAACTCCACCTGGCTAATGCCGACGAAGCCGAACATCCCGCGCAGGTAGGTTTCCTGGAAATCCAGGCTCTTGCCTTCGCCCTGGCTAAAAAATCCGCCGCGGGCGGTGAACACGATCACTCGCCTGTCGGACACGAGTCCGATTGCCCCGCTGTCATCGTACGAAAAAGTACGGCCCGGTCGCAGCACATGGTCGATCCACGCCTTGAGTACCGAGGAAACCGAAAAGTTATACATGGGCGACGCCATGACCACGATATCGGCCGCCAGCAACTCGTCAATTAATTGGTCGGAAAGCTCGAGGACTTTTACCTGCTTTGGCGTACGCGCCTCCGCCGGAGTATACGAAGCTTCGACGAAAGCATCATCAAGGTGAGGAAGCGGCGTCGCGGTCAAGTCGCGCTCAATCACCTTACCGGTGGGATTGGCACGCTTCCAGCCTTGAACGAACTCGGAACTCAACGCACGGGAAACGGAACTCGCCTTGCGGGCACTGCTATTAATGTAAAGAAGAGTTAACACAATAAAAAATCTCCAAAATAATGTTTTAAATGAACAAAATCGACGAAACCAGAGTGTATCTCAAGACAGATTCCAACAAATGTCCGGGACGAGCCCGAGCGGCATTATTTCAACTATCTTGATATGCATTTGCGCATGCAAGTGGTCAAGCATGTTTAACCTGCAACCGGTCGCGAATCCCCTTCCCAGCTAATCGCGCGTTGCTCGCTGACCTTTGCATCAAAGATGCATGCCGCCGCTCGCCTCGACCACTTGGCCGGTAATCCACCCGCCTTCGGGCGCGGCGAGGAAGGCCACGACTTCGGCGATGTCATTGGGCTCCCCGATTCGTCCGAGGGCCGCAGCTCTGGCGTAAAACGCGACCTTGTCCGGATCGCTCATCAGTTTGCCAATGAAGTCGGTGTTGGTTGCGCCGGGCGCAACTGCGTTCACGGTGATTCCGCGCCCACCCATCTCAACGGCGAGCGAGCGCGTGAAGGAATTCACCGCCGCCTTGGTCAAGGCATAGGCGATTGAGCCAGGGTAGGCGGCAAGCCCGACCATTGACGAGATGTTGATGATCCGCCCGCCGTCGCGCAGACGCGGCGCCGCGCGCTGGGTGACGAGAAAAGTCCCTTTGACGTTGGTCGCGATAAGGCGGTCAAGCATCTCCTCCGTGACTTGGGCTAGCGATCCTCCCCCGCCGATTCCGGCATTATTGACGAGTATGTCGAGCTTCTCTGCCCCGCGTGCCGCAAGTTCGCTGTCGATCCGGGCAAAGAGCGCGTCGACCTCCGCCGTCCGCGTCAAGTCGGCGCCGATGGCAAAAGCCCGCCCGCCCGCAGTTTCGATTGTGCGTACGGTTTCCTGCGCGCCCTCCTTCCGCTGTCCGTAATGCACGATGACAAGGGCGCCGGCACGCGCGAGCCTGAGGGCAATAGCCCGTCCGATACCGCGTGACGCACCGGTAACCAAAGCAACCTTACCTTCAATCGATAATGACATGACGTATCTTTCTATGAAAACACTGAACAAGTGGACGACGCTGTGAGCGATTTCCTTGCCATCAACTCGAACAAGGAGTTCGCATCACAGGGGATGAAACGATGCGGCAAATGACGCCCGGTGGGGCTAACAATAATTGGTCATCCCTTGGGAATCGAGCTGGCATTGATTTGTCGGTGCTGAGACAAATCGGCAAGAAACTCCTTGGCATGGAGAGGTTTTCGTTTCTTCAGGTCCTCGGGCTTCTCCCGCAGCTTCAGTGCCTCCACGGAGCATCTTGAAATACATACACCGCAGCCAATGCAACGATCCAGGTTGATTGCAACAGTACCATCCGCTATATCGTCGTTGCTTATGGCATCCATGGGGCAGTATTCAATGCAGGCCTCACAGGCGTTGCACTCGTTTTGGCCGACTTCCGCATAGAAATCGCTCACGACTGCTTCCGCGGGCTTCGGATGCGTTTTTATTGCGCGGAAGATGGTGCAACAATCTCCGCAGCAATGACACAAGGCAAGAGCAGATTCCACATTGCTCGGCATGTTCACCAGACCGGCCTCTTCAAAGCCTCGCTGGGTTTCAAGAGCCTCTTCGAGACTGAGATAGCGCGCCTGCCCTCGTTCAACCGAATAATCCGCAAGCCAATCAAAGACAAAACACGCATCCTTGGAGGACAATTGGCAATTGCCGCCAAGGACCTTCTTGTGGTCCCTGCAGTAGCAAGGTATCGCCGCGATCGTCTTCTTTGACTTGAGCAACTCTTCGATCTGGTTGTAAGGAGCCACATTCAATTCGGAATCCAATGCCTCACCTACCGGAACGAATCGAACAAAGGACTGCAATGGCAGCGCCCCAAAGTATTGCAGGAAGCCATCGGATTCTTCCTGATACCGCTCAAACAGCTTTGCAAGCTCCGGATCCATATTCCCTGCGGAGTTTTCCGCAAGCCCATGCATGTACGGCGCCCCGTGATAACGGGTCTCTCCTTGCCGCGATACGCTGTTGAATACCGTGCCTTTCCGGACCATTCCGGCGAGAACCCCGGCCAACTCTTTTGGATCCCGGTTCATGCGCGCCGCTATCACTTCAACCGGCTCCGGTTTCATGCCGAGATTCACTCCCACCTCGGCCTCATCCGGAGTAAACAACTTCTGGAGGAGCTCTATTTCCACGCCCGATGAAGTCGCGGGAAAACCGAAAGAGTAGGTATCTATCTTTTCTCTTAGTTGCGAGTAAATTCTATTGGCCATAAATGTGTCGCCTTTCTATTCAGGATATTGTGCACTGAGTGTGGATCATTTCCCATGTCAATCAAATGACAGGGAGCATTGAGGTGAGGATTTTGAGTTGCAGGTAAGCAAAGCAATCTTGCCGTCGATCGATAAAGACATGCGCTATTTCCTATGAATGTGTTGCACAACCCAAGACAGGGCTATCATCCGCAGCCCATCGCAGGGAACGATCCAATTCGCAACCTGTTTCAGCGCGACATGGCATGCGCTACAGCCCGTACATCCGACGCTTTGTCGAGATCAAATACCGCCGTAATCAGCGCATCGATCTTGGCTGCCGGCAGAATGCCGTCCAGATAGCCCCGCGCCTTGTCGCCAAGCTCGGCATCCGTCATTTCGAAGCCCGCCGCCCATGGATCGCCATGGGCGGATTGCGCAAAGCCGCGATATTCGGCGCCGGAACGCGTGCGGACAATGACCTCCGTAGGAATGTAGCGCAGGACGCCCTCTTTTTCCATCTGCTCGGCCAGCAGCGGCCCCCATTCAGCATTGACCTCATGGCGGACTTTGCGGGCGAAACTGCGCACTCGTTCGCTGCTGAGGTCGGCATTGAACCATTTGGGACCGGGCGGAATGCCCAGCGCAATCAGAGCCAGCGCGGTCGGATGACTGCCCATCAGCTTCAGCCCTTCGTCCGCAAAGCGGGTCTTCGCCAGCGTTTCGCTGAGTTGATGGGGAGGAATGCGCAGCAGCACATCTTCGATCTCGTCCGCCGCCAGCTTCTCGTCGCTGACGATCTTGGTGAAGATATCCAAGGACTGATGGGCGAAGCGGCAAAATGGATAAGGCTTGATCGCCGACTCGGCGATATACCATTTTTCACCCAGGCCGCCGTACATGGCATTCCAATCGCAACCCGGCGCGGCAAACGACAGCCAGAATTCGCTGCCCTCGTCGAGCACATCCGACTGCGCGATCCAGCCATAGGAGCACAGCTGCGCGGCGTTGATGCCCGCCTCCGCCATCGCGCCAGACATCTGATACTTGTGCCAGCTCGCGCGTCCGCCGTCGGATAGCAGCACTTGCTTGTTCTTCATCTGGTCGAAATAAACCGGCGTGGTCGCGTAGGCTTGGCCGATCGTGCGCGCCATCTGCGCCTGGTCCAGGCCCAGCAGGCGTCCCGCGGTTGCCGCAGCGCCGAACGTCATCCAGCTGAAACCATACAAGCGAGAGAAGACCTGCCCGCCCTTGCCGTCCGGCACGAACTGCCGCAACGACATGCCGACCCGGGCAGAGATGTCATATCCGGTCGCAATCGCCGCAATCAAATCCTTGCCGTTCGCCCCGGCCCGTTCCGCCAAGGCCAACGCCGTCATGACACTCGCGGACACCGTGTGCATCCTGTTGAGCATCGTCTCGTCGGCATCGAGCAGATTGGCGAGCTGGGCATTGATATACGCCGCGCTTTGCGCAGGCAGCTTGCGGCCATCGACCACAACCGTCGCCTCCGGCATGCCGCCGAGGCTAGCTTTGAGCTGCAGTAACGCCTTGCCCATCGGCGTATCGAAGGCGGCTGCGGCGACGATGATTTCGTCGAGGATCATGCGCTTGGTCGCATGGATCACCTCTGCCGGAATATCTTCGTAGCGCGTCTCGGCAATGAACTGCGCCAGTCTCGCGGTCGTCCGCGATTTACCAATTGCAGCGACGGGCGGATTGATACCTGGTTTGACAAGTTCGGAAACCGTACCCATTTGACGTCTCCTTTGATGGTTTCTTCCTAAAAGCGGGGGGGGTTGTTCATGACAGGCACCGTGATGGGAATATGCTTATTACATTAGCTCCCTTTCCGGTCAATAGGATTTGGGCAAGCCAAGCGCCTGTTGCGCGATGAAACTCAACACGATGTTGTTGTTGATCGGAGAGTTCTCGACCAACTTGGCCATCAGGTAGAACGGGATGATGTCCTGCGACAGGTCCGCGTAAGAACCGCCGAACGCAGTCGCCGCAATGTCGGCCGCACACTTGAAGGCTTCGGCAGACAGATACTTGACCATGTTCGCCTCCAGTCCGATGTTCTTGCCTTCGTCGTATTTCTGCGCCGCCTTGTAGAGCATGCCGCGCGCGGCTTCAATGCGCGTCTTGGCAATCGCCATCGGATGTTGCACGGACTGGTAGGAACCGATCGGCGCATCGAACGGCGCCCGTACCTTGGCATACTCGACGGCGCGATTGAGCACATGGTCGGCCATGCCCAGGTTCATCGCCGCGACAAGGAGCCGTTCGGGATTGAGGCAGTCGAACAGCGCCTCGATACCACGGCCTTCGGCGCCGAGAATGCTCTCGGCGGGCACCGCCACGTCGTCGAAATTGACGACGTAGTTCTTCTCCGGCAAATAAACCGCGAGGTCCATCTCGGTCGAGCTGGTACCCTTCGCCTTGGTGTCGACGATGAACAGCGTGAGGCCCGAAGTACGTTTGGCCGCATCAACCGGCGACGTGCGCGCGACCACCAGGGCGTGGGCAGCTTCTTCCCATGCCGTGATGAAACACTTCTGCCCATTGAGAATATAGTCGCC